>NZ_JBQHDD010000010.1:0-252044 GCF_052068055.1 Micromonospora sp. L32 | reverse complement strand
ACGCGCGCAGCGCGTCGGCGTCCGCGACGATCAACTCATCCAGTTCAGCGCTCGCCATGACGGCAGGCTATCGCTGCACTGTCGCTCGGCGGGCCGTCGGGGGCAGGACCTCGATGCTCAGGACGGTCTCGACGTCGGGCCGGCCTGTCGGACTCCTCGTGCACGTGCCGGTGCGGCGAGCGTCGTCCACGACCACGGGCCTCTGACAATCGCCAGCGCCATCCACGGTGGCCGCCAGACGCCCGTACGAGCCGGCGACGCCCGGCGATCCAGCAGCGACCTCAACCGCTCGGTCTGCGGCAGATGTGCACACCTGATCAAGCCTGGACCGCGCCCGCTCGGTTACGCGAAGGACCAGCGGCAAGAGTGATTCGCAGCGTTCGGGTGAGCCCTCCGGAGCGTCCACTTTGCCCCCTATCACATCGTCCGGCGAGCAGATACGCCACCGGCTCTCCCGCGCCGGCAATGCGCGCGCTGAAAAGACGCCTGTCCGACATCGTCTACCGACAAATGATCAACGACGCCGCGGCCGCCGCGGCGACGGGCCCGGGAGGACACCGGGGAACGACAACTGACTCCAGCGTGACCAACTCGCATCCCCAAGCCGGCTCTTCGGAGAAGTCACTCCCGGACCCGCCGAGACCCAGCTTAGAACCCCGCTCCCAGCGTTGTCTTGACACAGAGGGGAGCCATGAGCGTATTTCTGATCATCCGGTTGGAACGAGGAGTTCGGTGAAGCTCTGGGCAGGGCTGTCCCAGCCGCCTCGCAAGGTGCAGAAGCCTCACGATCCGCCCGGGCTGGGGCCGAATGCGGGTGCTGCGGCGAACAGGAGAAAATGGACGGATGAGGGAGCGGACCGGCCTGACCCAGGTGGAGTACTTCGTACTGCACGAGTCCGACGGCGACGCGCCCCTGCCCGAGATCTTTGACGCCTGGCTCGACAACGGGGCGAGGTCCCCGACGGTCGAGGAGGCCGTGCCGGCGCTCGCCGGGGCGCTGATGAGCCTGACCGCCGACGATCTGGTGGAGGTGCGGCGGTTCACCACCTGGCCGGCACCCTGGAGCGGCGGCGCGCGGGTCGAGGGTGAGCACCTGCGCGCCGAGGTGGGCGGCGTCGATACCTGGCTGCCCGGCCCCGCCCGGATCGGCCTGCTGGTCGCCCGCGTCACCGAGGAGGGCGGGGCGTACCTCTGACTCCCCGCCAGAGGGCGTCGCGGCGCGGTGGCAGACTGGCCCGGTGGACGAGGATGCCGACGGGCAGTGGTGCCTGACCCGGTTCTTCGACACCGGCGACGAGCGCCAGGGGGCGGTGGGCTGACTCAGCCCACGGCCGCCCGGAGCAGGGCGATGTCGTGCTGGTCGACGGCGCGCGGCGGGTAGCCCTCCCGGAAGCGCAGCTGCTGGGCCACCGACAGGCAGGGAACCGGCCGCCCGCCGATGGTGCCCTCGGCGAAGCCGTCCGCGGCGTAGCCGAAGCTGGCGCCGTCAAGCCCCTCCTGGACCCCGCTGCCGTCCGGCCGGAACGCCACCGGGTGCAGGTCGACCCGCCGGCCGTCCGGCGCGGTCAGCTCGGCGCGGACCGGCAGCCAGTCGACGGTCACGGCGAAGTCGAGCCGGTGCAGCAGGGCGAGGACCGCCGCCTGCTGGGCGGCGTCGACGGCGAGGTCGAGATCGCCGTGCGGTCGGGTCTGCCGGCCGACCACCGCGTCGACCGCCCAACCGCCGGCCACCCAGGCCCGCAGCCCGTGCCCGGCGAACTCCGTCAGCAACGCACTCACCTCGTCTGCGTCCACCCGGCCAGCCTGCCAGACGGTGCCGACGCGCCCTGGCAGGGTGCCCCCGCCCGCCCGTTGATCATGAAGTTGTTGCCACGACACGCCAGGCGGCGGGGCGACAACTTCATGATCGACAGAGCGGGGGAGGGGTGGTGGTCAGGGTGGCCCGGGGCGTTCGGGCAATGGTTCAGACGCTTTCCTGCCAGATGTCGAATCCGGTCGGCGGCGAGTGGGTGAAGCGGCCCCAGACCGGGTGGGCCGAGATTCGGGCGAACCAGTCGTCGAAGGGCTCCGGTCCGCCCCGGAACCACCAGTCCTCGTGGTGCCCGGTCCACTCCGGGTCCGGCCCGAACCGGTATTCGGCGTGCAGCTGGACGTACCCCTCGTGGTCGCCGTCGGCGTCGACCACCTCGAACTGGCGCACGACGCTCAGGACGAACGCGGCGTCGCCGGTCGCGCCGACCGTCGCGTACTGGAACAGCAGGCCGTCCTGCTCAGGCAGCTCGGTCGACACCTCGAACTCCACGGCGGCGAAGCGTCGCACGGCGTCCAGCAGCCGGGCCGGCGGCGGGACGGTGGAGTCCGGCGCGGCGAAGCCGCCGAGGTCGCGGAAGGCGGCCTCGGCGGCTTCGATCGGCAGTCGTCGGGTCATGCCGTCATCCTGCCCGCCCGGGCCCGGCGGCGCGGGCCCGGGCGTCGGCGGGTCGGCCTACGGCCACGGCCCGGCCGCCAACTGCTTACCGATGTACGCCAGCACGTTGCGTGCCTCGGCCGCGGTCTTCGTCTGCAGGATCAACCGGTTGACCTCGGCATAGTAGGCCGGACTGTGGGTGGTGGAGTGCACAGCCGCGCCGAGCGGGTTGGCCGAGCTGACGAACCGGGGCAGGTAGACGCCGTTCGCCGCCTCGTTGATGCCCACCCCGAGGCTGGTCAGGTGCGCCCGGGCCGGTGCCGCCGCCTTGGCGCCGCTGGCCACGATGTGGTGCGCGGCGGTCTCCGCCGGGCGGACCACGTTCGCCGCGGTGAGGCTCCCCGCCAGGGCCTTCGCGTTCACCGAACACGGACCCGAGTTGTGGACGAGCACCGCGTCGGCCGCCCGGCCGTCGCCGGTCACCACGTAGAAGGTGTGGATGCCCGCGACGGTCAGGTTGTGCACCCGGTCGACCCGGGTGTACGGCGTGAGCCCGTCCACCATGGCGGTGCGGCCGTCGGCCAGCCGGACGACGTCCCCGAGCGCGAGCTCACCGGCGTCGACCCAGGCCCCGGCCCCCACCACCCAGAACGGGTGCTTGTCGGTGGCGGTGATGACCTCGCCGTTGACCTCGACGTCGACCAGGTGCTTCACGCCCTGGCCGATGATCAGGTGAGTCACCTCGCGGGGTCCGCGCTCACCGGTCTCCGGGTCCTCGGCGAGGACCAGGTCGCCGGTGCGGACGTCCTCGATCGGCTTGGTGCTGCCGTCGGCCATCACCACCCGGGTGCCGGCGGCGAAGCTGTTGCCGACACAGGGGATCTTCGCGGCCGTCTCCACCACCTTCTCCGCGGTGCTGGGCACCGCGCGGGCCGCGACGTCGTCCGCGGCGGCCGCCGCCACCTTCGGCGCCGCGGTGGCCGCTCCCTTGATCGCCGAGGTGGCCATGCTGGCGCCGGCGCTGCCGACGATCGAGATTCCCGCGTCGATCAGCTCGGCGTTCGACTTGCTGACCCCGGCCGCCTGCAGGCCCGAACTGGTGAAGGAGCTGGTCTCCTCGCCGCTGAACAACTGCCGGGCACCGCTGATGGCGACATCGACACCGTGCACCGCCACCGCGCCACCGGCGACCGCGCCCACACCCGTCCAGCTCGTCGCGGCCCCGAGTGCCACGCCCGCGGCTGCCTCGGCGACACCGCCGACGAGTTTCACCCCGCCGAGCACCCTGTTCCAGGGGAATCTGCCGTCGGGATCACCCAGGCGTATCGGGTTGTTGTAGGCGTACGTGTAGAGCGCCAGGTTCATCGACGCGTACACGCCGCCGTTCGGGGTGCCCTCCAGGTAGTTCTCCAGCACCGGGTCGGGCGTCTGCCAGACCTGGGTACGCGGGTCGTAGTAGCGGGCGCCGTAGTAGTAGAGGTTGGTCTCCTGGTCGTACTCCTTGCCGGTGTACCGGTGCGGCACCGGCTGCGAGGAGTGCTCGCTGACCCAGGTCTCGCCACCGGGGAAGTACTGCAGGTGCTCGCTCATGCCGCCCTGGTCGTCGGTGACGAACCCGGTCGACCCGAGGTGGTCGCTGTGCGAGTAGTACTGCCGGTCCTCGCGGCGGAAGTCCGGCTCGACCAGCTTGGTGGTGAGCTTGTCCTGGCCGATGTAGACGTGCTTGAACTGCTGGTTGCCCCGGGTGGAGTAGTTCTGGTTCGGGTAGATGTGGAACTGCGCCCCGTCCTTGACCACCCGGCTGCCCTGGTCGTCGTAGTAGTAGCGGGCGCTGTTCGGGGTGCCGCCGGCGTTGTCGCAGGACGCCGGGGTCTGCGGCAGGGTCTTGCTCTGCACGTTCTCGTGGCTGCAGGCGAGGCGGTTCTCCTCGTCCCAGATCATCTGCCGGCGCGGTCGGGGCTGCTGCTCCCGGCTGATCTGGTTGCCGTTCTCGTCGTACTGGAAGGTGTAGATGCCGATGCTGGTCGGCGCGTGCGGCTTCGCGCTGCCGTAGGCGTACCCGTAGTTGTAGCTGAGCTTGCCCTCGACGATCGTGTTGCCGTTGCTGACCAGCTCGTGGGTCTGGCTCTTGCTGGTGATGTTGTGCAGGCTGTCGTACTTCAGGTCGACCCGGTAGCGGTCGGTCTGCGGGGTACGCGGCTGGTAGCTGCCCTCCGCGTGGGTGAGCTGGTAGAGGTCGTCGTAGGTGTAGCTCTGCTTGCTGGGACCGCCGACCTGCATGCCGACCTCGGGGCCGCTGGGGGCCACCGTGTCGTTGGCGATGGACATGATGTTGCCGACGTTGTCGTAGCTGTAGTCCAGGTTGTGGAACACGTAGCCGTTGGAGAGCTTCGCCTGGATGTTGCTCAGCCGCCGGTCCTCGGTGTTGTACGAGTAGCGGGTGCGGGTGCCGTTGCCGGTGTCCAGCAGGATCCGCTGCTCGAACTTGTCGTAGTCCAGCCGCTTCAGGTAGTCGTAGCTGAACTCGCCCTTGACGCCCCGGGCCGAGTCGACCTGGCCGCCGCTGTTGTAGTGGTAGGAGAGCTTCTCCCCGTCCGGCCAGGTCATCGAGAGCATCCGGTTGAACGAGTCGTACCGGTACTCGGTGGTGAAGGTCTGGATGTGGCTGCCCTGGGCGGGGGTGGTGCGGGTCTCCTTGACCAACTCGCCGAGCGGGCCGTACCGGCGGTTGACCTTGCCGGCGCCGTCGACCACGTCGGTGATCCGGTTGGCCGCGTTCTCCGGCGCCCCGGGAGCCCCGTAGGTGTAGCTGACGTTGTTCGCCGGGAAGACCGGGTACCGGATCGCCTTGAGCCGGGTGTAGTCGTAGTCGTACTCGATCGCCTTCGACACCGCCGCCAGCTTGCTGGTGACCTTGCGGACCAGGTTGTTGGCCAGGTCGAAGGTGGAGGTGACGGTGCCGGAGTCGGGGCTGGTCAGCGACGTACGCCGGCCGAAGTTGTCGTACGTCGAGCGGGTGACGTTGCCCTTGTCGTCGGTCGCGGCGACCAGCTCACCGATCGGGTTGTAGCGGTAGCTGGTCCAGATGACCGGCTGGCCGCCGGCCGGGTTGAACTCCTTGACCGCCGTGGTGATCTGCCGGGCGTCGGTGTAGGTGCGCTTGGACTTGCCGTTGGCGTCGGTGACCACCGTCTCGAACTGGGTCACCCCGTCCCGGTCCGGGCCGAAGCCGTACTCCATGGTGGTGGCGGTGCCGTCCGGGAAGGTGGTGCGGGTGGTCCGGTCCAGCACGTCGTAGCGCACCTCGGTCGGGGTGACCGGGTCGTACGCGGGGTTGAAGGTGAGGTTGCCGGCGCCCTTGGGCTCGGTCACCGGGTACCAGCTCTTCACCGCCCGGCCCAGGAAGTCGTACGTCACCCGCCCGGAGACCACCATCACGTCCTCAGGCGCGCCGTCCGGGGTGGCCGGCACCGCGGCGTCCTTCTTGGTCTGGGTGGTGCGGTTCAGGCCGTCGACGAAGGTGATCGTGTCGATGGTGTCGTCGCGGACACCGCCGTCGGCCTCGCGGTCCACGTGCCGGGTGACCGCGTACGGGTACGCCGCCTCCGGGTGGTACTCGAAGTCGATGGTGAAGCGGTTCTCCGGGATCTCGTACGGCCCGGAGACCTGGTCGAGCCGCCCGACCGCGTCGTAGGTGTTGCGGATCTGCTGGTTGTTGAAGTCGGTGGTGGTCTCCACCAGGCCGAACTTCAGGTTGTGGGTGGCCGTCGACCGGTAGCCGAAGCTGTCGCTGATCGACTCGACGTGGGTGTCGACCACGTCGTCGTAGGTGTAGTCCAGCCGGTACCGCTGGCCGGCCTGGTTGGCCGGGCCGGTCACCGACTTCAGGTTGCCGTCGCCGAAGTACTCCAGGTCGGTGGTGGCCGTCGTGCCGTCGGCGAGGGCGACCCGCACCTGGGTGAGATCGCCGGTGGTGCAGTTGATCGTCGACTCGCGGTGCCGCATCAGCGTGCCGTCGCCGCGTACGTCGATCTGCTTCGGCATGCCGACCAGGTACGCCGCCTGGCAGGCCGGGTCCTGCGCGGTGTAGACGATCCGCGCGTCGAGGTCGTCGGCGGCGCCCGCGTCGGCGGCGTCGAACTGCCGGGTCAGGTTGCCGACGTCGTCGTACTCCCGGGTGACGTAGGTGGTCTTGCCCGGGCTGGCCGCCCCCTCGTGGTACCTCACGTCGGTGCGGGAGTTCTGCGGGAACAGCGTCGCGGTGGTGCTGGCCAGGTCGGCCGGGGAGCCCGGCGACGAGACGTTGCGGGCGGTGTAGGTCTGCACCGTCTCCTGGTACGGCTTGCCGGCGCCGTCGGCGGTCAACTCCTGCTCCAGCAGCCCCTTGGTGTAGAAGCTGTCGGTGCGGAAGGTGCGGGTGACGCTGCGGCCCACGGCGTCGCCGTTGGCGTGGTCGCGGTGCTTCTCCACCACCGTGCCGTAGCCGCGGAACTCCCGCTCCCGTCGGTCGTAGACGCCGCCGTCGTAGTCGTAGGTGACCAGCTGCACGTCCTGGCCGTCACCGGGCCGGCCGTCGTTCACCGAGACCTTCGCCAGCACCCAACGCGACTGCGGCTGGCCGTAGGTGTTGCCGTCGCGGGTGTAGTCGAACTCCATCCGGCCGCCCAACGGACGGTCGACGGAGGCGAGCAGGTTGGTCCGGCCGGTCCGGTTCTCGGCCACCACGAGCTGGTTGTCCCGGGCGGAGGAGAGGTGGTCGGCGTACCCGTCACCGTTGATGTCCCGCAGCGCCTGCTCGGTACGGCTGGCACCGGTGGCGATGTCCGCGCCCGGGTTGATCACGACGCAGACCACGGTGAAGCAGATGCCGAAGGTGAAGTAGACGCCGCCGCCCAGCTTGGCGTTGCGGTCGCCGTTGACGTCGGTGAGGCTGCCGTGGAACGGCACCGGCGGCTCGAACCCGTTGCCGGTGTTGAAGCCGACCCGGATCGGGCTGCCGGAGAGGACCTGGTCCAGCAGGCCGTCGCCGTTCATGTCGGCGAGCGTGCCGGCCGAGGAGGACCGGCCCTGGCTGAACGAGGCGCCACCGGCGAAGCCGTAGAAGTCGGTGTTGAAGCCGATGTTCAGCCCGGCGTTGGTGCCGCTGCCCTTGTTCAGGCCGGCGGGGTTGCGCCACTGCTCGGCGGCGGCGAAGGCGTACCCGAGGTTGAGCGCGACCTTGCCGTTCTCGTACACCCGGTCGGGCAGGCTGTCGCCGTTGACGTCGAGCAGGTCGAACGCCCCGTCGGAGCGGGTGCCGCCGAAGCTGCCGCCCACGCCCAGCGGCGGCATGTCGTTGCCGGACTGGGCGCTGGTGGCCGCGGAGGTGCCGGGTGGGCTGTCGTACCCGCGGCCGGTGGAGATGGTCCGGGCCGCGCTGCCGGCGCTGGCGTTGCCGGAGACGTTGGTGCTGCGCCGCACCGCCCCGTCGGGCAGCGTGCCCCGGGTGTCGCCGAGCGCGCCGTCCGGGTCGGTGTACTGCACCGCGCCGGCCCCGACCACGTCGGGGAACTGGTCGCCGTTGAGGTCGAGGAAGTCGACCTGCCCGGTGCTGTCGCCGGTGGCCAGGCTGCCACCGATCGACCCGATGCCGCCGCCGACGCTGCCGGTCAGCGAGACCTGCTGCGACCGGGACAGCCGGGGCACCGCGGTCGCCCCGGCGAAGTCCTGCGGCCGGGGCAGGTTGATCGAGTCCACGCCCAGCCGGGAGCTGCTGACGCTGCTCCGGGCGATCCAGGAGTGCTCACCGGCGCCCCACCGACCGTCCTGCGGCGACGGGGTGAACGGGGTGACCTTCGGCGGGTCGACCCGGGGGTCGGCGGCGAAGTCGTCCTTCTGCGCCTGCGGGTCGACGCTGTCCGGGAGCTGGTCGCCGTAGTGCTCGTCGACCACCAGGTCGTCCTGGTTGATCGGCTGGGTCGCCCGGTCCTTGTTGCCGTTGTAGCCGACCGCGCCCCAACCCCGGTACGGCTGCGGGAACGCGCCCTCCTCGGCCGCGCTGTGGAAGGCGCTCGGCGCGCTCGACCCGCCCACGGTGACCGACTGGCCGGTGAGGAACGCGCGCAGCTTCGGGTCGGTGGTGCTGAAGTCGAACCACAGCTCGTCACCGGTGTCGGCGGCGATGTCGAAGGCCCCCGGCGAGGTCAGCACCCCGTTGTTGACCTGGAAGTACCGCTTGGCCACCAGTTCGCCGCGGCGCTTGACGGTGAACGCCACCCGGGCGGTGGGGTGCTCGGCGCCGAATGCGAAGCTCAACGTCGGCTCCACGCTCAGCGTCCCGCCGCTGGTGACGGTGTACGCCGACTGCGGCGCGGTCAGCCCGTCGACCGGGAACAGGTCGAGGGTGTACGGCGGGTGCACGTCGATGAACGGCTTGCCGTTGGCGTCGGTGAGCCGGTCGACCCCCGGCGCGGCGGTGTAGTAGGCCCGCGGCGTCCAGGTCAGCTTGTCCACGTCGACCGGAGAGTCGACCCGGATCCGCCACTGCAGCGTCTGTCCCTGCTGGACGTCCAGGTCCAGGTTGACCGGCACACTGCCGGTGGTGCCGGCGGCCAGCGTCTGCTCCAGTACCGGCGTGCCGTTGCGGGTGATCAGCACGGTCACGTCGTCGGAGGTGGCGCCGGCCTTCACCAGGTCACCGGAGAGGTGCATGGTGCCGGTGAGCGGCACCTTCACCGTGGCGGCCCGGCCGCCGAGGGTGAAGTCGCGCGAGGCCTGGAAGCGGTACGACGGCAGGCCGTTGGCGTCCAGCGGGTCGCCCACGCCGACGTAGCTGACCTTCGGGTCCCAGGTCACCTCGTCCAGTCCGCCGTCGGCGGCCGAGCCGACCCGGAAGTAGAGCCGGTCGCCGCGTGACACGGTGACCGCGTCCACGCCGGTCGGCGTCTTCGCGCCGTCGTCGTCGGCCTCGATCCGGGCCGACCAGAGTTCCGTGCCCTCCTTCTGCACGGCGACCCGGACCCCGTCGGCGGTACGCGACTCGGCGCGCGCGGCGGCGGTGCCGGGGGGCAGCTGCACCGCGCCCTCGACCTTGACCGTGCCGTCGTACGGCGCCACCCAGCGGCGGACGCTGTCCAGCAGCGGGAACGAGTCGGTCAGCCGGTCCCGGTCGGCGTTGAACGAGTCGAACAGGCCGGTCGCGTCGACTTCGCCCTGGCCGATCGGGACGGGGGTGTCGCCGCTGACCCCGTAGACCGGGACGCCGTTGGCGCCCACCCGGCCGAACAGCACGCTGGCGCCGTTGACCAGGTCCTGGATGCCGTCGCCGTTGACGTCGCTGAAGTACTGCTCGGTGGTGGCGAACGAGTTGACGTAGTCGAGCTGCGCGGCGGCCGCGCCCAGGTAGCCCTCCACGCCCAGGGTCAGCGTGTTGCTGGACTCGCCCATGATCCCCGGCAGGTTCAGCGGCTGCGCCTGGGCGGCGAACGTCGCCTCACCGGTCGGGCCGGAGAGGTTCTTGCGGTACTTCACCGACCCGCCGTCGCGGAAGACCTTGTCGGGCAGCGAGTCGCCGTCGACGTCCACCAGCGCCAGCAGCCCCTTGTCGCTGCCGTGGCTGAAGCCGACCTTCACGCCGACCGAGCCGGACTTGCTCGGCGAGCTGCCCACGCCGACGTACAGGTGGCCGCCGCCGCTGGTGTTGGTGTTGGCGTTCAGCGCGCTGGCGTTGCCGGCCTGCTCCGGGGTGAGGTTCAGCGCCGCGCTGCTGAGCCCGTCACCGGGCGAGGTCCACGGCTGCGCCCGGAACGCCTGGTACTGCCCGGCGGAGTCGCGGATGTCGTCGTGGTAGCTGAACCGGTGCCGGTTGAACTCGTGGCCGTCGGCGTCGTACTGGATCACCGCGTCGAGCAGCGTCTTGGCGAACGCGCCCCGCTTGTAGGTGAACTCGTAGCGGCGGATCAGGCTGTCGTCGAGGGTGACCTTCACCTCGCGGAGCAGGTCCGCGGTGACCCGCTTGAAGCCGCCCCGGGCGTCGATGGAGGTGTCGACGCGCAGCGCCTCGCCCCGCTCGCGGTCCCGGTCGAAGCTGACCGCGTACCGGCCCTCGCTGGTGCCCTGGCCCGTGTAGGTGATCTTGTCGACGTAGAGGTTGCGGCCGGGCACGCTGCCGCCGGCCAGGCCGGTGTCGGCCACCTTGGCGTAGTGGTAGCGCATGAAGTTGCCGCGCGGGTCGCGCACCTCGCGGACCGACCAGAGGAAGACGTTGCCCGCGTCGTCGGCCAGGCTGGCGTCGGTGGCCGGCCCGTCGGCACCCGCCACCGCGCCGTAGTGCCAGTGGATGCCGTTCTTGTCGGTGACCTCCCAGGTGTAGTTCTTCGGGTTCGTGCCGTGCCGGACGATCCGCGCGAAGCTGCCCTCGATCCGGGTGTGGAAGACCTTTTCGGCGCTGCGGGCCACCGGCGCGCCCCGGTGCGCCACCGGGGTGAGCTGTTCGCCGTTGAGCAGGTACGTCTCGGTCTCGGTCGCACCGGCGTACCGGGGCACGCCCCACCGGGTGTCCACAGAGATGCTGGGCACCGAGAGGTCCCAGCCCACGCCGGTCCAGCCGTTGCCGGAGGAGGAGCTGTAGGAGAGCCCGAGCTGCGGGGTCAGGCCCTGCCGGCCCGGCGGCACCTGGATCGGGTACGCCAGGTGGTTCTCGCCCTGGTTGTTCGCCGACGGCGGGGCGATCAGGTTGATCCCGGAGCCGGGGTCGGCGGCCTGGATGCCCTTGATCTGGTTGGGGTTGAACTGCACGCCCTCCGGGTGCTCCGGCACCGTCACGGTCGCGTTGATCATGTCGGTGAAGTGGTCGGTCAGCGAGGTGACGGTGTGGTTGACCTCGTCCACCGACACCCGCTCCAGGACCTGCCAGCAGGTCTGCACGTCGTCGAAGAAGTACGTGTAGATGTCCTGCGCGGTGAACTCCTCGGTGAGCAGCGCCGGGTCGTACGGCAGCGTGACCTGGATCGAGGCGGCGAACTGCTGCGGGTGCGGGGTGAACCGGTAGCCACCCCCCTTCGTCTTGCCCGTCACGTTGGTCATGCCGCTGTCCAGCTTCGGGGTCAGCCCCTTCGGCAGGACGGTGACGCCGATCCCGGTCGGCAGCCGGACCGCCTTCGGCCCGATGGCCAGCTTCGCCCCGCCGTACGAGACGGTGGCGGCGATCCCGGGCGCGACCACCTGCTGGTAGTCCGGCAGGGTCGCCGCCACGTTGGTCATCGCCGCGGTGCCGGCGCTCTCGCCGCAGGCCGGGCCGGGCGTGGTCGCCGACTGGGTGCTGGTGCGGTCCGGTCTGGGGCGCGCCACCGAGGCGGACAGTCCGGAGGTGACGAGGGCGAGCACCGCGAGGACGGCCAGCAGCCTGGTCCATCGGCTGGTCAGAGCGTGGAGGCGGAACCCGGGGAGGGGAGGATGCCACATGGTCGAGACCCCTTCGGCGGCACACGTGGGACGAGGGCTCACGCAGTATCGACAGGTCTCAGCGCCGGGCGACATTGGCCATCGCAGCATTTAAACTGTCGGATAGTAGATGTAACGTCTACTCAGCGTGAGGCGCTGCGGCTTCCCTTGCCGGCACGCCCGCCCCGGATCCGGCTCCGCGCGGCACCGCGGGCCGAGGTTCCCGGGCCCCCGGGAGCAGCCCGCCGACCAGCAGCGGGGCCACCGTCAGCACCAGGCAGGCCGCCGACATCACCCACAGCGCCGGGATCAGCCCGAGCGCCGCCGCCGACCAGCCGCCCAGCAGCGCGCCGACGGGCAGCCCCAGGAAGGCCAGCGAGCCGGAGATGCCGATCACCCGGGTCTGCAACGCCTCCGGGACCCGCTCGTAGAGCGCCGCGCCCAGCAGCGGGTTCACCGTCGCGATCGCCATCCCGGACAGGAACGTCACGGTGAGCACCACCACCAGCTCGTCGCTGAGCGCGAGCGCCAGCAGCCGGGGCGTACCGCTGGCCGCCGCGCCCACCGCGAAGGTCAGCTGCCGCGGCAGCCGCGGCCCGGCGGCGGTGAAGAGCACGTTGCCCAGCAGCGCGCCGCCGGCGAAGACCCCCAGCACCAGGCCGAAGCCGGCCGGGTCGCCGAACACCTCGGCCACCCAGAGCGGGATGTAGACCGCCACGCTGGCGTTGGCGAACATGTTCAGCGCGGAGACCACCACCAGCATCGTCAGCAGCATCCGGTCGGTGCGCAGGTAGCGGAAGCCGCCGCGCAGCGCCCGCAGGTAGCGCTCCCGGGGCGCCGGCTCGGTGGGTGCCGGCGGGTGCACGAGGACGCCGATCAGCAGCGCGCAGACCGCGAAGGTCGCCGCGTCGATCCAGATCGCCCACGTCACCCCGACCCAGGCGATCAGCAGCCCGCCGAGCACCGCGCCGAAGAGCGTCACCCCGCGCACCAGCCCGTCGTAGGCCGAGGTGAGCCGGATGAGCGGCACCCCGGCGCGCTGCGCGGCCGGACGGAACATCACGTGCTTGACCCGGTCGCCGATGCCGCGCAGCCCGCCGGCGACCGCGACCAGCGCGACCAGCGCGCCGAACCCCAGCCAGGGCGCCAGCGCCACCACGGCCATCGCCACCGCGCTCGCGGCGTCCGCGACGATCGAGGTACGGCGCACCCCGAACCGGTCGGCCCAGGGCGTGGCCAGCGCGCTGGAGAGCATGTACGGCAAGGTCTCCGCCGCCGCGACGAGGCCCATCTTCGTCGGGCTGCCGGTGGTCTCCAGCACCAGCCAGGGGATCGCCACCACCGAGATCCGGCTGCCCAGGTTGGAGATCAGGTCGGCGGCGACCAGGACGGTCAGCTCCCGCCGCGGCTTCACGCCGGGCTGCCGATCCCCGCTCCGGTGGCCTCCGGCGCCGGTGGCCGCGTGGCGGCGTGCCGGGCCCGCAGGGCCAGCTTGTCCACCTTGGCCGAGCGGTTGAGCGGCAGTGCGTCGAGGAACTCCACCCCGCCGGGCGCCCAGGTCTCGCTCAGCTCGGCGGTCACCAACGCGATCAGCTCGTCGCCGGTCACCGTGGCCCGCGGCGCGCGCACCACGTACGCGTGGGGCAGCTCGCCGGCGACCGGGTCGGGTACGCCGATCACCGCGGCGGCGCGTACCTCGGGGTGCCCGGCGAGGACGTCCTCGATCGGGCGGGAGTAGATCGGCCAGCTGCGCTGCCGGGTGAGGATCCGGTCCTGCAACCGGTCGACCAGGTAGAGGTAGCCCTCGTCGTCGAGGTGGCCGATGTCGCGGGTCCGGACCCAGCCGTCGACCAGCGTCTCGGCGGTCAGCTCCGGCTGGCCGTGGTAGCCGGCGAAGCTGAGGTTGGTGCGCACCCACACCTCGCCGTCGGCGCCCGGGGGCAGCACCCGCCCGTCGGCGTCGCGGATCTCGATCGCCACGTCCCCGTACGGCTTGCCGCAGGAGCGCAGCCGCTCCGGGTGGGCCGGGTCCTCGGTCAGGCCGGGCAGCGCGGTGATCACGACGGCCTCGCTGAGGCCGTACACGATGCGCAGGACCGGGCCGAAGCGCGCGATCGCCTGCCGCAGCCGGGCCGGCGCGGCGGGCCCGGCGCCCACGTTGAACATGAACATGGCGGAGAAGTCGGCGCCGTCCAGGGCCGGGTGGTCGAGCACCTGGTAGAGCATCGGCGGGGTGACGAAGGTGGAGTTGATCCCCTCCTGCTCCACGGTGCCGATGAACGCCACCGGGTCCCACTGCTGGCGCAGGAAGAGCACGCCACCGGTGAAGAGGTTGAACAGCGTGGTGATCTGCCCGCTGGCCAGCCACATCGGCGAGTGCGACAGGTGCCGCAGCAGCGGGAACCCGGCGGCCCGGAAGTCGGCGGCCAGGGCGAGGATCTGCCGGTAGAAGCTCTCCCGGTGGTGCACCAGCTTGGGCGTGCCGGTGGTGCCGCTGGTCTGCAGGAACGACTCCGGCGCGGGTGCGGCGTCGGGCAGTTCGACCGGGGCGCCGGGGGTGAGCTCGGCGCCGAGGCGCAGCACCGGCACCCCGGGCAGCGAGGCGGCGATCTGGACGCCGAGGCCATCGGTGGCCCGGGCGTCGTGCACGAAGACGTCGGGACGGGCCAGCCGGACGAACTCGTCGATCTCCCGGCGCGAGGTGACCGGGGCGATCCACATCGTCCGGCAGCCCAGCAGGTGCAGCGCGAGCTGGAGCAGCGGCCCCTCGACGGCGTTGCCGAGCATCACCAGCACCGCCGCGCCGGGCCGTACGCCGTGCGCGGCGAGCGCGCCGGCCAGCCCGCGCACCTCGTCGGCGACCTCGGTGTAGCTGAGCCGCCGGCCGTCGCCGACCAGCGCCTCCCGGTCGCCGAAACCGGCGAACAACTCCAACGCCTGGTGCACGTAGCTGGTCGGTCGATCGGTCATCGCACAGCCCCCAGTCGATGCGTGGCGGCCGGCGCGACCTGCCCGGTGGGACGCGTCGCGGCGACCGGCAGACAATGGCATCCGGGCAGGTCAGAGCCCGGGACGCGACGGGTGCGCGGCATGGCGACCGCACCGCCGCCGGGTTACGAGCCTAGGGGCGGGACGTCCTGACCGGACAGAGCCGAACGGTGTTCGGCGCCTCCCGCCGGACATTTGATCACGTCGATCGGGTTGATTGACGCCCGTCAGCGCCAGCGGCTAGGTTTCTGGACCATCGTCCGGGCGGTGCCGATCATGGACGCCGACTCCGGGCTGCCAACGATGGAGGTTCCATGTCGACCCCGAAGAGATGGCACGTCATAGCTTCCGCGGCCACCCTGCTGGTCGTGGCCACCCCGGCGGTGGTGGCCAGCGCCGGCCCGTCCGACACCGACACCGACACCGCCCGGCACGGGCGGGCCGAGTGGGCGGGCAGCTGGGCCGCGGCGGTCACCCGCGGCAACACCGTCGGCCTGACCAACACCGGCCTCAACAACCAGAGCATCCGCATGATCGTGCACACCAGCGTCGGCGGCGACCGGCTGCGCGTGCGACTGACCAACCTCTACGGCGACCAGGCAGTCAAGGTCGGCCACGCCACCGTCGCCCGGCCGAACACCGGCACCCCCGACGACCGGTCCGACATCGACGCGGCCACCCTGCGCGAGCTGACCTTCGGCGGAGCCACCTCGGCCACCATCAACAAGGGCGCCGAGCTGCTCAGCGACCCGCTCGACGTCGCCGTGCGGGAGCAGGAGGACCTCGTCGTCACCCTGCACTTCCCGGTGCTCACCGGGCCGGTCACCTTCCACGGCCAGTCCAAGGTCACCAACTTCATCGGCGCCACCGACCTGACCACCGCGGCCGACGGCGCCGGCTTCACCATCCGGCCCAACTGCTGCTGGATGTTCCTCTCCGGGCTGGACGTCGAGCGCCGGCACACCCCGGGCTCGATCGTCGTCCTCGGCGACTCCATCGGCGACGGCAACGGCAGCACGGTCAACGCCAACAAGCGCTGGCCCGACCTGCTCGCCGACCGGCTCGTCGACGCCCGGCCCGAGGTGCGCACCCCCGGCGTGCTCAATCTCAGCCTCGCCGGCAACCGGCTCAACCACGAGGGCCCGGAGCCGGGCGCCGGTGGCTTCCCCGGCTATAACGAGCTGGGGCCGAACGCCCTGGCCCGGCTCAACGAGGACGTCTTCCCGCAGACCGGGGTGAAGACCGTCGTCACCCACCTGGGCATCAACGACATCTGGATGTCCGGCGACTCCGCGGAGCAGATCATCGCCGCGCTGCGGCAGGTCAACCAGCAGGTCAAGGCGCGCGGCCTGCGCAGCCTGGCGGCCACCCTGACCCCGTACGAGGGGCACGGGAACCCGGGGGTGTGGACGCCCGAGAAGGACGCCACCCGGCAGGCGGTCAACAGTTGGCTGCGCGGTGCGGGCGCCCACGAGTTCGACGGGGTGCTCGACTTCGACGCGGTGCTCCGCGACCCGGCGCAGCCGGGCCGGCTGCTGCCCGCGTACGACTCGGGTGACCACATCCACCCGAACGACGCCGGCAACCAGGCGATGGCGGACGCCGTACCGCTACGACTGCTCGGACTGTGACACCGGTGGGGCGGCGGGGTGACCCGCCGCCCCACCGTCCATCCTGGGGAGGAAGCAGCAGCGTGGACGTCGACGAGATCCTGACCGGCCTCTACAGCGAGCAGGGTCGGCAGAACCCCTATCCGTGGTACGCGGCCCTGCACGGGCACGGTCCGATCAGCACCGTGCCGAGCCGCGCCGAGCACAGCACGATCAGCACCGTCGCCGTCGGGTACGACCTGGTCAGCCAGGTGCTGCGCGACCCGCAGTGGTACAAGCAGGCCCCGCCCGGCTGGCAGGAGCAGGAGATCCTGCGCACCTTCAACTCTTCGATGATGTTCGTCAACCCGCCGGACCACACCCGGATGCGCGCGGTCTTCGCCAAGACGTTCACCCCGCGCCGGCTGGGCGCCCTCGAACCGGTGATCGTCCGGGTCGTCGACACGCTGCTGGACCGGATGGCCGAGGCGGGCGCCGACGGCACCGAGACGGACTTCGTGGCCGACTTCGCGTACCCCGCGCCGGCGCTGGTGATGGCCGAGTTCATCGGCCTGCCCGAGTCCGACCTGTCCTGGTACCGGCAGCGGGTCGACTGGATCGACGAGTTCCTGGACGTGGCCGGGAAGACCCCGCAGCGCCTCGCCCAGGCCAACCAGGCCGCCGAGGAGCTGCGCGACTACTACCGGGACCTGATCGCGCACCGCCGCGCGCGGCCCAGCGAGGACCTGATCAGCGGGCTGGTCGAGGCGGTGGACGCCGGCGACGTGGCGCTGACCGAGGAGGAGCTGATCAGCAACCTGATCGTGCTCTTCAACGCCAGCTTCGTGACCACCGTCTACCTGTTCAGCAACGGCCTGCCGCTGCTGCTCGCGCATCCCGACGTCGTCGCGGCGCTGCCCGGCGACGACGCGCTCGCCCGGGGCTGCGTGGACGAGGTGCTGCGGCTGGAGTGCCCGGTGCACTTCCTGGCCCGGGCCGCGCCCCGCGACACCGAACTCGGCGGCGTACCGGTCCGGCGGGACGAGAACGTCCTGCTGATGATCGCCGCCGCCAACCGCGACCCGGCCCGCTTCCCCGACCCCGACCGGTTCGACCCGCGCCGGGACGGGCCGCCCTCGCTCGCCTTCGGCGTCGGCCCGCACTTCTGCCTCGGCGCCGCGGTGTCCCGGCTGGAGGGGCGGCTCGCCCTGCCCCGGCTGCTGGCCCGCTTCCCGCGGCTGACGGTCACCCGGACACCGACCTACAGCGGGAGCCTCTTCCTGCGCGGCATCGACAAGCTCTTCGTCTCGACCGGCGGATAGGAGACGACATGCCCCTCGACCCCCAGGTGGTGGCGTACCGGGCCGCGCGGGCCGCGGCCGGCACGCCGCCGCTGTACACCCAGACCCTCGCCGAGGCCCGCGCCGCCGACCTCGCCGCGATCCGCGCCGGCGGCGGCGACGTCGAGCCGGTCCACGAGGTACGCGACACCCACGTTCCCGGCCCGGCCGGCGACCTTCCGGTACGGGTGTACCGGCCGGCCGGCGCCGGCCCGCTGCCCACCCTGCTGTACTTCTTCGGCGGCGGCTGGACGCTGGGCAGCGTGGACACCGCCGACGGCATCTGCCGCCGGCTGGTCAACGCCTCCGGCGGCCAGGTCGTCACGGTCGGCTACCGGCTCGCCCCCGAGCATCCGTTCCCCGCCGCGGTGCACGACTGCCACGCCGCGACCGCGTGGATCGCCGCCCACGCCGAGGAGTTCGGGGCGGACCCGGAACGCCTCGTGGTCGGCGGCGACAGCGCCGGCGGCAACCTGGCGGCGGCGGTGACCCTGCTGGCCCGCGCCACCGGCCCCCGGCTCGCCGGGCAGCTGCTGGTCTATCCGAACACCGACCAGCGGGCCGACCGTGCCCCGGCCGGCGACGAGGACCCGCTGCTGTTCAACCGGCACTCCGTCGACTGGTACCGGCGGCACTACCTGCCCGACCCGGCCGACGCGGCGGACCCGCTCGCCTCCCCGCTGCTCGCCGCCGACCTCACCGGCCTTCCGCCGGCCCTGGTCGTCACCGCCGAGTACGACCCGCTGCGCCAGGAGGGGGAGCGGTACGCCGAGCGGCTGCGCGAGGCGGGCGTGCCGGTCACGCTCAGCCGGTATCGCGGGATGATCCACGGGTTCTTCGCGATGCCCGGCGTCTTCGACGCCGGCCGGCGGGCGCAGGACGAGGCCGCCGCGTTCCTGCGGGACCGCTTCGCGCTGGCCGGCGCGGGATCGCCAACCGACGACACGCGGCCGGACACCGACCCGGCCGCCGGCGGCGGGTCGGCCCGTGACCTCGCCGCCGGTGCCGCGCGGGGAACGGGTGGGCCGGCCGATGGCTGACCCGGTGCGCTCCGACCTGCCGGCGCCCCGGCCCGCCCCGACGTGCCCCACCGACGACCGACCACCGGTCTGCCTGGGGGACTTCGCCGAGCTGGCCCGGGCGGCGGTGCCGCCGGGTGTCTGGGACTACGTCGACGGCGGCAGCGGCGCCGAGACCACCCTCGCCGCCAACCGGGCCGCCCTCGACCGGGTCGCCGTGCTGCCCCGGATGCTCACCGGGGTGGACGATCCCCGCACTGCGGCGACGCTGCTGGGCCGGGAGCAGGCGATGCCGGTGGCGGTCGCGCCGATGGCGTACCAGCGGCTGCTGCACCCCGACGGCGAGTCGGCGCTGGCGGCGGCCGCCGGCGCGGCCGGGGTGCCCTACGCGCTCAGCACGTTGAGCAGCACCACGATCGAGGAGGTCACCGCCGCCGGCGACGGGCCAATCTGGTTCCAGCTGTACTGGCTGCGCGACCGGGGACTGGTCGCCGACCTGCTGGACCGGGCCCACACCGCCGGCTGCGCCGCGCTGATGGTGACCGTCGACGTGCCGGTGCTCGGCCGCCGGCGGCGCGACGTGCGCAACGCCTTCGCGCTGCCGCCGGACGTCACCGCCGCGAACCTGCCCGGCGGCCGGGACGACCTCGCCCACACCGGCACGCCCGGGGTGTCGGCGATCGCCGCGCACACCGGCGCGGTCTTCGCCCCGGCGCTGACCTGGGCCGACCTCGACTGGCTGCGGGACCGTACCCCGCTGCCCCTGCTGGTCAAGGGCATCCTCGACCCGCGCGACGCGGTGCGGGCGGTGCAGGTCGGCGCGGACGCCGTGGTGGTCTCCAACCACGGCGGCCGGCAGCTCGACGGCGCCCCCGCCACCGCCACCGTGCTGCCCGAGGTGGTCGCCGCCGTCGACGGCCGCGCCGAGGTGCTGCTGGACAGCGGCGTCCGCAGCGGCACCGACGTGCTGCGCGCGCTCGCCCTCGGCGCGACCGGGGTGCTGCTGGGCCGGCCGATGCTCTGGGCCCTCGCGGCCGGCGGGCGGGCCGGCGCGGAGACGGCGCTGGCGCTGCTCGCCACCGAACTGCGCGACGCGCTCACCCTCGCCGGCTGCGCCGACCCGGCGGCGGCCCGCGACCTGCGTACCCTGACCGGAGGTTGAGCCGTGGACGAACCAGTGGACCTGGACCTCGCCTCGTTGCACCCGGCCGTCGACGACCCGGCGTTGACCTCGATGAACTTCCTCAACGAGGTGGCCCAGCACTGGCCGGACGCGGTGTCGCTGGCCGCCGGCCGCCCGTGCGAGGAGTTCTTCGACGACGACGCGCCGCGCCGCTGGCTGGACCGGTTCCGCCGGCACCTCGTCGAGGACCTCGGGCAGGGCCCCGAGCAGGCGCGGCGCACCTTGTTCCAGTACGGCCGGACCAAGGGCGTCGTCCATCAGCTGGTCGCCCGCAACCTCGCCGTCGACGAGGGCGTCCACGTCGATCCCGAGGCGGTCGTCGTCACGGTGGGCTGCCAGGAGGCGATGTTCCTGGTGCTGCGCGCGCTGCGCGCCGGGCCCCGGGACGTGCTGCTCGCGGTGGCCCCGACGTACGTCGGGCTGACCGGCGCGGCCCGCCTGCTGGACCTGCCGGTGCGGCCGGTGGCCGGCGGCCCGGCCGGCGTGGACCTGGCCGACCTGCGCGACCAGGTGCGCCGGGCCCGCGCCGAGGGACTGCGGCCCCGGGCCTGCTACGTGATGCCGGACTTCGCCAACCCCTCCGGCGCCAGCGTCAGCCTGGAGGATCGGCGGCGACTGCTCGACCTGGCCGCCGAGGAGGAGCTGCTGCTGATCGAGGACAACCCGTACGGCCTCTTCCCGGCCGGCGAGCAGGGCCGGCTGCCCACCCTCAAGGCACTGGACACCCGGCGTCGGGTGGTCTACCTCGGCTCGTTCGCCAAGACGGTGCTGCCCGGCGCGCGGGTCGGGTACGTGGTCGCCGACCAGCGGGTCGCCGGCCGCGACGGCGCCGGCGGGCTCCTCGCCGACCAGCTCGCCAAGATCAAGAGCATGGTCACCGTGAACACCTCGCCGCTGGCCCAGGCGATCATCGGCGGGGCGCTGCTGGAACACGACTGCTCGCTGGTCACCGCCAACCTGCGCCAACGGGCGGCGTACGCCCGCAACCTGCGCCACCTGCTCGCCGGCCTGGCCCGCCGGTTCCCAGGCCCCTCGCCGGTGCGCTGGAACGCGCCGGCCGGCGGGTTCTTCGCGGTGGTCACCGTGCCGTTCCCGGTCGACGACGCGCTGCTGCGCCGCTCGGCGGAGCGCTACGGGGTGCTGTGGACCCCGATGGCGCACTTCTACGACGACGGCGCGCCGGTCAACGCGCTGCGCCTGTCGGTCAGCGCGGTCACCCCGGACCAGATCGACCTCGGCCTGGACCGGCTCGCCGCGCTGGTGGCCGACGAACTCGACCGCGCGCCGCTGCCCACCGGATGACACCGCACCGTCGCCGATCCGCCACCCCCGGTGGCCGTCGGCTCCCCATCGAGCGGCCATAATGGACGCCATGGTCGCTTGGGAGTATGCCCTGCTGGTCCGCCGCTACCAGGGGCAGGGACGCAATTTCCATGTCTCGTTCGTCTGGTACGGCCCGGACGGGTCGCGCACCGACATCACGGCGTACGGCGACACCGCGATCGCGCACCTCAACCGCGCCGGCCGGGAGGGCTGGGAGCTGGTCTCCGCCGGCGAGGACGTGAACAACGTGCAGGGCAGCACCGAGGTGCACCGCTACCACCTGAAGCGTCCGATCCCCTGATCCCGCCCTGTTGCTAGCGTGACCTTCCGGCGCGGGAGGGTCCGCCGGCGGGGACGGAGGGCGAGGATGAGGCAGCGGTACGCCGTCGGCGTGGACTTCGGCACGCTGTCCGGCCGGGCGGTGGTGGTCGCCGTCGACGACGGCGCCGAGCTGGGCAGCGCGGTGCACCCGTACCGGCACGGAGTGCTGACCGAACGGCTGCCCGCCGGCGTCCCGCTGCCGCCGGACTGGGCGCTGCAGGACCCCGAGGACCACCTCGACGTGCTGCGCGTCGCGGTGCCCGCCGCGCTGGCCGCCGCCGGGGTCGACCCGCGCGACGTGGTCGGTATCGGCGTGGACGCCACCTCCTGCACCGTGCTGCCGACGCTCGCCGACGGCACCCCGCTCTGCACGCTGCCCGGGCTGCGGGACCGGCCGCACGCCTGGCCCAAGCTGTGGAAGCACCACGCCGCCCAGTCCCAGGCCGACCGGATCAACGCCGTCGCCCGGGAACGCGGCGAGACCTGGCTGGGCCGCTACGGCGGCCGGGTCTCGGCCGAGTGGCAGCTGGCCAAGGCGCTGGAGCTGCTGGAGGCCGACCCGGAGGTCTTCGACGCCGCGGAACGCTGGATCGAGGCCGCCGACTGGATCGTGTGGCGGCTCTGCGGGCGGGAAACCCGCAACGTCTCCGCCGCCGGCTTCAAGGGGCTGCGCCAGGACGGCCGCGAGCCGTCCCCGGAGTTCCTCGCCGCGCTGCACCCGGCGCTGCCCGGGCTGCTGGCCAAGGTCGACGGGCCGCTGGCCGCGCTGGGCGCCCGGGCGGGGACGCTCACCGCCGAGGCGGCCGGCTGGACCGGCCTGCCGGAGGGAACGCCGGTGGCGGTCGGCGCCATCGACGCGCACGTCACCGCGGCGGCCGCCCGCTGCGTCGCGCCCGGGCGGATGCTCGCGGTGCTGGGCACCTCCACCTGCCTGATCATGAACGCGGACGACTGCCACGAGGTGCCCGGCGTGTGCGGGGTGGTCGACGGCGGGGTGAGCGCCGGCAGTTGGGGGTACGAGGCCGGGCAGAGCGGGGTGGGCGACATCTTCGCCTGGTACGTCGACCGGGCGCTGCCCGCGTCGTACGCCGAACAGGCGCGGCGGCGGGGCGTCAGCCCGTACGAGCTGCTGGACTCGCTCGCCGCCGAGCAGCCGGTCGGCGGGCACGGTCTGCTCGCGCTGGACTGGCACAGCGGCAACCGCTCGGTGCTGATGGACCACGAGCTGAGCGGGGTGCTGGTCGGGCTGACCCTGGCCACCCGCCCAGAGGAGATCTGGCGGGCGCTGCTGGAGGCGACCGCCTTCGGGGCGCGGACCGTGGTCGAGGCGTTCACCGCCGCCGGGGTGCCGGTGCGCGAGCTGACCGCCGCCGGTGGCCTCACCGCCAACCGGCTGCTGCTGCGGATCTACGCCGACGTGCTGGGCCGGCCGCTGCACGTGCTGGACGCGGCGCAGCCGGCGGCGCTGGGCGCGGCCATCCACGCGGCGGTGGCCGGCGGGGCGTACCCGGACGTGTCGACCGCGTCGGAGGCGATGGGTGCGCCGCACCGCGAGACGTTCCACCCGGACCCGGCCCGCGCCGCCGCCTACGACGAGCTGTACGCCGAGTACCGGGCCCTGCACGACCACTTCGGCCGGGGCGGCACCGACGTCCTGCACCGCCTCCGCGCCCTCCGCAACCGCGCCCACCACACCCCCTGACCCGGCCCCGGCCCGCGCACCCCGCGGGCGACCTCGGTGATCAAGAGGTTTGCGTCGGGGAGAGCGCATTCCCGTGACCGAAACTTCTTGATCACCGGGGGTGCGGGGGAAAGGGGAGGGACGGCGACGCCCCGCCGGGCGGGGCCGGGCGGGGCGTCGGGGGGTGAGGGTGGGGTCAGCCCAGGTCGACGGCGGGGTAGAGGGGGAAGCCGGTCAGCAGCTCGTTGGCCTGCTTGCTGATCTTGTCGGCCAGCGCCGGGTCGAGGACGTACTTGGCCTTCGACGGGGTGCCGTCGGGGTTGCTGCCGGCCTGCGTCTGGCTGAGCACGGTGTGGATCAGCTCGGCGGTGGCGTCCATCTCGGCGACGCCGAGGCCCCGGGTGGTCAGCGCCGGGGTGCCGATCCGGATGCCCGAGGTGTACCAGGCGCCGTTCGGGTCCTGCGGGACCGCGTTGCGGTTGGTGACGATGCCCGAGTCCAGCAGCGCCTGCTCGGCCTGCCGGCCGGTCAGGCCGTAGCCGGAGACGTCGAGCAGCACCAGGTGGTTGTCGGTGCCGCCGGTGACCAGCTTCGTACCCCGGCGCACCAGGCCCTCGGCGAGCGCCTGGGCGTTGTCGACGATGCGCTGGGCGTAGTCGGTGAAGTCGGGGCGGCGAGCCTCGGCCAGGGCGACGGCCTTGGCTGCCATCACGTGCGGCAGCGGACCGCCGAGCACCATCGGGCAGCCCCGGTCCACCTGGTCGGCCAGCTCCGGACCGCAGAGGACCATGCCGCCGCGCGGGCCGCGCAGCGACTTGTGGGTGGTGGTGGTGACGATGTGCGCGTGCGGCACCGGGTCGAAGTCGCCGGTGAAGACCTTGCCCGCGACCAGGCCGGCGAAGTGCGCCATGTCGACCATGAAGGTGGCGCCGACCGAGTCGGCGATCTCCCGCATGATCCGGAAGTTCACCTTCCGCGGGTACGCCGAGTAGCCGGCGACCAGGATCAGCGGCTTGAACTCCCGAGCCGCCTCGGCCACCCGGTCGTAGTCGATCAGGCCGGTGGCCGGGTCGGTGCCGTAGCTGCGCTGGTCGAACATCTTGCCGGAGATGTTCGGCCGGAAGCCGTGGGTGAGGTGGCCGCCGGCGTCCAGCGACATGCCGAGCATCCGCTGGTTGCCCAGCTCGCGGCGCAGCGCGAACCAGTCCGCCTCGGTGAGGTCGTTGACCTGGCGTACCTGGGCCTTCTTCAACGCCGGGGACTCCACCCGATCGGCCAGGATCGCCCAGAACGCCACCAGGTTTGCGTCGATGCCGGAGTGCGGCTGCACGTACGCGTGCGCGGCGCCGAACAGCTCCCGGGCGTGCTCGGCGGCGAGCGCCTCGACGGTGTCCACGTTCTGGCAGCCGGCGTAGAAGCGGCGGCCGACGGTGCCCTCGGCGTACTTGTCGCTGAACCAGTTGCCCATGGCCAGCAGGGTGGCCGGGGAGGCGTAGTTCTCGCTGGCGATGAGCTTGAGCGACTCGCGCTGGTCGGCCAGCTCGGCGCCGATGGCGTCGGCCACCCGGGGCTCGACGGCGCGGATCACCTCGAGCGCGCTGCGGAATGCGGTGGATTCGGCGTTCAGCGACATGCGACCTCCTACAGACGTGCGGAAGGCCCAGGCGCTCGGCGTGCGTCCTCATGACGGGACCGCTTCCCGATGGTGCTCCATCCCCACGCGCCAGTCACGGCCCGCGCCGATCCTACCGGGTCGCGCCGGCGGGGCCCGCCCGACCTCGCCGGACGGGGTGGACCGGCTCAAGTAGGAGCAGCACCGGAAGATGGCCGAGCCGGGCTCGGCGGACTGACGCGCCCGCCGCCGCGCGGCCCCACGCCCGCGGCGCGCTCTGCGTACGATCGGCGGATGCCATCCGAGGACGCCGGCGGCAGCCTGGTCGCCATCAGCGACCTGCACGTCGGGTACGCGGAGAACCGGGCGCTGGTCGAGGCGTTGCGCCCGGCCTCGCCCCGTGACTGGCTGATCGTCGCCGGGGACGTGGGCGACACCGCCGCCGACGTCGAGTGGGCGCTGGGCCTGCTGGCCGAGCGGTTCGACACGGTGGTGTGGGCGCCGGGCAACCACGAGCTCTGGACCCCGCGGGGCGACCCGGTCACCCTGCGGGGCGTGGCCCGCTACCAGCACCTGGTACGCCGGTGCCGGGAGCTGGGCGTGTTCACCCCGGAGGACCCGTACCCGGTGTGGCGGGGGCCGGGCGGGCCGGTGCTGGTGGCGCCGCTGTTCCTGCTCTACGACTACAGCTGGCGGCCGGAGGGCTTCGACACCCGCGAGGCCGCCCTGGCCGAGGCGTACCGGACGGGAATCGTCTGCACCGACGAGTTCCTGCTGCACCCCGACCCGTACCCGAGCCGCCACGAGTGGTGCGCGGCCCGGGTCGCCGAGACCGCCCGCCGCCTCGCCGACCGCGATCCGGCCCTGCCGACCGTGCTGGTCAACCACTGGCCGCTGGTGCGGGAACCGACCCGGGTGCTGCGCTACCCGATCTTCGCCCAGTGGTGCGGCACCGAGGCCACCGCCGACTGGCACCGCCGCTTCGACGCCGTCGCCGTGGTCTACGGGCACCTGCACATCCCCCGGACCACCTGGCACGACGGGGTCCGCTTCGAGGAGGTCTCGGTGGGCTACCCCCGGGAGTGGCGGCGCCGGGGCGTACCTCCGGGGCGGGTGCGGCAGATCCTGCCGGCGCCGGACGGGGTGCCGCCGACCGCCTGGTGACGCGCGCCGGGGCCCGGCCGACGGCCGGACCCCGTGCGGGATAGCGCTCAGGCGGTCACCGCGTCGACGGCCTTCTTGATCGCCTTGGGGGCGGTGGGGGTACGCGGCGCGTCCTTGCGCATCGCGATCATCCGCTCACCGATCTCCTGGAGCTGGTTGCGGCCGAGGGCCTCGCGCACCTTCGGGAACCACTCCTGCTCCTCCTCCTCGACGTGGTGCTCGACGTTCTCGATCAGCACCGTGGTCTTGGCGACGAAGCGCTCGTCGGAGGCGTCCATCGCGGCCAGCTCCGCGCAGAGCAGGTCGGCGACGTGGTGCTCCTCGTACGACTCGAGGATGTCGTCCTCCAGGTCGGGCAGGAGCTTGCGGACCTCCGGGTACATCACCTCGTTCTCCAGGTAGGTGTGCACCGTCAGGGCTTCGAGGATCTGGTTCACCAGCTGCTGGCGCTTGCTGGCCGGACCCTCCTCGGCCTTCTGGAACTCCTTGAAGAGTCGGCGCATCTCCTTGTGGTCCTCTTTGAGCAGGACGATGGCATCGGTGGACACCGGCAGACCTCCTTGTTTCCGACTGACGTCTGCCCCGGTACCCCGAGGGTGAGCTGCGAAAACGGATGGGGCCCGGCGTGTCCGCCGGGCCCCATCACTAGTCGTGCCGTGTTGCTACTTCACCGCGTTGTACGCGTTGACCATGCCGGCGCCGTAGAAGCCGTTGCGCTCGCCGCCGGAGCAGGTCGCGTCGTAGGCGTGCGGGCCGGCCGGGTGCAGCGGAGCCGGGTTGTAGACGCCCTCCGGGCAGGACTGCGCCACCGACGTACGCTCCAGGAACGCCGCCAGCTGACCCGGGCTCATGCCCGGGTGCGCCGACGCCGCCAGCGCCGCCACGCCGGTGGCGTGCGGGCCGGACATCGAGGTGCCCTGCTTGTAGCCGTAGCCGTTGGTCTTCGTCGCCGTGTTGAAGGTGGTCGACAGAATCCCGTCGGTGGAGGTCGGCGTGACACCCTGCGTGCGGTAGCGGGTGTCGCCACCCGGCGCCGTCACGTCGATGACACCCTGGCCGTACGAGGAGTAGAAGCTCTTCGCCCCGGTCCGGCCGACCGCCGAGACGGTCACCACACCCGGCACCTCGGCCGGCAGGTCGAGGCAGGCGTTGGTGAGGTCCTCGCGCTCCTCCGGCGTCCCGTTGTTCGGGCTGCCGAAGTCGTCGAGCTTGTGCGCGAGGTCGTAGTTGGAGTTACCCGCGGACGCCACGTTGAGCACGCCCTTGCTCTGCGAGTAACGGATGGCCCGCTGGACCGCCTGCCACACCGGACGCTGGCGTGCGTCGTTGCGGCAGTTCAGCTCCCACGGGTCGATGTAGTAGCTGTTGTTGGTCAGCTCCATGCCGTGCTCGGCGGCCCACATGAACCCGCAGACCGCGGCCTCCGGGAAGATGTAGCCGTCGTCGTTGACCACCTTCACCGCGGCGAGCTTCACGCCCGGCGCGATGCCGGCCACGCCCTTGCGGTTGACGGCGGCGCCGATGGTGCCGGCCACGTGGGTGCCGTGGTCGGAGGTCGTCGGGTTCCAGGCCGCCTCGGCCGTGTCCACCGTGCCGCCGAGGCAGGACGCACTCTTGTCCTTGGCGATCTGGTCCTTCAGATCCTCGTGGCTGGAGGAGATGCCGCTGTCCAGCACGCCCACCACCACGTCGGCGCTGCCGGCGTTGACGGCGTGGGCCTGCGGGAGGCCGATCATCGGCATGTCCCACTGCTGACCGAAGAGGGGCTCCCCGGTCGGGTCGGCGGTGCTGCTCGCCGCCTCGGCCGCGGAAACCTCCACGGTCTCGCTCTCTTCGAGAGCGGTGCCCAGGCCGGCGGTGGACGCCACCGACTCGACGCCCGCGCCCGCCACGTCGGTGACGAAGTCGGGGTTGGTCGAGCGGACGACGAGCACGCCGATCTGGTCGTACGTGGCCACCACGGTGCCGTTGGCCGCGGCCACGCGGGCCGCCGCCTTCCCGGTGGTGGCGCCCTGCGGGGCCAGGACCAGGAACGTGGTGTCCGGGCCGGCGGCCGCCGCCGGGGCCAGCCCGCCGGTGACGGCGAGGCCGACACCGAGGGTCACGGCGGACGCGGCAGCCAGTGTCTTGCGACGAAGGTTCTTCACACAGACTCCCAGGGGCTGTTTTCAGCCGGGTGCGCCCCCTGGTGGGGAGCGGCCGGCGGGAAGAGGGCGGGATGCCCGCTTCCGAACCAACAGCGTAGGAGCGGAGTGTGTCGTTACACACATCCGTTCGGTCGGTCGCTGACCGTCATACGGTGGCCAGGGTGTGCGGGATTTCGTCCAGCAGCTCGCGGGCGAGGAAGCCGATCCGTCCGAACCGGGGGACCAGCCGCTGGCCGCTGACCGCGTGCGCCCAGGCGGCCCAGCAGGCGCCCTGCGCCGGCGTCGCCCCGCGGGACAGCAGCCCGGCCAGCAGCCCGGAGCGGACGTCGCCGCTGCCCGAGGTGCCCAGGCCCGCGTCGCCGCTCTCCTCCCGCCAGCACTCGCCGGCGGGGGTGGCGATGTGGCCGTAGAGCGAGACCACCGCGTCGTACCGACGGGCCAGCTCGCGCGCCTCGGCGTCCAGGTCGTGACCGGGCTCGCGGCCCAGCAGGTGCCGCGCCTCGGTCACGTTGGGGGTGAGCACCACCGGCCGGCCCGCGCCGACCAGCAGGTCCGGCTGGTGGCTGAGCGCGCCGAGCGCGTACGCGTCCAGCACCAGCGGCGTCTCCGGCGCGGCGGCGTCCAGGACCAGGCGCAGCAGCGCCCGGGTCTCGTCGATGTCGTTGAGGCCGGGACCGAGCGCCACCACGTCGGCCTGCCCGACCAGCTCGCCGAGCCGGTCGCCCGGATCGCCGGCGACCGCCCCGTCCCCGGTCTCGGCCAGGCCGATCACCAGCGCCTCCGGCACCTGGATGCTCAGCGCGGCGGCGGTCGACTCGGCGGCGGCCAGCTGAAGCACCCCGGCGCCGGCGCGCAGCGCGGCCACGCCGGCCAGCAGCACCGCGCCGGGGGTGAAGCGGGAACCCCCGACCACCAGCACGGTGCCCCGGTGCTCCTTGCCGCCGGTGGGCACCGGCAGCGCCCAGTCGCGCAGCAGCGCCGGGGTGATCACCAGCGTCTCAGACCGGTTCGGCATGGACCTCGTCCTCCCTGGTCCGTCGGGCGCCCTGCCGGCGCAGGTGCGTCACGTCGTTGAAGGTGTCCAGGACGAGGCGGCCCTCGGGGTCGGCCGACCAGCCGGTCACCGAGCAGTTGGCGATCACGTGCTCCCGGGTGAGCGCCATCAGCTCCGCCTCGGTCAGCCCGTCCACCAGGTAGCGGAGCATGAAGACCAGCGCGTCGTGGCCGAACAGCAGCACCCGCTGTCCCTCGTGGTCGCGGCGCAGGTCGCCCAGGAGCGCCCGCAGCCGCAGCGCCAGGTCGGTCCAGGACTCGCCGCCCGGTGGGCGGTAGTAGAACTTGCCGAGCCGGCGGCGGCGGATGGCCTCCTCGGGGAAGCGGCGCTGCACGCCGTGCCCGGTCAGGCCGTCGAGGATGCCCAGTTCCCGGTCGCGCAGCCGCTCGTCCCGGCTGGCCGGGATGCCGGTGCCGGCCAGCGCCAGCTCGGCCGTGCGCACCGCCCGCAGGTACGGCGAGACCACCGCCACGTCGGGCCGGCGTTCGGCCGGCAGGCCGGCGAGCCAGCGGGCGGTGGCCCGGGCCTGCTCCTCGCCGGTGTTCGACAGCGGCACGTCGGCGTCCCGGTGGGTCAGGTCGATCAGCTCGGCGCCGGACGTCTCCGCGGCCGTCGCGGCGACGTTCGCCGTGCTCTCGCCGTGCCGGACGATCCAGAGGGCTGCCAGTTCCGCCATGCGGCCACCCGTACCCGAGCGGGCCGCCCGGTAACCGTTCCGGCTCGGCCGGCAGCCCCCGACCCGCGCCCCGGGCGTGAACGGGCCGAGGCCGGGTAAGCGCTGGCGCGTTCGGAAGCCGAGACAGGGGGAGGTACGCCGTGGCGACCATGGTGAAGGAACAGAAGAGCCCGCTGAAGGACAAGAACTACGACCTGATCCACGTCCTGCAGATGTCGCTGGACAACATCTACCGGATGGACACCTACATCGCGGACGCGGAGCAGCGGGGCGATTCGGAACTGGCCACCTGGTTCAGCAAGATTCAGGAGAACAACCGCAAGGCGGGTGACCAGGCCAAGCAGATGCTCATGCAGCGCTTGCAGCAGGAAGGGCGCTGACACCCGCGCTGCCGGGGGCCGGACGCGGCAGTCTCGTCGCGTCCGGTCCCGGCAGCCGCGACACTCAGGGCACCTGGACGGCGTAGATGCCCCGGCCGAAGGTCCCCGCCACGAGGCGGTGGTTGGTGCCGTCGTACTCGATGTCGTCGACCGGGACCAACGGCAGGCCCCGGCCCTGGCGCAGCCAGACCCCGCCGCCGGTCGGGCTGACGAACACGCCCTGGTCGGTGCCGACGTAGAGGGTCAGCCCCTTGCCGATGGCCAGGTCGTTGACCGGCGCCTTCGGCAGGGTGCCGCTGAGGTCGTGGAAGTGCCGGCCGCCGTCGAGCGAGCCGAGCACGTACGGCCGCTGGGAGCCCGACCGGTACGCGGACAGCGTCACGTACACCCGGTCGGCCCGCCGTGGGTCGACCACGACGCGGGTGACCCACGGCTGCCCGGAGAGCAGCAGTTGCCAGGAGCCGCCCAGGTCCCGGGTCACCCAGACCCGCCCGTCGTCGGTGCCGACGTAGACGGTCCGGCCGTCCCCGGCCGGGGCGACCGTGGTGATGGTGCCGTAGTTGGTGTAGATCGGGTCGCGGCCCGGTCCACCGGTCAGGTCGCCGCTGATCGCCGTCCAGGTCCGGCCGCCGTCGGTCGACCGGTTGAGCACGTTGGCGCCGTAGTACATCACCGCCGGGTCGCGCGGGTCGAAGACCACCGGGGTGAACCAGTTGCGCCGGGCGGCGGTGACCTGGTTGCCGAAGTACGTCATCGTCTCGCCGCCGTCGGTCGAGAAGAAACAGTTGCCGTACTGGTAGCAGGCGTAGACGTTCTCCTTGTCGGTCGGGTTGATCAGGTTCTCCTCGCCGTCCCCGCCGAGATACTCGTTGAAGGCGGGGCCGCCCCACGAGCGCAGCGAGCCGTTGTCCTGGGTGCCGCCGGAGATCCGGCTGACGTCCTGCGGCGTGATCGCCACGCTGTAGAACTGGGTGTACGGCTCGTGGGTGGCCTTCACCCAGCCGCCGTCCCCGTTGGCGTCCGAGCGGTACGTCCCACCGTCGTTGCCGAGGTAGACCCGCTGCGGACGGCGCGGATCCCAGATCATGGCGTGGTGGTCGACGTGGGTGGAACTGCTGTCCGCCGTCCAGGTCCGCCCGCCGTCCTTGGTGGTCAGCAGCGGCACGCCCGCGACGTGCACGTGCTGCGGCTCGTCCGGGTCGACCCAGACCTTGCCGAACCACCAGCCGAAGGTGGACTGCGAGGTGGTCAGCTCCGGGGTGTCCGGGAGTCGGGTCCAGGCGTCGCCGCCGTCGCTGCTGCCGTAGAACCCGGCGAACGGGCCGGCGGTGGAGTTGACGATCGCGTAGAGCCGGTCCGGGTCCGAGGCGGACTGGCCCAGGCCGATCCGGCCCACCTCCGGCCCGGCCGCCGGCAGCCCACCCGCCAGGCGCGCCCAGGTCGCTCCGCCGTCGACCGAGCGGTAGACCCCTGAGCCGACGCCGCCGTAGGTGCGCAGGTCCGGGGTGCGGCGGTGGTCCCAGAGCACGGCGTAGAGCCGGTCGGCGTCGCGCGGGTCGATCAGCACCTCGGTCGCGCCGGTGAACTCGTTGGCCCCGGCGAGGATCCGCTGCCAGGTCGCACCGCCGTCGGTGGAGCGGTAGACGCCCCGGTCGCCGCCGCCGTTGTAGAGCGATCCGGCGGCGGCCACGAAGATCCGCTTCGGGTCGGCCGGGTCGACGGTGATCGCGCCGATCGCGCCCGAGTCACGCAGGCCCAGCGACCGCCAGTTCCGGCCGCCGTCGCGGGAGGCGTACAGGCCGGTGCCCTCGTAGGTGATGCTGCCACCACCGGGATTGGCCTCGCCGGTGCCGGCGTACAGGGTGCCGTCCGGGCCGGTCGCCACCGCGCCCATCGCCTGGGTCCAGCCGTCCGGCCAGGCCGGCTCGAAGCGGTTGCCGGCGTCCCGGCTCACCCAGACCCCGCCGCTGGCCGCGGCGGCGTAGACGGTGTCGGGGCGGTGCGGGTCCAGCGCGAGCGAGGTGATCCGGCCGCCGATGTTGGTCGGCCCGACCGAGGTCCACCGGCCGCCGACCGCGGGCAGCCGGGCCCCGGCCTTCGCCGCCGTGTCGTAGGCGTGCCGGGGCAGCGCCTCGCCGCGCACGGTCTTCTGGAGATAGCGGTACTCGGCGGGGGCGGAGGGCCCGCGCACCGGCCGGTACTCGTCCTCGGGACGCGGCGGTGAGGCGCCGGCGCCGGTGGGGGAGAGGGCCACGGTGCCGCCGGAGAGCAGCGTCGCGGCCAGGATCAGGGAGAGGGTACGTCGTCGTGCCACGGAGGTCCCTTCGCCGGTGGAGGGAGGGTCGACGGTCCCGCCGAACGTTACGAAGACGGATGTCGATGGTCAACCCTCCGGCGTCGCTGAAGGTGACCGGGTCGACACCGGACACTAGGCAGGAACCATATCGATGGGGTGGAATGGCTTGACCTGCCGTACCCGTCGGAAGGACCACGATGACGCCTGCCCGCCGCCGGGCGCTGGCCGCCGCCACCCTCACGGCGCTGCTGCTCACGGCCGCCCCCGCCGCCCCCACCCACGCCGCGCCCGGCCGGCCGGCCGCCCCACCGCACCTCGCCGGCGACCACACCGTGCCGGTCTACTCCTACGCCGACGCCGTCCGGGAGAGCGTCCAGGTCGAGACGCCGACCGACGCCGACGGCGACGGCGTGCGGGACCGGGTCATGGTCGACCTGGTCCGGCCCCGGGAGGCGGCGCAGGCCGGCGTCCGGGTGCCGGTCATCATGGACGCCTCGCCGTACTACCACTGCTGTGGCCGGGGCAACGAGAGCGAACGCAAGACGTACGACGCGAACGGCGTGATCGCCAAGGCCCCGCTCTTCTACGACAACTGGTTCGTCCCCCGCGGGTACGCCTTCGCCGCGGTCGACCTCAGCGGCACCGCCCGCGCCAGCGGCTGCGAGGACGTCGGCGGCCGGGCCGAGGTGGCCGGGGCGAAGGCGGTGGTGGACTGGCTGAACGGCCGGGCCCGCGGCTTCACGCTGGACGGCGAGCCGGTCACCGCGTCGTGGAGCACCGGCCGGGTCGGCATGATCGGCAAGTCGTGGGACGGCTCGGTCGCCAACGGCGTGGCGGCCACCGGCGTCCGGGGCCTGGAGACCATCGTGCCGATCTCCGCGATCTCCAGTTGGTACGACTACCAGCGTTACCGGGGCCTGCTGCGGGCGTCGGACTATCCCGCCTACCTGCACCAGGTGGTCAACGGTCGGCCCGCCGCGGCGTGCGCCGCCGTGCTCGCCCGGCTGCGCGCCGACAGCGCGGAGGACACCGGCGACTACAACGCGTACTGGGCGGAGCGGGACTACCGCCGCTCGGTCGAGCAGGTCCGGGCGAGCGTGCTGGTCGCGCACGGCGTCAACGACCTGAATGTCACCACCGGCCAGTTCGCCCGCTGGTGGGACGCGCTCGCCGACCGGCAGGTGCCGCGCCGGCTCTGGCTCTACCAGGCCGGGCACGAGGACCCGTTCGACGTCCGCCGGGCCGAGTGGGTCGCCACCCTGCACCGCTGGTTCGACTACTGGCTGCAGGGCCTGCCCAACGGCGTCATGCGGGAGCCCCGGGCCACCCTGGAGACCGCCCCCGGGGTGTGGACCGAGCAGCGCGACTGGCCGGCCCCGGGCACCCGGAACGTCCCGGTGGCCCTGGGCGCCGGCGACGGCACGACCGGCACGCTCGGCGGTCCTGGCGCCCGTCCGGGCGTGGTGCGGGCGTACACCGACGAGTCGCTGACCGAGCCGCAGGTGGTCACCGAGCCAACGACCGCCCGCGCCGGACGGCTGGTGTTCCTCTCCGGCGCGCTGACCGCGCCGCTGCGGATCTCCGGGACGCCGTCGGTGCGCCTGCGGATCAGGGTCGACCGGCCGACCACCGCGCTGAGCGCGCGGCTCGTCGACTACGGCACCGCGGAACGGATCCAGTACCGCAGCTCCGAGGGGGTCCGCACGCTCGCCACCGAGTCGTGCTGGGGGGAGTCCACCGTGGCCGACGACGCCTGCTACCGGGACACCGCCGAGATCACCGCGGTCACCGACCACGGCGTCCTCACCCGCGGCTGGCTCGACGCGGCGCACCACCGGTCCCTGCGGTTCACCAGCCCGCTGCGCCCGGACCGCTGGTACACGGTCACCCTGCCGCTCAACGCGTACGACGCGGTGCTGCCGGCCGGCCACGTGCTCGGTCTCGTCCTCGCCCAGAGCGACCCGGGCTTCACCGAGACCGACGACCGGGACGCCACCGTCTCGGTGGACCTGGGAGGCAGCACGCTGACCCTGCCCGTCACCGGCCGCGCCACCCTGCCGTCGGCCCCGGTCGCGCCGGACGTGGTCACCGCTCCCGCCGCCCCGTCGGACGGCCGCGCCGCCCCGCCCGACAACCGTCAGCTGCCGGACCGCTCCTGACGGCGGCTGTCGACCGGCCCGCCGCCGCCTTGCGGGGCAGCGGCGGGCCGATCGACCGGGAAGGATGCCAATCGATCGACCACGACGGGAAGGGTGACGCCGGATGACAGTGGTCAAGGGTCTGGGCGAGGCGCTGGTGCTCTTCGTGATCGCGGTGGCGGTCGCCGCGGTTGGGGTGGGGATCTGGGTGGCGGTCAGCGGTGGCGAATTCCTCCACCTGCTGGGCATCGCGCTGGTGGTGGTCGGCCTCCTGCTGGCGGTCACCGGAGACCTCACCCTGAGCCGGATCGGCATGCTGGACGCCCGGTCGACGTTCGGGCTGGCGCCGGAGCGGGAGGACGCCGGCGGTGGGCGGGTGCTCACCGGGGTCGGCATCTTCCTGTTCGTCTCGGTTCCGCTCGTCGTGGTGGGCATCCTGCTGATCGTCTGACCGCTCCGGCCGGCTGCCGGTGGGCGCGGCCACGGCGTCGGCACCACGGGCCCGACGCGGCGGTGCACGGCCGGCGGGACGCCCGGCCGCGACCGCCGGTCACGGCGGAGGCCCGGCGAGCCGCTACCCTGCGCCCATGGACGGCGTGGCGGACGGCGAACGGCTGGCGGCGTCACTCGGGCGCGACCTCGCCCGGCTCACCTTCGTCGACCTGACCACGGACGCGGTGACGGCGCGGATCATCGATTCCGTGGTCGCCTGGGCCGGTGACCAGGGCTGGCGGGTCTATCGCCGGGCGCCGAGCGTGCTGCCCCTACCGCCGCCGCTGTCCCGTCAGCAGTCGGTACTCGACGTCGCGTGTGCCCGGCCGGACGGGCCGCCCGTGGTCATCGAGGTCGACCACACGGACCGGCGTCGTACCTGGGACAAGCTTCTGGCGGAGGCGGCGGCCGGCCGCGTCGCGATCTGGGTGCGTTGGGGACCGGGGCGGTTCGGCACCGCGCCCGCGCCGATCCATCAGGTGACCTGCGAGGTCTCCCGCCGCGCCGGGCCGGCCGGGGCGGGCCGGCTGCACAGCCGGGCACCGGGCGGCGACCTGCCGCCACCCGCGCACTCCGAGCGGGGCGCCGGCAGCACCGCCGAGCTGCTGCCGCTGCCGTCGTTGGACGACGAGACACCCTGAGTCCCCGCCGGGCGCGCCTGGCACCGTTTGCGGCGGGTGGCGGTATTCCGAGTCCCGGACACCGCCACACGCCGCAAACCGAGTGGCGCGCGACGGCCTACTCGAAGCGGGACGGGTCGCCGGCGCCGCGGCGGAGGATCTCCGCTTCGCCCTCGGAGAAGTCGATCACCGTCGTGGGCAGGGTGCCGCACTCGCCGGAGTCGATCACCGCGTCGACCACGTGGTCGAGCCGCTCCTTGATCTCCCAGCCCTGCGTCATCGGTTCGGTGTCGCCGGGCATCAGCAGGGTGCTCGACACCAGCGGCTCGCCCAGCTCGGCCAGCAACGCCTGCGTCACGACGTGATCGGGGATGCGGACCCCCACGGTCTTCTTCTTCGGGTGCAGCAGCCGGCGGGGCACCTCCTTCGTCGCCGGCAGGATGAAGGTGTAGCTGCCCGGGGTCGCCGCCTTCAGCGACCGGAACAGGGCGTTGTTGATCTGGACGAACTGGCCGAGCTGCGCGAAGTCCCGGCACACCAGGGTGAAGTGGTGCCGGCTGTCGAGCTGGCGGATGTCCCGGATGCGGTCGATGCCCTCCCGGTTGCCCAGCTGGCAGCCGAGGGCGAAGCACGAGTCCGTCGGGTAGGCGATCAGTCCGTTGCCGCGGACGACGTCCACCACCCGGCTGATCGTTCGTGGTTGCGGGTTGTCCGGGTGCACGTCGAGGTACGTCGCCATGGCGGCAGCCTAGGCGGGGGCGGCGACCCCCGGAACGGCCGGCCGCCATCGCGTGCCGTCCGGCTCGGCGGGCGGTGCCGGTGAGCCGGGCGCGGGAGTCGGCCGCTGCCGTTACCGTGTGAGCGTGGCGACGGCGGCGGAGGAGATCCGGGTCGGGGAGCGGGTGGTCCGGGTCTCCAGCCCGGACAAGCCCTACTTCCCGGAGCGAGGCCTGACCAAGCTGGACGTGGTGCGCTACTTCCTCGCCGTCGGCGACGGCATCCTGCGCGCGCTGCGGGACCGGCCGACCATGCTGGAACGCTGGCCGCGCGGTGTCTTCGAGGGCGCGAAGATCGCCACCCGGCAGGACAACCGCGGCGACGCCTTCTACCAGAAGCGGCTGCCGGCCGGCGCGCCCGACTGGGTCCGCACCGCGCACATCACGTTCCCCAGCGGGCGGACGGCCGACGAGGTCGCGCCGAGCGAGCTGGCCGTGGTCATCTGGGCGGCCAACCTGGGGACGCTGCGGTTCCACCCCTGGCCGGTCTCGGCGGCCGACGTGGAACGCCCCGACCAGCTCCGCATCGACCTCGACCCGATGCCGGGCGTCGGCTTCGACCAGGTGGTGCCGGTGGCGCACGAGGTCCGTGCCTTCCTCGACGAGCTGGGCCTGGTCGGTTACCCGAAGACCACCGGCGGTCGGGGCCTGCACGTCTACCTGTCGATCGAGCCGAGGTGGAGTTTCGGCGAGTGCCGGCGCGCGGTGCTGGCGCTGGGCCTCCAGATGCAGCGCCGCCGCCCCGACCTGGTCACCACCACCTGGTGGCGCGAGCAGCGGGACCGGCCGGTCTTCGTCGACTACAACCAGATGGCCCGCGACCACACCATGACCTCGGCGTACTCGATCCGGCCGACGCCGGCGGCGCTGGTCTCCGCGCCGCTGGACTGGTCGGAGCTGGACGACGCTCGCCCCGAGGACTTCGACGTGGTGAGCATGCCGGCCCGGTTCGCCGGGCGCGGCGACCCGCACGCCGGCCTGGACGAGCGGCGCTTCTCGCTGGAGCCGCTGCTGGAGCTGGCCGACCGGGAGGGGCTGGCGGCCCCGCCGGAGCGCTGACGGGTCACCGCCCAGGGCGCTGAGGGGTCACTGCCAGGGGCTCTGGGCGCCGGTGAACTCCTCGAAGACCAGCCAGCTGCGGGTGGACAGCACCCCGGCGATGCCCTGCACCCGCTCCAGCACCACGTCCCGCAGGGTGGCGTTGTCCGGCGCGCGGACCAGCGCGAGCACGTCGTGTTCGCCGCTGAGCAGCGCCACGTGCTCGACGTAGCGCACCCGGGCCAGCTCCGCCGACACCTCCCGCCAGGTGTTCTGCTCAATCGTCAGGGCGATGTACGCCGAGGTGCCCAGCCCGGCCGGCTCCGGCGCCACCTGCGCCCGGAACCCGGTGATCACGCCGTCGCGCAGCAGCCGCTCCACCCGGGCGTACGCGTTGGTGCGGGAGACGTGCACGCGTTCGGCCAGCGTACGGACGGAGAGCCGGCCGTCGCGGACCAGCTCGTCGAGGATGCGCCGGTCCACCTCGTCCAGCGGACCGGCCGAACGTCCCGTTCCACCGGGCAGGCCCGCCTCCGGACTGGTCTCCTGGCTCACATCAGCCCCCTCGGGATGCCATTCATCCCACGTTCACCGCGCATCTTGAGTCAATCATCCGACAGCAGGAGCATAAGGCCACCACACGTCCAGGAGGTCCCCGCCGTGACGACCACACCCCAGGCGGTCCGCAGGGCATCCCCGCGCACCCGCCGGCCGGCCACCCCGGCCGCGCCCGAGAAGTCCGCCGGCCTGCTCCCGCAGGCCGAGCCGGTCCGACTGCTCGACCCGGACGGTACGCCGCTGCCCGCCCGCGCCGACTACCCCGAGCCGCCCGCCGAGGCGCTGCGCGAGATGTACCGCCGGATGGTGGTCGGTCGCCGCTTCGACACCCAGGCCACCGCCCTGACCAAGCAGGGCCGGCTCGCCGTCTACCCGTCCTCACGCGGCCAGGAGGCCTGCCAGGTCGGGGCGACCCTCGCCGTGCGCGACACCGACTGGGTCTTCCCCACCTACCGCGAGTCGATGGCGCTGGTCAGCCGGGGCATCGACCCGGTCGAGGTGCTCACCCTGCTGCGCGGCGACTGGCACTGTGGGTACGACCCGACGCGGGTGCACACCGCGCCGCAGTGCACCCCGCTGGCGACCCAGTGCGTGCACGCCGCCGGGCTGGCCTACGGCGAGTCGTACCAGGGCCGGGACACCGTGGCGCTGGCCTTCATCGGCGACGGCGCGACAAGCGAGGGTGACTTCCACGAGGGGGTCAACTTCGCCGCCGTGTTCAAGGCCCCGGTCGTCTACTTCGTGCAGAACAACAAGTACGCGATCAGCGTGCCGCTGTCCCGGCAGACCGCCGCGCCGAGCCTGGCGTACAAGGGCGTCGGCTACGGCGTGCCCAGCGAGCAGGTCGACGGCAACGACCCGGTGGCGGTGCTGGCGGTGCTCACCCGCGCGGTGGCGCACGCCCGGGCCGGTCACGGGCCGTTCCTGGTCGAGGCGCACACCTACCGGATGGAGCCGCACACCAACGCCGACGACGCCACCCGCTACCGCGACGCCGACGAGGTCGAGGCCTGGCGCGACCGCGACCCGGTGGCCCGGCTGGAGACGTACCTGCGCAACCGGGGCGCGCTCGACGACGCGGCGGTGGCCGCGATCGCCGAGGAGGCCGAGGCGTACGCCGCCGGCCTGCGCGACCGGATGAACGCCCAGCCCACGGTCGACCCGCTCAGCCTCTTCGACCACGTCTACGCCGAGCCGACCCCGCAGCTGGTCGAGCAGCGCGAGCAGGTCCGCGCGGAGCTGGCCGCCGCCCGCGACGAGGAGGGGGACGCCTGATGGCCACCATGACCATGGCGAAGGCGCTCAACGCCGCGCTCGCCGACGCGATGCTCGACGACGACCGGGTGGTCGTCTTCGGCGAGGACGTCGGGCAGCTCGGCGGCGTCTTCCGGATCACCGACGGGCTCCAGGCCCGCTTCGGCGACAAGCGCTGCTTCGACACCCCGCTGGCCGAGGCCGGCATCGTCGGCTTCGCCGTCGGGCTGGCCATGTCCGGGCTGCGCCCGGTGGTGGAGATGCAGTTCGACGCGTTCGCGTACCCGGCCTTCGAGCAGATCGCCTCGCACGTGGCGAAGCTGCGCAACCGCACCCGCGGCGCGCTGAGCGTGCCGATCGTGATCCGGGTGCCCTACGCCGGCGGCATCGGCGGGGTGGAGCACCACTGCGACTCGTCCGAGGCGTACTACGCGCACACCCCGGGCCTGAAGGTGGTCACCCCGGCCACCGTCGAGGACGCGTACTCGCTGCTGCGCCAAGCGATCGACGACCCCGACCCGGTCGTGTTCATGGAGCCCAAGAAGCTCTACTTCTCCAGCGCCGAGGCGGAACTGCCCGCGACCACCGCGCCGTTCGGCCGGGCGGTCGTGCGCCGGCCCGGCACCGACGCCACCCTGGTCGCGTACGGCCCGGCGGTGCCGGTCGCGTTGGAGGCCGCCGAGGCCGCCCGCGAGGAGGGCTGGGACCTGGAGGTCGTCGACGTGCGCACCATCGTGCCGTTCGACGACGAGACGATCGCCGCCTCGGTCCGCCGGACCGGCCGGTGCGTGGTGATCCAGGAGGCGCAGGGCTTCGCCGGGGTCGGCGCGGAGATCGCCGCCCGGGTGCAGGAGCGCTGCTTCCACGCCCTGCACGCCCCGGTGCTGCGGGTGTCCGGCCTGGACATCCCGTACCCGGCGCCGATGCTGGAGCACACCCACCTGCCCTCGGTGGACCGGGTGCTGGACACGGTGGCCCGCCTCCAGTGGGACGACCAGCCCGACCCGCGCTGGCTGCCCCAGGGGAGTGCGGCGTGACCACGGTGGAGCGGACGCAGGTCTTCCTCCTGCCCGACCTGGGCGAGGGGCTGAGCGAGGCCGAGATCGTGGAGTGGCGGGTCGCCGTGGGCGACGTGGTCACGGTGGACCAGAGCGTGGTCGAGGTGGAGACCGCCAAGGCGGTCGTCGACGTGCCCTGCCCGTACGCCGGCCGGGTGGTCGCCCTGCACGGCGCGGCGGGTGAGGTGCGCCCGGTCGGCCAACCCCTGATCACCATCGCGCCGCTCGACGGCGGCGGCGGCGAGTCGGCCGGGCACGCCACCTACCGCGAGGAGGAGCGGGCCGGCTCCGGCAACGTGCTGATCGGGTACGGCACCGGGCACGCCGGCGCCGGCCGGCGTCGGCGCCGTCCCCGGTTGGCGCTGGCCCCCGAGCCCACCGCCGGCGCGACCGACGTCCCCGAGGGGAAGGACACGCCGGAGCCGGCCGCGGCACCGACCGACCTCGCGGCCGGGCGGACGCCGACGGCGGCGCTGGTCATCTCGCCGATCGTGCGTCGGCTGGCCAGGGAACGCGGGGTGGACCTGGCCGCGGTGCGCGGCACCGGCACCGGCGGCGTGATCCGCCGCGCCGACGTGGAGGCGGCCGCCGCCGCGCCGGCCAGCCGGCTCGCGGCGGTGCCGGAGCAGCCCGACGCGCACGTCGGGCTCGCCCCGGCCGAGGGGCAGGACGTGATCATCCCGCTCACCGGCATCCGCAAGGTGATCGCCGACAAGCTCTCCCGCAGCCGGCGGGAGATCCCCGAGGTGACCATCTGGGTGGACGTGGACGCCACCGGGTTGCTGGAGACCCGGGCGGCCATCAACGCCGCCACCCCGGACGCGCCGGTGAGCATCCTGGCCCTGCTGGCCCGGATCTGCCTCAGCGGGCTGCGGCGGTTCCCGCAGCTCAACGCGCACGTCGACACCGAGGGGCAGCGGATCATCCAGTCCGCCGGGGTGCACCTGGGCATCGCCGCGCAGACCGACCGGGGCCTGGTCGTCCCGGTGCTGCGCGACGCCCAGCGGCTCACCACCCGGGAGCTGGCCGCCGCGCTGGCGGAGACCACCGCCGCGGCCCGGGCCGGCACGCTGCCGCCGGCCCGGCTGACCGGCGGCACCTTCACCCTCAACAACTACGGGGTGTTCGGCGTGGACGGCTCGACGCCGATCATCAACCACCCGGAGGCGGCGCTGCTCGGGGTGGGCCGGATCGTGGACAAGCCCTGGGTGGTCGACGGGCAGCTCGCGGTGCGCAAGGTGACCCAGCTCAGCCTCACCTTCGACCACCGGGTCTGTGACGGTGGCGTGGCGGGCGGCTTCCTGCGGCACGTCGCCGACTGCGTCGAGCAGCCGGCGCTGCTGGTCGCCAACGTCTGAGCGGTACGGGCGGAGCCGGCCGCGCTGGCCGGCTCCGCCGCCGGACGGCGTGGTGTCCGCTTCGTCGGCCCAACGGTGCGGGCGGCGGGGGTGTGGGCACGGCGTTTTCCGGTCGGTGGGTCGGGAAATCGGCGGCCGGGGAAACGACCGGACCGCCGAGAGGAGCACCCGTGCCGTACCAGGGTCTGCCCGTCACCGTGCGGGACCGGCGCCCGTCCGTCGCCGGTGCGCCGTTGTGGTGCGACGCGCACGAGTACGGGCTGACCGGCGACGGGGTGACCAACGACCAGCCGGCGCTCGCCGCCCTGGTGGACCGGCTCGGCGACGGGTACGCCGCCGACGGGCGGGCCCGGGTGATCTACTGCCCGCCGGGGATCTACTCGATCCGCGACGCCGGCACGGTGTGGCGCAGCGGGGTCTCGCTGATCGGGGCCGGCTCGGCGGCGACCCGGTTCCTGCTCAGCAACGAGGGCAACCGGTCGGACCCGACGCCGCTGGCCTTCTGGACCACCCTGCAGCACGGCGCGGACCGGGACCGGCACATCGCCGACTGCACCTTCGCCGACTTCGAGATCGACGGCTCCGGCGTGGCCATGGCCGAGTACAACTACCTGGCCAAGGGGCTGGGCCTGCAGTACGTGGTGCGCGGGGTGTTCCGCAACCTCTACATCCACCACACTGCGGCGAGCGGGCTCGGCTGCGACTTCCGCCAGGACGGCATCATCGACGGCGTGGTGGTCGTCGGCTGCGGCCGGCTGGACAACGGCGAGGAGATGGGCGGGGCCGGCATCGGCATCGGCATCGGCGGTTGGGGCACCGTCGAGCGGCTCACCATCGCCAACTGCACCGCGCTGGGCAACGGCACCAACGGCATCTTCCTGGAGTTGCAGAAGGACTACTGGCCGCCGCCGCGCGGCTACCGGATCGTCGGCTGCCACAGCCAGGGCAACCGGTTCGGCATCTCCGACTGGGGCGCCGACGGGCTGATCGTCACCGGCTGCACGATGACCGGCAACCTGGAGGCGGGCTTCGACGTCTCGGCCAACGGCACCTCGGGGGTGGCCGGCCGGGGTGGGCTGCTGACCGACTGCGTGATCGACGGCAACGTCCGCGACGGGATCAGCATGGGCAACACCCCCGGCCCGTACACGGTGCGGGGCAACCGGGTCAGCGGCAACGGCGCCTACGGCTACCACGAGCACAACCTGGGCCGGGGCTACCAGGACCCGGCGATGGACGTGGTGATCGAGAGCAACGAGTTCTGGGGCAACGGCCTGGACGGGATCCGCCTCGACCGACCGATGACCGACACGGTGCTGCTCAACAACCGGATCCGCAACAACGGGCGGCAGTGCGCCGGCGCCTGCGCCGGCGGCGAGACGGTCCGGTACAGCGACAAGGCGCTGGTGGACCGCTCGGCGAACTGGCCGTCGGACGGGCACCGGGGCAAGGTGCTGCGGGTGGGCGAGCGGGTGGCCGTGGTGGCCGCCAACACCGCCTCCGAACTCACCCTCGCCCCGGTACGCCCGGACGCCTACAGCGCCTGGAGCGGTGACACCCCGCTGCCCGGGACGGCGTACGAGCTGCCCGCCGCGCCCGGTACCCGGGCCGGGATCACCATCAACGCGGCCTTCGACTCGGCGACGATCCGGGGCAACCGCGTCTGGGACAACCACGACCCGAGCACCCAGACCCACGGGCTGTGGATCACCGAGCGGGGCAGTTGCGTGGCCTGCCGGGTCGAGGACAACGACCTCGCCGGCAACGCCGAGAGCGCCACCCGGTTGGACACCCCGCCGGTCGGCGGTCGGTGGGACCGCAACCACGGCGACCAGGACTGGGACTGAACGACCCGAGTCGGTACGCCGGGGACGCGGACCACCCAGGCTTCCTGTTCCGGGACGGCCGGGCCGCGAATTCGCGGCCGAGCACACCGGCGACCAAAAGCCCAGCCGTTTCCGAGCATTTCTCGCGAAAGTGCGCCGCGGCCCGAGAAGCGCCGTACAGAATGTGGCCAAGGGAAATGGAAACGGGGGGCTGAATATGGATGTGAGGCGGCGACTGACGCTATTGGCGGTGACCATCGCAGCCACACCGTTGATCCTCGGCGGATGCACGGCGGACCGGAAGGAGGCCACCGGCTCGGGGCCGGGCAGGGCCCAGGACCCCGCGGTCACCGTGACCCCCGCCGACCGGGCGAAGGACGTCCCGGTCAGCGCGGAGGTCGGGACGAGCGTGAGCCACGGGAAGGTCACCGGCGTCAAGCTCACCGACGACAAGGGGAAGCAGGTCGCGGGGGAGCCGCGCGAGGACGGGTCGAGCTGGGTGCCGAGCACTCCGCTGGAGAACGGCCGGACCTACACCGCGGAGGTGACCGCCACCGGGAAGAAGGGGCGGACCGCCGTCGGGCGGACGACCTTCACCACGTCGCCCAAATCGACCAGACAGGCGATACAGAGCACGTTGTATTTCGCCGGAAATCAGACGTACGGCACCGCGATGCCGGTGACCGTCGCATTCGATCCGCCAATTCCCAAAGAGGCTCGGGCGGCCGTGCAACGGCGATTGTTCGTGAAGACCGACCCGCCGCAGCCGGGTACCTGGTCATGGATGGGGGACGGCAAGCAGGTCGAATACCGGGCACCGGATTTCTGGAAGCCCGGCACGAAGATCAGCGTGCGGTCGGGACTGGCGGGACTCCCGATCGGCAAGGAGTTCATCGGTGACGACGACCGCCGGTCCACCTCGAAGATCGGCCGACAGGTGGCCCTCGAGATCGACAACGCCACCAAGCAGATGTCGGTCCTGCAGGACGGCAAGCTGGTCCGCAAGATCCCGGTGAGTATGGGCAAGCCGAGCACCCCGACCTCGAGCGGCAAGATGGTGATCATGGAGAAGCACGACTTCACCACGTTCGACACCCGGGGTTCGGCCGACCCTTACGTGGTCGACGTGGAGGACGCCCAGCGGCTCACCTGGGGCGGCGAGTTCATCCACGCCGCGCCGTGGTCGGAGGGGGATCAGGGCAACATCAACGTCTCGCACGGCTGCACCAACGTGTCGGTGACGGCGGCGGACTGGCTGATGGGCATCACGAAGGTCGGCGACCTGGTGACCATCAAGGGCACCGAGGTGCAGTTGGACCAGGGCAACGGCTTCACCGCCTGGAACGTCAGCTGGGACGAGTTCGCCAAGGGCAGCGCGCTGCCCGTGCCGCCCGGACTGAAGCCGGCGCCCACCCTGAGCCCGGGGCACCCGGGGGCGGTGGCGGGGGGATCGTCGCCCGCACCCGCGCCGTCCGCCAGCGGCGGCTGAGACCAGAGGGAGGAACGACCGGGGTACGACCGGCCCGCCGCGCGGCGGGCCGTTCGTGCGTCGGCCCGGGCAGGATCGGGGCCGGTGCCCGGTCGAGGTGGGCACCCGGCAGCTCGGACGGCCTCCCCGAAGGGCTCCCGAGCCCCCGTGTGCGGCGGCACGGCCGGCGACAATCGGGCCGGGTGAGGCGGACCTCAGGTGAGGTCGACGCGGGCGATGGCGGTGCCGACCAGGCTGCCCAGCCAGAGCCGGTCGCCGTGCTGCCGGACCCCGGTGATCATCCAGTAGGCGCCGTCGGGGCCGTGCAGCGTGCGCAGCACCGTCCCCTCGCCGTCGACGAGGGCGACCAGCCCGTACTTCTGCGGCTGCGGTCGTACCGCGTCGGGCAGCAGCGCCACCAGCTGGCGCAGCCGGGGGTGCGGCAGCAGCCGCTCTACGACCGGCAGCCGGGGGCTGGGCAACGCGATCCAGTACGTCCCGTCGCCGACCGCCGTGAGGTTGTCCGGGTACGCCGGCAGGTCGGTGAGCACGGTGACCGCCCCGTCGGGCAGGGCCACCCGCACCAGCCGGTGGGTGCTGGTCTCCACCAGCATCAGCGCCGACTCGTCCGGGGTCAGCGCGATCCCGTTGGGGAAGTAGAGCCCGTCGGTCACCACCTCGGTGCGCCCCGAGCGCGGGTCGTAGGCCAGCACCCGCCCGTTGGGGCGGTGTTCCAGCAGGTCGTGCTTCCAGTGCGAGAGCGGGTACCGGTCGGAGGAGTCGGTGAAGTAGACCGTGCCGTCGCGGGCCACCGTGGCGTTGTCGGCCAGGTGCACCGGCGGCGCGCTGCCGGTCAGCTCGTGCACCGCGCCGTCGGGGGTGACCCGCAGCAACCCCCGGTACGCGTCGCAGACCACCAGGCTGCCGTCGCGCGGGTCCAGCTCGATGCCGAGCGGCCGCCCGCCGGTCTCGGCGAGCAGCCGGGGCGCGGTGCCGGCGGGCGCGTCGGCGGGCCACCACCAGAGCCGCCCGTCCTCGTCGCCGCTGACCACCCGCCCGTCCGGGTCCACCAGCACGTCCTCCGGCCCGTGCGCGCCGGGCGGCAGGGGCAGCAGCTCGACCGCGTCGAGCCGCCGGTCGGTGGCCGCCCACACCCCGGCCAGCGGGGGCGGGACGGTGGCCGGCTCGCGGACGGGCCGGATCAGGCGGGGCGGGCGGGGGCGCTGGCGCGGGACGACCATCGGGTCATTGTCACCCGCCGATCCCGGTCCCGTCCCCCCGCCGGGCGTGTCGCGCCGGCGGCGCATCGTCCCTGAGACGGATCGGGGACTCCCCCGGGGGCGACCCTGGGCGTACCCGGATTCGGTCCGTCGGACGGCGGAAATGTCGGTGGCCGGGGCTAGATTCGTCCGTATGGGACAGCGGGGTGACCGGCTCCACGTGCAGCTCAGCGTGGGTGACGACGTGGTCGGGGTGCGAGTGGTCGGCGAGGTCGACGTCGCCTCGGTCGGTGTGCTGCGCGCCGCGCTGTGGGCCGCGCCGGCGCGTCCGGTGCTGCGGGTCGACCTCTCCGGTGTCCGGCTGCTCTCCGCCGCCGGGGTCCGCGCGCTGGTCGCCGCGCACCTGCGGGTGCGGGCCCGGGGCGGCGAGCTGGTGTTGGCCGACCCGGATCCGGTGGTCGCCCGGGTGCTGCGGGCCACCGGCCTGCACCGGGTCGTCCCCGTCGTGCAGAGCCTGCCCACTCCGCCCTGCCCCCGCGGCGAGCTGGTCGCCTGCGCCTGAGGCGCGCCGTCGCCGTCGCCGGCACGGCACCGCCCTGCACCCAATGGTGCGGGGCCGCCAACACGGCACCGACCCGCAGCCGTTGGCGCGGGGCCGCCGGCGTGGCGCCGACGACCCCGCCTCCGGTCAGCGGACGCCGAGCAGGTCGACGACGAAGACCAGCGTCTCGTTCGGCTTGATGACGCCGCCGGCGCCACGGCTGCCGTAGCCCAGATGCGGCGGGATGGTCAGCCGGCGACGGCCGCCGACCTTCATGCCCACCACGCCCTGGTCCCAGCCGGCGATGACCTGGCCGCCGCCGAGCGGGAACTCGAACGCCTCGCCCCGGTTCCAGGACGCGTCGAACTCGCGCCCGGTGGAGTGGGACACCCCGACGTAGTGGACGTTGGCGAGCTGGCCGGGCTGGGCTTCCGGGCCGTCGCCCACGGTGATGTCCTCGATGACGAGGTCGGCCGGGGGCGCGCCCTCGATCGGGCCGATCTCGGGCTTTCCTGCCTGGGGCATGTTCATCTGCTGATCTCCTGCCGTTCTGGCTCGATCGTCCGGTCGGTTCCGATCCTGCCGGATCGCGACCCACCGATCCCCGGCAGTCCCGCGGACGGCGCGCCGTGTGCGACGGCGGCCCGGAAACGCCGCAGGGCGCGCCACCGGTCGGTGGCGCCCCCTGCGGGTCGGTGCGGTCACTTCAGCCAGCCGTACCTCCGGACGACGGGGAGGTTCGCCCAGACCCGACCGAGGCCGAGGGTGTTGCCCGCGCCCACCAGGGCCAGACCGGCGAGCACCGCGGCGTAGATCAGGTGGTCGTCCATGAAGAGGTTGTTCTCGGGAGGCAGGACGGCGGTCCACATCAGCACCATCAGCAGCACGCCGGTCGTGGCGGCCAGTCGCATCCCGATGCCGAGCAGCAGCGCCACGCCGATCCCGGCGAGACCGGCCATGAACAGCCAGTCGGCCCAGGTCGCGCCGGCGATGTCCTGGTAGATGCCCTGGAACGGGCCGGCCGCGCCGAAGGTGAGGAATCCCTTGGTCGGGCTGCCGCCGTTGATCCAGGCGTTCTTCGCCTCGGTCTCGTGGCCGAGGCCGAAGGCCTTGTCCAGGAACGCCCAGAGGAAGATCCAGCCGAGGGCGATCCGGGTGCCGGCCCAGACGAACCGGGCGGCGCGCTCACGGGGGGTCTCGGCCGCCGGAGCGATGGTGGTGGCGGTGGTGGTCCGCTCGATCGTCGCGGTCATGGTGTCCACGTCCCTTCTCTGCCTGGCACCGCGCTTTCCGGTGGCACATTCATTGCACCGCCGCCCGGCGGTCGCGGGCAGGGCCGGTCGGGCCGTCCCGGACCGGGACCTTGGACCCCGAACGCGGCCTCGACGGCGGGACCTTCGGCCCCCGTCCGACCCGGTCCACCGCCTCTGCCCCCGCTGGTCGGCGCCGCCATACCGTGCGGATGCAGACCAGCCGAGGAGGTCGTGATGAGGACGTGGCAGGTGGGCGACGTGATGACCCGGGACGTCGCGACGGTGGGGGAGGAGACCCCGTACCGCGACATCGTGGACGTGCTGATCCGGCGGGGGATCAGCGCGGTGCCGGTGGTGGACGGGTTCCGGCGGGTGCTGGGCGTGGTGTCCGAGGCCGACCTGCTGCACAAGGTGGAGCGGGCGGGCAACCCGGACGAGCGCCGGGTCTTCGAGGGCCGGCGCCGGCGGGTGGCGCGGGAGAAGGCCGGCGCGCTGGTGGCGAAGGAGTTGATGACGGCGCCGGCGGTCACCACGTACCCGGAGTCGCCGTTGCCGGCCGCGGCCCGGCTGATGGACCGGGAGGTCGTCAAGCGGCTGCCCGTGCTCGACGACCTCGGCCGGCTGGTCGGCATCGTGACCCGCGGCGACCTGCTCCGGGTGCACCTGCGCAGCGACGCGGAGATCCGCGCGGACGTGGTGCAGGAGGTGCTGCGGCGGGTGCTCGCCGTGCGGGACGGACTGGTCACCGTGCGGGTCCGCGACGGTGAGGTGACCCTGGACGGCCGGCTCGACCGGCGCAGCGCCGCCGACCTCGCGGTCCGGCTCGCCGGGCAGGTCAGCGGTGTGGTCCGGGTGGTCGACACCATCGGGTACGACGTGGACGACACCGTCCTGGTCGAGCTGCCCCCGGCCCGGGTCACCCCGGTCGCCTGAACCGCCGCCCCCGGGGGCTCCGCCCGGGTCTAGGCCGGGTGGGTCACCGGGTCGGCGAGCTGGGCGGCCAGCAGCCCGGGCGCCTCCGCCAGCGACGGGCCGTACCAGGTGAGGTGGCGGCCGGAGACCAGCGCGCAGGGCGTGCCGGGGAACGCCTCCGGGCCGTCGGCGGCGGTGAACGCGTACGGCTCGTCGGGGAGCACGACCAGGTCGGGTTCCCGGGCGCGCAGCGCGTCGAGGTCCGGGCGCGGGTACCGCTCGGCGTCGTCGGCGTACAGGTTCGCCACGCCGAGCCGGCGCAGCACGTCCCCGGCGAAGGTGTCGCCACCGAGCACCACCCAGGGCCGGCGCCACACCGGTACGACGGCCCGGCGCGGCACCGGCGACGGCGTGGCCGGGGTGGCCCAGGCGCGGCGGGCGGCGGCGAGCCAGTCCGGTTCGGCGGCCACGCCGAGCGCGGCGAGCAGGTCGGCCAGCTCGGTCAGCGCCTGCGGCACGGTACGCGGGTAGGTGACCCGGACCGGCACCCCGGCCGCGACCAGCGCGTCGGCGTCGGCACGCCGGTTCTCCTCCACGTTGAGCAGCACCAGGTCCGGGCGCAGGGCGAGCACCCGGTCCAGGTCCGGGTACTTGCTGCCGCCCACCCGCGCCACGTCGAGCCCGGCGGGGTGCGTGCACCAGTCGGTCGCGCCGACCAGCACCTCCGGCACGGTCACCGCCACCGCCTCGGTCAGCGACGGCACCAGCGAGACCACCCGCACGGCGTACCTCCCTCCCCGGCACGGACCGCGCCGGTCCGACCCATCGTCCCCGCGGGGGCCGGCCCCGTCCGGCCGGCCCCCTTGCCGCTCTTCTACAACGTTGTAATACTCGGGTGGTCCGGCACCCCGAGGAGGACCGATGACCGCCCACCCCACCCCGACCGTCCAGGACGAGACCCCGGTGGAGGCGCTCGGCGACCTCTACCGCGACGGCATCACCGCCTGCCGGGGCGGGTTCGGCGTCGACTGGGTCGACCAGGTCGGCGAGGACATCGACGCGGCCTTCCGGGAGGCCCGCTCCCGTCCGGACGGCGCGGTCGGCCGCGGCCCGAACCGCTGGTACGTCGAGATCCACCCCGAACAGCTGCGCGGCTTCGCCGACCTGGTCACCCACCCCTGGGTGGTGGCGGTCTGCCGCGCGGTGCTCGGCCCCGACTACGAGATCGTCGAGCTCGGCTTCGACATCCCGTTCCCGGGGGCCGTCATGCAGCCCTGGCACCGGGACTTCCCGATGCCCGAGCAGACCCGACGCCAACGGCGACTCACCTCGCTCGCGTTCAACCTGACCACCGTGGACACGGTCGAGGAGATGGGCCCGTTCGAGATCGCCCCCGGCACCCAGTGGGACGACGGCGCCGACTTCGACCACGGGATGTTCCCGCCGAAGGAGCGTTACCCCCGCTACGCGCAGCGGGCGGTGCGCAAGTACCCGCGGCGCGGCGACATCTCGGCCCGCTCGGCGCTGACCGTGCACCGGGGCACCCCGAACGTCTCGACGCTGGCCCGGCCGGTGCTGGTGCTCGGCGTGGACGCCCCCGGCGCCGGCAACGCCGAACGGCACGACATGGCGGTCACCCGGGAGTACCGGGACGGGCTGCCCGAGCTGGCCCGCGCCCACCTGCCGTGCCCGGTGGTGGAGCGACTCACCCCGATCCGGCAGAAGCACACCATCGAGGGCCTGGTGATGGGGGCCGCCTGAGCCGCCGGCGCCGACCGGCGGGGCCCGGATCCGACCGCACCGGTGAGGCGACGAGCAGGGTCGACGCCCTAGACTCGGCCGGTCGACCGACCACGTGAGGATCCGGCACCACCATGACGCGTACCGCCACCGACGACGGTTCCCGGCTGCGGCCGCTGCCGCTCGACGATGCCGCGCTGCCCGTCCGGGCCGGTCAGGTGGTGCACGCCGGTCGCCGGCTCGGCGACCTGGTGACCCGGCGCCCGGAGGGCATCACCGGGCACCAGTGGAGTTCGGCGACCCGCGAGGAGTTCGACCACGTGGTCTGCGCCGCCGACACCGGTCGGCCGCTCTTCGCCGTCGTGCTCGGCGCGCCGGCGCCGCCCGGCTCGGCCCGGCAGCGCGCCGAGCGGATGCGCGACGCCGTCTGCGCCGCGGTCGACCTGCCCGTGCTGCGGGTCGAGTCGCCGACGTTGCGGTCCGCCGCACACGGCCCGCGGATCGTCGGGTACGTCATCGACGCCCGCGCGTACGCCGGCCCGTCCGCCGGCCAGCACGGCGACGGGTACGACAGCGCGGTGGCCTTCCGCGACATCGTCGGTCGGCTGCCCGACGGCCGCACCGGCCCGGTCAACGACCTCGGGGCACTGACCCGTGCCGCCGCCGTCGACGCGTACGTGTCCCGGCGGCTGGCCGACCCCATCGTGCGCGGGCTGCACGTGCGGTGGCGGGACGGGGCGGCCGAGGGCTGGAGCTGGGTCGAGGTGCGGCCCGGTAGCTGCCTGGTCGAGCGGGTGACCGTTCGCGAGCACCGCTTCTGGTGCGGAGTGGACGCCGCCCGGCTGGCCGAGGATCTGGCCACCGTCGCGGTCGGGGAGCGGCTGCGGGCGCTGGAGCCCGACGAACCGCCGCTGGTGGACCGGGCCGAGCTGCGGCGGGAGATCCGGGGGCTGCGCGCCCGCCGGGACGAGCTGGTTGGCGGCTTCGCCTTCGACCACCTCTGCGTCGACTGACATCCGACCGCAGCGTCCATCCGACCGCAGCGTCGCCCCGCGGTGACTCCGCGTCTTTCGCAGAACCCCGATCGGGCCGTCGTCACCGGCCCGTTCCGAATTCCTCGATCCGCGTTGAACCATCGCCCGCGGCGCTCCGTACCTAAGCGGGAATGGACACAGTTCTTCCCAGCCGCGCCACCCGACGCGGCGGACGGTGCGGAAAGGGCATCGTCGGCCATCGACGCGCGACCGGAACGTCGCAGTGATCCGACGGGCGTCCCACCCCGAATTCCGTTCGCCCGACGGGGTCACGAGTCAGGTACCGGATCGAGAAGGAGAGCAATTCGATGCGCAGGTCCACAGGGGCGCGCCGGTCATCCGGTAACGCGCGGAGCAAGCGGCTGCTGGCGGCGGTCGGCGCGCTCGCGGTCTTCGGCGGTATCGCCGCGGTGACCCAGATCTCGTCGGCCCAGGAGAATCGGCGGACGACGACCCGCAACGTCTCGTCCGCCTGCGTGGCGCCGAGTCCCGGCGCCACCTCGCCGAGCGGTCGCGGCAGCACCACGCAGACGTGGCAGAACGGGCGCTGGGTGCGCAACCACTGGGGCGACGGCCAGATGTCCGTCGCCGAGTGCCAGGCCGTCAAGGACGGCAACGCGCCGGTGACCACCGTCGCCTCCGGCGTGGTCTGCCCGGACGTCGCCGGCAAGCTTCCCCGCGTCCCGGACCGCGCCCGGGCCGAGGTCGACCGGAACCTCGCGCTGTTGCAGACCCAGATCGCCGAGGCCGACCGGCGGCTGGCCGCCGAGGGCCGCAACGGGCAGACCTTCATCAACAACGCCATCCTGCGTCCGCTGGAGGACAAGCGGCGCGCGACGTTGAACCGGATCACGACCACCATCGACCGGGTGGGTCCGCGCCCGCAGGGTCTGGACCAGCTCGCGAAATGCACCGTCGCCGCGAACAACAACAATGGCGGCGCCAATGGCGGTCAGACCGGCGCCCCGACCGCCGCCCCGACCAATGGTGGTCAGAACGGCGGACAGAACAACGGTGGTCAGAACGGCGGCGGAAACAACAACGGCGGAAACAATCTCGGCGTGCTGGCCAAGGACTGCACCAACAGCGACCTCCAGCCGCACGACGGTTTCCAGAACGGTAACCGGTGCGTCAGCACGGCCTTCGGTGAGGTCGGCGCCGCCGCCAACAACCCGTCCCTGCTGATCACCGAGTTCCCGGAGCAGGTGCAGCGCAACCAGCCGTTCGCGCTGCAGGTCTCCACCCGGAACCTGATCCGCGACCGGTTCCTCGCCGCCGGCCAGGGCGGCTACTACCTGGAGAGCTCGGTCCTCAACGGCCAGGGGCTGACTCGCGGTCACTTCCACACCGCGTGCCGGATGCTGCAGAGCACCGATGAGGCGCCGTCGAACCCGCAGGACGTGCCGGCGTTCTTCGTCGCCACCGAGGACGGTCGCGGCGGTGGACAGGCCGACGAGGTGACCATCCAGATCCCGGGCCTGCCGCAGTCGGGCACGGCGCAGTGCGCGGTCTGGGCCGGTGACGGCTCGCACCGGGTGCCGATGATGGAGCGGGCCAACCAGACCCCCGCCTTCGACGTGGTGCGGATCGAGGTCGACTGACCTGTCGTACGACACCGTCGCGGGCCGTCCGGAGAGATCCGGGCGGCCCGCGACGTATCCCCGGACCAGCGCCGCAGCCGGGGCGCGTAGCGCGGTGCACCGGCGTCGCCGAGCCGGGCCGGCGGCCAGGTTGCCGGCGGGCCCGGTCCACCGGCCGATCGGGACCGTGGCGAGGGGCCCGGCCCGGCCGTAGGGTCGGTGGATGTCGGACACCCGTTTCCCGGTCCTGCTCGACGGCCCGGGCAACCACGTCGACGACCCTCGGGAGCTGCTGGTCGGCTATCTCGACTGGTACCGGGAGGCGCTGGCCCGCAAGACCGCCGGCCTCTCGGCGGAGCAGCTGCGCGGTCCCGTCGACGGGCTCGGCTGGGCGCCGCTCGGGCTGGTGCGGCACCTGGGCTGGGTGGAGCGGCGCTGGATCCGGTGGGGCTTCGCCGCGGAGCAGGTCGCCCCGTGCCCGCCGGGCGAGGACGACGCCGAGTGGCGGGTGGACGCCCTGTCGACGGAGCAGGTGTGGCGGGCGTACCGGGCGGAGGTGGCGCACACCCGCCGGATCGTCGCCGGGGTGCCGCTGTCGCGGCGGGCCGCGCTCGGCGGCCGGTTCCAGGCCGCCGCGGACGCGCCGTCGCTGGGCCGGATCCTGTTCCACCTGCTTCAGGAGTACGCCCGGCACCTGGGTCAGCTCGACGTGGCCCGACAGTTGCTCGACGGGGTCACCGGCGAGTGACCGGGCGTCGCGCACCGACCGGGGAGCGCCACCGGGTGAAAATTGTGAACGCGGCGAAAAGCGTAGGGGCCACGCTGATTTCTCAGCGTGACCCCTGCGCGGCGGATCGTGATGCCCCCGGCGACGCCGGTCAGCGGTTCTTCCACGCCTCCACGACGTTGACCGGGATGCGGCCCCGCTCGGAAATCTCGTAGCCGTTCTTGGCGGCCCATTCCCGGATGGCCCGGTTCTGCTCGCGGTCCATTCCCGAGACCGCGGCGCGAGCCGGGCGGCGGACCGGGCGACCGGCGTCCACGTTGCCCCGCCCCATTCGCCTGCCAGCGCTGATGTACGGGTCGAGCGCCTTGCGCAGGACCCCCGCGTTCTCGTCGGAGAGGTCGATGGTGTACGCCACCCCGTCCAGGCTGAACTCGACGGTCCGGTCGGCCTTTCCGCCGTCCAGGTCGTCGGTCAGAACGGTGATTACTTTCCTTGCCATCGCCATTGCTCCCTGTGTCGGGCGGGGTGTGGTCAAGAGTTTGACGTATCGGCCGGCTAATCCGCAACAATATGCGTCGCTTTCATTTGACGAGTCGCGCCAATCGTGGAAAATCCGCGCGGCCAATGGCGGGCGGCGTCAGTCGGTGAGCAGTCCGGCGTGTCCGGCCAGCGCGGCGGCCTCCGCGCGGCTGGACACCCGCAGCTTGCGCAGCAGCGCGGCGGTCATCCGTTTCACCGTCCGCTCCGAGACGTGCAACTGCTCGGCGATTTCCACGGTGCTGCGACCGGCCGCGATGGAGCGCAGCAGCCGCCGCTCCTCGGAGTCCAGGTCGACCGAGCTGCTGTGGGCCGGCCGGAGCAGGCCGCGCAGCAGGGGGCCGGGCAGCACCGCCCAGCCGTCGAGGACGGCCAGGATCGGGGGAAGCAGTTCCTCCGGCTCGCTGCTCTTGGGCAGGAACCCCTCCGCCCCGGCGCGCAGCGCCTCCAGCGCGGGCGCCGGGTCGTCCCCGCCGGACATCGCCACCACCCGTGCCCGCGGGGTGGTGCGGCGGATGGCGGCGATCGCGCGGATCCCGCCGGGTGGCGGCATGTGCAGGTCGACCAGGGCGAGGTCGGGCTGGGTGCGACCGACCAGCGAGGCGGCGGCGGAGGCGTCGCCGGTGGAGTCGACGACCCGGGCGCGTCCGTCGGTGCTGGCGGGCAGCAGCAGCTCCAGGCCGCGGATGAAGAGCGGATGGTCGTCCACGACGACCAGCCGGATGGGGGCGTCGAGCATGCCTGTTTCCTTCCCGAACGGGTACGGATCATGCGGATTTGTGGGGATAAGAGGGAGTTGGGCGGATGCGTGCGCGACACGGGAACAGGACGCTGGTGCGGCGGGGCCGGCCCGCCAGCCCCGATCAGGGGGAATCGTTCGGCGAACCCGCCGACCCGGGGCTGGTGCTGCGGGTGCTCTGCCACGAGCTGCGCACCCCGGTCAGCTCGCTGGCCTCGCTCACCCGGGCGCTCGCCGAGGACACCGGGCGGCTGGCCGCCGAGGAACGCCGGGCGATCAGCGAGCTGGCCCGCCAACAGGCCGCCCACCTCGACGGATTGCTGCGCGCGGTCACCGCCGGCGGAGGCGCGCTGGCCCCGGCCGTCCGCCGGGAGCCGGACGCGCCGCTGGCCGATCTCCTGCCCGTGGTGGCCGCCCTCGTCCCGCCGCACCGGCTGCGTACCCGGGTCACCCGCCGGGCCGGCGGATCTCCGGTGCCGGCGCGGCGGACCCGCCAGGTGCTGGTGAACCTGGTGCAGAACGCGCTGCGGCACGGACCGGCCGACGGGAGGGTCGGGCTCTACGCCGCAGTGCGCCCGGCCGGGCTGAGCATCCTCGTCACCGACCAGGGCCGGTCGACCGACGGTCTCGCCGAGGCGCTGCGCCGGCCCACACCCGGCGGCGGAATGCACGGACTCGGCCTGTGGATCACGCGCCAGCTGGTCGCCGCCGACGGCGGGTCGGTGCGGGCGCACCGGCTGCGTCCGCGCGGAGTGGCGGTGGAGGTGCTGCTGCCCCGGGGCGGCCGCCGACCGGGTTGACCCCCCGGGGCCGCCGGATGGCCCCGACGGGTCGGCGCGGCGGGAACCCCGCTCGGTGTCACCCCGACCGCACCGAGGAGGAAAAATAATGTTCAGCCACATCAAGGACCTGCAGTTCGAGGCCAAGCCGGACGGCCCCGACGCCGCGTTCGCCCGCCGGCTCCAGGAGATCCTGGGCGGCAAGTGGGGCGAGATGACGGTCGCCAACCAGTACCTCTACCAGGGCTGGAACTGCCGGCTGCCCGGCAAGTACAAGGACCTGCTGTTGGACGTGGGCACCGAGGAGATGGGCCACGTCGAGATGATCGCCACGATGATCACGCGGCTGCTGGAGAACGCGCCCCTGTCGTTGCAGGAGGCAGCCGACGACAATCCGATGGTCGGGGCGATCTACGGCGGGTCGAACCCGGCGCACTTCATCCACGGCGGCGGCGGCGCCCTGCCGACGGACAGCAACGGCGTGCCGTGGAACGCGGCCTTCATCACCGCCAGCGGCAACCTGATGGCCGACTTCCAGCTCAACGTCACCGCCGAGGCGCAGGGCCGGCTGCAGGTCTCCCGGCTGTTCCACATGACCGACGACCCGGGCGTCAAGCAGATGCTGCGCTTCCTGCTGGCCCGGGACACCATGCACCAGAACATGTGGATGGCGGCGATCGAGCAGCTCAAGGAGGACGGGCTGGAGGAGATGCCGGTCCCGGACGCCTTCCCCGACTCCAAGGAGTTCACCGAGCAGTTCAGCTACACCTACCTGGACTTCTCGCCGGGCAACGACGCCGCCGAGGGGCGGTGGGCCTCCGGGCCGACGCCCGACGGCAAGGGCGAGTTCCGCTACGACCACAGCCCGCGGGCCCACGCCCCCGAGCCGGTGCTGGCCCCGGGCGACCCGCGTCTGTACGGCACCAACCCGGGCGTCGCCGGCGGCATTGCCACCAAGGTCAAGAGCAAGCTCACCTGAGGTCGCCGCGCCGGGCCGTCCCCGCAGGGACGGCCCGGCGGCACCCGTACGTGCAGGAGGTGCGCTGTGACCGAACTCGTCGTGCGTCCGTTGGCGGACGCCTTCATGCAGGTGGGTGTGTACGTCGCCGTCATGGTGGCGCTCTTCGGCTGGCTGCGCTGGCGGTACGGGGACCGGATCACCGACGGGCTGACCCACCGCCCCCGGCTCGGCCCGCTGGTCGGCGCGCTGCTCGGGGTCAGCCCCGGCTGCGGCGGCGCGATCGTGCTGATGCCGCTCTACGCCCGGGGCAAGGTCTCCTTCGGCACGGTGGTGGCCGCGCTGGCCGCCACCATGGGGGACTCGTCCTGGGTGGTGCTGGCCTGGAATCCACTCTTCGCCTTCAAGATCCACATGTTGCTCTTCGCGGTGGGGCTGGTCACCGGGTACGTCGTCGACGCGCTCGGCATCGACCCGGCCCGCCGGCGCGCCCGCCCCGGCATCCCGGCCGTGGTCGCGGCCGTCGGGACGCCGGCCACCGGCGCCGTCCCCGCCGTGGTCGGCCGCGCCGTGCCGGCCGCGGCCACCAGCGCCGCCGTGGCCGCCCCGGTCGGTTCGGCCCTGGCCGGGCCGGTCGACGCGGTTCCGGCCCAGTCGGTGGGCCCGGGCGGCTCCGCCGGTCCGCGATCCCGCGGCACGGTCGCCGGGCGGGCCGGGCTGCTCGACGGGCGGCGCCGGCCCGACCCGGCCACGGCGTTCTGGGGGCTGACCACGCCGGCGTTCGCGGTGTCGGTGCCGGTGGTGTTCCAGATGGTCGACCCCACCGTGCTGACCCGGGCGCTCGGCGGGGTCGACCCGTACCTGGCGCTGGGGGTGCTCGGCACGCTGGTCGCGGTGCTGATCTTCACCGCCGGCCGGGGGCGGCTGGCCGACGACAGCCTGGAGACGGCGTACCCGCAGTCGCTGCGCGAGACGTTGCGGCACAGCGCGCACGAGGCGTCCTTCGTCACCGTCTGGGTTGCCGTGGCGTATCTCGGCTGGCAGGTGGTCACCACCGTCACCGGGTTCGACGGCTCGCAACTGGCGCTGACCGGCCTGCTCGGCGTGCTCGTCGGCGCGGCCATCGGACTGATCCCCGGGTGTGCCGTCCAGATCGTCTTCACCGGGCTCTACGTCAGCGGCGGGCTGCCGCTGCCGACCCTGGTGGCGAACGCCATCAGCCAGGACGGGGACGCGCTGATCCCGCTCGCCGCGCTGCGCCGGCACTCGGCCGCGTTGGCCACCGTGACCACCACCATCCCCGCGGCGGCGGTCGGTGCCGCCCTGCTCGTCCTGCTCTGACCCGGTCGGGGCGGGCGCCGACCCGCCCCGACCAGCCGTACGAAGGAGGCAACCGTGTCACCCCGCTCCGTCCGCACGGCCCGGCGCAAGCTCGCCGTCCTCCTCGCCCTGACCGCCGTCGCGCTGCTGTCCGGCCTGCCCGCCCCGACCGTCGCCGCACTGGCGCTGACCGGCCTCGCCGTCCCGGTGGCCGTCGCCCTCGCCGGTGGGCGACCCCGCGACCTGCTCCCGTCCCGCCCCGCCCGGCGGGGTGGCCTGGGTCACACCCAGGAACAAGGGGAACGCTTTGTGACTTGAGCCTGACACGCTCAACTCAACGCGATAGCAGGTGCTCGATGGCAACTCTTCCGGTACTTCCGCTGACCGACGCCGTCCTGCTGCCCGGCATGGTCATCCCGGTGACCCTCGACCCGACCACCCAGGCCGCGGTCGACGCGGCCCGCGCCACCGGCGACAAGCAGCTTCTCGCTGTGCCCCGCATCGACGGCGAGTACGGCTCCGTCGGCACGATCGCCACCATCGAGAAGGTGGGCCGGCTGCCCGACGGCGAGCCCGCCGCCGTGATCCGCGGCCTCGCCCGGGCCCGGATCGGATCCGGCGTGCCCGGACCCGGCGCCGCCCTCTGGGTCGAGGCGACCGAACTCGACGAACCCGCCCCGGCCGGCCGGGCCCGGGAACTCGCCCGCGAGTACCGCGCGCTGATGACCTCGGTCCTCCAGCAGCGCGGCGCCTGGCAGGTCATCGATGCCATGGAGCGGATGACCGACGTCTCCGAGCTGGCCGACGCGGCCGGCTACGCGCCCTGGCTCACCCTGGCGCAGAAGACCGAACTGCTCGCCGCCCCGGACGTCGTCGCCCGGCTGGAACTGCTCGTCGGCTGGGTGAAGGACCACCTCGCCGAGCAGGAGGTCACCGAGCGGATCAACAGCGACGTCCGCGAGGGGCTGGAGAAGTCCCAGCGGGAGTTCCTGCTCCGCCAGCAGCTCGCCGCCATCCGCAAGGAGCTGGGCGAGGACGAGCCCGACGGCTCCGCCGACTACCGGGCCCGGGTCGAGACCGCCGAGCTGCCCGAGAAGGTACGCGAGGCGGCGCTGCGCGAGGTCGGCAAGCTGGAACGGGCCAGTGACGCCTCCCCGGAGGCGGGCTGGATCCGTACCTGGCTGGACACGGTGCTGGAGATGCCGTGGACCACGCGTACCCAGGACAACACCGACCTGGCCGCGGCCCGCGCCGTGCTCGACGCCGACCACGCCGGCCTGGCCGACGTGAAGGACCGCATCCTGGAATACCTGGCGGTGCGCAACCGGCGGGCCGAGCGCAACCTCGGCGTGGTCGGCGGTCGCGGCTCCGGCGCGGTCCTCGCCCTCGCCGGCCCGCCCGGCGTCGGCAAGACCAGCCTCGGCGAGTCGATCGCCCGGGCGCTCGGGCGCAACTTCGTCCGGGTGTCGCTCGGCGGCGTCCGTGACGAGGCCGAGATCCGCGGTCACCGGCGCACCTACGTCGGCGCGCTGCCCGGCCGGATCGTCCGCGCGCTGCGGGAGGCCGGCTCGATGAACCCGGTCGTGCTCCTCGACGAGGTCGACAAGCTGGCCGCCGGCTACGCGGGCGACCCCGCCGCCGCGCTGCTGGAGGTGCTCGACCCGGCGCAGAACCACACCTTCCGGGACCACTACCTGGAGGTCGACCTCGACCTGTCCGACGTGCTCTTCCTGGCCACCGCCAACGTGGTGGAGACCATCCCCGGCCCGCTGCTGGACCGGATGGAGCTGGTCACCCTGGACGGCTACACCGAGGACGAGAAGGTGGCCATCGCCCGGGACCACCTGCTGCCCCGGCAGCGGGAGCGGGCCGGCCTGACCGCCGACGAGGTCACCGTGGCCGACGAGGCCCTCGCCCGGATCGCCGGGGAGCACACCCGCGAGGCCGGCGTGCGGCAGCTCGAACGCGCGCTGGCGAAGATCCTGCGCAAGGTCGCCGTCGAGCTGGCAGGCGACCCGGCCCCGGTCCGGGTGGACACCGGCAACCTGGCCCGCTACCTGGGCCGGCCGAAGTTCACCCCGGAGTCGGCCGAGCGCACGGCGGTGCCCGGCGTGGCCACCGGCCTGGCGGTCACCGGCGCCGGCGGGGACGTGCTCTTCATCGAGGCGACCAGCATGGAGGGCGAGCCGGGGCTGACCCTCACCGGCCAGCTCGGCGACGTGATGAAGGAATCCGCGCACATCGCCTGGTCGTACCTGCGCTCCAATGGGCGCCGGTACGGGCTGGACCCGAACGCCCTCGCCGGGCGGCGGATCCACCTGCACGTGCCGGCGGGCGCGGTGCCCAAGGACGGCCCCAGCGCCGGCATCACCATGGTCACCGCGCTGGCGTCCCTGGTGACCGGCCGGCCGGTGCGGCCCGAGTTCGGGATGACCGGCGAGGTGACCCTCTCCGGCCGGGTGCTGCCCATCGGCGGCGTGAAGCAGAAGCTGCTCGCCGCCCACCGGGCCGGCCTGACCGAGGTGATCATCCCGGCCCGCAACGAGCCGGACCTGGACGACCTGCCCACCGAGGTCCGCGAGGCGCTGACCGTGCACACCCTCGCCGACGTCGCCGACGTGCTCGCCCTGGCGCTGCGCCCGGCCGACGCCGACACCCTCACCGGTCCGGCGCTCGCCGCCGCCTGACCGGCGCCGCCCGAGGCGGCGGAACACGACGAGGCCCCCGGTCCGACCGACCGGGGGCCTCGGCGTACCTCAGGGCCGGTCGCGGCGGCGCTCGCCGCCGAAGTCCCGGTCGCGGCGCTCGCCGCCGAAGTCCCGGCGCTCGCGCCGGTCACCGCCGTCGAAGCGGCGCTCGCCGCCGCCCTCGCCGCCGTCCCGATCCCGCCGTACGGTGGCCTTGCGGCCCTTGATGGTGCTGCCGCGCAGGCCCGCGATCACGTCGTCGGCGACGCCGACCGGGATCTCCACCAGCGAGAACCGGTCCGCGATCTCGATCGAACCGATGTCCCGACCGTTCAGCCCGGTCTCCCCGGTGATCGCCCCCACCAGGTCCTGCGGCCGGACGCCGGCGCGCCGGCCCAGCCCGATGAAGACCTGCGTGGTGCCGCCGGTGCGCGGCCGGGCGCCGCCACGCCGCTCACCCCGGCCCCCGGTCTCCGGCCGGCCCTCCCGCGGGGCCCGGACCGCGACCTGCGGGATCTCCTCCTCGTCCTCGCTGGTCGGCCCGGCCGCCTCGTGGGCCAGCTTCACCGCCGCCAGCGCGACCTCCATCAGGTCGAACTCGTCGCTGAGCGTCTCGACGATCACCCGGAACGGGTCCAGGTCGTCCTCGAGCAGCGACTCGCGCAGCGCGGCCTGGGTCAGCTCCAGCCGGCGGGTGCGCAGGTCGGCCACCGTCGGGATCTTGTCGATGGTGATCCGCTGCCCGGTGACCCGCTCGATGGTCTTGAGCATCCGGTGCTCGCGCGGCTCGGCGAGGGTGATCGCCACGCCCTCCCGCCCGGCCCGGCCCACCCGGCCGATCCGGTGCACGTACGACTCCGGCGCCGACGGCACGTCGTAGTTGACCACGTGGGTGAGCTGCTCCACGTCCAGGCCGCGGGCGGCCACGTCGGTGGCGACCAGCAGGTCGGCGGTGCTCGACCGCAGTCGACCCATCACCCGGTCGCGCTGCTCCTGGCTCATCCCGCCGTGCAGCGCCTCGGCCCGGTAGCCCCGGCCGTTCATCGTCTCGGTGAGCCGGTCCACCTCCTCGCGGCTGCGGCAGAAGACGATCGCCGCGGTGGGGGACTCCACGTCGAGCACCCGGCCCAGCGCGGCCGGCTTGTGCCCCCGGGCGACGATGTACGCGCTCTGCCGCACCCGGGGCGCCTCGCCGGCGACCGGCTTCTCCCTTCCGATCTGGATGCGTACCGGGTCGGTCAGGTGCTGGCGGGCCATCCCGTCGATCCGGGACGGCATGGTGGCTGAGAAGAGCACCGTCTGCCGCTGCGCCGGGGCGTGCTCCAGAATCGCCTCGATGTCCTCGGCGAAGCCCATGTCGAGCATCTCGTCTGCCTCGTCCAGCACCACCGTGGCCAGCTCACCCAGGCGCAGGGTGCCCCGGGCGATGTGGTCCAGGGCCCGACCCGGGGTGGCCACCACCACGTCCACGCCGGCGTCCAGCGCCCGCAGCTGCCGGCCGATCGGCTGGCCGCCGTAGATCGGCAGCACCCGGGTGCCCAGGTCCTTGCCGTAGCGGTGGAACGCCTCCGACACCTGCACCGCCAGCTCCCGGGTGGGCACCAGCACCAGCGACACCGGGTCGCCGCCGCCGCGCCCGTCCGGCATCCGCTGCAGCAGCGGCAGCGCGAACGCGGCCGTCTTGCCCGTGCCGGTCGCCGCCTGACCGAGCAGGTCCTGACCGGCCAGCAGCGGCGGGATCGCCTCCCGCTGGATCGGGGTCGGCTCCTCGTAGCCGAGGGCCGAGAGCGCGCCGAGCAGTTCGGCGCGCAGCCCGAGATCCGCGAAGGCGGTCGCCTCGTCGGTGCTGTCAGGGTTGGTCGGGTCGGTCGGTGCGGGTGCGGAACTCATGGGCAAAGCTTTTCATCACCGGCCCCGGTCCGCTCCGGCGACCGGCACAACCGTCGTGCGGGCCACTCAAAGGATGGTCAGCACCACGGTGACCCCGACGACCGTGTCGAGGACGGCGCACCATTCGGCGTACCCGCGCGGCACCACCCGCCCGGCCCGGTGGTGCGCGACGTCCCAGGCGGCGTGCCCGAGCCAGCCGGCGGCCACCAGCCAGCGCGCCGGGCCGTCATCCGCGACCGCCGCGAGCCCGGCCAGCGCGGTCCAGCCGGCCAGGCCGGCCAGCTGCACCGGCAGCAGGCCCGGGGTGCGCCACTGCCGGCGGGCGGTGCCGATCAGCAGGTAACCGGCCGGCAGCACGAGCAGCAGCACCGGCGGCGGCACCGTGGGGGAGACCCAGTTGTCGACCGTCATCAGCAGCGCCAGCCAGGTCGGCCAGCGGCGCGCCAGCGCGTCGGCCACCGGGTGCCGGGGCCCCGGCGCCGGGTGCTCGTGCCGGTGCCGCACCGCCACCAGCGCCATCGCGGGGACCATGAGCAGGTGCCCGCCGAGCATCAGCGCGTCCGCGCCGACCAGCCCGGCGGCGAAGGGCGCGAGGAGCAGCAGGAACGGCAGGTACATGGCGGCGACCATCTCGGCGGTGGCGCGCGCCGGGTGGCCCCGGTGCCACATCCACGCGGCCATTCCGATCGACATGTCGGTGGCCATCACCAGGGCGGCGACCTCGGGCCGGGCCAGCGTGCCGGCGAGGCCCAGCGCCGCGCCGGCCGTCCGCCAGAGCGGACCGAGCAGCAGCATCCCGACCACCATGGCGACGGTCATCTCGACCAGGTGCCGCAGCAGGCGGCGGCCGGGGCGGTCCGTGGGGGTTGGCGGGGACGAGGGTACGGCGAGTGTCTCGGACATGCCTCGACCCTGCCGCCGATTGGCGCTCGGGCGACAGGCGCGACCGGCACGGAAAACCCGTGCGGGGCGCACGGCCCGACCGTGACGTTCCGCAGGGGTGGCCGGGGCCGGCGACGCCCCAGGGCGTGTCTCCCGGATCGCCGCCTGGGCCTCGTCTCGGCTCGACGAGATCCGGGAGACACGCCCTAGGATCGGCGGACATGACGGTCGGCGCGGCGGTGACGGACCGGCGGCTGCGCCGGGCCCGCGTCGTGACCCTCGGGTCGCTGGCCACCAGCCTCTGGACCAGCCTGCTGCTGCCCGGGATCGGCCTGGCCCGCGAGCCCGACCCGGTCCGGCTGGCGTGCGGCGCGGTGGGCGTGGTCGCGTTCGCCCTCGCGCAGGGCGCGGTGCTGCACGCGGCGGTCACCCCCTGGCTGCACCAGCGGCGGCGCCGCCGGTCCGAGGTCGCGTTCGCCGTCGTCGCGGCGCTCAGCGTGCCGCTGGTCGGCCCGGTGGCGGCCGGCGCCTGGCCGACCTGGGCCTGGCTCGGCGCCTCGCTGATCGGCATGACGCCGCTGCTGCTGCGGCCGGCCGCCGCGCTGGCCGCCGCCGCGGCCACCGTGGCGGTCGCGATCGGCGTGGCCGCCTGGACCGGCGGCGCGCTCGGCACCGCGCTGCTCGTCACCGGCCTGGTCGGCGGCGGGACCGCCGCCGTCAACCGGGTGCAGGTCTGGTTCTGGGACCTGCTCGTCGAAGCCCGGCAGGGGCAGGCGGCCCGGGCCCGGCTCGCCGCCGCCGAGGAGCGGCTGCGCTTCGCCCGGGACGTGCACGACCTGCTCGGGCACGACCTGACGGTCATCGCGCTCAAGGCCGAACTGGCCGCCCGACTCGCCCCGGTCGACGCCGGCTGGGCCGGCCGGGAGGCCGCCGAGGTGCAGCGGCTCGCCGGCACGGCGCTGCACCGGGTCCGCGCGGCGGTGCACGGCTACCGAACGGTCGACCTCGCCGAACAGCTCGCCGCGGTGGCCGAGGTGCTGCGCTCCTGCGGGGTGCGGTGCGACGTCGTGCCGCCGCCGGCCGACCTGCCGGCGGGCGCCGCCGCCGAGCTGGCCGCGGTGCTGCGCGAGGCGGGCACCAACGTGCTGCGGCACAGCCGGGCCGGTTGGTGCCGGATCGAGATCACCCGGGAGGGCGACGTGGCCACGATGACGGTGCGCAACGACGGAATCGGCGCGGACGCCGGGCCGGACCGGCACAGCCACGGGCTGCGCGGCCTGACCGAGCGGCTGGCGGCGGTCGGCGGCGGGCTGCGTACCGACCGGGCGGGCGGCGTCTTCACCCTCCGGGCGACCGTGCCGGTGACCGCGTGATCCGGGTCCTGCTCGCCGACGACGAGGAGCTGATCCGGCAGGCCCTCGCCGCCCTGCTCGGCCTGGAGGACGACCTCGAGGTGGTGGCGCAGGCCGCCGACGGGCGGAGCGCGCTCGACGCGGCGCGGGCGCACCGGCCGGACGTCGCCGTGGTCGACCTGGAGATGCCGGCGCCGGGCGGGATCGAGCTGGCGGCGGAACTGGGCCGCGCCCTGCCCTCGTGCGCGGTGGTGATCCTCACCGGCCACGGCCGCCCCGGCCACCTGCGGCAGGCGCTCACCGCCGGGGCCCGCGGCTTCCTGCCCAAGGGCGCCCCGGGCGGCGCGCTCGCCGACGTGATCCGCCGGGTCCACGCCGGCTCCCGGTACGTCGACCCGGCGCTGGCCGCCGACGCGCTCACCCTGCCGCCCTGCCCGCTGACCCCACGGGAGCTGGAGACGCTGCGGCTGGCCGAGTACGGCGCCCCGGTCGCGGTGATCGCCCGGCGTACCGGGCTGGCCGCCGGGACGGTCCGCAACCACCTGTCCGCGAGCGTGCAGAAGCTCGGCGCGGCGGACCGGGCCGAGGCGGTGCGGATCGCCCGCGAAGCCGGCTGGCTCTAGGCCGCGACCGCCGCCCGCGCCTCGTCGAACAGCGCCGGCCCGGCGTACGCCACCGGCGGCGCCGCCTCCGCCGGTCCCAGCCCGGCCAGCTGCTCGGCGCTGAGCGCGTAGACCACCCGGCCCAGCCCGGAGCGTTCGATGGCGGTGGCGCACATCCCGCACGGCTGGCAGCTGGTGTACATCGTGGCGCGGCCCGCCTCGTCGGCGGCCAGCCGCCGGGCCGCCCAGCGGGCCAGCTTCAGCTCCGGGTGCGCGGTGATGTCGTCGTCGGTCCGCTCGGTGTTGACCTCCTCGGCCAGCACCCGCCCGTCGGCGGCGACCACTAGCGACCCGAACGGGCCGTCCCCGGCCGCCCGGGCCGTGCCGGCCAGCGCGATGGCCCGGCGCAGGTGTCGTTCGTCGGTCTCCGTCAGCACGCCCACCCCACCCCGTTTCCCCGGCCGCGGGTGATCACACACCCACTAGCCTGGCGGGCGTGCGTACGGTCGAACTGCTCTGCTCCCCACCGCTGGAGGGTACGGTGCGTGCCGCCTGGGACCGGCTCGCCGCCGCCGGACTGCCCAGCCTGGCCCGCAACACCCACCACACCAACCGGCCGCACCTGACCATCGCCTCGGTGGACGCGTTCCCGCCCGGCGCCGCCGAACGCCTCGCCGACCTCTTCGACGCCGCGCTGCCCCTGCCGGTCCGGCTCGACCGCGTCGAGGTGCTCGACGGCAGCGCCCCGCTGGTCTGGCTGGTCCGCCCCACCCGCGAGCTGACCGCCCTGCACGCCGCCGTCTGGGACGTGCTCGTCGGCGCCGACGGGCAGCACCCGTGGCACGCCCCGGGGCGGTGGATCCCCCACCTGAGTCTCGCGCTGCGCTTCCGCGACAACGACCGGCGGCTGGCCCGGGCCCTGGCCTGCGTCGACCGGCCGGCGGGGGAGTTCGTGGCCGCTCGCAGCTACGACGGCGACAGCCGGACGGTCAGCCCGCTGGGAAGGGTCTCTCCGGCGAACTGACGCCGGTCGGTGGTTGCCCCCGGCGCTCCCGCCGGCCTGGACCCGTCGGCGGCGCCCGCTGCCACCCGTTCGACAACCCCACCGACCCGGCCGGCTTCGCCGTGGCCGGACGGCCCGCACGGTGCGCTGAGCCGACATCGGGCGACCGCCCGCCGACCGGCGGGCGGCCCCTCGGCCGGTGCGCGTACCCCTTCGGCGACGGCGCGGACGGCGGGCCGGGCCCGCAGTCGCCGATGACCGAGCGTGGTGATCGACGTCACCCGCCGTGCGGTCCGCGAGGGTCCGGCCCGATCGACCCGACGGGGGAGGATCACCACAGGGACGGGCTGAAGGGCCCGCGACGGTGCAGGAAGGATCAGCATGAACGACCGCGGAACCGTGGACATGTGGTTCGACCCGGTCTGCCCCTGGGCGTGGGTGACCTCCCGCTGGCTGCTGGAGGTGGAGCGGGTCCGCCCGGTCGACGTCCGGTTCAACGTGATGAGCCTCGCGGTGCTCAACGAGGGCAACGACGACGTGCCCGAGCCGTACCGGGACCGACCCGACGAGTACTTCGAACTGCGCCGTCGCTCCTGGGGGCCGGTGCGGATCTGCGTCGCCGCCGCCCAGGCCCACGGACAGGGCGTGCTCCGCGACCTCTACACCGCCTTCGGCACCCGGATCCACCCGGGCGGCCAGCCGCTCGGCGACGCGCTCAACCGGGCGGCGCTGGCCGACGCCGGCCTCGACCCGGCCCTCGCCGCCGCGGCGGAGAGCACCACGCACGACGACGCGGTCCGGGCCAGCCACGACGCGGGGATGAAGCCGGTCGGCACGGACGTCGGCACCCCGGTCATCCACGCCCCGGGCCCGGTGGCCGGGGAGACCGTGGCGTTCTTCGGCCCGGTGGTCACGCCGGCGCCGCGCGGCGAGGCGGCCGGTCGCCTCTGGGACGGGGTGCTCCTCGTCGCCGGCACGGCCGGCTTCTACGAGCTCAAGCGCAGCCGCGATCTCGGCCCGTCCTTCGACTGACCGACCGGGTGGGGCGCCGGGCCATCGCCGCCCGGCGCCCCGACCCCCATCGATCTTCAAGCCGGCCTCAAGTACGCCCCCGCACGCTGTCCCTCGTCATCGCGGCTGAACACGGACGCGGTAGTAGTCGACCGGCAGTGAGGGACGTACTGCGATGTTGAGTTCGAGGGCCTGCACGTGCCCGGACGGTGTCCGGTGACGCGGCGCGTCGTCATCACCGGGATAGGCGTACGCGCCCCCGGTGGCAACGGCACCAAGGAATTCTGGGACCTGTTGACCGCGGGCCGGACGGCGACCCGGCGGATCTCCTTCTTCGACCCGTCGCCGTACCGGTCCCAGGTCGCCGGGGAGGCCGACTTCGACCCGGCCCGGGAGGGGCTGACGCCCCGTGAGGTCCGGCGGATGGACCGGGCGTCGCAGTTCGCGGTGGTCTGCGCCCGGGAGGCGGTCGCCGACAGCGGCCTGGACTTCGGCGCGCTGGACCCGCACCGGGTCGGCGTGAGCCTGGGCAGCGCGGTCGCCGCGGCCACCAGCCTGGAGCGGGAGTACCTGGTGCTCTCCGACAGCGGACGGCGGTGGGAGGTCGACGCCGACTACGTCTCGCCGCACATGTTCGACTACCTGATTCCCAGTGTCATGCCGGCGGAGGTGGCCTGGACGGTGGCGGCCGAGGGGCCGGTGGCGATGATTTCCAACGGCTGCACCTCCGGCCTGGACTCGGTGGGCCACGCCGTCCAGCTGATCCGTGAGGGCAGCGCGGACGTGATGCTGGCCGGCGCCTCGGACGCGCCGGTCACGCCGATCGTCGCGGCCTGCTTCGACGCCATCAAGGCCACCACCTCCCGCAACGACGACCCGGAGCACGCGTCCCGGCCCTTCGACGGCTCTCGCAACGGGTTCGTCCTCGCTGAGGGGTCGGCGATGTTCGTGCTCGAGGAGTACGCGAGCGCCCGCCGCCGCGGCGCGCACGTCTACGCCGAGGTCTCCGGGTACGCCACCCGGTGCAACGCGTACCACATGACGGGGCTCAAGGCCGACGGCCGGGAGATGGCCGAGGCGATCCGGGTGGCGCTGGACGAGTCGCGGCTGGACCCCACCGCGATCGACTACGTCAACGCGCACGGCTCGGGCACCCGGCAGAACGACCGGCACGAGACGGCCGCCTACAAGCGCAGCCTCGGCCAGCACGCGTACGAGGTGCCGGTCAGCTCGATCAAGTCGATGGTCGGGCACTCGCTCGGCGCCATCGGTTCCGTCGAGATCGCCGCCTCGCTCCTGGCGATCGAGCACGGTGTCGTACCGCCCACGGCCAACCTGCACGAGGCCGACCCGGAGTGCGACCTCGACTACGTGCCGCTGGTCGCCCGGGAACAGGACGTCGACACCGTGCTGACGGTCGGCAGCGGTTTCGGCGGTTTCCAGAGTGCGATGGTGCTGCGACGGCCGGAGGTGCGGGCATGACGGGCACGGTGGTGGTCACCGGCATGAGCGTGGCGACCCCGGTCGGGCTGGGGCTCGAACGGTTCTGGGCCAACGTCCTCGCTGGCCGGAACGGGATCAGCCGGATCACCCGCTTCGACGTCGCCGCGTATCCGGCCGCGCTGGCCGGGCAGGTCCTCGACTTCCGGCCGGAGGAGCACCTGCCGAGCCGGCTGCTGCCGCAGACCGACGTCTCCACCCGGCTCGCCCTGGCCACCGCCGACTGGGCGATCGCGGACGCGAAGGTCGACCCGGCCACGCTGACCGACTACGACATGGGCGTGGTCACCTCGAACGCCTCCGGCGGCTTCGAGTTCACCCACCGCGAGTTCCACAAGCTCTGGTCGCAGGGACCGCAGGCGGTCAGCGTCTACGAGTCGTTCGCCTGGTTCTACGCGGTGAACACCGGTCAGATCTCCATCCGCAACAGGATGCGCGGCCCGAGCAGCGCCCTGGTGGCCGAGCAGGCCGGTGGCCTCGACGCGGTGGGGCACGCGCGGCGGACCGTACGCCGCGGCACCTCGCTCGTGGTCACCGGCGGGGTGGATTCGGCGCTCGACCCGTGGGGCTGGACGTCTCAGGTGTCCAGCGGCCGGGTCAGCGCCGCCACCGAACCGGACCGGGCCTACCTGCCCTTCGACGGGCGGGCCGCCGGTTACGTTCCCGGCGAGGGCGGCGCGATCATGGTGCTGGAGGACCTCGCGGCGGCGCGCGAACGCGGCGTGCCGCAGCGGTACGGGGAGATCGCCGGCTACGCCTCCACCTTCGACCCGCCCCCCGGGTCGCCGCGCCCGCCCGCCCTGCGCCGAGCCGCCGAGCTCGCCCTCGCCGACGCGGGGATCGCCCCGGACGCCGTCGACGTGGTGTTCGCCGACGCCGCGGGCGTGCCCGAGCTGGACCGGGTGGAGGCCGAGGCGATCAGCGGTCTGTTCGGCCCGCGCGGCGTGCCGGTGACCGCGCCCAAGGCGATGTTCGGCCGGCTCTACGCCGGGGGTGGCCCCACCGACCTGGTCGCCGCCCTGCTCGCCATCCGTGACGGGGTGATCCCGCCGACCACCGGCACCACCCAGGTGCCCGAGCGGTACGCCCTCGACCTGGTCCTGGACCAGCCCCGACCGGCCCCGGTCTCCACCGCCCTCGTGCTCGCCCGGGGCCGGTGGGGGTTCAACTCCGCCGTCGTCGTCCGCGCCGCCGGATGACCGGCCCGCTTTCGCACACCCCGACCACAAAGGAGCCATCCATGAGCACGATGACCATCGACGACGTGCGCCGCATCCTCGTCGCCTGCGCCGGCGAGACGGACGCGGCGGCCTTCGACGGCGACATCGACGGCGTCGAATTCGAGGAGCTGGGGTACGACTCGCTGGCGCTGATGGAGACCGCCGCGCGGATCGAGCAGGAGTACGGGGTGCGCATCCCCGACGAGCGGATCGCCGACCTGCGTACCCCCCGCGAGCTGGTCGACCTCGTCAACGGCGCCGCGGCCGGGACGTCATGACCCCGGCCGTCGGAGAGCCGATGAGCCCGTCCCGGCCGCACCGGACCGTCCACACCCACGTCGTGGCCGCGCCCCCGGAGGTGGTTTACGAGCTGGTCGCCGACGTACGCCGGTGGCCCGTGATCTTCGAGCCGACCGTGCACGTACGGCACCTGGAGCGCACCCCGGGTGTCGAACGGTTCGAGCTCTGGGCGCAGGTCAACGGCCGGGTGAACACCTGGGCGTCCCGGCGCGACCTCGATCCGGCCGGCCTGCGGGTCACCTTCCGGCAGGAGCGCAGCCAGGCGCCGTTGACCTCGATGGGCGGCGACTGGACGTTCCGGCCGGTAGGCGGCGGGCGGACCGAGGTCGTGCTGACCCACCGGTTCACCGTCGACGGCGGCGAGGAGCAGCTGGCATGGATGAACCAGGCACTGGACACCAACAGCGCCCGGGAACTGGCCGCGCTGGCCCGCGTCGCCGAACTCGGGCACCCGGTGGACGACCTGGTCTTCTCCTTCACCGACCGGGTCGTGCTGCCCGGTGTCAGCGCCGCCGACGTGTACGCCTTCGTGCGGCGCAGCGACCTGTGGCCGCAGCGGCTGCCGCACGTCGGCCGGGTGTCGCTGAGCGAACCGCAGCCGGACGTGCAGGACATGGAGATGGACACGGTGACCGCCGAGGGCCGGTCACACACCACCCGCTCGATCCGGCTCTGCCTGCCCGGTCAGATCGTCTACAAGCAGGTCGTCCCGCCGGGAATGCTCCTCGGGCACGCCGGGTCGTGGGAGTTCGCCGACGGTCCGGGCGGCGCGGAGGTCCACGCCCGACACAGCGTGGCGGTCGACCCGGCGGCGATCGACGCCGTCCTCGGCGCCGGCAGCACCCCGGCGGACGCCCGCCGCCACCTGCGGGACGTGCTCGGCCGCAACAGCCGGGCCACGCTCGAGCACGCCGGCCGGTACGCGCGGGAGCAGCCGGCCCCGCACACCGGGGCGGGTGTGTCCCGGTGAGCGTTCCCTCGGTGGTCCCCGCTGCGGCGACCGGTGACGTGGACGGCGCGCTGACCGAGGTGGCCGACGGCGTCTTCGCGTACACCCAGCTGCCCGGCGGCTGGTGCGTCAGCAACGCCGGCGTCGTCGTCGGGTCCGACGGTGTCCTGGTGATCGACACCCTGGCCACCGAGCGACGCGCCCGGCGCCTGCGGGCGGCCGTCGACGGGATCGGTGGGGGACCCGGACGCCTGGTGGTCAACACCCACCACCACGGCGACCACAACTTCGGCAACCACGTCTTCGGCCCGGGCGCCACCGTCGTCGCGCACGAACTGGCCCGTACCGAGATGGCCGACACCGGGCTCGCCCTGACCGGCCTCTGGCCCGACGTCGACTGGGGCGACGTGCGGGTCACCCTGCCCGCGGTGACGTTCGCCGACCGGCTCACCGTGCACGTCGGTGACCGGCGCGCCGAGCTGGTCCACGTCGGGCCGGCGCACACCACCAACGACGTGGTGGTGTGGCTGCCCGACGAGCGCGTCCTGTTCGCCGGGGACGTGGTCCTTTCCGGGGCCGCCCCGTTCAACCTCATGGGCTCGGTCTCCGGGGCGCTCACCGCACTCGAACGGCTCCGAAAGCTGGAGCCACGCACCGTGGTCTGCGGACACGGGCCCGTGACGGGGCCGCAGGCCATCGAGGACAACATCGCCTACCTGCGCTGGGTCCGGGACCTGGCCGCGACGGCGCACGCGGAGGGCCTCACCCCGTTGGCGGCCGCGCGGTCGGCGGACCTCGCGCCGTTCGACCACCTGCTCGACGGCGAGCGCATCGTGGGCAACCTGCACCGCGCGTACGCCGAGATCGCCGGTGGCCCGCCGGGCCGGCCGCTGGACGTCGTCGCGATCTTCGGCGAGATGGTCGCCTACAACGACGGCCGGTTGCCGACCTGCCGGGCCTGACCCGGCGCCCACGCCACCCCGCACCCCTCACGTTAGGAACGGTCGCTGTGTCCATGACAACCGCGCCGCGCGCCCGCCGGGTGTTCGCGGCAGCCGTAGCCGTCGCCGGTCTGCTCACCCTCGCCGCCCAACTGCCGGACGGCGGATCGTCCCCCGCCCCCGCGGCGGCGCCCGCCCGCGCCGACCACCACCACGCCGTCGGGGAGCCGGCCCGGACGACGGTCGCGCCGCCGCCACTGGACCCCCGGACCGTGCCGGTCGCGTTCGTCGCCGGCCCGCAGCGGTCCGGCGCGAAGGGGGACACTCCGCTGGACGTCTGCCTGGTCCTCGGCCGGGAGAAGGAGCGGACGGTGAAGCTGCCGCCCGCCGCGGCCGAGCGGCTCTACCGCGCCACCCGCTCGTACCCCGGTCCGTGCGCCGACTACGGCCCGCCGAAGCGGCTCGGCGACGGGACGGTGCGGATCTACTCCCAGCTCGCCGGTGACCGGCCGGTGAGCCTCGGCTTCGTCCTCGACCGTCGGGCGCTCGGCGGCCTGCCGACCGAGCCGACCGACGGCGCGCACTGCTACGACGTCGACGGCGACGGTACGACCGACCCGGCCACCGAGTGCGTCCACGAGCACGAGTACCTGCTCGACCTGCCGCAGCGCTTCCGGGACGTGGTCGGCGGCCCGTTCCAGTGGGCCATGCTGAACTGGGACCCGCGCGGGCACGCCCCGGCCGAGATCTACGGCACCCCCCACTTCGACCTGCATTTCTACCTTCAGGACCGGGCGGAGACGGCGGCCATCGGCACCGGGCCGTGCGGTGGCGGGAACCTCGTCGACTGCGCGGACTACGCCGAGGCGCGGCTGCCCGTGCCGGCCCGCTACCTGCCCGCCGACTACCTCGACATCGACGCCGTGGTGCCGGGCATGGGCAACCACCTCGGTGACCCGACGGCCCCCGAGTTCAACGGCCAGCCGTTCACCCACACCTTCATGTACGGCGCCTACGGCGGTGACATCACCTTCTACGAGCCGATGATCACAAGGGCCTGGCTGGCGGACCTCGCCGCCGGGCGGGTGGAGCCGTCCTGCCGGCCGCTCAAGCTCCCCGCGGCCTGGAAGGAGGCCGGTTGGTACCCGACCAGCTACTGCATGTCGTACCGGGCCAACCGGCAGGAGATCACCGTCTCGCTGACCGACTTCGTGTCGCGGCCCGCCTCCTGACCCCTCCATTCTGCGGACGACCGGGAGATTCCGATGCGCTCAACTGATTCCACCATCAGCGACAACGGAGTCCGCCCGGTCGATCCGGCGGCCTACCGGGAGGCGATGGCCCGCTTCCCGACCGGGGTGACGATCGTGACCACGCACGACGAGGACGGCACCCCGTACGGCTTCACGGCGAGCTCGTTCTGCTCGGTGTCCCTCGACCCGCCCCTGGTGCTGGTCTGCCTGGACCGGTCGGCCAACTCGTTCCCCGTCTTCCAGCGCAGCCGCCACTTCGCGGTGAGCTTCCTGCGTGCCCACCACGTGGACCTGGCCAAGCGGTTCGCCAGCAAGAGCCCGGACAAGTTCGGCGCCGGCGGCTTCGTCCGCACCGACGGCGGGGCGACCGTGCTGCGCGAGGCGCTCGCCGCCGTCGAGTGCGTCATCGACAGCCGCCACGTGGCCGGGGACCACGTGATCCTGGTCGGCGGTGTCCAGCGGGTCCTCCTCCCCGGCGAGGGGTCGCCGGTCGTCTACTTCGACCGCGGCTTCCGCGCGCTCTGCGGCGGCGACTGCCCGCACCCGGCGGAGCCCGGCGCCGGCCGTCCGGCCGACGGGGCGAGCCGGCCCTGACCTCATCCGCACCGAACTTTCTTCCGGAAGGCGCCTGCCATGACGTTCACCTCGGCGATCAAACCCGTCACCGTCGACGACGAGACGTTGCGGGCCCACCTGCGCGACGGGGAGGCGCCCGCGCTGCTGATGACCGTGGCCCACCTGACCGGCGACCTGTCCGTGCTCCGCGACGACCTGCGCCCCAACGGCTGGCTCTTCCTGCCGCAGGGCGGGTTCTCCGCCGAGCAGCAGGCGCATGCCCGGGAGCTGGCGTTCGCGGCGTTGCGCCGCCTGCGCGACGGCGCCCCCGTGCCGCCGCTCGACCCGGCGGCCCTGCGGCACATCACCAGCTGGGCGATGGGCCGGGACACCAGCGACCTGCTACCCCTGCTCGCCCAGGAGGTCGTCCTGCCCGGGGAGGACCCGAAGGCGCCGCAGTGGCACGGCGACGAGCTGGCACCCGGGCACGACGTCGAGGTCGCCATCGTCGGCGCCGGCATGAGCGGCCTGCTCGCCGCGTACCGGCTCAGCCAGGTCGGTGTGCCGGTCACCATCTACGAGAAGAACAGCGACGTCGGCGGTACCTGGTTCGAGAACCACTACCCCGGTTGCCGGGTCGACGTGCCGAGCCATCTCTACAGCTACTCCTTCGCGCCCCGCCTCGACTGGACGGACCACTTCGCCACCCACGAGGCGGTGCTGGACTACTTCCGGGACTTCGCGAAGCAGACCGGGGTGCACGAGCGCATCCGGTTCGACACCGAGGTGCGCGGCGCCGAGTGGGACGAGGCGACCGGCCGCTGGCGGCTCCACCTCGACACCCCCGACGGTCCGCGTACCACCGAATGCGCCGTGCTGGTCACCGCGGTGGGGCAACTGAACCGGCCGAACGTGCCCGACCTTCCGGGGCGGACCGACTTCACCGGCCCGGCCTTCCACTCCGCGCGCTGGGACCACTCGGTGGACCTCACCGGTCAGCGGGTCGCGGTGATCGGCACCGGCGCCAGCGCCTTCCAGTTCATCCCCGAGGTGGCCGCGCAGGCCCGGGAACTGGTCGTCTTCCAGCGCAACGCGCCATGGTTGCGGCCCACGCCGCACTACCACCACGCGGTGCCCGAAGGCGCCCGCTGGCTCTACGAGCACCTGCCGTACTACGCCGCCTGGCAACGGTTCTGGCTGCTGGCGCCGGGGTTGCACGGGGTGCTGGAGGGGTGGGTCGTCGACCCGGACTACCCGCCCACCGAGCGGGCGATCTCCGCGGTCAACGAGGAGTTGCGGGCCACCCTGGCGACGTACCTGGAGGGCCAGCTCGCCGACCGACCGGACCTGCGCGACCGGGTCATCCCCCGCTACCCCGTCGGCGCGAAGCGGGTGCTGCGGGACAACGGCGCCTGGCTGTCGACGCTCAAGCAGGACCACGTGCGCCTGGTCACCGACCCGATCGAGCGGCTGACGCCGCGGGGCGTCCGCACGGCGGACGGCACGGAGCACTCCGTCGACGTCCTCATCTACGGCACCGGCTTCCAGGCGTCGCAGTTCCTCGCCCCGATGCGGGTCACCGGCCGGGACGGTCGGGACCTGCACGAGACGTGGAACGGCGACGCCCGGGCCTACCTCGGTCTGACCGTGCCCGGGTTTCCCAACCTGTTCAGCCTCTACGGGCCGAACACCAACCTGTCGGGGCAGGGCGGCAGCATCATCTACTTCTCCGAGTGCGGCGTGACCTACCTGGTCGACGCGGTCCGTCAGCTGCTCGCCGGCGGACACCGCGCCGTGGAGGTCCGGCCGGAGGTCTTCGAGCGGCACAACGCCTGGGTCGACGAAGCCAACGCGCTGCGGGCCTGGGGCTGGTCGAAGGTGAGCAGCTGGTTCGTCAACCGGGCCGGCCGCTCCGCCCAGAACTGGCCCTTCCCGGCCCAGGAGTACTGGCGTCGCACCCGCCGGTTCGACCCGTCGGAGTACCTGATCCGCTGACCGCCCCGGCGCGGCGGCGGCCGGTCGGCCGCCGCCGCGGGGTCAGCGGTGACCGACCGGCGGGCGGGACGGGTAACGCTCGCCGGCGGCGGCGCCGGGCGGGGCCGACGCGTCGATCGCGGCGAGGTCGGCGGGGGAGAGCCGGACGCCCAGGGCGGCGACGTTCTCCTCCAGGTACCGGCGGCGCTTGGTGCCCGGGATCGGCACGACGTCCGGCCCCTGCGCCAGCACCCAGGCCAGCGCGAGCTGACCCGGGGTCACCTCCCGCTCGGCGGCCAGCTGTCGCACCCGGCCCACCAGGGCGAGGTTGTGGTCGAGGTTGTCGCCCTGGAAGCGCGGGGTCCCGCGCCGGTAGTCGTCCTGCTCGAGCTGGTCGAGGCTCGCGATCGACCCGGTCAGCATGCCCCGGCCCAGCGGGCTGTACGCGACCAGACCGATGTTCAACTTTCGCAGCGTCGGCAGCAGGTCCGCCTCCGGCTCCCGGCTGAACAGCGAGTACTCGTACTGGCCCGCGGTGACGGGGTGCACGGCGTGGGCGCGGCGCACCACGTCGGCCGGCGCCTCCGAGATTCCGAGGTGCCGCACCTTGCCCGCCGCCACCAGCTCGGCCAGCGCCCCCCAGGTCTCCTCGACCGGCACCGTCGGGTCCACCCGGTGCTGGTAGTACAGGTCGATGTGGTCGACCCCCAGCCGGCGCAGCGACGCGTCGCAGGCCCGCCGCACGTACTCGGGGCGGCTGTTCAGCCCGAAGTAGCCGTCGTCCGGGCGGCGCTCCACCCCGAACTTGGTGGCCACCACCACCTCGTCCCGCCGCCCGGCGATGGCCTTCCCGAGCAGCTCCTCGTTGGTGAACGGTCCGTACATGTCGGAGGTGTCCAGCATGGTCACGCCGAGGTCCAGGGCCCGGCGGATGGTGGCGACCGACTCGGCGTCGTCGCGGCCGCCGTAGAACTCGCTCATGCCCATGCAGCCGAGGCCGAGCGCGGAGGTGACGAGGCGCTCGCCGAGCGTCCTGCTCTGCATCAGGGTCTTCCCTTCGGTTCCGGTGACCGTCACGGTCGTGACGGCTGGCTGGAGATCACGTAGCGGCGCAGCCGCAGTTCGGCGCCCTGGCCGAACAGCCGGCTGCCGGGCAGGCTGCGCCCGTCGACGAACGCCTGCGGACGCGGCGCGCCGGCGACCGGGTCGAAGTAGTGGGCGTCCGCGGTGGTGAGTCGGACCAGTCCGCTGGCGCTGCGACCCGGGAGCGCGCCGTCGAGGATGGTGAACATGCCCATCCCTCCGGCGAGCTGCCGGGGGGCGACGGTTGTCGGTTCGCCGCCGTGGTCGAGCATCAGGTGCTCGCGGGACGGCAGGGGATGGCCGATGCGGTCCACGGAGAAGACCTCCGCCCCGTCGAGGAACCAGCGCACCGTGCCGGCCGCCCGGTCGTAGGAGATCACCGCGTGGTGCTCGTCGTCGACGGTCCGGTCGGCCACCGGCACGGTGTGCAGGAAGGCGGCGTAGTCGCCGAGCTGACCGCGCGCGTGCGGCAGGCGCTCGTAGAACACGTACACCCGCTTGTTGGTGAGGAAGAAGTCGAAGACCATCGCGGTCTCGTGGTCGAGGACCGGCATCGCGACGGAGGCCAGCCGCAGGTCGTCCTCGGGGTCCGTGACCTGGTCACCAAAGGGGTGGCCGGACGTGCCGTAGGTGCGCCCCGAGAGCCACGTCTCGAACGACAGCACCCGCCCCGGTGCGGCGTCGAAGCCCGGCACGCCCGTACCGGCCAGGTGCTGCTGGTAGGCCAGCCACTTGACATGGTCCAGCGCGCCGGGCACCACCGGCCCGTGCTGCGCCTCCTGCCCGAGGGTGCGGACGAAGGCCGGCTCCGCGGTGGTCGGGTGCACGCCGGAGGAAACCGCCCGCAGGCCGTCGGCGGAGGTGGTGACCTCCGCGTCGTCGCCGACGTGCGGGCCGAAACCGTAGAGGCTCCACCGGGCGTCCGGCCCGGTGCAGTGGAACCCGTCCCGGAAGTCGTCCCAGACGATCCGGTACGGCTCCTCGCCGACAATCTGGACGCCGGCGTTGGACACGGTGGTCACGGATGTGCTCCTAACCCCGGTCGGCGCGCGACCGGTGGGACCGAGGGAGGGGTGGAAGCCCGGACGACCGACCGGGCGTCGCGGTCAGGCGGCCAGGCCCGCACGGAGGGCGGCCACCTGGTCGGCGAGGATCCGCCGGGAGACGGCGGCCTCGGCGACCGCGATCGAGGCGTGGAAGGTGCCGGGGTAGTAACGAAGCTCCGTGCGGACCCCCGCCTGGATGAGCCGGTGCGCGTAGTCGATCGCCTCGTCGCGCAGCGGGTCGAACTCGCAGGCCACCACGAAGGCCGGGGGAAGTTCGGACAGGTCGGTGGCTCGGGCGGGCGCGGCCAGCGCCGGCACGTCGGCCGCGCCGGCCCGCCCGCGCAGGTAGTGACCCCAGCTCACCAGGGCATTGGCCCGGTCCCACATCGGGGTGTCGGTGAAGGCCCGCGCCGACACGGTGTCGAGCCGGTCGTCCAGGGCGGGGAAGAGCAGGCACTGGTGCCGCAGGGCCGGGCCGCCACGGTCGCGTACGGCCAGGCAGAGCGCGGCGGCGAGGCCGCCGCCGGCGCTCTCCCCGCCGACGCCGATCCGGTCGGCGTCGACACCCAGCTCGGTGGCCTCCTTGGCCACCCACTCCAGTACCGCGTGACAGTCGTCCAGCGCGGCCGGGAACGGGTGTTCCGGGGCCAGCCGGTAGTCGACCGAGACGACGAGCGCCCCCACCTGGTCGGCGATCCGGACACAGGTGTGGTGCACGCCGTCCACGCCACCGATGACGAAGCCGCCCCAGTGCAGGTAGAGCAGCGCCGGGACCGGCCCGGCGACGGCGGGGCGGTAGAGCCGTACGGGCACGTCGGGGGCGCCCGGGGGACCGGGCGCCAGGGTGTCCGTGACCCGCACCGGCGCCGCCGGCAGGTACGGCTGCTGGTGGGCCGCGATGGCGCGGGCGGCCGCCCGCGCCGTCCCGAGGTCGGCGTAGTCGACTCTCGGCAACCGGCTGGCCGGCTCGGCCAGCTCGGGATCGAAGGCGTACACGTCCTACCGCCTCTCGGGTCGGTTCCGGAAGTGCCGTCCACCGGCACCCGGGTGGGGCCGGTGGACGGCGTGGGGTGCGTGGTCGCTCAGAAGGTGACGACGACCTTGCCCCGGGTGTGCTTGCCGACGAAGTCGGCCACCGCCTGCTGCGCCTCGGTGAACGGGTAGGTCGCGCCGACCTCCACCGCGAGCCCGCCGTCGGCCGCCCGGCCGACGAGGCGCTGCAGCAGCCCCTCGCTCGCCTCGATGTGCGCGTAGACGGCCGTGACGTCCCGCTCGAAGGCGGGCGGGCCGCCGGCCGGCGACACCAGGCGCCCACCCGGCCGGGCCGCCGCCGCCGTGGCGGCGAGCCCCGGCCCGGCGTTGATCAGGTCGACCACGACGTCCACCCCGCCGGGCTGCGCCCGGAGGGTCTCCTCCACGGTGTCCGCGGCGGTGTAGTCGATCGCCTCCGCGGCGCCGAGACCGCGGACGTAGTCGACCTCGTCCGGCCGGGCGGTGGCCAGCACCCGGACGCCGGCCTGCGCGGCGAGCTGCACGACGAACGAACCCACCCCGCCGGTGGCGCCGACGACGAGCATCGTGGAATCCGGTGCCGGATCGGCCAGTTCGAGGATGTTCGCCGCGGTCATCGCGGCGACCGGCAGCGCCGCGGCGGCGACCGGGCTGAGCGCCTGCGGTCGGGCCACCACCTCGGGCCCGTCCAGCGCCAGCGCGTACTCCGCGACGGCGCCGCCGACCGGGTGGGTGAAGGCGACCACCTCGTCGCCGGGGCGGAAACGGGTCACCCCGTCGCCGACCGCCTCGACGGTCCCGGCCGCGTCCAGGCCGAGCACGAACGGGTGCTGGACCGGCATGAATTCCTTCATGGCGCCGGTGGCGAGCTTGACGTCGAGCGGGTTGAGCGCCGCCGCCCGCAACCGGATCAGGATCTGGCCCGGTGCGGGGTCGGGCTTCGGCAGCTCGGCGACCACGAGCTGGTCGACGGGTCCGTAGGACTGTGCGATGAGGGCCTTCATGTCGATCGGCTTCCTTCCGAGGTGCCGGTGGCACCGGTGGTTGTCGCCCGCACCGGCGGGGCGGGCGGGTGCGGCGGCGCGGCGCGCCGCCAGGTGAGTACGCGTCGCTGCGCGCGTCCCGAGATCAGCGACGTGCCGTGCAGGACGAGCAGTTCGCCCTCCAGGGCCGCCTCGCGGACGAGCTCGGTGCCGACCATGTGCGGGTGGGCGCTGACCAGGACGGTGTGGCGGATCTCGCCGCCCACCAGCCGCCAGCTGCCGGCGTACCCCATGAACGTCTCGTCCCGCCCGGCCACCGCGGACGGGGGACCGGCGGGGCGACGGTCGGTGCGCATCATGCTGACCGACATGTGCCCGTCAGCGGTGTAGAAGAGGACACCGGCCGGCGCCGCGCCCAGCGGGCCCGGCGACCGGCGTCCCTCGTCGTCCAGGTCGAAGTAGGAGACGAGATGCCACACGCCCGCCAACCTCCCCACCGGGACCGGCGTCGCGGGCCGGGAGGCGGTGTCGGCCCCGGTCATCGAGCCGGACCGCGCTGCACCGTGTAACGACGGACCGACAGCTCCGCCCCCTGACCGAAGAGCCGACTGCCCGGGCGGCTCGCCTCGTCGACGAAGCGCTGGGGGGTCGGCTCGCCGGCCACCGGATCGACGTAGAAGCCGGGGTCACCCACCAGCCGGACCAGGCCGACGGGGGAGCGCCCGGGCAGGGCGCCGTCGAGCAGGGTGAGCATCCCCATGCCGAAGTTCAGCTGACGGGGCACGACCAGGGCCTCGGTGCCGCCGTGGTCGAGCATCAGGTGCTCCCGGCCGGGCAGGTGGTGACCGATCCGGTCGACCCGGAACACCTCCCGCCCGTCGAGGAGCCAGCGGGCGACGCCCGCGTCCCGGTCGTACGAGAGGACGAGCTCGTGCTCGTCCTCCGGTGACCGGTCGGCCACCGGCACGCCGTACGAGAACGCCGCGTAGCGGCCCAGCTCGGCGCGGGCGAACGGGAGGCGTTCGTAGAAGGCGTACACCCGCCGGTTGGTCAGCAGGAAGTCGAAGATGACGTACGTCTCCGGATCGACGGCGTTGATCCCGGTCGAGGCGAGCCGGAGGTCGTCCTCCGGGTCGGTGACCTGGTCACCGAAGGGGTGCCCGGTGGTGCCGTGGGTGCGTCCGGACACCACGGCCGTGCCGGTGAGGACCTGTCCGGCCGGTACCTCGAAGCCCGGGGTGCCGTCCGCCGTCCGGTGGGTCGTGTAGACGAGCCACTTGACGTGGTCGAGGACGCCGGGGACCGCGCCCGGCGTGGTGTCCTGGGCGACGGTGCGGGTGAAGACCGGGCGCCCGTCGGGCCCTCCGGAGACCACCCGCAGCCCCTCGGCCGAGGTGTGCACCGTGCCGTCGTCGGCGACGTGCGGGCCGGCGGTGGTGTGGAACCACCGCGCGTCCGGCCCGGTGGTGCGGAATCCGTCGTGGAACTCGTCGTGGAAGAGGCGGCCAGGCGGAACCTCCGCGATGGACCGGGCCGGTGCCACGTCTGTCATGGGTGCTCCCTCATGCCGGGGGGTCCGTCGACGGTGATCCGTGCGACGTGCGGGCGGCGGGGTCAGACGGCGGAGCCGAGCAGCCGGGCGCCGACCGTGGCCAGCCGGTGCCCCTGGTAGTTGGCGGCGGCGAGCACCTGCTCGCCCGGCAGGCCGCCGCCGCCGGCGTGGCCCGTGCCGTACGGGTTGCCGTGGGCGGCGTAGACGCTCGGGTCGGTGTAGCCGGGCGGGACGATCAGGCAGCCCCAGTGGTACATCGTGTTGTAGAGCGCGAGCAGGGTCGACTCGTTGCCGCCCTGCATGTTGCCCGCGCTGGTGAAGGCCGTCGCGGCCTTCCCGGACAGTTCACCGGCGGCCCAGAGCTGACCGGTGCCGTCGAGGAACTGCTTGAGCTGCGCGGAGACGTTGCCGTAACGGGTCGGGGTGCCGAAGGCGTAGGCGTCCGCCCAGCGCAGGTCGTCGTGGGTGGCGACCTCGACGTCGGCGGTGGCGGTGAGGTGTGCCCGCCACGCCGGGTTGCTGTCGATCGCGGCGTCCGGGGCCAGCTCCGGGACCCGACGGAGGCGTACCTCCGCACCGGCCTTGACGGCGCCCTCGGCGAGGGCCTGCGCGAGGGCGTGCACGTTGCCGGTGGAGGAGTAGTAGATGACGGCGACCTTCGTGGTCATGGGCGTCCTTCCGCTGTCGACGCGAGGGGAGAGGACGGCGGGGAGCACGCGAAGCTAAGCGGAACCCCCTCCGTTTGTGCCGAGAGTAACCGTCGTGGCGCGTCCGTGCAACGACCCTCGTCCTGTCGTCCGGTCCGTCGCCCGATCGGACGTCCTCCGATCGGCCGTGGTCGGGTCCTGCGGGTGGTTTCCCCCCAGCACCGGCACAATGGAGCAACCCGCGCCCCGGGTGGCACCGGTCGGCGCCGACCGAGGGAGGGGGCCAAGGTGGCCGAGCAACCTCCGGCCGAGCGGACACCCGTGGCGCTCAGCCTGCCGATCGCCGGTCGACCGGTCGAGCGCGCCGACGCCGCGAGGAACCGGCGCAAGATCCTGACGGCGGCGGCGGGGATCGTGTCCCGGGCCGGCATCCCCGCCCTGTCGCTCGACGAGGTGGCCCGGGTGGCCGGGGTGGGCGTGGGCACGGTCTACCGCCGGTTCGGTGACCGGGCCGGGCTGATCTTCGCCCTGCTGGACGAGGAGGAGCGGCAGTTCCAGTCCGCCTTCATGCAGGGCCCGCCGCCGCTGGGCCCCGGCGGCCCGCCCGCCGAGCGCGTCCGCGCGTTCCTGCACGCGCTCGTCGACCGGGTCGAGGCACAGCGGGAACTGCTGGTCGCCGCTGAAACCAGCTCGCCGACGGCCCGGTTCACCAGTGGCCCGTACACCATCTACCACATCCACCTGGTCACGCTGCTCGGCCTCGCCCGGCCCGGGGTGGACGCCCACTTCGTGGCCGCGGCGCTGCTGGCCCCCCTCTCCGCCACGTTCCTGACCTTCCAGCGGCGGGAGCGCGGGTTCGCGGTCGACGCGATAAAGGCCGGCCTCGACGACCTTCTGGGGCTGGGCCTGTAGTCGGTGCTCCAGCCGGGGTCGAGTCGTCTTCGACCGGCCCCGGCGATGGTCACCAGCGGGACACGGCACGGCGGCGGGACCAACCGCCCCCGCCGACCGCGCCGTCGGATGTCCCGCCCGGACCGAGGAGGCATCCACCATGCGCGAGCAGAGTTCACCGGCCACGCGTCTCACGCCCACCGCGGTGGCGGACCTCGCCGCGGTGGCGGCGCGCTGCGCCGCCGCGTCCGAGGCCGACCGCCGGCTCGACCCGGACGTCGTGCACGCCCTGATCGACGCCGGCTTCGCGCGTCACTTCGCGCCGACCCGACACGGCGGCAACGCCGGCACCTTCACCGACCTGACCCGCGCCGTCGTCCGGATCGGCGAGGCCTGCACGGCGACGGCCTGGTGCGCCTCCCTGGTGGCGAACCTGGGCCGGATGGCCGGGCTGCTCCCGGCCGAGGGCCAGGCGGAGTTGTGGGCGGACGGTCCCGACGCGGTGGTGGTGGGGTCGCTGAGCCCGACCGGCCGTGCCGAGCCGGTCTCCGGTGGTTGGCGGCTCTCCGGGCGGTGGGCCTACATCAGTGCCGTGGGTTTCGCGGACTGGGCGCTGCTCTGCGGCCAGGTCCCCTCCGACGGCCCGCCGGCGGCGCGGGTGTTCGCCGTGCCGCGCGCCGCCTACGAAGTCACCGACACCTGGTTCAACGTGGGGATGGCCGCGACCGGGAGCAACACCGTCGTCGTGCGGGACGTCCTCGTCCCGGACGCCAGGTCCTTCGACCGCGCGCACCTGTTCACCGGCGCCGCGGCCGCCTCCACCGAGCCCTGTCACGTGGTGCCGCTGCCGGCGGTCAACGGGCTGTCGTTCGTCGCCCCCGTGCTCGGCGCGGCGCGCGGGATGGAACGGGCCTGGACCGGACACGTCGCCGAGAAGATCCGCTCCGCCGCCGCCGGGCCCGCCCCGGCGCCGCCCCGGCGCGTCGAGCAGGACGTCACCCTCGCCCGGACCGCCGGCGAGATCGACGCCGCGGAACTGCTGCTGGAACGGGCGGCCGCCGCCGCCGACCAGGGCGCCGGCATCACCCCGCTGGAGACCAGCCGCAACCTGCGGGACTGCTCGCTCGCCATGGACCTGCTCGTCGAGGCGGTCAACCGGCTGTTCCGGGCGGCCGGCACGTCCGGGCACGCGACCAGCAGCCCGATGCAGCGCGCCTGGCGTGACGTCAACACCGCCAGCAGTCACGTGGCGCTGCAGTTTCCGCCCGCCGCCAGCGCCTACGCGGACCAGGTGTTCAAGATCTGAGCCCTGCGCCCGCCGATCGGCTTCCGTCGCGAGGAGAACCCATGTCCCGCACCACAGCTGTTTCCACCGACACCGACTGGCTGCTGTGCCGGGGTTGCCGTACCCCGGTCTACGGCAAGCGCCTGATCCGCAACCACCGGGTCTGCCCCGAATGCGGCCTGCACCTGCCGCTCACCGCCGAGCAGCGGCTCGGGATGCTGGCCGACGAGGGGCGCTACGAGCCGCTGGCCGTCACGGTGACCAGCAGTGACCCGCTGCGCTTCGTCGACCGGGTGCCCTACGCCGACCGGCTCGCCGACGCCCGCGCCCGTACCGGACTGAACGAGGCGGTGCTCTGCGCCCGGGCCACGGTGCAGGGTGTCCCGGCGATCATGGCGGTGATGGACTTCCGCTTCCTCGGCGGCAGCCTCGGCAGCGCCGTCGGCGAGCTGATCACCATCGCCGCCGAGACGGCGCTGGCCGAGCACACGCCGCTGATCATCGTGACGGCCTCGGGCGGCGCGCGGATGCAGGAGGGGGCGCTGTCGCTCATGCAGATGGCCAAGACCAGCGCCGCGCTGGGCGCCCTGGACCGGGCCGGTGTGCTGACCGTCTCGGTGATCACCGACCCGACGTACGGCGGGGTGGCCGCCTCCTTCGCGACGCTCGCCGACGTGATCGTCGCCGAGCCGGGGGCCCGGCTGGGCTTCGCCGGTCGCCGGGTCATCGAGCAGACCATCCGCCAGGTCCTGCCCGAGGGGTTCCAGACGGCCGAGTTCCTGCTGGCCCGCGGGATGATCGACATGATCGTCGAGCGGGGGCGACTGCGCCAGGAACTGGGCCGGCTGCTGCGCGCGGCCACCTTCACCGGCGTACGCTCCGGCGGCCCCGCGCCGGCGGACCCGGTCGTCCGTGACCACCGTGCGCTGCCCGAGCCGGATCCGTGGCGGCACGTCTCCCAGGCGCGGGACCTCACCCGGCCGACGACGCTGGACTACCTGTCCCTCGCCTTCACCGACTTCCAGGAGCTGCACGGGGACCGGATCTCCGGCGACTGTCCAGCGGTGGTGGGTGGAACGGCGTGGCTGGACGGCCGGCCGGTGCTGGTGCTCGGCCAGCAGAAGGGGCACGACCCGGCCGAGCTGATGCGCCGCAACTTCGGCATGCCGGTGCCGGCCGGCTACCGGAAGGCGGCCCGGCTGATGCGTCTGGCCGAGAAGCTGGACCTGCCGATCGTCACGCTCGTGGACACCCCCGGCGCCTATCCGGGAGTGGACGCCGAGGAGCAGGGCCAGGCGGTGGCGATCGCCGAGAACCTGCGCCTGATGGCCTTCCTGTCGGTGCCGGTGGTGACGGTGATCATCGGGGAGGGTGGCAGCGGTGGCGCGCTCGGCCTCGCGGTGGCCAACCGGGTGCTGATGTTCTCGAGCAGCGTCTACTCGGTGATCAGCCCGGAGGGCTGCGCCGCGATTGTCTGGAAGGACCCCGCCGCGGCCCCGCGTGCCGCTGCGGCGCTCGGGCTGGACGCCCGGGAGCTGCTGCGCCTCGGTGTGGTCGACGGCGTACTGGTCGAGCCGGAGGGCGGCACGGGGGCGGACCCGCTGCGTGCGGCCGAGCTGCTCGGCGCAGCCGTGCGGGCGAGCCTGCACGAGCTGGGCGCGCTCGCCCCCGACCAGCTCGGCGCCGATCGGCGGGCCCGCTTCCGCCAGTTCGGATCGGCCGTGACCGTGGAGGCGGAGCTGTTGACGATCAGCGGAGAGGTGCATTGAGCATGTTCAAGAAGATCCTGATCGCCAACCGGGGCGAGATCGCCCTGCGGATCGCCCGTTGCTGCCGGGAGCTCGGGATCCCGACGGTCGCCGTGCACTCCACCCGGGACCGTGACTCGGCCGTCGTCCAGCTCGCCGACCAGGCGGTGCAGATCGGTCCGGCGCCGCCCACCCGCAGCTACCTGAACGCGGCCGCCGTGCTCCAGGCCGCCGAGCAGTCGGGCGCCGACGCCATCCATCCCGGGTACGGGTTCCTCTCCGAGTCACCGGACTTCGCCGACGCGTGCGAATCGCTCGGCGTCACTCTGATCGGTCCGCCCGCCTCCGTGATGGCGGAGCTAGGCGACAAGACCTCGGCCCGGGCCCTGATGACCCGCGCCGGCCTGCCGCTGCTGCCGGGGAGCGTCCACCCGCTGAGCCCCGAGGCGGCCGAGGAACTGGCGGCGACGATCGGATTCCCCGTCATCGTCAAGGCCGCCGCGGGCGGTGGCGGCCGCGGCATGCAGGTCGTCCACGACCGGGACAGCTTCCTCGACGAGTACCGCAGGACCCAGGCCACGGCTCAGATGCTCTTCGGCGACGGCCGGGTGTATGTCGAGAAGTACCTCCGCGACGCCCGGCACGTGGAGATCCAGGTGCTCTGCGACCGGTACGGTCACGCCGTGCACCTGGGGGAGCGGGACTGCACCGTGCAGCGACGCCACCAGAAACTGGTGGAGGAGACGCCGGCGCCGGAGCTGCCCGTCGACCTCACCGAGCGGATGGGAAGGTCCGCCGTCGACGGCGCGCTCGCGGCCGGTTACGTCGGCGCCGGCACCTTCGAGTTCCTGGTCGACCCCGACGGCAGCTACTACTTCATGGAGGTCAACTGCCGCATCCAGGTGGAGCACCCGGTGACGGAGATGGTGACCGGCATCGACCTGGTGCGGGAGCAGATCAAGATCGCCGCGGGTGAGCCGCTCGCGTTCACGCAGGACGACGTCCGGCCCCGCGGGGTGGCGATCGAGTGCCGGATCAACGCGGAGGACCCGGCGCGGGACTTCGCCCCGGCGCCCGGCCTGGTGACGGAGTTCGTGCCACCCGGCGGCCCGTTCGTCCGGGTCGATTCCCATGTGCACGCCGGCTACGAGGTGCCGCCGAACTACGACTCGCTCCTGGCCAAGCTGGTGGTCTGGGCACCCCGCCGCGACGAGGCCATCGCGCGCATGCTGCGGTCCCTGGCCGAGTTCCGCATCTCCGGGCCCCGCGTGCACACCACGGTGGACTTCCTGCGTCAGGTGCTCGACGATCCCCGGTTCCGGACCGCCACGCACACCACGGCCCTTGTCGACCAGCTGACGGACCGACGGTAACGGCGGCGCCGGACCCGGTCCGGCGCCGCCGTCTCGTGGCGCGGCTCTCGGCGCCGGCCCCGCTCGGGGCCGGCGCCGATCGCGTCAGGGCAGCGTGATCGACTGCGAGTGCCGGAAGAAGTTCGTCGGATCCCAGCGGGCCTTCACCTGCTGCAACCGGGGGTAGTTCTCCTTGTAGTAGAGGGTCGACCACGGTACGCCGGAGCGGTTGATCTCGGGGTCGCGGATATCCATGTCCGGCGAGTTGATGTAGCAACCGTCGGTCTGGTCGTTCGGCACCGGGTAACCGCCGGTGGCGGCGAACGTCTGGCCGTAGATGTCGCGGAGCCAGCCCACGTGCTGGGCGTCCTCCGCCGGGTTGATCCAGAAGTTCTCGTAGAGGGCCAGGAACGCCGAGTTGCGGTGCGGGTACGCGGTGGCGGTGGTGGGCACCGTGTTGACCTTGCCGCCGGCGACCCCGGTGAGCTGGAGGGTCGCGTTGGGGTTCGCGTAGTCCTGGCGGGTCAGGTTCCGCCAGAGGGCTGCGATCTGGGTGTCGGTGAAGCTGCGGCGCAGGTACGCCGACTTCACCGCGCTGCGCATCGTCGGGTCCAGCATGGTGGCCGGGTTGCTGGTGCCGATGAGCCGGGTGGCCGCCAGCCACCGCAGCCGCCGGGGCGGGTACGGGGCGGTGATGCCGGTGTCCCGGGTGACGGCGGCGAGGTAGTCGGCGAGCAGCTTCTCGGCGTCGGGCACGGCCGCGTCGATCTGGGTCAGCAGCCCCATGCCCCCGGCGGACCGGTGCGGGATGAACGCCACCCCGGACAGCGCGGTGTACGGGGAGGTGGCGCCGCTGTTCTGCGCGTACCAGGTGCCGAAGTTGCGCACGAGGGTGGTGAACCTGGCCTGGTCGAGGGCCACCCAGGGCACCGGCACGTTGCTGACGAGCACCTCGCGCGGCGGACGGGGCAGCTGCTGACCGGGGATGGTGCCGGAGGCGTTCGGCGAGCGGAACCAGTAGCGGGTGATGATGCCGAAGTTGCCGCCTCCGCCGCCCGCGCACGCCCACCACAGGTCCCGGTTCGGGTCGGTGGAGGCGCGGGAGGCGACCACGAGCCGGGCGATGCGGTTCGCGTCGACGACGACCATCTCGACCGCCTCGATGTGGTCGGCGACCACCCCGTGGCTGCGGGAGAGCAGTCCGTAGCCGCCGCCGGTGGCGTGGCCGCCGATGCCCACGGTCGGGCAGACGCCGGCGGGCAGGGTGACGTTCCAGCCCTTCTGCAGCGTCTCGTACACGGCGATGAGCAGGGCCCCGGGCTCCACCGCGAAGGCCTGGCGGTTCTGGTCGTAGGAGATCCGGTTCATCGCCGACATGTCGATGACGACCTTGCTGGCGGAGTGGTAGACGAAGTCCGCGTAGCAGTGCCCGCCGCTGCGCACGGAGACCCGCTTGCCGGCGTCGACCGCCTCCTGCACCGCCTGCAGCACCTGGGCCGACGAGGTGACCAGCCGTACGGCGTCGGGCGTCGCGACCCACCGCTGGTTGTTGCCGACGACGAGGTCGGGGTAGCGCGGGTCGCCCGGGGTGACCGTCAGCGCGGGCGTCGTGGTGGTCGTGGCGGCCTGCGCGGGTGCTCCCGTGGCCATACCCGCCACGGCGGTACCCGCGACCGCGGCGGTCCCGCTGAGCAGGCTTCTCCTGCTGATGTGTGCCATGCCGTTCCTTCCCATTCGCATTCTCGGGTGCGCGGACGTGTCCGGCGGGACCGGAAGATCGCGACGGGCGGACCGTTCGGGAAGAGGCGCTGAGTTCGCGCGTGATTTCGGCCCGTCGACCCGGATCGGGTCGAGAACGAGTGCCGAATTCCACCCCCGTGGATGCTCGCCCGGTCCCGTGTGCATCGGGTGCTGTCGGAACACTGAGCCGCAATCAATACGGTATTCGCGACGTCAATTCCGAAACAGCGTCGGAAGGTTCAATGTGATCACCCGAATGGGGGAGTCCTGTTGGCTTTCCGTCACCACTTCGTTGATCTGGTGAATAGCTGACGATGAAAGCGAATTCCGGTGTCCGAATCCTCCCCTTCTTTACGTATGTCGGGACGCGATATCTGATGGATACAGACATCGATGTGACAGTGCGCTTCGTCACAGTTAGGCAATCACCCCGCCCGGGGCCGAGAAATCGCGCCTCTTCCTGCGGAAACAGTCCCCTGCCGGGCCCTCGGTGATCGGGAAACAGATGGTCCTGAGGAGTGGCGAGCATGTGTAAACTGGCGCCCAGTAGCGGGAAGTGGAGGGACCTCCACTTTGCTGGTCCGAGGGGGTGGCCATGGCCGTGACAAGGGGGATCGGCCGCACGTCCCGACTTCTCACCGGCGTGGGGGCGGTGCGGATCAGACCGCTTTCCGGCTGTTCTTCCGGTCTATCGAGAGCGACGGCAGAAGCACCGTGAGCGACGGGGGAGTACCTATGAGGTTCAACGTTCTGGGCCCACTGGAAATCATCACGGATGACGACAGGTCGATCGATGTGAGCCCGTCGAAGACCGGGCAGGTGCTGGCGTTGCTGATCGCCCGGTGCCCCGATGCGGTGGCGGTCGACACCCTCATTAGGGAATTGTGGGGCGAGAAGCCGCCGCGCAGCGCGGTCACGACCCTTCAGACGTACATCTACCACGGCCGGCGGATGTTGGCGCGCGAGTTGTCACCGCTCGGTCAGGACCTGGTGTCGACCAGGGCGCCCGGTTATGCCATGCGGATCGCGGCGCAGGACGTGGACGTGAATGTCTTCGAACGACTCGTGCAACGGGCGCGTGAATTGTTGGTTGACGACGAGCCGGAGGCGGCGCTGCGTGAACTCCGCACGGCACTCGACCTCTGGCGGGGTCCGGCGTTCGCCGGTCTGGCGGTCGGGGAGGTGCTGGCCGCGCACATCGCCCACCTCGACGAGGTGCGACTCCAGGCGACCCACCTGCGGATCACCGCGGAGCGCCGGCTCGGCCGCCATCTGGAGCTCGTGGCGGAACTGCGTGCCCTCGTCGCCGCCCATCCGCTCAACGAGTCCTTCCACGCTCAGTTGATCGAAGTGCTCTACGAGTCGGGCCGCCGGGCGGAGGCGTTGCAGGCATATCAGAACCTGCGCGGCATCCTTGCCCGTGAGCTCGGGGTCGAGCCGACCGTCCAGGTGCAACGCTTGCAGCTGACCGTCCTGCAGGGGGAGGACAGCCGGCTCGCCGGACTGGCCTCCCGGTGACCAGCCGGCCCCGCCCGGTCGTCCGCGATGGCGACGACCGGGCGGAGCGGGCCGGTCAGGAGCCCTCGGTGACGTTGATGAGGAAGAGCGGGTCGTCGTACTCCACCGGCTCGCCGTTGTCGTGCAGCACCGCGCTGACTGTGCCGTGCACCGTGGACTCGACCGGGATCATCAGCTTCATCACCTCCACGATCGCCAGCTGCTGGCCCGGGGCCACCGTGTCGCCCACCGAGACGAACGGCGGGGCGCCGGGTGACGGCGCGTGGAACAGGATCCCGACCGCCGGTGAGCGGACCTGGTGGCCGTCCGGCTCGACGGCGAGGGGTGTGGAGCCACTGCCAGCCGCCACCGCCACGGCCACGGGAGCGTTGGTGGCGGCGTGGGCGGTCGCCGGTTCCACCGGCCATTCGGCCTCGACCGTCACGCCGCCGGCTCGCACGCGCAGGGCGCTCGGGGTACGGCCGAAACCCGTCAGCAGTTCCAGTGTGCTGCTGCGGACCAGTTCCAGCGCGGCCTGGATGTCCCGCATCGCCCGGGGGTCGTGGTCGTCGGGCGTCTCTTCCGGTGGCCGGTGCGGCGCCCGGGTGGTGTCACTCGTCATGACGGTGCCTCTCCTCGAAACCGTGCCGGGTCCGGCTGCTCGATCCGTGTCCGGCCGGTGTCCCGTGACCTGTCAGTAGTTGCCGAGCCCGCCGCAGACGTTCATCGCCTGCGCGGTCACCGCGGCGGCGCCGTCGCTCATCAGGTACGACACCATTGCGGCGACCTCCTCCACCTCGACGTAGCGGCCGATCGGGACCCGTCCGGTGATCCGGGCGTGGGTCTCGGCCTCGTCGACGCCCCAGATGTCCGCGTAGTGCTCCCGCACCCGTTCGGCCATGGGGGTCTCCACGAACCCGGGGCACACCGCGTTCACGGTGATGCCGGTCTTCGCCAGCTCCAGGCCGAGGGCCTTGCTGAAACCCACCACGCCGTGCTTCGAGGCCGAGTAGGGGGCGGCGTGGACCACACCCTGCTTGCCGCCGGTGGAGGCGATGTTGATGACGCGACCCCGGCCCCGCGCCAACATGCCGCCGGTGGTGAGGACCTGCTTGGTCATCAGGAACACGCTGTTGAGGTTGGTGTTGATGACGTCGAACCAGAGCTCGTCGTCGATCTCGGCAGTGGCGCCGCCGCCCGGGCGTCCGGCGTTGTTGACCAGGACGTCGATCGGCCCGTACCGCTCCACCGCCGCGCCCACGAACCGCGTGACGTCCTCCGCGGACCGCACGTCGCAGCTACGGCCGTCGACGTCGAGCCCCTCCGACTGGAGGCTCTTGACGGTGTCCGCGACCGCCGACTCACGGCGGGAACAGATGTAGACGTGTGCCCCGCTGCGAGCGATCGACCGGGCGACCGCCAGCCCAATTCCGCTGGTGGCCCCAGACACGATTGCCACTCGCTGGCTCTGCTCCGACATTGGCTTCCCTTCACCGCACGGCCGACTGTGACGCCGCCGAGGATCACCGTCCGTCCTCGAACACCGGTCGAGGGTGCCTGGAGAGCCGGGTTTCGCGGCCGGGCCGGGGACTGCGCGTCCGGCCTTCGAGCCGGATTCGAGTCCGGACGGTCATCGTGGTGCCGCCGGGGCCCGCCCTCCGGTGCCCCCGTCCAGGCCAGCCATCCCGGAGGTCACCCATGCCGACGTCCACCTCGTTCACCGAGCTGTACACGGAGGTCCAGCAGTTCTACGCGCGGCAGATGCGCCAGCTCGACGAACGCAAGTTGGAGGCATACGCCGAGACGTTCACCGAGGACGCGGAGTTCGGTCACACGCCCGGACGAGAACCCGCCCGGACCCGGGCCGGCATCGCCGCCGACCTGCACGAGTTCCACAAGCGGTTCGAGAACGACCCGGTGCAGCGCCGGCACTGGTTCAACATGATCGACCTCGAACCGCAGGACGACGGGAGCATCCGCTCGACCTGCTACGCGCTGGTGATCACGACGCGCCCGGGTGGTAAGCCGGACATCGCACCGAGCTGCGTCGTCCGGGACGTGATCGTGCGCGGCGAGGACGGCGGTCTGCTGCTGCGCTCCCGCAAGGTCGAGCACGACCAGCTCTTCTGAGCCGTCGACGTGCCGGTCGTCCGTCGACGCACTCAGCCCGGGCGGGGCGGCCGTGCCGCCCGGGCGACGGCACCGTACCTGCCGTCGCCCAGGCGGCCTGACCGGTCAGGCCCCGGCGGGCTGGGGGATGAGCACGACCTGCGATGCGGTCGACATCCACGTGGGTCGGATCTCGAGGCGGGAGAACCGCCAGCCGTCGGCGGTGCGGACGAAGCCGAAGCGGTAGTCGCCGGCGAGGACCCGGACGGCGGGCGGGTCGTTCTCGACGAAGACGGCGGTCAGGTTCGCCTGCCCCGACGCCCGGTCGCCGTCCTGCTCGACGAGCAGGTGCGCCATCGAGTGCTGGAGTCGGTGGTAGTGGGCGTGGTGCTGCTGCGCCTGCTCGACCAGACGGGTACGGCCCTCGTCGGTGCCGCCCGGCGTCACGGCGACCGCTTCCGGCGTGAACAGCGCGTCCGCGTCGCCGAGGCAGCGGCCGTCCAGCCACCTGCCGAGCCGGGCCACCAGTTCGGAGATCTCGCGGTGGTCGGTGAGTGCCCGGAGCTCACGCCGGAGCGCGACGAGTTCCTCGTCGGGAGTCGGTGCCGTCCGGATCGTGCCGGTGGAGTCCTGCGTCATGTTCACCTCGAGAGTCCTGGATGTCGAGCCGTCGCGGCGGCCGGGTCGGGTGCGTCGGCGCGCCCTGGATCACGGCACCGGTCGACGCCTGCCGCGGGCGCGGATGGCCGGGCCCACGGGCCGGTGGACATCTTCCGTTCTAGCCGAGTCGGGACCGGCTGTGGCGCGATGCAGGATTCCAGACCGGACTCGAATCCGACTCGAAGCGCGCCCGCCTCCGGGGAGGGCCGGCCGGGCGGGTGCGGCGCGACGTCGGCGCGCACCCGCCCGGGGACTCATCCGTGGAAGCGGACGTAGTCGAAGACGGCGGTCACCGGGGGCTCCGCGCCGCCGTGCGCGACCAGGCCGATCCGTGGAGTCGCGTCCGCCGGGAACGTCCACACCCCGCCCCACGTCCAGCTCGTCCCGTCCCGGCTGGAGCCGGCCCGGAACTCGTGCTCGCCGGTGGCCGGGTCGACCCGGTGGGCCAGCCGCAGCCAGGTGGTGGTGGCCGGGGTGCCGACGATGTATCCGCCGTAGACGGGCTGGCCGGCGAAGGGCAGCTCGTAGCCGTACTCGACCTGACGGGTGTTCCAGATCGCCACCTGGGCCAGCCGGGCGAACCGGTCGTCGTCGACGTACGCGACCAGGCCGGCCTGCTGGTAGTTGCGGACCGTCTCCTCGCCCAGGTCGAGGGTCACCTTCGTCTCGACCACGTAGTCGCCGGTCGGCGCGTCGCGCAGCAGCACCCCGGCGGTGTTGCCGGTGCCGGTCAGGTCCGCCGCCTGCACCGGCCAACGCAGCGCGCCACCGGAGACGGTCGCCGCCGGATCCTCGCGGACCCAACGCCAGGCCGGGTCGAGGCCGTCGGCGAACTCGTCGGAGTACGCCGGCAGCACCCCGCCGACGCGGGGCTCCGGCACCGCCCGTGGGGCGGGCCGGTGCAGCCGGGCGACGCTGACGTTGTCGAACTCCGCCGCGCCGCCGGTCGCGGTGACGGTGAGCCGGCCGACCGTCGGCCGGGTCAGCCGCAGCGACACCACGGCGAGCTGGTCACCGAGCCGGGCCGGGCTCAGCTCGGCGACGAGCTGCCGGCCGCGCACCTCGACGGCGAGGTTGTGCGGGTCGGCGGGGTCGAGAGCGGCGGGCAGGGGCACGCTCGCCGTCGCGCCGCCCGCCTCCCGGGCGACGAGCCGACCGGCGGCGGCGTCGAGGCGTACCTCGACCCGGCCGACGGTCAGTCCGGCCGCCGCCGCGCCGGTGAGCCGCAGGTCGGCCTCCGCGTGCAGGTCGCCGCCGGTCACCGTGCGGCTGGTCAGCGCGCCGGTGCCGGTGAGGTGGCCGTCGGTGACCCGCCACGCGCCGCTGCCGGTCCAGCCGCTCAGAGCCGGGGAGTCGAAGCGGGCGTCGAGTCGGGCGGTGGTCACCGGCGCCCGGCGGTCGCCGTCGGACGGGCCGGCGCCGGCGTTGACCTGGGGCCAGCCGTCGATCCAGTCGAGGCGGTCGATCAGCATCGGCCGCTCGTTGATGCCGAACGGCTCGTCCAGGTACGGGTCGGCCCGGTCGATGGCGTGGTAGACGATCCAGTCCTGCCCGGACAGGTCGGTGAGGAACCCGTTGTGCCCGGTGCCGATCCAGCGATTGCCGTTCTGGGTGAGCACCGGCGTGCCGCCGGCCCGGGAGGCGGTCAGCGGGATGCCGTCGCGGTCGACGAACGGCCCGCGCGGGCTCGTCGCGCGGCCCACCTGGACGGAGTAGCCGGTGGCCGGGCCGGCGCAGCAGTTGGCGGTGGAGGCGAAGAGGTAGTACCAGCCGTCGTGGCGCAGCACGTAGCTGCCCTCGAACTTGTTGTCGATGGCGACCAGGGTGGGCGCGCCGACCGCGCGCAGCCCGTCGGCGGAGAGCTCGGTGACCGAGATGCCGCCGTAGTAGCTGCCGTAGTAGAGGTAGTGCTTCCCGTCGACGTCGGTGAACTGCGACGGGTCGATGGTCCAGAGCCAGCCACCGCCGCCGCCGGGACGGGGCGCCACCACGGGCTGGTCGGCGAAGGTCCAGGGGCCGGTCGGGTTGGGGGCGGTCGCCGCGCCGACGGCGAAGTCGCCGCCGTCGGGGGAGACGGTGGTGTCGGTGACGGTCACGTACATGACCCACCGGTCGCCGACGCGGCGCACGTCGGGGGCCCAGAAGCCGGCGCCGGCCGTGGCGTACGGCGGGCGTTGGTCGGGGCCGAAGGCGTCGCCGAGGTAGGTCCAGTCGACCAGGTCGGCGGAGCGGGCGGTGGGCACCCGGTGGAACCGCTTCTCGCCCTCGCGCAGCGGGTCGGTGGTGCCGTAGGCGTACCAGAAGCCGTCGTCGCCGCGGACGACGACGGGGTCGGCGAAGGTGTCGGCGAACCCGGCGGAGAGCGGGTTGCGGTAGCGGTCGGGGGTGTCGGCTCCGGCGGTGGCGGGCGCGGAGGCGACCGCCGCCAGGAGCAGACCGAGTACGGCGGCGAGCGCGCCGCCGCGGCGGAGTTGACCCATCAGACCTGCCTCGGTTGGGGTGAATGGTGGTCGGTGCGTCATTCCGTCCAGTTCTACAACGATGAATACAACGATGTAAAGGTGTTGGCACGGGTCGGTGCCCACCGAACCGTCGCCGTGGCACCATCGGCGGATGACCGCTGCGCCCACCGACGGCCGCCGCCTCGCCGACCTGGCCGCCCTGCTCGCCGACGACACCCGGGCAAGCATCTGCCTGGCCCTGCTCGACGGGCGGGCGTGGACGGCCGGCGAGCTGGCGCGCGGTGCCGGGGTGGCCCCCTCGACCGCCAGCGAACACCTCACCCGGCTGGTCCGGGGCGGCCTGTTGGTGGAGGAGCGCCAGGGACGGCACCGCTACCTGCGGCTGGCGGGCCCGGCGGTGGCGCAGCTGATCGAGGACCTGGCCGGGCACGTGTCGCCGGCGCCGCGCCCGGCCGGATCGCTGCGTGTGGCCACCGCCGACGCCGCCCTGGTCCACGCCCGGACCTGCTACGACCACCTCGCCGGACGGCTCGGCGTCCGGCTGCGCGACGCCCTGCTGACCCGCGGTCTGCTCGACGGCGCGGACGGTCTCGCGGTCACCCCGACCGGCCGGGATTGGCTGGCCGACCTCGGCGTCGCGCCGCTGCGCGGCGGCCGGCGGCCCCTGGTGCGGGACTGCCTGGACTGGACGGAACGCCGTCCCCACCTGGCCGGCGCGCTCGGCGCCGCGCTGTGCCGCCGCTTCGCGGAACTGGGCTGGACGACGCGCGGCACCGGGCGCAGCGTGCGGGTGACCCCGGCCGGCGTCGCGGCGCTGCCCGAGGTGCTGGGGATCGACGCCGGCGAGCTGGTGCCGCCCCGCCGCGACGGTGGCGGCGGACGCGCCTGACCAGCGCAGCCGGCCCGAGCCGCGCGGTCGCCGCGCCCAACCCGGCGCAGCCGGCCCGACCCGCGCGGTCGTCGCACGCGAACCGGGGCAGCCCCGACGCGCCTGACCCGGACGAGGCCGGCATCACCGCCCCCGCAGCGCGGTGCAGACTGACGCCTCGATCAACCCGGGCAACGCGGGAGGGCCGCTGGGGGAGTGCGCCGAGGCCGGCAGAGTTCGGTCGGCGCCGAAGCGATCCGCCCCTAGCGTCGGGCGGATGAGCGACCCGATACCCCTGATCCCGCCCGGACCCGACACCCCGGCCTGCGGCCCGCCGACCCTCGACGGCGGCGTCTGGTCGGTGACCCGCCACGCGGACGTGCGCGGTGTGCTCACCGATCCGGACTTCCGGGTGCCCGAGGCGGCGCCGGGACCGCCCGGCAGCCTCGCCTGGCTGCGCGGCACCGTCGCCCGGTTCAGCGGGCCGGACCGGCATCCCGCCCGGCGGGCCGCCGCCGTCGCCGCGCTCGCCGACTGCGCGCCGGACGGGCTGCGGCGTGACGCCGCCCGGCTGACCGCCGAGGAACTCGACCGCGACCCGCTCGCCGGGTCGGCGCGGCTGGCTCGGGGCGTACCGCTGCGGGTGTTGGCGGCCCGGCTCGGCCTGGCCGATCCGGCGGCGGCGGTGCCGGCGGTGACCGTGGTGGCCGCCGCCTACCAGCCCGGCGCCGGGCCGGCCGCGGTGCGCCGCGCGGACCGCGCGGTGGCGGCGCTGGTGGCGATGTCCCCGGCGGGGCCGCCCGAGGCGCTGGCCAACCGGATCGGGCTGCTCGTGCAGGCCTGCGACGCCACCGCCGCATTGATCGGCGCCGCCGCCCGGTACGCCCCGGCGTTGCCCCCGTCGGTGCCCACCGCGGCGCTGCTGGCCGAGGTGCTGCGCCTCGACCCACCGGTACGCGCCACCCGCCGGATCGCCGCCCCCCCGGCCCGGGTGGGTGGGCAGCCGGTCCCGTCCGGCGCGGAGCTGGTGCTGCGCTTCGACGCGGCGAACCGGGACCCGGCGGTGGTCACCGCGCCGGACCGGTTCGCGCCGGGCCGGTCGGTGCTGACCTTCGGCGCCGGCCCGCACGGCTGCCCGGGTGAACGGCACGCGCTGGCCCTGGCCACCGGGGTGGTGGACGTGCTGCGCGAACGCCGGGCCGGCCCGGCGCCCCGACCGGAGCACGCACCCCGCGTCCCGCGCACCCGCCCGGCGGTGCCCCGGTGAGCGACCGCCACGCCGCCTTCCGCGCCCTGCACCGCCCCGGCCGGCCGCTGGTGCTGCCCAACGCCTGGGATCACGCCTCCGGCGCCGCCCTGGCCGCCGCCGGCCATCCGGCGGTGGGCACCACCAGCCTCGGCGTGGCCGTGGCCGCCGGCCGGCCGGACGGGCTGGCGGCCACCGCCGAGGAGACCCTCCGCCTCGCCGAGCTGCTGGTCCGCTTGCCGGTGCCGGTGACCGTGGACGTCGAGGCCGGCTTCAGCGACGACCCGTCGGCCGTCGCCGGGTACGCCGCCGAGCTGGCGGCCCTCGGCGTGGTCGGGATCAACCTGGAGGACGGGCGGCCCGACGGCAGCCTCGCCGATCCGGCCCTGGTGGTGGCGAAGATCGAGGCGGTCCGCGCGCGGGTGCCCGGGCTCTTCGTCAACGCCCGCACCGACGCCTGGTGGCTCGGCCGGCCCGACCCGCTGGAGCAGGCGCTGCCGCGGGCGCGGGCCTACCGGCGGGCCGGGGCGGACGGCGTCTTCGTCCCGGGGGTCGGCGACCCGGACGTCGTCCGGCGGCTGGCGGACGCGGTCGACGCGCCGCTGAACGTCCTGGCCCAGCCGGGCGGGCCGTCGCCGGCGGCGCTCGGCCGCCTCGGGGTGGCCCGGGTCAGCACCGGCTCGCTGCTGTTCCGGGCGGCGCTGGCCGCCGTGGTCCGCACCGCCGACGCCGTCCGGACGGGGATGGTGGAGCCGGATCCGGCGCTGCCGTCGTACGCGGACGTGCAGCGGATGACAGCGACCGGTCGTCGCCCTTAGGGGTGGATGGGAGGATTGCTCGCACTTTCCCTGTTCCGGGTGCTTACGGTGTGTTTCAGGTTCATCCGCACCGTGTCGTACCGGGAGAGGACCCGACCATGCGCGTGCCCAGCCGAAGTTCCGGCCCCCAACCCGGCCCGTCCGTCTCCTCGCCCGCCCCGGCGCGCCGGTCACCCGCGCTGGGCCGAGCCCGCGCGGTGCCGACCGCCCCGCCGGACCTCGACGCGTACCGCGAGGCCGTGGCGGAGCTGCTGGTCGAGGTGGGGGCGCTCGCCGACGCGACGTCCAGCGCGGCCCGCCAGGTGCTCCTCGACCAGCGGTTGCGGGAGCCGGCGATTGCCGCGGTGCTCGACGCGACCTCGCAGGGGTTCATCGGCGCCCGCGAGACACTGCTGCTGGAGATCGCCCGCTACCAGCCCAACGAGCGGACCTCGGCGAGCGACCTCACCGCGCTGGTCCGGATCTACCTGCTCTCCCGCATCGACGTGATGTGGTGGCGCGACACCACCACCTTCCTCACCGACGACCAGGTCGACACCCATCCGGACCTGGTCGACCTGGAGTGGCTGCGCCGGCGTGGGCTGCTCGCCTTCCGTTACCAGGAGCAGCCGGCCACCGTGCTCGGCCGGGGCGTACGGGCGGTACGCCGCAAGCTCCGCCCGGACGCCACCCCGCGCACCGCCGGGGTGAAGTTCCGGCGCACCCGGCGCGAGGTGGTGGCGCTCCTCAACGACCTGGCCCGCGAGCTGGCCCGGGCCACCCCGCCGGCCACCCCGCCGCTCTGGGTGACCAGCCTGGTGCGCAGCGCCGAGCACCAGTACCAGCTGCGCCGTCTCGGGTACGCCGCGATGGTGCCCAGCGGGCACTGCCTCGGCTGGGCGGTGGACGTGGAGATGGCCTGGTTCACGCGCTTCGGCGTCCGGGACACCCTCGCTGAGATCCTGCTCGCCCGGCAGGCCGCCGGTGAGATCAACGTGGTCGACGAGGGGCAGGCCTGGCACGTGTGCCTGGCACCGGGCGCCCGCGCCCGGCTGCGCTCGGCCTACGAGGCGGAGATGGGGGCCTGAGGCGATGTGCGGCATCGCGCTCAGCGCCGGCCCCGAGGCCGACCCGGCGATCTTCCGCCGGATGCTCGCCGTCCTCAGCCCCCGGGGCGAGGTCACCGAGACCCGGCAGGAGGCCGGCCTGCTCGCCGGCGTACGGCGGCTGCGCATCGTCGACCGGGACCGGGCCGTGCAGCCGTTCACCTCCGCCGACGGCCGGTACGTCCTCTGCTACAACGGCGAGGTCTTCAACCACCACGAGCTGCGCGCCGAGCTGACCCGGGCCGGACACCCGTTCCGCACCACGAGCGACACCGAGGTGGTGCTCGCCGCGTTCCTGCGCTGGGGTGAGCGGGCGGTGCACCGGCTGCGCGGCGAGTGGGCCTTCGCCGTCGCCGAACGCGCCACCGGCCGGGTCTACCTGGCCCGGGACCCGCTCGGCGTCAAGCCGCTCTACTGGGCCCGCACGCCCGGCTGCCTGCACGTCGCCTCGGAGGTCAAGGCGCTGGTCGGGCTGCGCGCCCCGGTCGACGAGGTGCCGCCCGGGCACCACGGCTGGGCCGACCCGGACGGGCGGGTGGAGCTGGCGGCGTACCTCGACCTGCTCGCCCTCGGCGCGGGACTGCCCGAGGTGGACGACCCGGACGAGGCCGCCCTGCTCGTCCGGGCCGCGATCAGCGACAGCATCCGGATGCGGGTGGACACCGACCTCACCGTCGGGGTGGTGCTCTCCGGCGGCCTGGACAGCTCGCTGGCGCTGCTGCACGTCCGCGAGCTGCACCCGGACTGCGTGGCGGTGACCGTCGGGGTGCCGGACAGCCCCGACGTGGCGTACGCGCGGCGGCTCGCCGCCGACCTCGGTGTGCCGCACGAGGTGGTCCAGCTGCGCCCGCGCGACATCCGGCTGGCCGACGTCCGGGAGGCGATCCGGATCTCCGAGCTGACCGAGTACGGCGACATCATCAACGCGGTGGTCACCGTGCCGATCTTCCGGCGACTGCACGAGATGGGGATCAAGGTGGTGCTCACCGGCGACGGCTCCGACGAGCTGTTCGGCGGCTACCCGATGTACCACCAGGTCGGCCCCGACCGGGCCCGCCGGCTCTTCCTCCACAAGATCCGCAACCTCTGCCGTACGGAGTTGCAGCGGGTCGACCGGGCCAGCATGGGCCACGGGGTGGAGGCCCGGGTGCCCTTCCTCGACCTCAGCGTGGTGGAGCTGGCGATGCGGTTGCCGCTGGCGCTCAAGATGCGCGACGGGCAGGAGAAGTGGATCGTCCGGCGGGCGTTCGCCGACGTGCTGCCCGACTACATCCGGCGGCGGCCGAAGAACCCGATGTCGTACTCTTCGGGTCTGCACGAGCGGGCCCGGCTCTACAAGCCGTTCTTCTCCCGGCTGCACCGCCGGTTCGGCTACGACCTGCTGGAGCCGGTCCGCCGCGACTTCGACAGCGTGCTCACCCGCTGCGGCAACGACCTGGACCGGGCCATCGCCGACGGGCTGGCCCGACCCGACTACACCGTGCTGGAGCACGCCCGGGACCTGGTCGGGGCGGCGAAGTGGAACGCCGCCCCGCTGGTCCGCCGGCTGGTCGGGCCGCGTCCCACCCGCGGGGCGCCGGTCCGGTGAGCCCGGCCGAGCGTGCCCGTGATCGTCTCCGTTTGCGGCGTGTCGCGGTGTCGGAGAACGGCGATACCGCGACACGCCGCAAACGGAGTGGATCAGGCGTCTCGCGGTATCCGAACTCGCAGCGGTCGTCGCGCCGCGGGCGGGCAGCCGACGGCGGCCTACCGGAACCGCCTGTGACCCAGGTGATTCCGGCAGGCCGCCGGAGGGAGCGCGCCGGTCAGCCGGCGGGCGGGAAGGGATCGTCCTTGTAGGTGTACTCGGTCTCGATCTTCCCGTCGGCGGTGTGTACGACGAGCTGGCTGGGCTCGTTGGCGTGCGCCACCTTGCGGCCCTCTTCGACCGCGCGGTGCTTGGTGTCGTACGAGCCGAGGCTCCGGCTGCCCTGCTCCACCTTCCAGGAGCCGTCGTTCGGCACCACGTGGTATTCGTTGCGCTTCATGGGCGCTCTCCTCTCGTCCGTCCGGATCCAGGTACCCGGATGCCCGAAACGGAAAACCGGTGTCGGCTTAGGTCGGTGGACAACCCCCGGGGTCTCCCATAGCGTTCCGGAGATATGCGGAGGACTCTCCTGGGCGCCGGGCTCGCCCTGTTGCTCGCCACCACCGGCTGCGCCGGCACCGACGACACGCCGCCCGTGCCGGCCGGCGACCGGGTGCCGGCCGCGTCCCGGCAGGACGCCGACGAGGTCGGGCGCACCCTGGCCAGCCTGCGCCGGGTCGACAAACTGCCGTTGTACGAGATGACCTACGTCGGCCGGTACGACGCGACGGTCGGCACCGACGCGGAGCCCGAGGCGAGCCCCTTCGGCTGCTCGCTCTTCGCCGCCAGCGGCGACCCGGCCCGGCCGCTGTTCGCCCGCAACTTCGACTGGGCGGCCAACCCGGCGATGGTGCTGCGTACCGACCCGCCGGACGGCTACGCCTCGGTGTCCCTGGTGGACCTGTCGTACCTCGGGATCGGCGCCGATCCGACCGGCGACCGGCGGCTGCTGGACGCGCCGCTGCTGCCCTTCGACGGCATGAACGAGCGCGGGCTCGCGGTCGGCCTGGCCGCCGACGACCACGCGACGGTCACGCCGGTGCCGGGCCGCCCCACGGTCGGCTCGGTGCGCATCCTGCGACTGGTGCTCGACCGGGCCGCCACGGTCGACGAGGCGGTGGCCGTCTTCGGCCGGTACAACCTGGACTTCGACGGCGGGCCGCCGCTGCACTACCTGCTCGCCGACGCGACCGGCCGCTCGGCCGTGGTCGAGTTCGTGGACGGGACGATGCGGGTCCAGCGCGGCGAGGGCCGCTGGCAGGCGCTGACCAACGTGCCGGTGGTCGGGGTGTCCGAGAAGGAGCGGCGCGCCGACCGCCGGTACGGGGCCATCGCGGCCGCGTTGGAGAGCTCCGGCGCCCGGGTGGACGCCCCGGCGGCGCTGCGGATCCTCGACCAGGTGCGGCAGGGCCACACCCGCTGGTCGGTGACGTACGGGCTGCGCAGCGGCGACGTGCACCTGGTCACCGCGACGGGCAAGGAGCGGCGCTACCAGCTGCCGATGGACTGAACCCGCCGTACGCGCAAGGGCCCGGCCCCCGACGGGGACCGGGCCCTTCCGACGTGGCCCTACCAGCTCAGGTAGCCGGCCTGGGTCTGCACGTTCAGCTCGCGGAACCGGACCAGGTTCGCCGTCCACGTCCGCCAGTCGTTCAGCTCCAGCACGTCCAGGCCCTTCTGGATGTCGCTGGAGTAGATGTGCCCGTTGTAGTAGTACGTCGACCAGGCGCCACCGGTGGTGAGCTGGGTGGCCGAGAGCGGACCGCGCTCCCAGAACCCGATCTCCTTCGGCTTGGTCGAGTCGGTGAAGTCCCAGACCGAGATGCCGCCCTGGTACCACGCCTGGACCATGATGTCGCGGCCGAACACCGGGATCAGCGAGCCGTTGTGCGCCACGCAGTTCTCGGTGTCCGCGTTGGCCCGCGGGATCTTGTAGTAGCTGCGGAAGACCATCGTCCGGGCGTCGCCGCGACCGGTGATGTCGTAGATGGCGTCCGCGCCACGGTTCGGCCCGACGACCTCGTTGCAGGTGGCCGCGCCGCCGCCGCCCAGCTCGTCGGTGAAGACGACCTTGGTGCCGGCGTTGTTGAACGTCGCCGAGTGCCAGAAGGCGAAGTTCACCGTGTCACGCACCCGGTTGATGACCCGGGGCGCCTCCCGGTTCGAGATGTCCATCAGGATGCCGTCGCCCATGCAGGCGCCGGCGGCGATGTCCTTCGACGGGTACGCGGTGATGTCGTGGCAGCCGCTGGTCGCCGACTTCTGACCCGGGATGCCCTCGTACCCGCCGTCCGGGAAGAGGTTCGGCATGGCCACCACGGCCGCGTCGGTCGGCTTCTTCAGCGGCACCTTGACGATCGAGATGGAATCGTGCGGGGGCTGGCAGTCCGGCAGCTCCACCAAGGGGCGGTACGACGAGACGTACAGGTAGACGGACTTCTTGTCCTTGGCCGGCACCAGCGTGTGGGTGTGCGAGCCGCAGTCGGTCTCGACCGCCTTGATGTAGCGCGGGTTGGCCTTGTCGCTGATGTCGAAGACCTTGATGCCTTCCCAAGACTCCGGTTTGGTCTCGGTCAGGCGCTCACTCGTGCAGGAGTCGTTGCTGCGGCCCTGGTCGGTGGAGAGGAAGAGCAGGTCGCCGTAGACCGAGATGTCGTTCTGCGACCCCGGGCAGAGCACCTGGGACACGATCTTCGGTGCGCTGGGACGGGCGATGTCGTAGATGACGAAGCCCTCGTAGTTGCCGACGAAGGCGTACCGGCCCTGGAAGGCCATGTCGCTGTTGAAGGCCGCCGACGTGTTGAACGGGGCCTGCTTCGGCAGGTTGGCGATCTGTCGCAGGTTGGGGCTGCTGGAGATCTCGTCCACGCCGAGCGTGGGGGTGGCCGTGGCGGCCTGTGCGGTGGTGGCCGTGGCGACCGCCTCCGCGTCGGGCGTCACGGCGGCGTTGCCGGCCGGCGCGGTGGCCACGCTCGCCACCAGGAGGCCGGCCGCAGCCAGGCTCACGATCCTCAGCTGGCGTCGTCGGGGGAGGGAAAATCTGATCATCGGCAGAGCCCTTCGACAGGGGTTGATGATTATGGACACCTTACCTTCCGGCGATGGGCGTCGATGTGATCTGCGTCACATGAAAGCGTCGTCGTCAATGGATACGATCGCTGCGACCTCGACCGGAGGGGGAGTCGCATGACCGCCCGACGTGGACGGACCCTGCTCGTCGTCACAGTCGCGGCCGTGGTGCTGGTGGCGCTCGGGCTCGCGCTGCGGCCCACCGACCGTCCCGCCCCGGTGGCCGTCGGATCGACCGGAGTCGCGTCGCCGACCCCGGCCCCGGCTGACGGCCCCTCCGTCATCGTCCCCGGCCGCCCCGGCGAGTCCGCCGTCGCCCGCCCGGCCGCGGAGGTCCGCGACACCGCCTCGCCCAGCTACAACTCCCTGGACGTCTGGTTCGTGCGGATGATGATCCCGCACCACGAGCAGGCCCTGGCGATGGCGGAGCTGGCCGAGGGCCGGGCCGCCAGCCCGCAGATCCGGGCGGTGGCCGACCGGATCAGGGGCGCGCAGCGGCCGGAGATCGGCATGATGCGCGGCTGGTTGAGCGCCCGCGGCCTGCCGGCCGAGGTGCCCGGCCACGACCACGGCACCATGCGCGGCATGCAGTCGCCGGAGGCGATCCGGCGGCTCGCGGACGCCCGGGGCGCCGACTTCGACCGGCTGTTCGTGCAGCTGATGACCGCGCACCACCAGGGTGCCGTCACCATGGCGACCGACCTGCTGAAGGTCGGCGTCGACCAGCAGCTCGACGAGTTCGCCAACTCCGTCGCCACCGAGCAGTCCGTCGAGATCGACCGCATGCGCGAGCTGGTCCGGCCACCCGCCTGACCCGTCCCGGCGCCGGGCGACCCCGGCCGCGACCGGCCGTCCGCGGGCGCATCGACGGCGACCTGCCCCGTACGCTGGGTGACCGTGAACCGCACCGTCTTCGGCCGCCCGCTGCGCTCGCTCGCCTTCGACGTCCTCGTCTCCGGCGTGGTGGCGCTCCTGGCCGTGGCCGCCCTGGTGAGCCAGCCCGGCGGCGTGCCCGCCACGCTGGTCGGTTGCGCCATGGCGGTCGCCCTGCTGTGGCGTCGGGTCCACCCGTCGGCCGTGGCGGCTGTGGTGGCCGGGCTGGCCATGGTGCAGGTGATCGCCGGCTGGGGGCCGCTGGCCTACGACATCGGCGTGCTGATCGCCCTCTACAGCGTCGTGAAGTACGCCGAGCGGCTGCGCGACGGCGTGCTGGCCGGGATCGTCGCGGCGATCGGGGTGGTGCTGGCCGCCTCGCAGACCGTCGGCAACGCCGCCTGGTGGGCCACCGCCATCTATTTCGCGCTGGTCACCGGCGGGGTGTGGCTCGCCGCCCTGAACGTGCGGACCCGCCGCCTGTACGTGCTCAGCCTGGAGGAGCGCGCCGCCACGCTGGAGCGCGAGCGGGAGGCCGAGGCCCGCGCCGCGGTGGCGGGGGAGCGGGCCCGGATCGCCCGCGAGCTGCACGACGTGGTGGCGCACAGCATGGCCGTGATGATCGTCCAGGCCGACGGGGCCCGGTACATGCTCGACCAGGACCCGGAGACCGCCCGCGCCGCGGTCAAGGTGGTCGCGGACACCGGCCGGCAGGCGCTGGAGGAGATGCGCCGGCTGGTGGACGTCCTGCGGGAGCCCAGCCCGGCGGAGCCGCTCGCCACGGCGGAGCCGCCGGACGACGACGCCGTCGCCGCCGACCCGGAGCACCGGCGGGCGGCGGTCGCCGAACTGCCCGCGCTGCTGGACCGGTTCCGCGACGCCGGGCTGCGGGTCCGGCACACGGTCACCGGCGAACCGGCCGCGCTGCCCCCGGGCCTGGACCTCACCGTCTACCGGGTGGTGCAGGAGGCGCTGACCAACGCGCTCAAGCACGCCGGGGTCGGCGCGAGCGTCACGGTCACCCTGGAGCATGTCCCGGACGCCGTCGTGGTCCGGGTGGTCGACGACGGGCACGGCCGGCCGCCGGTCGGTCCCGCGCCGTCCGGCGGGCACGGCCTGGTCGGCATGCGCGAGCGGGTCGGCGTGTACGACGGCAGCCTCGTCGCCGGCCCCCGGCTGGCCGGGGGCTGGCGGGTCGAGGCGCGGCTGCCGCTACCGTCGACAGCCGGGACGGAGGTGGCGGCATGACGGTCCGCGTGGTGATCGTGGACGACCAGGCGCTGGTGCGCGCGGGGTTCCGGATGGTGCTGGACTCCCAGCCGGACCTGGAGGTGGTCGGCGAGGCCATCGACGGCGCGGACGCGCTGCGGCTGCTTGCCCGCATCGAGGCGGACGTGGTGGTGATGGACGTCCGGATGCCCACCATGGACGGGGTGGAGGCGACCCGCCGGATCTGCCGGGACCGCCCGGCCGGCCCGCCCTGGGTGCTGGTGCTCACCACCTTCGACACCGAGGCCGACGCGTTCGCCGCGCTGCGCGCCGGGGCGAGCGGCTTCCTGCTCAAGAACGTGCCCCCGGAGGAGCTGCTCGCCGCGATCCGGGTGGTCGCCGCCGGTGACTCGGTGGTCGCGCCGTCGATCACCCGCCGGCTGCTGGACCGGTTCGCCGACCGGTTGGGGCCGGGGCCCAGCGAGGACCCCCGGCTGGCCCAGCTCACCGACCGGGAGCGGGAGATCCTGCTGCTCGTCGCGCAGGGACTGTCGAACGCCGAGATCGCCGGCCGGGTGCACGTCGCCGAGGCGACCGTGAAGACCCACGTCGGGCGGATCCTGGCCAAGCTCCAGCTCCGCGACCGGGTCCAGGCGGTGGTGCTGGCGTACGAGAGCGGGCTGGTCACGCCGGGAGGCTGACCGGCGCTACGACCTGGGTCGTACGGGTCCACCCGGTCGGGGGCGACCCGGGGCGTACCGACCTCGACCGTGCGGGCGGACGCCACCGCGGGCGGCGCTCCATAGCGTCGGAGACGTCCCGGTCACCGACTGCACGGGGAGTCTCCGCATGTCCCTCGCCCCACCCGTCCCGTCCCGTACCGGTGTCGCGGTCACCGCCCGCGGCCTGCGCAAGGAGTACGGGCGCGGCGCCGCCCGCGTCGTCGCCCTCGACGGCGTCGACGTCGACTTCGCCGCCGGCCGGTTCACCGCCATCATGGGCCCGTCCGGCTCGGGCAAGTCGACGCTGATGCACTGCCTGGCCGGCCTCGACAGTCCCACGGCGGGCACCGTCCGGCTCGGCGACACCGAGACCGCCCGCCTCGACGACAAGCGGCTCACCCTGCTGCGCCGGGACCGGATCGGCTTCGTCTTCCAGAAGTTCAACCTGCTGCCGGCGCTGACCGCCGAGGAGAACATCCTGCTGCCGCTGGCCATCGCGGGCCGGCGGGCGGATCCGGCCTGGCTGCGGCAGGTGGTGGCGGCGGTCGGCCTGGCCGACCGGCTCGGGCACCGGCCGGCCGAACTCTCCGGCGGGCAGCAGCAGCGGGTGGCCGTGGCCCGGGCGCTGGTCACCCGCCCCTGGGTGGTCTTCGCCGACGAGCCGACCGGCAACCTGGACTCCCGCTCGGGCGCCGAGGTGCTGGGGCTGCTCCGGGAGGCCGTGGACACCCTCGGCCAGACCGTGGTCATGGTGACCCACGACCCGGTGGCCGCCGCGTACGCCGACCGGGTGGTCTTCCTCTCCGACGGCCGGCTGGTCCGCGAACTGGCCGCGCCGACCGCCGAGCGGATCCTGGACGCGCTCGCCGGCCTCGACCCGGTCGCCCCGGCGCGGGGGCGGTGACCGCGATGATCCGGTTGACCCTGCGCTCGTTGCGCGCCGACGCGCTGCGGCTGCTGCTCTCCTCCCTGGCGATCGTGCTCGGCGTGGCCTTCGTCGCCGGCACCCTGATGCTCACCGACGGCATGCGGGCCGGCGCGTACGACCGGGCCGGCGCCTTCGACCGGCACACCGACCTCGGCGTGTACGCCGGCAAGGACCCCCTCCCGCCCGCCCTGGTCGACCGGGTGCGCGCGGTCGACGGGGTGGCCGCCGCCGAGGGGGAGCTGACCGGTTCCGGCGGGGTGGTCGGCTCCGACGGCCGCCCGGTGCTCGGCTACGGGGTGCTCGCCGCGATCCCCACCGACCCGGCCCTGCGCTCGTACGACCTGACCGCCGGCCGGCTGCCGGACCGCCCCGGCGAGGTCGTCCTCGACGCGTCCACCGTGCGTGAGGAGGGCTTCGCCCTCGGCGCGCCGGTCGAGGTGGGCGGCTCCACCGGGGCCGCCCGCGCGTACACCCTGGTCGGCGCCGTCGACGTGGCCGGCACCGCCCGCGACGTCGGCGGACCGTTCATCGGCCTGGTGGGCGCCGACGCCCTGGCGGTGACCGGGGAGCGGGGGTACGGCCGGATCATGGTGGCCGTCGCCCCGGGCACGTCCCGCGAGGCGGTGGCCGAGCGGCTGGCCGGGGTGGCCGCCACCGGCGCCACCGTGAAGTCCCGTCAGCAGATCCTCGACGACGCGGTCGACGACGCGGTCCGCGACCTCAAGCAGTTCGGCATGATCCTGCTGACCTTCGCCGGGGTCGCGGTGGTGGTGGCCGGCTTCGTCATCGCCAACACCTTCGCCATCGTGCTCGCCCAGCGGACCCGGCGTACCGCCCTGCTCCGGCTGGTCGGCGCCACCCGGGGGCAGGTCTTCCGGGCCACCCTGCTGGAGTCGGCGGTGCTCGGGCTGACCGCCTCGGCACTGGGGGTGCTGGCCGGCGCCGGCCTGGCCGCCGGCCTGGCGGCGGGGCTGTCCACGCTGGACCTGCCGTTCACCGGCGAGGTCATGCTGACCCGCTCGACGGTGCTGCTCTGCGTGGCGCTGGGCACCGCGATCACCGTGGCCGCCGCCTGCGTACCCGCCTGGCAGGGCACCCGGGTCGCCCCGGTGGCCGCGCTGACCGACGCCGCCGTGCAGGTGACCCGCCGCGCCGGCCGGGTCCGGCTGACGATCGGCGCGCTGGTCTTCGCCGCCGGGGTCGCCGCGCTCGCGGTGGCCGCCACCGTCGGCCAGATCGCGCTGGTCGCCCTCGGCGGGATGCTGACCTTCTTCGGCATCGTGCTCTACGGCCCGGTGCTGGTGCCCGCCCTGGTCCGGCTCTTCGGCGCGCCCGCCCGGCTGCTTCTCGGCGCCACCGCCGGGCTGGCCGTGGCCAACGCCGTCCGCAATCCGCGCCGGGTCTCGGCGACCGCCACCGCGCTGGTGATCGGGATCGGTCTGGTGTCGGCGTTCGTGGTCGGCGCCGGCAGCGTGAAGGTCGGCATCGAACGCGCCGTGGACGCCCAGATCGGCGTCGACTACCTGGTCACCGGCGTCGGCAGCGACCTGCCGGCGGCCCTCGCCGACGAGCTGGCCGCCCGGCCGGAGCTGGGGGTGGTGCACGAGCGGCGCAGCCGGGTCGTCGACGGGGTGGAGATCCGCGCCGCGCATCCGGCGCTGGTCGGCCGTACCCTGACCGGCACGGTGGCCGGCGACGACGGCGACCTCGGCCCGGGCGCGGTGCTGGTGCACCGGCAGCTCGCCGAGGCGCGCGGCTGGACCGTCGGCGCCCCGGTGACGCTCGCCGGCCGGTCCTTCCGGGTGGCCGCGGTGGTGACCGCCGACGAGGCCGCCCAGGCCGCCCCCGGGGTGGCCGAGGGACACCTGGTCGACATGGTCGACGCCGACTTCGCCCGGCTCTTCCCGACCCAGCGCGGCTTCCTCGCCGAGGTGGACCCCGCCGCCGGGGTCTCCGCCGAGCGGGCCCGGGCGGCGGTCGAGACCGTCGTCGCGCGTTACCCGACGGTCAACCTGATGGACCAGGCCGCCTACAAGAAGATGCTCACCGGCACGGTCGACATGCTGCTGGCCTTCGTCACCGCGCTGCTCGGCCTGGCGGTGGTGATCGCCCTGGTCGGCGTGGCGAACACGCTGAGCCTCTCGGTGGTGGAGCGGACCCGGGAGAACGCCGTGCTGCGGGCGGTCGGCCTCACCCGGGGCCGGATGCGGGCCATGCTGGCCGTCGAGGCGGTGCTGATGGCGCTGGTCGGGGCGGTGCTCGGGATGGCGCTGGGCGCCGGGGTCAGCGCCGGGGCGATGGCCTTCGTGGCGAAGATCGGCGGGGAGTTCACCCTGGTGCTGCCCTGGGGGCGGCTCGGGCTGATGCTCGCGGTGGCGGTGCTGGCCGCCCTGCTCGCCTCCGTGCTGCCGGCCCGCCGGGCGTTGGGCCGGCCGGTGGTCGAGGCGCTCGGCGCGGAGTGAACCGGTGGTGGCCGGTCCCGGGCGGGACCGGCCACGGCCGCGCGGATCAGAGCCGCTCCACCACCGCGCCCCGACAGCGGTCCCGGGTGTCGAAGACGTACCGGGCGTGCCGGGCCACCAGGTCGTAGTCGAAGCTGTCGTGGTCGGTCACCACGACCACGGCGTCGGCCTCGGCGACCTCCCGCTCGGTCAGGTCGACCACGGTCACGCCGCCGGGGATGTGCTGCGGCTCGGCGTACGGCTCGACCGCGCGCACGTCGGCGCCGAGGTCGTTGAGCCGCCGGGCCACGTCCACGGCGGGGGAGTCGCGCATGTCGCCGGTGTTCTTCTTGTACGCCAGGCCCAGCAGCAGCAGCCGGGCACCGTTGACCGAGCGGCCCACCCGGTTCAGCCCGGCCATCACCCGCTGGGCCACGTGCTCGGGCATCTGGTGGTTGATGTCGTCGGCCAGCTCGATGAACCGGAACTGCCGACCCATCGTCCGCTTCACCTGCCAGGACAGGTAGCACGGGTCGATCGGCAGGCAGTGCCCGCCCACACCCGGGCCGGGCCGGAACGGCATGAAGCCGAACGGCTTGGAGGAGGCGGCGTCGATCGCCTGCCAGACGTCGATCCCCAGGTGGTGGGAGGCGATCGCCAGCTCGTTGATCAGCGCGATGTTGACCTGCCGGAAGGTGTTCTCGATCAGCTTGGTCAGCTCGGCGACCCGGGTCGAGTCCACCGGCACGGTCCGCTCCACCAGTTGCCGGTAGAAGTCGTCGACCCGGCGCAACGAGGCGCCGTCGACGCCGGAGACCACCTTGGGGGTGTTCTCCAGCCGCCAGGTGCGGTTGCCCGGGTCGATCCGCTCCGGGCTGTAGCCGAGGTGGAAGTCGCCGGGGCTGCGCAGGCCGCTGGCCGACTCCAGCAGCGGCCGGAGCACGTCCTCGGTGGTGCCGGGGTAGGTGGTCGACTCCAGGACCACCGTGCAGCCGGCCCGGACGTACGGGCCGATGCCGTGGCCGGCCTGCTCGACGTAGCTGAGGTCGGGAGCGCCGTCGCGCAGCGGGGTCGGGACGGTGATCACACAGATGTCGAAGCCCTCGGCGTCGGTGTACTCCGTGCTCGGCCGGTAGCGGCCGCTGCCCAGCGCCCGGCCGAGCCGTTCGGCGGTGATGTCCTCGACGAACGACTCGCCGGTGGCGAGCCGCTTGACCCGGTCGGCGTCGACGTCGAGGCCGACCACGTCCAGCCCCGCCTCGACGGCACGCATCGCCAGTGGCAGACCGACGTACCCCTGACCGATGACGACCAGCTTCTCAACGCGCACGTTCGCTCCCGTGGCAGTAAGTGACTCCTGTCCGGGAGCTTAGGGCCTGTATGAGGTTTAAAGTCCGATTTTGCGACTAATGGCGATGGCGGTGCCGAATCCGGTCAGCTGCCCGCCAGCGGCGGGTTCCCGTCCGGAGGCGCCGTGGTGGTCGGCACCGGATCGGGCGGTGACGTGGTGGTCGGCACCGGATCGGGCGGTGCCGTGGTGGTCGGCGGGCCGGCCGGCGTGGTTGTCGGCACCGAGGTCGGCTGCGGCTCCGCCGATCCGCTCGGCCCCGGCGACGGCGTGACCGTGACGGTGGCCGAGGGCCGGTTGCGCGGGTTCCAGGTGCGGTTCGGCCGGCTCGGCTGACCCGTGGTGGTCTCCTCGGGGATCGCCGACGGTTCCCCCTCTTCGCTGGGCGCCACGGCCGGCGAGGTGCTCTTGATGTTGGTCGCCCCGTCACCGGTCTCCTTGGCCGCGCCGAGCGCCGCGCCCAGCGCGGTGAGTGCCACCAGCACCGCCGCGAGCGCGCCGACCAGCGAGCCGCGCCGACCGCGGCCCCGCGTCGGCGCCACGGTGGCCGCCGCCGGGAGCACCGGCACCTCGCCCCGGGTGGTGGTCGCCGGGCCCGCCGCGCCACGCAGCGCCGGGGGGACGAACGCGGTCGTCGCGGTGCCGTCGCTCAGCGCGGCCCGGGCCGCGGCGGCCATCTCGGCCCCGGTGGCGAACCGGTCGGCCGGGTCCTTGGCCAGCGCCCGCGACACCAGCGCGTGCACCGGCGCCGGGATCTCCTCCGGCAGCGCCGGCGGCTCGTCGTCCAGGTGCCGCACCGCGACCTGGAGCGGGTTGTCGCCGGTGAACGGCGGCCCGCCGGTGAGGCAGCAGTACGCGACCGCGCCGAGCGCGTAGATGTCGGTGGCGGCGGAGACGGGACGGCCGGACGCCTGCTCCGGCGCCATGTAGAGCGCCGTCCCCGGCACCGCGTTGGTGCTGGTGATGCTGGTGACGTTGGTGGAGCGGGCGACGCCGAAGTCGACCAGCACCACGGTGCCGTCCTCCTGCACCAGCAGGTTGCTCGGCTTCACGTCGCGGTGCACGATCCCGCCGGCGTGCGCGGCGTGCAGCGCCTGGGCGGCCTGCGCGACGATCGACATCGTCTCGGCGACGTCCAGGTGACCGGCGGCCTCGATCCGCCGGGACAGCGGCTCGCCCTCGACGAACTCCATGACCAGGTAGTCGGCGCGCCCGCCGTCGGCGAGGCGGTCCTCGCCGCAGTCGAAGACCTGCACGATGCCCGGGTTGCGCAGGGCGGCCATGATCCGCGCCTCGGCGCGGAACCGGGCGATGAAGTCGGGGTCGGAGACCAGCGCCGGCAGCAGCACCTTCACCGCGACCTGGCGGCCCAGGATCAGGTCCGTGGCACGCCAGACGTCGCCCATGCCGCCGGTGGCGACACGTTCGTCCAGGCGGTAGCGACCGCTGAGCACGACTTCCGATGACAACACCCGAATACCGTACCCAGAGGAGCAGAAAAGAACTCATGGCGATCTCCCCGTCGCGTCCGGCACCGGCGCGGCACCGGTACCGGCGCCACGACGGCGCGGCGAACGGGGGGTGACGAGAACCGAACGGACTGTCACAATGGCCGCGGGCGGCGGCAGCAAGCCGGGCGTACGGGGCCACCGGGGACGCCCGGACCGCGATGACCTGGCCGGGGGCGTCCCGCAGTCGTTTTCCGTCACGCGGACTCGCCGATTGTTAGCTAGATATTTCTCACTCTTTCTCCGCCAGGCGGTGACTTGTCCACCCGTCCATTGACTCCTACCGTTAGCGCGACTCGGGCCAGCCCATGGTGCCGGTGCGGCATTCGGCCGACCGCCGTATTGTCGCGGCGTGTGTCAGACATGCCGCCCGGCCGCTCGGCAGGGTGCGATGGGGTCAGCGGGGGGCTGTTGGTGCGCGAGGGGGTCCGGCTGCCGCACCGGGGGTGCGTCACGCACGGCCTGCCGGTCACGGCGGGGGCGGCGGACGCATGACCGTTGAGCTGAGCGAGGCGGTGGCCGCGGCGCAGGCCGGCGACGAGGAGGCCTTCCGCTTCCTGTACCGCAGCCTCCAGCCGGGCCTGTTGCGGTACCTCACCGCCCTCGTCGGCGCTGACGCCGAGGACGTCGCCTCGGAGACCTGGTTGCAGATCTCCCGGGACCTGCCCAGCTTCACCGGCGGGGAGTTCCGCGCCTGGACGGTGACGATCGCCCGGAACCGGGCGATGGACCACCTGCGCCGCCAGCGTCGCCGTCCCTCGCTGCCGGTGCCGGTGCAGGCCTTGAGCGAGCTGGCCGGGGACGCGGACACGGCCGAACGGGCCGGTGAGACCATCGGTACGGAGGCCGCGCTGGCCCTGATCGCGACGCTGCCGCCCCGGGAGGCCGAGGCGGTGCTGCTGCGGGCGGTGATCGGGCTGGACGCCGAAACCGCCGGCCGGGTGCTCGGGCGCCGCTCGGGTGCCGTCCGCACCGCCGCGCACCGCGGCCTGCGCCGGCTCGCCGCGCTGCTGGAACGTCAGGACCTGCCCCAACCGTCCGGCGGCGACGAGCGGACCGGCCGGCCCCACCCGCGGCGGGGCCGGCAGACGCCGAGCACGTCCCACGCCGAGCCGGCGGACGGATGACGTGAGGGGAAACTGGATGAACTTCCGCCGCTCCGACGGCGCCGAGCGGCCCGCCGACCGGGCCGAGGCCGAGCGGCTGCTCGACGCCGCCCGGACCGCCGACGCGCCGCCCGCGGGCGAGGACCCGCTCGCCCGGCTGCTCTCCGCCGCGGCCGCCCCGGCCCGCCCGGGTGAGCTGGCCGGCGAGGAGGCCGCGCTGGCCGCGTTCCGGGCCGCCCGCGCGGCGGGCGCGTCCGCCCCGTCGCCCGCGCCGCCGTCCCGGCGCCGGCGACGGGTGACCACGGGCGTGGTCGCCTGGGTGGCCGGCATCGCCGCCACCGCCACGGCCGGCGCCGCCTTCGCCGCGGTGACCCTCGACCGCGGCGACGACCCGGCGCCCCGGCCGTCCGCCTCCGTGCCGGGCGGATCCGGTTCCGGTCCGGCGGCGCCGTCCTCGTCCGGTGGCGGGTCGACGACCGGCGCGCCCACCCCGGGTGCCGGCCCCTCCGCCGCGTCCCCCTCCGGCCGGCCCGGCGCCTCCGGGAAGCCGGCCTCCGAGGGGAAGCTGGCGGGGCAGTGCCGGGCGTACCTGGCGAAGCCGGCGGCGCAGCGTGAGAAGGCGCTGCGGAGCTCCGCGTTCGCCGATCTGGTGGCCGCCGCCGGCGGTGCGGGCAAGGTCGAGGCGTACTGCCGGGAGCTGCTTCCGGAGCGGGCCCCGGAGGCGGACGAATCGCCGGAGGCGAAGCCGTCGGGCCCGCCCGCGGCCCCGGCGGCGCCCACTCCGGACGCCCGCCCAAGTCGGAAGAAGTAGTCGAAAAGGCTTCACAGAAATTTCTTCCCGCCCGGGGCCGCGGATTCCGTCTGCTAGACAGAAGATGGTGAGACGCGGCGGCCGGCCGGCGACGGTCGATGCCGCCCGCGCCGGCAGTGTCGCCGGGTCCCCGGTCGGGAGGAGACCGTTTCGTGGTGACGTCCCCGGAACTCGAGCGGACGACCGTGCTGGGCGAGAAGGCCGCCGCCGCGGCCCACCTCGGCCGGATCTGCTTCAAGACCGGGCCACCGGTCTTCACCGGCGTCGAACTGGAATGGACCGTGCACGACGCCGCCGACCCCGCCCGACCGGTTGACCGGGAGCGGCTGCGGGCGGCGCTGGGGCGGCACAGCCCCGTCACCCTGGACCACACCAGCCCCGCCCAGCCGCTCCGGCACGGAAGCAGCGTGACCGTGGAGCCCGGCGGGCAGGTGGAGGTGTCCACCGCGCCCCGACCGTCGGTCGCCGCGCTGATCCTGGCCACCGAGGCCGACATCGCCGAGCTGAGCGCGCTGCTGGAGCGCGCCGGGCTGGTGCTCGGCCGCAGCGGCATCGACCCGTGGCGGGTCCCGCAGCCGGTGGTCGAGACCTCCCGCTACCGCGCGATGCGCTGCGTCTTCGACCGCCGGGGCCCTGCCGGGCGGACCATGATGTACAGCACCGCCGGCCTTCAGGTCTGCCTGGACGCGGGCGAACCGGCCGAGCTGGCCGCCCGCTGGGCCACCGTGCACATGGTCGGGCCGCCGCTGGTGGCCGCGTTCGCCACCGCCGACCGGCACGCCGGCCGGCGGACCGGTTGGGCGTCCGCGCGGATGGCCGCCTGGCTGGGCATCGACCCGGCCCGCACCCGGCCGGTCTGGTCGCCGCGGCGGCCCGACGAGGACCCGGTCGCCGCCTGGACGGAGTACGCGCTGGCCGCGCCGCTGCTCTGCCTGCGCCACGACGGCCCGGACTGGACCCCGCCACCGGGGATCACCTTCGCCGACTGGATCGACGGGGCGCTGCCCCGCCCGCCGACCACCGACGACCTGGAATACCACGTCAGCACCCTGTTCCCGCCGGTCCGCCCGAGGGGCTACCTGGAGGTGCGCTACCTGGACGCCCAGCCCGGTCCCGGCTGGATCCTCCCGCTCGCCGTGCTGACCGCGCTGCTCGACCGCGCCGACACCGCGCGGTCCGCCCGCGCGATCGCCGCGCCGGTGGCCGACCGCTGGCACGCCGCGGCCCGGTACGGCCTGGCCGACCCGCCGCTGGCCGCGGCGGCCGCCGCCCTGCTCGACCTGGCGCTGGAGGCGCTGCCCCGGCTGGACCTGCCGCCGGGCACCCACGACGAGACGAGCCGAGGAATCCGGCGGCGACGGGCCGCCGCGGAGAGGGGGCACCGGTGACCACCACCGAACAGCCGGACACGCAGGCGGAGGTGCTGCGCAGCCGGATCGCGGCGGAGCTGGAGCGGACCCGGGCCCGTACGGCGCTGCTCACCGAGGCGGTGGACGACGACGACCTGACCCGCCAGCACTCCCCGCTGATGTCCCCGCTGGTCTGGGACCTCGCCCACGTGGGCAACCAGGAGGAGCTCTGGCTGGTGCGCGACGTCGGCGGGCGCGAGCCGGTCCGCCACGACATCGACGACCTGTACGACGCGTTCAAGCAGCCCCGCAAGGACCGCCCGTCGCTGCCGCTGCTGCCTCCCGCCGAGGCGCGCGCCTACGTGTCGACGGTCCGCGACAAGGTGTTCGACCTGCTGGACGCCATCCGGTTCACCGACCGTCCGCTGGTCGCCGAGGGCTTCGCCTTCGGGATGATCGTGCAGCACGAGCAGCAGCACGACGAGACGATGCTCGCCACCCACCAGCTGCGCGCCGGGCCCGCGGTCCTGGACGCGCCCCCGCCGCCCGAGCCCCGGGTGCCGGTCGCCGACGAGGTGCTGGTGCCGGCGGGCCCGTTCACCATGGGCACCTCCACCGACCCGTGGGCCCTGGACAACGAGCGCCCCGCGCACACCGTCGAGCTGCCCGCGTACGTCATCGACGCGGCGCCGGTCACCAACGGCCGGTACCGCGAGTTCATCGCCGCCGGCGGGTACGACGACCCGCGCTGGTGGAGCGGGCCCGGCTGGCGGCACCGCACCGAGGCGGGACTGACCGCGCCGATGCACTGGCGGCGCGACGGCGACGGCTGGGCGTACCGGCGGTTCGGGCGGTGGTCACCGGTCCGCGACGACGAGCCGGTGGTGCACGTCTGCTGGTACGAGGCGGAGGCCTTCGCGGCCTGGGCGGGACGGCGGCTGCCCACCGAGGAGGAGTGGGAGAAGGCGGCCCGCTGGGACCCGGGCACCGGCCGCTCCCGCCGGTACCCGTGGGGCGACGAGGACCCGACCGGCGGGCACGCCAACCTGGGGCAGCGGCACCTGTGGCCGGCACCGGTGGGCGCCTACCCGGCGGGCGCCTCGCCGCTGGGCGTGCACCAGCTGATCGGCGACGTCTGGGAGTGGACGTCGAGCACCTTCCGGGGCCACCCCGGGTTCACGGCCTTCCCGTACCGGGAGTACTCCGAGGTGTTCTTCGGCGACGACTACCGGGTGCTGCGCGGCGGCTCGTTCGGCACGGACCGGGCGGCCTGCCGGGGCACGTTCCGCAACTGGGACTACCCGATCCGGCGGCAGATCTTCAGCGGCTTCCGCTGCGCCCGCGACGCCCGGCCCGAGGAGGCGCACGGGTGATCGGCGGCACCGCCTGATGTGTCGGCACCTGGCCTACCTCGGGCCGCCGCTGAGCCTGCGCGCCCTGCTGTACGACCCGCCGGACTCGCTGGTCCGGCAGTCCTGGGCACCCCGGGACATGCGCGGCGGCGGGACCGTCAACGCCGACGGCTTCGGCGTCGGGTGGTACCCCGGCGAGGGCGATCCGGTGCGCTACCGGCGGGCCCAGCCCATCTGGAGCGACGTGACGCTGCCGGCGCTGGCCGGGGTGACCCTCGCCGGCGCGGTGCTGGCCGCCGTCCGCTCCGGCACCGTCGGCATGCCGGTGCAGGAGTCCGCCGCCGCGCCGTTCACCGAGGGCCGGTGGCTGTTCAGCCACAACGGTGTCGTGCGGGGCTGGCCCGACGCGCTGGTGCCGCTCGCCGACACCCTGCCTGTCCGTGACCTGCTCACCCTCGACGCCCCGACCGACTCCGCCCTGCTCTGGGCGCTGGTCCGGCACCGGTTGCGGGCCGGCGCCGACCCGGCGGAGGCGGTCGCGGAGACGGTCGCGCAGGTGTCGGAGGCCGCGCCCGGGTCGCGGCTGAACCTGCTGCTCACCGACGGCCGGACGGTGGTGGCCACCGTGGCGGGGCACGCGATGTCCGTCCTCGCGACGCCGGACTCGGTGCTGCTGGCCTCCGAGCCGCACGACGACGACCCGGGCTGGCGGTCGTTGCCGGACCGGCACCTGGTGGTGGCGACCTCGACCTCGGTGCGCGTGCGCGCCCTGGCGGGAGCGTGACGCCGCAGCAGGGTCGCAGGTGGAGACAGGGACGTTCGCCGAAGGAGAAGGGACACCTCATGGGCGCGGAGCCGTTGGAGATCTACCTCGAAGACCAGGACCTGGGGCGCAGCCTGCGGGAGGACGTACGGGTCGGGCTGACCGCCGAGGAGAAGTGGCTGCCACCGAAATGGTTCTACGACGCCCGGGGCAGCGAGCTGTTCGAGGAGATCACCCGGCTGCCCGAGTACTACCCGACCCGGGCCGAGCGGGCCGTGCTGGCCGAGCGGGCCACCGACATCGCCGAGCTGACCGGCGCGAAGACGCTGATCGAACTGGGCTCCGGTTCGTCGGAGAAGACCCGGCTGCTGTTGGACGCCTTCACCCGCCGGGGTGGGCTCGGCACCTTCGTGCCGCTGGACGTGTCCGTGAGCGCGCTGCGCCAGTCCACCGAGCAGATCGCCACCGACTACCCGGGTCTGCGGGTACGCGGCATCGTCGGCGACTTCACCCGCCAGCTCGACCGGCTGCCCACCGGCGGGCGGCGGCTGGTGGTCTTCCTCGGCGGCACCATCGGCAACCTGCTGCCGCCCGAACGGGCCGCGTTCCTGTCCGCGATGCGCGCGACGTTGGAGGCGGGCGACTGGCTGCTGATCGGCACCGATCTGGTCAAGGACCCGGAGGTGATCGTGCCGGCGTACGACGACGCGGCCGGGGTCACCGCCGAGTTCAACCGCAACGTGCTGCGGGTGGTCAACCGGGAGCTGGGCGCGGACTTCGACCCGGCGGCCTTCACCCACGTGGCGCGCTGGGACGCCGACCGGGAGTGGATCGAGATGCGGCTGCGGGCCGAGCGGGCGATGCGGGTCCGGGTGCTGGACCTGACGGTGGACTTCGCCGCGGGCGAGGAGCTGCGCACGGAGGTGTCGGCGAAGTTCCGGCCGGAGGGGATCGCCCGGGAGCTGGCGGCGGCCGGCTTCACCGTACGCGAGTTCTGGACCGACCCGGACGGCCTGTTCGGGGTGAACCTGGCCCGGGCCGACTGACCGGCGGCCGCCGGTCAGTCGGCCCGCCGCGCGACCTCGGCGCCGGCCGGCGGCATACCCAGATCCACCGCCGGTGACCGGTGTGGACGGGAGGGCACCGCCCCGCACAGAGCGGTGGGCGCCCGTGATCGCCTCCCGTTTGCGGCGTGTCGCGGTGTCCGAGCCCGGCGATACCGCGACACGCCGCAAACGGAGTGGATCAGGCGACGGTCGATCGAGGCGTGACGGTGAGTGGAAGACTCCACGCGGCGCCGACGCCCGAGCGCGGCGGCGGACGCTGGGCGGAGGGTTCGGGGCCGCGAGGGCGGCGAGGGCCGTGCGGAGGTTGCCCACGACGGGGGTGTGGCCCGCCGTGCCCGGCGCAGGGATCAAGCCTGACCGCCCGGAGCCGGGCACGGCGGGCCATACCCCCCCTTGGACCAGCGCAACGCATGGCCGGGCGGCCCGGCGCGCGGTGACCTGGGGCACCCGTCCGGGCCGGCGGCCGGCGTGATCGGCTAGGGTGAGGGCGCGAAGGGGAGTAGCCCCCAATGTCGTGGTCGACATACTGGTGCGTTCCGCATCCGGCCACGCGGCCCCACCCCGGTGGGGCGGGCGAGACCTTCGACTCAGGCTGTTGCAGCCGGGTCGAGGGCGCCCCCGTACCTCCTCCCGGCATGATCGGGAAGGTTCTCATGGACGGTTTTCTCGCCGCGCTGGTGATCAGCTTCGGTGTCATCTTCGTCGCCGAGCTGGGGGACAAGTCCCAGCTGATGGCGCTGACCTTCGCCACCCGCTTCAAGCCGGTCCCGGTGCTGATCGGCATCACCATCGCCACCGCGATCGTCCACCTGGCCTCGGTGGCCATCGGCTACGGGCTCAACGCGGCCCTGCCCACCGGCTGGATCTCCCTGATCGCCGGCCTGGCGTTCCTCGGCTTCGGCGTCTGGACGCTGCGCGGCGACAAGCTCACCGAGGAGGAGAAGCGCAAGGCGGAGAAGACCGGCAAGTCGGCCGTCATCGCGGTCGGTGTCGCGTTCTTCCTGGCCGAGATGGGCGACAAGACGATGCTCGCCACCATCACGCTGGCCACCAAGTACGGCTGGTTCGGCACCTGGCTCGGCTCGACGCTGGGCATGGTGGCCGCCGACGCGCTGGCCATCCTGGTCGGCCGGATGCTGGGCCGGCACCTGCCGGAGAAGACCATCCGGTACGGCGCCGCCGTGCTCTTCGCCATCTGCGGTCTCTGGCTGATCCTGGAGGCGGTCGACCAGCTCTGACCCGGCCTAGCGCCGGCGGGGGCGGGTAACGCCCCCGGGTGGACCTGGACGAGTTCCTGCGCGAGGGCGACCGCATCGCGGTCACCTTGGTGGAGATCGCCGGAGCCGTGGTGATCTTCGTCGGCGCGCTCTGGGCGGCGCTGCGGTTCGTGGTTGAGGGACTGCGACACCGCAGCGCCGCCGTCTTCACCCCGATCCGGCTCTCCCTCGGCCGGTTCCTCACGCTCGGCCTCGAGTTCCAGCTCGCCGCGGACATCCTGCGTACCGCCGTGTCACCGACGTTCGACCAGATCGGGCAGCTGGCGGCCATCGCCACCATCCGGACCGCGCTGAACTTCTTCCTGCGCCGCGAGATCGCCCAGGAACAGCGGCAGGTCGGCGAGGCCGGGACGGACCAGGGGAGCCGGACGTGAGGGAGGCCCTGGCCGATGTGGCGACCGCCCTCGCGCTGGGCAGCGGCGTGGTCGTCCTGCTCACCGTCCGTTCCTGGCGTACCGCGCTGCGGGTGCTGCTGGACCTGCTCGTCGCCGCCGGCCTGCTCCGGCTCGCCGTGGGCAGCGGTTGGACCGCGCTGGCGACCGCCGCGGCGATCATCCTGCTGCGCCAGCTCCTCTGGGCCGGGATCGCCGCCGGCGCGCCCGCCCCGGCACCGACTATCGCCGCCGCCCTGCGGGTAAGACGATCACGGCCTACCGTGAGCGGCAGGACGCAAAGCGAACATAGCGGGAGGATAACCCCATGAGCAGGCATGACGAGCCCAACGAGTACGGCTTCGCCGGTGGCGCCACCGCTCCCGAGCCGCCGCCGGGTGGCCGGATCGACGAGCAGGACCGCGCCGAGGCGGTCGCCGTGCCGGGCGACGACCTGACCGAGCCGTTCGCCGACGCGCTGGAGGAGACCGAGGGCGAAGACGGGGAGCGGGCCCGCGAGCGGCGCTGACCTCGCCGTACGTCCCTGACGCCGCCGCGGCGGCGGGCCCCATCGGGCTCCGCCGCCGCGGCGTCCTCGTCAGCGGGGTGAGGGCAGCATCGAGGACCGCACCGGCAGGTCCTCGCAGTACGCCGCCATCCACTTGATCAGCTCGTCCGCGTCGGCGTAGGGGTCGAGCCCGTGGACCTCCTCCGGGCTCAGCGAGGGCACTCGCACGTGCGAGATGAGCGGGTGCAGCGGCCGGCTGTCGACCTCGTCGACGCCGAACAGGTCCTCGTGCAGCTTCTCGCCGGGGCGCAGTCCGGTGAAGACGATCTCCGTCGGGCGGTCCGCCTCGGCGGCGAGCCGGCGCGCCACGTCGGCGATGCGCACCGGCTCGCCCATGTCGAGCACCAGCGCCTCCCCGCCGCGCCCGATGGTCGCCGCCTGGAGGACCAGCTGCACCGCCTCCTGCACGGTCATGAAGTAGCGGGTCACCTCGGGATGGGTGACCGTGATCGGCAACCCCGCCTCGACCTGCGCCTGGAAGGCGGTCAGCACCGAACCGCGGCTGCTGAGCACGTTGCCGAAGCGCACGCTGAGGAACGCCCCGCCGACCTGCTCGGCGTAGTGGGCGGTCAGCCGCTCGGTGATCCGCTTGGAGTAGCCGAGCACGCTGACCGGGTTGGCCGCCTTGTCGGTGGAGATGTTGACGAACTGGCTCACGTCCCGGCACGCCTCCAGCACGTTCAGGGTGCCGCGGACGTTGGTCTTGACCGCCTCCCCCGGGTGCCGTTGCAGCAGCGTCAGGTGCTTGAGGGCGGCGGCGTGGAAGACGATGTCCGGCTGCCGGTCGGCGACGATCCGGGCGATGCCGTCGGCGTCGCGGATGTCGGCGAGGATGAGTTCCGGCCCGTCCAGCAGCGCCCGGCCGTGCAGCGACATCTGCAGCGCGTGCAGGGCCGACTCGTCCCGGTCCAGCATCATCAGCTCGCCCGGCTCGCAGCGGGCGATCTGCCGGCACAGCTCCGAGCCGATCGAACCGCCCGCTCCGGTGACCAGCACCCGTCGGCCGGCCAGGCCGTTGCGCTCGATCATCAGCTCGGCCACCCGCTGCGCCCGCCCCAGCAGGTCGGTGAGCTGCAGGTCCCGGACGTCGGTGGCCCGCACCGGCCGGTCCAGCAGCTCCCGCACCGGGGGGAGCACCTTGAACGCGGCGCCCGCCTGCAACGTCCGGCGGCGTACGTCGCGCATCAGTTCGGCGTCCGAGCCGTCGATGGAGAAGATGATCGTGGTGGCCCCGGTGCGGCGTACCGCCTGCTCGATCTGCTCGCGGCCGCCCAGCACCCGGAGTCCCTCCAGGCGCAGCCCCTGTCGCTCGCGGTCGTCGTCGAGCAGGCCGACCGGCAGGTAGCTGCCGTCCGGGTCGCCGACCAGCACCCGTACGAGGCGTTCGCTCGCGGCGTCGACGCCGTAGATCAGGGCCCGCTCCGCGCCCCGGACCGGGCGGTCGTCGCGATCGCGCCGCCACCGGTAGCCGGCCCGCCCGCCGGCCATCACCAGCAGGGCCACCGCCCCGCCGGTCACCGGGACGCTGGCCGGCACCGGCCGTTCGGTGAGCGTAACCAGGGCGGCCAACATCACGGCGGCGGCAAGGAGGGTGGTCAGGGCCAGGTCACGGGCCTCGCCGATGCTGCCGATCGGGTGGCGGCCACGGGCGGTGGAGCGCACCTGCTCGATGGCGGCGTGCACCACCGCGCAGACGGCGGCGGTGCCCAACGCGAGGGCGCACTGCTGTGGGGTCAGGCCGAATTCGTACCTGGCCCAGGCGGCCACCAGAAATCCAGCGCACCATGCGCCGGTGTCGAGCGTTAGCAGAGACAGGGTCTTCGCACGTCGGGTGACCCAGTCGCGTCGCGGGATGTTCGTGCGGGTTAAGGAGGCTGCATCGTCCATTGGTGTCCTCTGCGTTTATCGCCTGATTGTGAGGATTAAGGTCTCCGGGGATGTTCGATCGCTTACATTCGTTTGGTCACTTCACGGCAGGCTTGCGACGAATAGATCCTGTCATGTCGTTTGGGGAGTATTGGGGGATTTCGTGCAGTTTCACCGGCTAGTTGTCCCGGCGGAACGGAGAGCGTGATGGACGTACGCACCTACCTGCGCCTGGTCCGCCGCCACTGGTGGATCGTCCTGGTCACGCTGATGGTGGCGATCGGCTCGGCCGCGCTGATCACGGTCCGCACGCCACCCCGGTACGTGGCCTCCGTGACCTTCTTCGTCACCACGCCGAGCCAGGGCGTCACCGACGCCTACCAGGGCGGCCTCTTCCTTCAGCAGCGCGTGAAGTCCTACGCCGACCTGCTCCGCAGCGACCGCCTGGCGCAGAGCGTGGTGGCCGAGACGCAGGTCGGCCTCACCGCCGACGACGTGCAGCGCCGCCTCCGCGCCTCCACCGAGACCGGCACCGTGCTGTTGCGCGCCACCGTCACCGACACGGATCAGACCCGGGCGATGAGGGTGACCGAGACGCTCGCGGCGAAGTTCGTGGAGCTGGTGCAGAAGGTCGAGACGCCGGCCGAGGGGCGGGCCGCTCCCATCAAGATCGAGGTGGTCAGTGGTCCCCGGGTGAGTTCGAGCCCGGTCTCGCCGCAGCCCACCCGCAACCTGATCGTCGGCGGCCTGGTCGGTCTGCTGCTCGGCGCCGCGCTGGCCGTGCTGCGCGGCCTGGTCGACGTCCGGCTGCGCGACGCCGCCGGGCTGCAACGGGTCACCGGCAGCCCGCTGCTGGGCGAGATCCCGTTCGAGGCCGGCGCGAAGGCGGCGCCGCTCATCGTCGGCGATGCGGCGACCTCCGGCCGCGCCGAGGCGGTCCGCAAGCTGCGGACGAACCTGCGGTTCGTGGACGTGCACGAGCCGGCCCGGGTCATCGCGGTCACCAGCGCCCTGCAGGGCGAGGGCAAGACGACCATGTCCTGCAACCTGGCCATCGCGCTGGCCGAGGCGGGCTGGCGGGTGCTGCTGGTCGACGCCGACCTGCGCCGGCCGAAGGTCGCCGACTACCTGGGCCTCGACGGCGGCGTCGGCCTGACCGACGTGCTCGTCGGCGACGTGCAGGTCGGCGACGTGGTGCAGCGCTGGGGCGACAAGTCCCTGTTGGTGCTGCCGAGCGGCTCGGCGCCGCCGAACCCGAGCGAGCTGCTCGGCTCGAAGGCCATGGCGGACCTGCTGCTCGCGCTGCGCGAGTCGGCGGACATCGTGGTCATCGACACCGCACCGCTGCTGGCCGTCACCGACGGCGTGGTGGTCGCCGTGCAGGCCGACGGCGCGCTGCTCGTCACCCAGCAGGGGCGCACCTCGCGGAGCCAGGTCGCCGCGGCGGCCCAGTCGCTACACGCGGTCTCGGTACGCCTGCTCGGCTGCGTGCTGAACATGACCAAGGTGGCCAAGGCCGACGCCTACCAGTACGAGGCGTACCGGATCGCCACCACCGGCAAGACCAAGGTTCCCGCGGACCGGGCACCGGCGGCCCGCCACGGCGAGTCGCACGGGGTCGACGGGGTCACCGATCGCACGCAGGAACTCACCCGGCTGCGCCGATGAGTGCCACCGCTGGTCGTACGGCCGGCCGGCCGTGGCTGGGAGCACCGGGATCGTCCGCGCCGGGGGCGGCGGGTTGCCGCCGTCCCCGGGCGCGGGCGGCGGCCGCCAGCACGACGCGCCGCGGCCTGTCGACCCGCTCCGGCAGCGGGTCGGCCGCCCCGCCGAGTTCACCGCCGAGGGGGACCCGCTGATGAGGGTGGGCATCCTGTCGTACCACTTCCCACCCGAACCGGCCTTCATCCCGGGCAGCCTCGCCCAGGAACTGGCCGCCCGCGGGCACGAGGTACGGGTGCTGACCGGCTTCCCCGACTATCCGGGCGGGCACGTCTATCCGGGCTGGCGGCAACGCTGGGGGCACCTGACGCGCAGCGAGCGGCTGACCGTGCGACGGGTGCCACGGTACGCCGGCGGCGACGGCTCCACGGGCGCCCGGATGGCCAGTCATCTCTCCTTCGCAGGCAGCGTGGCGATGGTGGGACGCCGCTACCTGGCCGACGTTGACGTGCTGTACGTCTTCCAGCTCCCGGCGACGACGTTCGCCACCGCCGCGCTGATGAGGATGCTCGGCCGGGTGCCCACCGTCCTGCACGTGCAGGACCTCTGGCTGGAGGAAGACGTGGTCGGCGCGCAGCGGCAGCGCCGGCCGGGACGGACCGCCAGCACCATGCGTCGGGTGCTGCGCGAGGCGGACGCCCTGGCCGTCACGGCCCCGTCCATGCGGGACATGGTGCTCGCGGACGGGGTCGACGCCGACCGTGTGCGGGTGGTGCTCAACTGGACCGACGAGCAGATCTTCCAGCCGGTACGACCCAGCCGCGCCGCGCAGGGGTTCGTCCGGCGCGACGGCCGGTGCGTGGTCATGCACGCCGGCACGATCGGGGTACGGCAGGGGCTCGAGACGGCGGTCCGGGCGGCGGCGGCGCTCGACGGTCGGACGGACCTGGTGCTGGTGGGCTCGGGCGCGGAGGAGCGGCGGGTGCGGGGGCTCGCCGCCGAGTTGCGGGCGGAGAACGTCCGCTTCGTGGAGCGCCGGTCGCCGGTCGACATGCCGGAGCTGTACGCGGCCGCCGACTATCAGCTGGTCATGCTCCGCGACCTGCCCGAGCTGCGCGGCACCGTGCCCGGCAAGCTGCAGGCCGCGCTCGCCTGCGCGGCGCCGGTGATCGCCTCCGCCGGCGGGGACACCGTGGAGCTGGTGGAGCGCGCGCGGGCGGGGCTGTCCTGCCCGCCCGAGGACTGGGCCACGCTGGCCGACCGGTTCTGGCTCGCCTCGACCATCCCGTCCGCGGCCCGCTCCGAGATGGGGCGGCGGGGACGAGAGACGTATCTGCGGGAGATGTCGCTGCGGGCGGGTGTCGACCGGGTGGAGGAAATGCTGAACCAGGTGGCCGTCGCGCGGCATCGCAGGTGATCACCCGAACGATCCTCGCGCCACATCTTTTACGCCACCAAAGCGGTGAAATCGCCAGGCCAGCTGCGTGGTTCGTGCTAGAAAATTGACGAATCGTAATTTTGTCCGTTTCTGAGTGGAGAGTGGTGTGACCGAGAGCGGTGTGTCGCGTCGCAGTCGGAGGCGCTTGCGACGACGGACCAGGGCGCGAATCCGGCAAGCGTCGCTCGCCGGACTCGTGGTCGGATCCCTGCTCCTGACGGGCGCCGGGTGGGTCGGGTTCCGGGCTTGGCAGGCGCGGGCGCACCTGCTCAACGCCGCCGGTCTGGCCCGTGAGCTCAGCGCGCAGATCGTCGGCGGGGACGCCGTCCGGGCGCAGCGCACGCTCGCCGCACTGCAGGAGCAGGCCGGGGCGGCCCGCGACGCCACCGGTGACCCGGGCTGGTGGCTGGGGCAGCGCTCCCCGTACGCCGGTGACGACCTCGGGGCGGTGCGCCAGATCGCGGTGGCCATCGACGATCTCGCCAGGCGGGCCTTCCCCACGCTGGTGGGGACCGATCTCGCCACCCTGGTGCCGAAAGAGGGGCGCCTGGACGTGGGTCGGCTGCGGGCGGTCTCGACCGAGTTGGCCGACGTGAACACCGTCGTCCGGGAGACCCGGACCCGCCTCGACGCGGTGCCGACGACCGACCTGGTCGGACAAATACGCACGGCCCTGACCGACCTGCGGGCGGAGATCGACCGGCTGGCCGGCCTGACCGGAGCGGCCGACCAGGGGGCGAAGGTGCTCCCGGCGCTGCTCGGGGCAGACGGGCCCCGCACCTACCTGCTCGTCTCGCAGAACCCGGCGGAGCTGCGCGCCACCGGCGGCATGTGGGGAGCGTACGCGGTGATCCGTGCCGACGGCGGTCGGGTGGAGATCGTCACCCAGGGCAGCGCGGGGGTGGACCTGAGGCGGTTCGATCCGCCGGTCGCCACGCTCCCGGACGAGATGCGCCGGCTCTACACCGACCTGCCCGCGATCTATCCGGCGGACGTCAACCTGACCCCGCACTTCCCGACCGCGGCGAAGCTCTACCGGGAAATGGTCCGGCTCCGTACCGGCACCACCGTCGACGGTGTGTTGGCGGTCGATCCGGTGGCGCTGTCGTACCTGCTGGCCGCGACCGGCCCGGTCGCGGTGCCGGGCGGGCCGAAGCTCGCCGCCGACACGGTCGTCCGCACGTTGCTCTCCGAGACCTACCAGAGCATGGGCCTGAAGGAGCAGGACGCCTACTACGCGGCGGCCGCCGCCGCCGTCTTCGACGCGTTTCTTGCCGCGAAAGTCAACCCAAAGGCTGTTTTGTCCGCTTTTGACCGCTCTATAGCGGAAAGAAGGATATTGTTCTGGAGTGCCCGGTCAGGAGAACAGCGCATCTTCGGCGAAAGCCGGGTGAGCGGGATCCTGCCCGAGCACGAGACGGTGCCCAGCGTGGGGGTGTTCCTCAACGACGGCAGCGGCGCGAAGCTCGGCTACTACCTGAAGCCGACGGCGCAACTGACCGTCGGTGAGTGCCAGGGCGAGGGCCGCCGTCAGCTGCGCCTGCGGTTCAGCCTGCGTTCCTCGGCGCCGACGTCCGGCCTGAACAGGTCGGTGCTCGGTGCTGGGAAGGCCGGCGACCCGTACACCATCCGCACGTTGGTGTACGTCTTCAGCCCCGCCGACGGTGCCGTGGTGGGCGCCCGGATCGACGGGGCGGACGCTGCCCTGGGCAGCGGCACCGAGCGGCGCCGGCAGGTGGGCGTGGCGAACGTCGAGGTCCCGCCCGGGGCCACCCGGACGCTCGACGTCGACCTGCTGACCGGCAGGAACACCGCCGGTACGCCCGAGCTCTGGCTCACCCCCACAGCCACCCCATGGACCACCCAAGTTGTTTCCGCACCAAGCTGCAACCAGTAGGAGGAGACCACCATGCGGCTATCCCGCATCATCATGGCGCTCACGGCCGGCCTGGCCGTCGTGCTGGCGCCGACCGCGGCGGGGGCGGCGCAGCCGCAGCCGGCCCTTGGCGCGCCCCAGCCACCGCCCGACGACTACGTGCCGAAGCCGGGCTGCCTGAAGGTGAACCGGACCACGATCAAGATCGGCGAGACCGTGGTGCTCAGGGGCACCGGCTTCGGTCCCAACCAGACGGTCGACATCGACGTGAGCCGAGCCCCGGGGCACCTCACCGCGCAGACCAACGCGGCGGGCCAGTTCACCGTGTCCTTCCGGCCGACCGAAATCGGCAATTACACCTTCACCGCGGCCGGCTGCAAGTTCAGCGCCTTCCTCAAGGTGCTGCCGAAGAAGAAGCACGACGGGAGGCACGACGGGAAGGACGACGGGAAGCACCTCCCCGTGACCGGTGACAGCATGGGCACCCCGCTCAAGGTCGGCGGCGGTCTCGTCGGCGCCGGGGCGGTCCTGATGCTGGGCAGCCTGGTGTGGCGCCGGCGCAACCGCTTCGGCATGGGGTCGCCACGCTGATCCCGTACGCCGGGCAATGCCCGGAACAGTGAGGACGGGCGCCCGTCGGAGGATTCCGGCGGGCGCCCGCACACGTTCCGGCGCTCACGGGCGTACCCCGGTGCGCCCGGTCAGGGCCGCGTGTCCGGCGACCCGTCGTCGCCCGTCAGCGGCACCGTGAGCACCCGGGCCACCGGGCGGAAGCCGGCCTCGTCGTACATCCGGTGGGCCGGATTGCCGTCGGCCACCGACAGCCCCACCCGGGGCAGCCCGGCCGCACGCGCCCCGCGCAACGCGTGGCCGAGCAGCGCCCGCCCCAGCCCTCGCCGCTGCGCCGCCGGCGCCACCCCGAGGTTGAGGATCCAGGCGCAGACGTCCTCGGTCCACGGCACCGGCCCGGCGGCGAGGACGTGACCGCCGCTGCGCCCGTCCGGACCGATCACCCGCGCCGAGGCCGGCAGCAGCGGTGCGACCGGATCGGCCCGCTCGAACATCCCGCGCACCTCGGCGGTGTCGCTGGGTTGCCACCGCCCGTCCGGGTGGTCCGGCCCGTACGCCGCCGCCAGCCCCTCGGCCAGGTCGTCGTCCCACCCGGCGGGTGCCCAGGACCAACCGGCGGGCAGCGGCACCGGCTCCGGTACGTCGGTCAGGTCGTGCCGCATGTCCGTGGCGGCCCGGCGCAGCGTCAGGCCCCCGGCGACCAGCGCGGCGGCCAGGTCGTCGTCCGGCGTCTCCAGCCGCGCGCCGGCGAGGTCCCGGCGCGCCTGGGCGGCGAGCACCCGCACGTCCGCTCCCGGCAGCGGTGTCACCTCCCCGGCCACGCGTTCACCGTCGTCGTCGCGCAGCCGCAGCCGGGCCAGCGGCGTGCCGTCGTCGGTGCTCAGCAGGTGTCCGGTGGATGCTGACGGGTCGGGGTGCAGCGGCATCCCCGCACCGTAGTGGCGGGACGGGCGCCCTCTCCACCGGATTCGCCGTGGCTCTGGCCGACCGTGCCCGGCGTGATTGCCCCGCCGCACCCCGCCGGTGCCGGCTGAGCTGCGCCGGCACGATAGCGTCGCGGCGATGGGTACCCCTTCCGGACCGGCCACCCTGACCACGGCCGAGCGCGCGATCGATGCCCGCTTCCGCGCGATCCTGGCCCGGCTGCCCCGGCGCGGACCGGCCGGCTGGCTGACCGAGTTCGCGGTCTTCGGGCTCAAACAGGCCTGGGCGTGCGTGTTCGGTGGGGCGATGCTGGCGGTCATCTTCGCGGCGCACCTGTGGTACCCGGAGGTCGCGCTGATCGCCCGCAACGACTTCCTGACCCTCGCCGCGGTGGTCATCCAGATCGCGATGGTGGCCGGACGCCTGGAAACCCTGCGCGAACTGCGGGTGGTGGTGCTGTTCCACCTCGTCGGCACGGCGATGGAGCTGTTCAAGACGCACATCGGCTCGTGGTCCTACGCGCCCGACGGCGTCCTGCGGCTCGGCGCGGTGCCGCTGTTCAGCGGCTTCATGTATGCCGCGGTCGGTTCCTACATGGTCCGGGTCAACCGGCTGTTCGACCTGCGGTTCGTGCGCTACCCGAGGCGCTGGGTGACGGCTGTCGTGGCCGCCGCGATCTATGCCAACTTCTTCACCAACCACTACGTCCGGGACGTGCGATGGCTGCTCATCGCCGTCGTCGCTCTGGTGTTCGGGCGCTGTGTCATGCAGTTCCGCATCTTCCGGTTCCGGTGGCGCATGCCGCTCCTGCTGGCCTTCCTCCTCGTCGCCGTTTTCATCTGGCTCGCGGAGAACATCGCCACCTGGTCGCATGCCTGGCTGTATCCCAGCCAGGTGGGCGGTTGGCACCCGGTCTCGGCGACGAAACTCGCGTCGTGGTTCCTCCTCATGATCATCTCGGTGGTGCTGGTCACCTGGATCTCGCCGCCGCAGCCGCCCGACGACGGATCGCCGGCCGCGGCGGTGGACGCCGACCTGGCCGAGCTTCCCCCGCAGGACGTAGCGATGGGCCTGGGCGGTCACGGGCGGCACGAGCGGTAGGCCACTGCCGCCTGTCCCTCACCGGGCGCGTTCGCAACGGATGGGTGTCGCCTGCGGCCTCGGTCGTTACGGGCCGGGATGTCCGGTCAGGTGCGGGCTGTCCGGATCCGCTGGCCGCCGATGTCTGGTATCGGGGGTGACCGTTCGCGGTGTCCGTGACCGGCGGCACCCCGGCGACGGAATGGCGGGCGGGGCCGGCGTCGTTACATCCTCCGTACGACCGCAGCAGCAACCCCCGTTGGCCTGGACCGATGATGTGGCAAGCGCGGGATGCGGGCCCCCGGAATGATGGTGGACCGCCGGTCGTTACACATGGTCCCGGCGCCACGAGCCCCCCGCTCGTGATGACCTGCCGGGCAGAGACTTTCCCCTTGTGATCTTTTGAGCGCCCTGTCGTGGTGCTTGCGCCCGTGCTCGACCCCCGTCGGGTCGTGGCGCCAACCCCCGAAGGAGCTACTCCATGAACACGATCATGCGCAAGAGCGTTCTCGGTATCGCTGGTCTGGCTGTCGCCGGTGGTCTCGCCGCCGGTCCGCTGAACCACGGCACCACCGACACGGTCGACACCCGGGCCGCCGCCGTCGCGGTGCGGGCGGACAAGCCGGGTGTGGACAAGAGCAAGCTGATCCCGCACGGCGTGCAGGGCGAGCAGTCCCGCATCGACCTGGGCGACGAGCAGACCGCCAACGTCAAGGCGATCATCGCGGCGACGAAGAAGTCGGGCATGGACGAGCGGGCCGCCGTGGTCGCGATCGCCACGTCGCTGCAGGAGTCGAAGCTGGAGAACCTGGGTCACCTGGGTGAGCGCAACGACCACGACTCGCAGGGCCTGTTCCAGCAGCGTCCGTCGTCGGGTTGGGGCACGGTTGAGCAGATCACCGACCCGGAGTACTCGACGATGGCGTTCCTGAAGGGTCTGAAGCAGGTCGACGGTTGGCAGGACATGCCGCTGACCAAGGCCGCGCAGACCGTGCAGGTCTCGGCCTACCCGTTCCACTACGCGCAGTGGGAGCGGCAGGCTGCCGACCTGGTCGCCGAGCACTGGAACAGCTGAACCACGTGAACGACACGCTGGCCGGCACCCCGAGCGGGGTGCCGGCCAGCGGCGTGTCCGGGTCCGGTCAGGGGCACGCGGAGTAGAGCCGACGGGTGCCCACGCCGGCGGCGTACGCGGCCCGGTCGCTGAACCGGCAGCCGAAGTCCGCCGCCGCGACCGCCTTCGGGTCGGTGACCGCGTCGCCGCCGGGGCGGGCGCCGGTGCGTACCCAGGACACCAGGTCGTCCCAGGCGGCGCCGGCCTCGGCCGGGGTGAACTCGCAGTGCTGGCTGGCCCGGATGGCCCGCTGCACGACCAGCCGGCTGCGGCCGTGCCACGCCGCGTCGCGGGCGTACGCCTGCTCCATCGAGAACGGCACGAACAGGTCACCCAGGTCGTGCAGGCTGAGTACCGGGGCGGTGGGCCGCCCGGCGATCCGCGGCACCTCGGTCAGGGTGGGGGAGAGCCGCTGCCGGACGTTCTCCGGCGCGACCCGCTGGACGGCGGCGTTGACGTTCACCGGCGTGTTCGGGGTGTAGCGGGTGAGCAGGTTGGTGGCGAGCTGCCCCGGTCGCTGGGCGGGGGAGTCGCCACCGTTGGTGGTGCTGATCCCGAAGAGGAAGTCCTTCCAGGCCGCGAAGGCCCGGTCCGCGCCCGGACGCGGGCCGCCGGAACGGTTGGTGACGATCTCCCGGAACTGCTTGCCGCGCTCGTTGGTGGTGTCCGGCCCGGTCGGGGTGAGCCCGGCGAGGCCGAGCGCCACCTGGATCCGCGGCACCGCGTTGGTCAGGTAGTCCGGCGGCGTGGGGTAGGCGGGCACCCCGGCGAGGGCCTGCGCGACCAGGTTGTAGTCGAGGAAGAAGTCGAGCAGTTGGTGGTCGCCCAGCACGCCGCACATCGGCAGCGCCCCGTCGTAGTAGCCGGGGTACTGCTCCAGCGAGCGGCCGATGATGTAGCCGCCCATCGACACCCCGGTCAGGTACGTCCGGTGTGGCCGCCGCACGGTGCCGGCGACGAGGTCGGCCAGCTCCCGGGTGCTGACCACACCGGAGCGGATGTCGAAGCCGTTGGTGGAGTACGACGACGCCGCCCAGGCGTACCCCTGGTCCAGCAGGCGTTGCCGCAGGCCGTAGTTGGGGGTCTCCGGGGAGAGCACGGTGGTCTGGCCCCGGTAGCCGTGCGCCCACATGACCAGCTCGCCGTTCCACGCCGGCGGGATCTCGATGATGTAGCCGGCGTGCCGGTGCACGCCCTGCCGGACGGTCGACGGGGTACCCCGCACGTCGAGTGGCGCGAGCGGTGGGTTGCTGATGGTGTAGCCGGGCAGTGGCTGGGAGCCGTCGCCATCACGGTCGGCGGCGGCGGCGGGCGCCGCGCCGGCGAGCCCGACGGTCAGGGCGAGGGTGGCGCCGGCGGCGAGCAGGCGGCGGACGAGTCGGGTGGATGAGGACAGCATCGATGCTCCCCCGGGGACGGTGCCGCCCCAGTGTGCGGGCGGCCAGGCGGGACGGTGCCTACCGGCCGGTAGCGTCCTGAAGCTAGGCCCCGCCGTCGAACCCTGTCAATGCCCTCCTGACCGAACGGTCAGCCGATACCGACTGACCGCCCGGTCAGGGGGATCGGCTCAGACCAGGCCGTGCGCGAGCATCGCCTCGGCGACCCGGCGGAAGCCGTTGATGTTGGCACCGGCCACGTAGTCGCCCGGCAGGCCGTAATCCTCGGCGGTGGCCCAGCAGCGGGCGTGGATGTCCCGCATGGTTTCCCGCAACCGCTGCTCCGACTGGGCGAACGTCCACGAGTCCCGGCTGGCGTTCTGCTGCATCTCCAGCGCGCTCACCGCCACGCCGCCGGCGTTGGCCGCCTTGCCCGGGGCGAACCGCACCCCGGCCCGGCCGAGGATGCGCACCGCCTCCGGGGTGGTCGGCATGTTCGCCCCCTCGACCACCGCCACGCAGCCGCCGGCGACCAGCGCCGCGGCCTCCGCGCCGCCGATCTCGTTCTGCGTCGCGCAGGGCAGGGCCAGGTCGCAGGGCACCTCCCAGACGGTACGGCCGGAGACCGCCACCGCGTGCGGCACGTGCCGCACGTAGTCGTCCAGCCGGACCCGGCGCTGCTCCTTCAGCTCCCGCAGCAGCTCCAGGTCGATGCCCTTCTCGTCCAGCACGTAGCCGTCCGAGTCGGAGCAGGCCACCACCGTCCCGCCGAGCTGGTGCACCTTCTCGATCGCGTACGTCGCCACGTTGCCCGATCCGGAGACGACCACCCGCTTGCCGTCCAGGCTGTCCCCGGTCTGCGCGAGCATCTCCTCGGCGAAGAACACCGCGCCGTACCCGGTCGCCTCGGTGCGTACCTGCGCACCCCCGTACGACAGGCCCTTGCCGGTCAGCACCCCCGACTCGTACCGGTTGGTGATCCGCTTGTACTGCCCGAACAGGTAGCCGATCTCCCGGCTGCCCACCCCGATGTCCCCGGCGGGCACGTCGGTCTGCTCGCCGATGTGCCGGTACAGCTCCGTCATGAAGCTCTGACAGAAGCGCATCACCTCGCGGTCCGAGCGGCCCTTCGGATCGAAGTCCGCCCCACCCTTGCCGCCGCCGATCGGCAGGCCGGTCAGCGCGTTCTTGAAGATCTGCTCGAAGCCGAGGAACTTGACGATTCCCAGGTAGACCGACGGATGGAAGCGCAGGCCACCCTTGAACGGGCCGAGCGCGCTGTTGAACTCCACCCGGAATCCCCGGTTGACCCGGACCCGGCCGTGGTCGTCCTCCCACGGCACCCGGAAGATGACCTGCCGCTCCGGCTCGCAGATCCGCTCGATGATCCGCGCCCGCGCGTACTCGGGGTGACGGGCCAGGGCAGGGCCGATGCTCTCCAGCACCTCCCGTACCGCCTGGTGGAACTCCGGTTCGCCCGGGTTCCGGCTGACCACACTGGCGAACACCGACTCGACGGCCTCCGGCATCACACCGCACGTCCCTTCCGGTCCAGTTGGCGGCCTCGTCGCCACCACCGGGCCGGCGTCATCCCGCCGACCGTCCCCGGATACGGATCGTCACCCCTGTCCGGTTCACTGATCCGATGGACGAGTCGATCTGGAACGCCGTACGGGCCTCGCGGAGCTGGCTGGACGCCGCCAACGGCACCGGGCAGGCGGAGCTGACCTGCCGCATCCTCAAACTCACCGAGGAGGCCGGCGAGGCGGCCGGCGCCTGGATCGGTGTGCTCGGCCAGAACCCGCGCAAGGGGGTCACCCACACCCGCGAGGACGTCGCCGCCGAACTCGCCGACGTGGTCTTCACCGCGCTGGTCGCCATCGAGAGCCTCGGGCTCGACGCCCGGTCGGTGGTCGCCGAGTGCGCGGCCAAGGTCAGCGCCCGCACCTCCTGACCCGCACGGTCCGCGCCGCCCCGGCCACCCCTGACCGGGTACGCGGGCCGCCCCGCCCCAGCCCGTCGCCGAGCTGTCGCCTCTTCGCGATTTGCGGTGTGTCGCGGGAACGGGGGCGCGGGATCGCGCGACACGCCGCAAACGGCGTGCGCCCTGGGAGGCAGCCGGGCGCCGGTTGCCGGAGTGCAGGCAGCCGGCGTACTGAGGGCGGCGGCTAACTAAAGGCGGCAAGCGGGGACTGTCCTGTTCCGGTCGCTGGCCGTGGGCGGGTTGTCCGATTCCGGCGGGATCGGCGTGCCCGGATGTCGGGCTCCGGTTGGGCCTCCGCGTGCCGGATGTCCGATTATCGGCCACTGTGCGTGCCCGGATGTCGGGTCTGGGCTAGCTGGTCCGGGTCGTCCCGTGACCGGGGGCACCCCGGCGGTGGAATGGTGGCCGGGCCGGGGTCGTTACATCACCTGGACGATCGCAGCAGCACCCCGGCCCGATACATGGGGCCGCCCGGGATGCGGGCCGCCGGAATGATGGTGGGCCGCCGGTCGTTACACATGGACCCGGCGCCGTGAGCCCCCGCTCGCGAAGCCTGCCGGGGCGAAGACTTTCCCTTTGATCTTTTTGAGCGCCGTCGTGGTGCTTGCGCCCGCTCGACCCCCGTCGGGCCTGGGTGCCAACCCCCGAATGGAGCCACTCTGATGAACACGACCATTCTGCATAAGAGCGTTCTGGGTATCGCTGGTCTGGCTTTCGCCGGTGGCGTCTTCGCCGGCCCGGTCACCGAGGCCCACGCCACCCCGGTGGACGCCAAGGCGGTTGCCGTGGTGCAGGCCGACAAGCCGGGTGTGGACAAGGGCAAGCTGATCCCGCACGGTGTGCAGGGCAAGCAGTCGCGCATCGACCTGGGCAGCGAGCAGACCGAGAACGTGAAGGCGATCATCGCGGCGACGAAGAAGTCGGGTATGGACGAGCGGGCCGCCGTGGTGGCGATCGCGACCGCGCTGCAGGAGTCGAAGTTGGAGAACCTGGGTCACCTGGGTGAGCGCAACGACCACGACTCGCAGGGCCTGTTCCAGCAGCGCCCGTCCTCGGGTTGGGGCACCGTTGAGCAGATCACCGACCCCGAGTACTCGACGATGGCGTTCCTCAAGGGTCTGAAGCAGGTCGACGGCTGGAAGGACATGCCGCTGACCAAGGCCGCGCAGACCGTGCAGGTCTCGGCCTACCCGGACCACTACGCCCAGTGGGAGAAGCAGGCCGCCGACCTCGTCGCCAAGCACTGGAACAACTGACACGTGAACGACACGCTGGCCGGCACCCCCGAGCGGGGTGCCGGCCAGCGGCATGTCCGCCCGGGAGCCAACCCCGTCCGACGGAATCTTGGACACTTACCGTCCCGTCGGAACGACAACTCTGGGAGTTCGGGCCGGCGAGGCCTGCGCGGAGGCTGCCCGCGGCGGGGGTGTGGCCCGCCGTGACCGGCGCAGGGATCAAGCCTGACCGCCCGGAGCCGGGCACGGCGGGCCACACCACCCACCGACCACCGCAACCCACGGCCGGAACAAGCAGGTGGCGCGCGTCACCAGGGCGGGTGGAAGACCGGGACCGGGTAGCCTGTTGAGTCAGGTGTCGGTGTGTCCAGTGTCCCCGGGCCTCACCTAAATTGCCTTCGCGGAATACCGTTCGGCTGGAGCCGCGTCGTGCCACTCGCCGAGAGGCGACCTGCACACCGACACCCCAGCGCCGCCCCCGACCCACCAGGGCCGCTGTTTCGTACGCCCCGGACGGCAGAATCACCCGGGTGGACTGGTCCGAGACGACCGGGGCGGTCGTACTGCCCAGCGGCGCGACCGTGCGGGGTCGCCGCGTCGGCGATCCCGCCTCGCCCGCCGACTTCACCCTGCTCCTGGCCCCGGGCCCGGCACCGGCCTGGCCGCACCGCCGGATCCGGTGGCCCGACTTCTGGTTGCCGCTCGACCACGCCGACGCCCTCGACGCGCTTGCCGAGGCCCTGCGCCGGGCGCACGACGGCGCACGGGTCGAGGTGGCGTGCCGGGGCGGTGTCGGCCGGACCGGGACGGCGCTGGCCGCCCTGGCGATCCTGGACGGCCTCCCGCCGGACCGGGCGGTGGGCTGGGTACGCGAGCGGTACCACCCGCGGGCGGTGGAGACCCCCTGGCAGCGGCGCTGGCTGCGCCGGCTGGATGACGTCGGCGCGTGACCCGGCGGGCGGTGCATCGGCTGTGGTACTGGTTACCTCGGCGGTTCCCGCAGCTCAGGGCGGGTACAACCGGGCCACGATGATCAGCCGCGCCACCGGTCGGCGCGGCACCAGGGCCGGCGGCGGGCGACGGTCGCCGTCCCTGGTCGCTCTCCACGCAAGGCAGGTACCACCATGGCCGCAGCCGACCCCCGCTACCGGGGTACGCACCGCCGCCCGCTGCCCACCCCCGGCCACCTCGGACGGGTCACCCTCTCGCTGGCGGTGCTCAGCGTGCTGGCGACGCTGTTCCTGGACGTCTTCCTGGTGACCGCCGCGCTGTCCATGCTGATGGTCGGCCCGGTGGTGCTGGTCGTGCAGCGGTGGCGGGACCGGGCCGGCGCCGAGGAGCCGGTGACCACGGGCTGAACCGGTCCGCCCGCAGCGCTACCCGCCGACGTACTCGCGCAGGTGGCGAGCGGTGAGGGTGTCGCCCTGCGCGACCAACTCGGCGGGGGTGCCGGTGAACACGATCCGGCCGCCGTCGTGCCCGGCCCCGGGGCCGAGGTCGATGATCCAGTCGGCGTGCGCCATGACCGCCTGGTGGTGCTCGATGACGATCACCGTGTTGCCGTCGTCGACGAGCCGGTCCAGCAGGGCCAGCAGTTGGTCGACGTCGGCCAGGTGCAGGCCGGTGGTGGGTTCGTCCAGCACGTACGTGCTCGACTTCTCCGCCATGCGGATGGCCAGCTTCAACCGTTGCCGCTCGCCCCCGGAGAGGGTGGTCAGCGGCTGACCGAGGCTGAGGTAGCCCAGGCCCACGTCGGCCAGCCGGTCCAGCACGGCGCGGGCCTGGCCGCCGGGGAAGAACTCCCGGGCCTCGGTGACCGACATGGCGAGGACGTCGCTGATGTTCTTCCCGCGCAGCGTGTACGTCAGCACCTCGTCGGTGTAGCGGCGCCCCTCGCAGCTCTCGCACACCGAGGCGACGCCGGCCATCATCGCCAGGTCGGTGTAGACCAGCCCGATGCCCTTGCAGGTCGGGCAGGCGCCCTCGGAGTTGGCGCTGAACAGGGCCGCCTTGACCCCGTTGGCCTTGGCGAAGGCGGTGCGGATCGGGTCGAGCAGCCCGGTGTAGGTGGCCGGGTTGCTGCGTCGGGAACCCCGGATGGGGGACTGGTCCACCACGACCACCCCGCTGCGGCGCGGCAGCGAGCCGTGGATCAGGGAGCTCTTGCCCGAGCCGGCCACCCCGGTGACCACGGTGAGCACCCCGAGCGGGATGTCGACGTCGACGTCGCGCAGGTTGTGCAGGTCGGCGCCGCGGATCGGCAGCTGCCCGGTCGGACGGCGTACCGGGTCGCGGAGGGTGACCCGGTGGTCGAGGTGACGCCCGGTGAGGGTGTCGGCGCGGCGCAGGCCGGCGACGTCGCCGGTGTAGCAGATGCGGCCGCCGGCCGAGCCGGCGCCGGGCCCGAGGTCGACGACGTGGTCGGCGATCGCGATGGTCTCCGGCTTGTGCTCCACGACCAGCACCGTGTTGCCCTTGTCGCGCAGGCGCAGCAGCAGGTCGTTCATCCGAGCGATGTCGTGCGGGTGCAGCCCGACGGTCGGCTCGTCGAAGACGTACGTCACGTCGGAGAGGCTGGAGCCCAGGTGCCGGACCATCTTCACCCGTTGCGCCTCGCCCCCGGAGAGGGTCGCCGACTCCCGGTCGAGGCTGAGGTAGCCGAGCCCGATCTCCACCAGCGAGTCGAGCGTCTCGCGCAGGGTGGCCACCAGCGGAGCCACCGACGGGTCGTCCACGGCGCGGATGAACTCCGCCAGGTCGCTGATCTGCATGGCGGAGCACTCGGCGATGTTGCGTCCGGCGATCCGCGAGGAGAGCGCCGCCGGGTTGAGCCGGGCGCCGCCGCAGTCGGCGCAGGTGGTGAAGGTGACCGCCCGGTCCACGAACGCCCGGATGTGCGGCTGCATCGACTCGCGGTCCTTGGTCAGGTAGATCCGGCGCACCTTCACCGCCAGCCCCTCGTACGTCCAGTTGTTGCTGCCCACCTTGATCTTCGTGGCCGGCTTGTGCAGGAAGTCCTGCCACTGCTGCGGGCTGTAGTCCTGCAGCTTGGTGTCGGGGTCGAACAGGCCGGAGCCGACGATGGTCTGCCAGTACCAGGAGTCGACGGCGAAGTTCGGCACCAGGATCGCCCCGTCGTTGAGCGACCGCTCCACGTCGACCAACGCGTGCACGTCGAGGTCGGCGACCCGGCCCAGCCCCTCGCAGGTCGGGCACATCCCCTCGGGGAGGTTGAAGCTGAACGCGCCGGCCGGCCCGACGTGCGGCTGCCCGAGCCGGCTGAACACGATCCGCAGCATCGCGTACGCGTCGGTCGCCGTGCCGACCGTCGAGCGGGAGTTGGCGCCCATCCGCTCCTGGTCGACGACGATCGCCGCGCTCAGGTTGCGCAGCGCGTCCACGTCCGGCCGGCTCAGGCTCGGCATGAAGGTCTGCAGGAAGGCGCTGTACGTCTCGTTGATCAGGCGTTGCGACTCGGCGGCGATGGTGCCGAAGACCAGGGACGACTTCCCGGATCCGGAGACCCCGGTGAAGACGGTGAGTCGGCGCTTGGGGATGTCGACCGAGACCCCGGTGAGGTTGTTCTCCCGGGCACCTCGTACCTCGATGACGTCGTGGCTGTCGGCGGCGTTCCGCGCTGGCTGCTCCATGGGTTCGATCGTCTCATTAATGTTCTTATGTAAACTCCGGCGCCAATCTGCCGAGCAGCGTCGCGAGATGTGGGAGGGAAAGTCTCAAACGGCGTGGCAGGCGATAGGGTGACCCGGTGAAGGACGGGCGGTTGCGGGTGGTCGACGTCGCGGCCACCGCCGGGATCTCCACCCAGCAGGTGCGCAACTATCTCGACGAGGGGGTCCTGCCTCCGGTCGAGCGCACCCCGAGCGGCTACCGGGTGTTCACCGTCGCGCACGTGCGCGCGCTCGCCGTGCTGCGCCGGATGGCCGAGGGGCACGGCTGGGCGCGTACCCGGGAGGTGATGCTCGCGGTCCACCGGGGCGACCTGGCGGCGGCGCTGACGGCGCTGGACGCCGGCCACGCCGAACTGGACCGCGAGCGGACCGAGATCCGTCGCGTCCTGGGCGCCTTCGAGACGGTGGTGGTCAGCCCGCCGGTCGTGGTGCCCGCACCCCGGCGCGGCGCCCGGATCGGCGAGGTCGCGGACCTGGTCGGCGTCCGCACCTCGCAGCTCCGGCTGTGGGAGGAGCGGGGGCTGCTGCGGCCGGCGCGCGAACCGGGCACGAGCTACCGGCTGTACGACGCCGCGGAGTTGCGTGCCGCGCAGGTCGTCGCGCTGCTGCGCCGGGGCGGCTACCCCTTCGAGATCGTGACGGCGGTCCTCGACGAGATGCGCACCAGCGGCCGGCCCCAACGGGTGCACGCCGAGCTGGCCCGGCGCGAGCAGGACCTGCACCGGCGCAGCCTGCGGCGGCTGCGCGCCTCGGCCACCCTGTACGACTACCTCGCCGAGATCGGGCTCGCCGGCTCCGGGCTGCCCGGGTGAGGCGTGCCGGGCCCGCCGGCCGGCCTCGGTATGGTGCCTCACCATGAGAGCCCGGGTCCTGGCCGCCGCCACCGTCGCCGTACTCCTCAGCACCGGGACCGCCGTCCCGGCGGACGCCGCGCCGCCGACGGCCGTGGCTCCCGGCGTGGCCGCGCCCTGCCCGAAGCTGCCGACGCCGGCGGTGACCCGCCCGCCCCGCCCGACCCCGCCGGAACCGGTGCCCGCGCAGCGCGCGGTGGGCGGGGAGGCGCTGGCCACCCCCGGCCTGGTCGTGCCGCCCGGCACGCCCGCGCCCCCGCCGGTCACCGCGACCTCCTGGCTGGTCGCGGACCTGGACAGCGGCGCGGTGCTCGGCGGCTGCGGCCCGCACGAGTACGCCACCCCGGCGAGCGTGCAGAAGCTGCTGCTGGCCGCCACCATGCTGCCGAAGCTGGACCCGAAGCAGGTGGCCACGGTGACCCGCGAGGACCTGGACATCGAGCCCGGCAGCTCCGCCGTGGGCCTGCTGGTCGGCGGCCGGTACCCGGTGGAGACGGTCTGGCTCGGGCTGCTGCTCCAGTCCGGCAACGAGGCGGCGAACCTGCTGGCCCGGCTCGGCGCCGGCAGCGCGGAGGCCGGGGTACGGGAGATGAACGCCGAGGCGCGCCGGCTGGGCGCGTTGCAGACCCACGCGGTGACCCCGTCCGGCCTGGACGGCCCGGGCCAGTTCACCAGCGCCTACGACCTGGCGCTGATCGCCCGAGTCTGCTTCGCCAACCCCACCTTCCAGCGGTACGCGCTGACCGAACGCGCCCAGATCCCCGCCCAGCCCGCCCTGCGCAAGCGCGGCTTCCAGATCCAGAACGAGAACCCGCTGATCTACGACTACCCGGGTGCGCTCGGTGGCAAGACCGGCTTCACCGACCTGGCCCGGCACACCTACGTCGGCGCGGCCGAGCGGAACGGCCGGCGGCTGGTGGTCACCCTGCTGGGCGCCGAACGACGGCCGGTACGGGCCTGGGAGCAGGGCGCCCGGCTGCTCGACTGGGGCTTCTCGCTGCCGCCGGACACCTCGGTGGGCCGGCTGGTGGAGCCGGGGGAGGTCAGCGAGGACGGTGCCGCTGCGACCCCGTCGGCGGCCCCGGACGCCGGGGCGGCCGTGGCCGCCGGCCGGTCGTCCGGTGGTGCCCCGGAGTGGCTCGGCGGGGCGGTGGTCGGCGGCTCGGCCGGGCTGGTCGGGCTGCTCGCCGCCCTGCTGGCGGTCGGGCGACGCCGTCGCCGGCCCCGGCGGCGCGCGGTCCAGTGGCATTGACCGGCGTCGACAACCGGCCGACACCTCCATAGACTCCGGTCTTTCTGGTACCACGAGTCCAGGGAGGACCCCACGTGTCGAGCGAACCCCGACCGCCCGCCACCCCGCCGCGGCTGTCCGTGGCCCCGACGCTGCGCCGACTCGCCGGCGTGACGCTGGCCTCGGCCGCGCTGGTCGTCGCCGGCGGCACCGCCGCGGTCGCCGCGCCGGGCACCGACGCGTCCGCCCCGCCGCGGACGACCAACGGGCCGTGCGCGTACACCGAGACGCCCGACGAGCCCGCGGCCCGGCCGGTGCCGTTGCCCCCGGACCCCCGGCGTACGCCGGACCGGGGCACCGTGCGGGTCACCCTGCGCACCAACCAGGGCCCGATCGGGCTGACCCTGGACCGGGAGCAGGCCCCATGCACCGTGCAGAGCTTCCTGCACCTGGCCCGGCACCGGTTCTACGACCGCACGCCCTGCCACCGGCTGACCGCGTACCCGACGCTCAAGGTGCTCCAGTGCGGTGACCCGTCCGGCACCGGCGAGGGCGGCCCCGGCTACCGGTACGCCGACGAACTCCCCACCGACCTGCCGCCGGCGCCGACCGACCCGACCGGCGTCCGCCGGCTCTACGCGCGCGGCACCCTGGCCATGGCCAACGCCGGGCCGGACACCAACGGCAGCCAGTTCTTCCTGGTGCAGGCCGACTCGGCGCTGCGCCCCAACTACACGGTCTTCGGCTCGGTCGACGCGGCCGGTCTCGCCACCCTCGACCGGATCGCCGCCGGCGGGATCGCACCCACCCCGGAGGACCCGGCGCCGGTCGACGGCGCGCCCGCCCAGCCGGTGGAGATCTGCAAGGTCGCCCGGCGGCACTGACCCGGACGCGGCGGGGCCGGGATCCTAGCGGCCCGGCCCCACCCGCCGGCGGTTATTCCGCGGAAGGGGGGAGCGGACCGCCGCGCCTCACTACCGTGCGACAGAGTGAGAGTCACCAGTCGGATCGTCGCCGCCGTCGCCGCCGTCCTGCTGTCGCCGGCCGGCACCCCGCCCGTCGCCGCCCCCGCCCGCACCGCCCCCGCCACCAACGGGACCGGCGCCGTCACGACCGGCCCGTGCCCGCCGGTACCCTCGGTGTCCCGGCCGCCCCGGCCGGCGCCGCCCCGGGCGGACCCGGCGCAACGGGCCGTCGGCGGGGCCGCCCTGGCCACCCCGGGCCTGGTGACGCCCGCCGGGTCGCCCGCACCGCCGGCCGTGCCGGCGACCTCGTGGCTGGTCGCGGACCTGGACAGCGGCGCCGTGCTCGGCGGCTGCGGGCCCCACGAGTACGCCACCCCGGCGAGCGTGCAGAAGCTGCTGCTCGCCGCCACCATGCTGCCCCGACTCGACCCCCGGCAGGTCGTCACCGTCACCGCCGGGGACCTCGACATCGAACCGGGCAGCTCCGCGGTGGGGCTCGTTGAGGGGGGTCGCTACCGGATCGAGACGATCTGGCTGGGGCTGCTGCTGAAGTCCGGCAACGAGGCGGCCAACGCGCTCGCCCGGCTCGGCGGCGGCCCCGACGGACAGGCCGGCGGCATCCGGGCGATGAACGCGGAGGCCCACCGCCTGGGCGCGTTGCAGACCCACGCGGTGACCCCCTCCGGGCTGGACGGTCCCGGCCAGTTCACCAGCGCCTACGACCTGGCCCTGATCGCCCGGGCCTGCTTCGCCGACGCCAACTTCCGCCGCTACGACGCCACCCGGGAGGCGGTCGTGCCCGCGCAGCCGGCGCTGCGGGAGAAGGCGTTCCAGATCCAGAACGACAACCAGCTGCTCTACCGCTATCCGGGCGCGCTCGGCGGCAAGACCGGCTACACCGACCTGGCCCGGCACACCTATGTCGGCGCCGCGGAGCGCAACGGGCGGCGGCTGGTGGTGACCCTGCTCGGCGCGGAGGCGACCGACCGGCGCGGCTGGGAGCAGGGCGCCGCGCTGCTGGACTGGGGCTTCGCGCTGCCCCGCGCCGCCGCCGTCGGCCGGCTGGTACGCCCCGGTGAGCTGGCCTCGCCGCTGCCCACGGCCACCGGCACCCCGCCGCCGCTGGCCGCGGCGGGCGGACCGACGCGGGTGGACCCCCTCGGACACCGGTGGGCGCGGCCCGGGCTGCTCGCCGGGGCGGCGCTGCTGCTGCTCGGGGCGACGGTCGTCGGCGCGCTGGCCGGGCGGCGTCGCCGGCGGGCGGCCGCGGGGCGCCGGGCGTGACGTCCGCCCGGGCCCGCACCCGCGCGGTGACACCCGCGTCCCGGGAGCGGCCCGGCGCGGTGCCGCCGTCCGGCGCGCGGCGGTTCGCCCGGGCGCTGGCCCTGCTGCTGGCGGTGGCGGCGGTCGCCGGCTGCCAGCGACCTCCCGGCCCGGCACCGCGGCCCAGCGCGGTCACGCCGTCGCCGAGCGGCTCACCCGCCCCGGCCGACTTCGTGCTGCTCTCCGAGGTCGACCCGAGCATCACGGTGGACATCCGGTACGCCACCGCGCACAACTTCGTCGGCCGGCCGATCGACGGCTACCCCGAACCGCTCTGCCTGCTCACCCGCACTGCGGCCGAGGCGCTGCGCCGGGTGCAGACCGCCGCCCGCGCCCAGGGCCGCAGCCTGCGGGTGTACGACTGCTACCGACCCCAACGGGCGGCCGACGACTTCGTCCGCTGGGCGAAGGACCCCGCCGACGAGAAGACGAAGGCCGAGTTCTATCCCCACGTCGCCAAGTCGAAGCTCTTCGACGACGGCTACATCGGCTCGCCCACCTCGCACAGCAGCGGCAGCACCCTCGACCTGACCCTGGAGCCGGTGCCGGCGTCGCCCGGGGCCACGTACCGGCCGGGGCAGCCGCTGGTGGCCTGCACCGCGCCGGCCGGTCAACGCTTCGCCGACGGCGGCGTCGACATGGGCACCGGCTTCGACTGCTTCGACCCCCGGGCCCACACCGACGACCCGCGGGTCACCGGCACGCCGCGCCAGAACCGGCAGCTGCTGCGCCGGCTGATGAAGCAGGCCGGCTTCGTCAACTACGACCGGGAGTGGTGGCACTACCGGTTCGCCGACGAGCCGTACCCGGACACGTACTTCGACTTCCCGGTGGCGGTGTCGTCGCTGCGCCCGCGCTGAGCCCGGGCCGGAGGCGTCCCATGATCCCTTCGAGGGGGGGTCGACCCGCCGGGACTAGGCTTCCCGCCGACCCCTGCCAACCCTCGACGGGCCGGTCACCGCCGGCCCGTCGACCGCGTCCGAGGAGCCGTTGTGGAGATGGAACGGATCGGCCCGCCGCTGCGCGCCGGGGAGCGGGAGACGCTGCGCGCGTTCCTCGACTTCCACCGGGCGACCCTGGTGATGAAGTGCCAGGGGCTGTCCGACGAGGAACTGCGGCGTCGGTCCATGCCGCCCTCGACGCTGACCCTGCTCGGCCTGCTGCGGCACATGGCCGAAGTGGAGCGGACCTGGTTCCGGCGGGTGATCGACGCCGAGGACGTGCCGCTGATCTGGTCGGCGACCGGCGACTTCCAGGAGGCGTACGACCCGACCGGCTCGACCGGCGCGGACGCGTTCGAGGTGTGGCAGCGGGAGGTGGAGCACGCCCGCCGGATCGAGCGGGAGGCCGAGTCCCTCGACGTCACCGGGCACCAGGCGCGGTGGGGTGAGGACGTCTCGCTGCGGCTGGTGATGCTGCACATGATCCACGAGTACGCCCGGCACAACGGCCACGCCGACTTCCTCCGCGAGGGCATCGACGGCTCCGTCGGGGTCTGACACCCGCGGCCGTACCCGGCTCAGTGCCGGGCGCTGCCCGGCGCAGGGGCCTCGCCGCCGGTGGGTCGCGCGCCGTCCAGCGGCAGCCAGGCCAGCACGTCACGGATCTTGTCGTCCCAGTACGCCCAGTCGTGGTCGCCGGGCAAGAAGTCCACGGTCACCGGGACGTCGCGCGCCCGGGCCGCCTCGACGAAGCGCAGGTTGTCCTCGTAGAGGAAATCCTCCGTGCCGCAGGCGACGTAGAGCGCGGGCAGCTCGCCGCCGACCCGGTCGAGCAGCGCGACCGTGTCGTCGTCGCTGCCCGGCACCTCCCGGTCGCCCCAGACGGTGTGCCAGACGGCCCGGTCCACCGGCCGGGTCGGGTGGTCGCGGCGGTTGGCCACGTCCAGCGCGCCGGAGAGGCTGGCCGCGGCGGCGAACCGGTCCGGCCGGCGCAGCGCCCACTTCACCGCGCCGTAGCCACCCATCGAAAGGCCGGCGACGAAGGTGTCCTCCCGGCGCTCGGAGAGCCGGAAGAACGACCGGCACACCTGCGGCAGCTCCTCGCTGAGGAACGTCCAGTACCGGTCCGACGCCTGGACCAGCAGCCGAGGAGGCGACGCGGGTGAGGAGGCGTGGGGTGCACGGCGACTACGGCGTGTTCCTCGGTTTGGACGTCGGCAAGGAAGGTCATCACGCGGTCGGGCTGTCTGCGGACGGCAAGCGGCTGCACGACGGGCCGCTGCCGAACACTGAGGTCAGGCTGCGGCAACTGTTCGACAAACTCGGCCGTCACGCTCGGATTCTTGTGGTGGTCGACCAGCCGGCCTCGATCGGCGCCCTGCCGATCGTGGTCGCCCGGGCGTGCGGTCATCAGGTGGCATACCTGCCCGGCCTGGCGATGCGGCGCATCGCTGACCTGCATCCCGGTGCGGCGAAGACCGACGCCCGCGATGCCTACGTCATCGCCGACGCCGCCCGCACCTGCCGCACACACTGCGGCGGGTCGATGTCGGCGACGAAACCTTGGCTGAGCTGGAAGTCTTGGTCGGTTTCGATGACGACCTCGCTGGCGAGGCCACTCGGGTCTCGAATCGGATCCGGGGACTGCTCACGCAGATCCACCCCGCTCTGGAACGGGTCCTCGGCCCGAAAGTGCAGCACAAGGCCGTCCTGGAGCTGCTGTCCCGCTGCGGGGGACCAGCAGGGATGCGCAAGGCAGGCCGACGCAAAACTGCTGTCCATCGCCGGATCCCACGCTCCTCGCCTGGGCGAACGACTGGTCGAGCAGGTCATGACCGCCCTCGACGAGCAGACTGTCACCGTCCCCGGCACCCAGGCTGCGGAGACGATCCTGCCCCGCCTCGCCGACAGCCTCCGCGACATCCTGCGGCAACGCGACCAGGTCGCTGGCGAGGTCGAGAGGATGCTCGATGCGCACCCTCTCGCCTCGGTCCTGACCTCGATGCCCGGCATCGGCGTCAGGACCGCCGCCCGGATCCTCCTCGAAGTCGGCGACGGCACCGCCTTAGCCACCCCGGCCACCTCGCCGCCTACGCCGGCCTGGCCCCCGTCCCCCGCCGCTCCGGCAGCAGCATCCGCGGCGAACACCCACCCCGAGGCGGCAACAAGCAGCTCAAACGCGCGTTCTTCCCTCGCCGCGTTCGCCGCCCTGGCCGACCCCGCCAGCCGCGCCTACTACGACCGCAAACGTGCCGAAGGCAAACGCCACAAGGCCGCCCTCATCTGCCTCGCCCGACGCCGCTGCGACGTCCTGTTCGCCATGCTCCGCGACAAGATCCCCTACCAGCCACGCCCAACGACCCCCATCCCCGCTTGACGAAACCCATAGGGACACCCCCCGTGGTTGATCAGTGCCTTCGGCTACCGGGTCGGTTCCTCATCCTTGCCGGCTTCCCGGCTCGTCGCCCGTCGGGCTGTCGGTTGGTCGGCGTAACCTTCGGAAGGTTGCCTGGGCAGGGATTGTCGTGTGCTTGTCGGGAACGCTTTCGCTGCAGCAGCCGACGCGGATCGCCCGGTGAGCCGGGGCAGGGGTTTCTGGGAGCCAATTCGTGGCCGAGAGGAAGCCTCCAACCGGCTGGCTTCCCCTGGCGAACGCGGCGGTGTGGTGATCCTGGATCTTGACGTACGCCAAGCCATGGGTACGTCAGGGCTGTGGATGATCCAGTCGGTCTCGCGGAAGTGGGAGGAGAGGGTTCGGCCGAGCACAGTGGCATCAAACGGCCCGCTGGACTCGAAGATCCCCAGGGACAGCGGTCTGCCCAGCGTCTCTTCCCACCTACGCGCCCAGGCGGCCAGCGCTGGGAGGGTGCCGATCGCGGCCTGTTTGTCTATATATCCGTGGCCGTTCATGAAATCGCCCAGGTAGCGGTGGGAGTGATGGGTCCGCCAGTACGTTCGAGCAGCCCGAACTATGGCAGTGCTGTTGATGTCTAGATCGAAGTCGCTGGGCGCTCGTTCGAGGCCGAGGCGCCACATGGCGTCGTACGGACGGCGCAGGGGACGATCGAGGCTCTCGCCGAACCAGTCTCGGAGACGCTGCGCCGCCATCGGCCTGGCAGTCAAGTCCTCCTCACGTGGCATCGTTTTGTGGCCTCCGGAGAAAAAGCCAGCGCCGGTTCCTTTCAGGCGGATGTCGACCTGAGACGGGTCAATGCCGTCGCGCTCGAGCGCCTTCAGCATCTCCGTGCCGAACCGCTGGTAGAGCTCCGGGGTCATGCCCATGGGCGCCTCACCAGTGAGCATCCACTTCACCTGGACCGGGTTGATGCCCAGGAAGTCGAGGTCACGCCTTGTGATGGCGTAACCGGAGTCATCCCGCGGCCACCAGCTTGGCAGCTCCTCCTCGCCGTCGAGGATCCGAATGATCTGGCTGTCGATGGGGTCCGCAGGGTCCAGCTGGGCCGTAATGGTGAGGGGACGCCAATGATCAGGAGCGTCCGACACCGGCTCCTTCTCTGCGTCACTCGGAGGGGTCTCCGCAGCACCTTCCAGGGAAGGGGCGCCGAGGGCGACGCTGCTCGCTGTGGTTTGCTCTGCCGCTGCTGCCGGGGTGTTGCCGGTGAAGACGCCGTCTAGCGTGACGAGGCTGTCGCCCGGCAGGGTGACCAGCTCCTTCTGTGCGAAGTAGCCTATGCCCGTCATGGGGATGGACAGGACGTCCTGCGCCGGCTTGCGATCAACCAAAATCACTGCACGGCCGCCACGCTTCTCCAGCCAGTCGGCGACGATCTGACGGTCTGCGGCCCAGCTCGCTAGCGGCCGCTGACGTGCCTCGAAGGTGTCTCCGACGTTGAGTCCAGCCCAGTCTGGCTGCGCTGATCCCTCTTCCCAGGTCAGCGCCCGGTAGGCGATGACCTCGGTGATGCCGCGGCTGGCAAGGGTCTCCTGCGTCATCTCGTACTGGCTGCGTAGGAAGTCCCGCAGCGCGTCGCGGTTGTAGTCGAGTTCCAGGGCGACAGCGTCGCGCGTCTTGGGATCCATCCGCCACTCCAGAACACCCGCCAGCCCGAACTCCTCTTTGGCGGCTTCCTGCAGGGCCAGCACCCGCACGTTGTTGTTGGAGCCGTACGACCAGGAACTCATCAGCTCGCTGACCGCGATCCAGCGGACGAGGGTTTCGGCGCGCGGATCGTCCATGCGCACCACCTTGCTCGGGGCGTGCCGAGGGTCCGCCGGGTTGAGCTCGTCGAAAAGGAGGACATCAGCTCCCATCGACGGGTACTGCTCGTTGTGCGGCACGAGCACGTAGCGGCCGTCTCCTAACCGGTGTCCCATGTCGGTACCGACGACCAGGCCGAACGCCGCAAGAACGAGTTCGGGCGTGGACGACCGCATCCGGTCGGCGAGGGCCTGGATGGCGATGGTCTTGGCCTGAGGCGTGTCGGTGATACGGCCGTTGTCGGTCAGCAGCGCCTCGGCGATCTGCTGATGCCGGGTCCGTTCCTGCGAGTCGGGTGGCGGTGCCAGAGGGTAGTGCCGCTCAGGCATCGGGTCGGGAAGTGTGACCTTGCCGCCAGGTGGCCGGGGCAGCAGGGGAGCTGTGCCGACGGCGTGCTCGGAGACCTGACCGAATCGCTCCATGACAGCGTCGTGCAAGTCGGGCCGACCGAGCTGCTCGAAGAGGGGGCGTAGGCCGTCGAGCTGCCGTCCCATGATCTCGATATCTGCAGGAGGGATCGGGTTGTCCACCCAGGAGAACACGTGCGGCTCAACCTGGCGGTAGAAGACGCGGACAAAGGGGTTGTCAGCGTCGGGGAAAGCGCCGTGCGAGGTGGCTGCCTTGGTTGCCGTGATGAGGCTTTGCTGTTCTCCGACGAGAACCTGGTCGACGGTGAGGCCATGAGTAGCGGTCAACGCGTAGTAGAGGCCGAGGAACACGCCGTCGCGGGTGGCCGGCATCCCTCCATCTGCCAGGTCAGTGAGGCTTCCGTAACGGGCGGACGCCGGCTGGCCGGGCATGTGATCGGTGTAGAGCTCCTGAGGCCCCAGCGGGTACGAAAGCGGAACTCGGGCGCCTACCGCTCGGCCGACGTACGCGTCGAGCACCTTGAGCCTGGCGTCCTCGGTCCGTAGGTACTCCTCATACAGAGCGAAGGTGCCGTCGCTGAAGGTGACCAGCTCTCTGCGTGAGATGCCCTCACCACTGTCAAGCGCTTCTCGCGCGAGCACCTGGGCGCCAGTCGCCGGATGCGTCGGCAGCGGAAGTTCCCCGTCGGGCCGTGCGGCAGGGGCGGCCGGCGGCGTAGGCGACTCGACGGCCAGCACCGCGTCGAGCGCCGTCCGGACCTTCGGCCAGCTCCCCGAAAAGCCAGAATGAAGATTCAGGTCCTGGACTTCCGAGAGCGGCACCCAGGCCAGTGCCACCGACTCGCCCTCGACCCCCTGCACCGGCTCGGGTCGGTCGAGCGAGACGATGACGGTGTCATACGACCAGCCGCCGTGGTCGTCTCGGACCACACGCTCGATACGGGCATGGGTGGGATCGAAGTCACTCTCCTCCGTTGCCTCGCGGAGTGCGGCCTCGGCCGCCGACTCGTGGCTGTCCCGTGCGCCGCCAAGAAGCGCCCAGGTTCCTCCTTGGTCGGTGCTCGCGCCTCGATAGTGCATCAGGACGTGCACCTCGCCGTCCGCGGCACGGTAGACGGGCAGCAACCCGGCGGCGCCGAATCGGCCCCAATGCGCGTGCCCCTGTGCGCAGTTGACCCAACTGTCGCCGGCCATCGCGGGAAGGACGAGTTCTCGCCTGGCCGCCTCATTGATCGGCTGCTCGCTCACCTGGCCCCCGTCCAGAGGTGAAACCGCGTCTCGTTCTAGCGCTGCTGGATTTACTTGGCTGTGCCGCGTTCGGCGTCTTCGAGGAAGGACTCAGCTTCCTGCTGAAGATCCGCGGGAGCAGCGCACCATGCAGGGCTGCGCATCACCTCGCGTAGCTTGACTGCCTTCACTTCCTTGGGAGCGTTCTTGCGCAGGCCGACGTGCGGCCATAGTTGATCAAGTTCGGTGTATGGGAGGTCCCAGGAGTGACCGATGGTCGGCTCTGCGGAGCCGGCCGGCTGCCGAGGCGTGACGTGTACTTCGTCGGCGGTGACGGCAGGAGTGATTTCGATGAGGGTGAGGCCGAGTCGTTCGACGACGCCCCGGAGCAGTGCCCGGTGGCCTTCGACCGTATCGGTGGAGGGTGGCTCTCCCTCAAAAAACAGGGTGAACACCCAGCCGGACTCGCCAGTGCGCGCGAGGTCCAGGACGAGACGTGTGCCAGTGGTATCGGTGAAGGAGCGGTGAGCGATGCTCTTCGCCGCTGCGGGTCCGTCGCTGCGAGGAGCGTTTTCAAGCTGGAGTGTGCCGACCAGTCGTTGTAGTTGGTCAGATGCCAGCTCTCCCTGAGAGAGCACTCGGAGCGCGGGCCAAAGCATGAGAGCGTCCTTCTCTCGGTCTTGACGATTACGCCGTGATGGAGGGGGTGCGGCCTGGTGGAAGGTAGATCGGGTTGCTCCAGGCGCGCCGGCCGTGGCTGTCCTCGACCGTGACTCGGCACCACCTGCGCTTGAACATCGCGAGCGGCAGGGAGCACTCGGTCAGTGCCTCGCCTTGGACAACCTTTGCGCCCGGATCCCCGCCGGTGATCAGCACTTTGCGCACGGGTGAGCAGCGCACCGTGATGAGGTCGTCATCGAGCTTTATGTCGTGCAGTTCGGGCCCGGTGCTGGAGTAGTAGTGGCCGGCTTTGAGGGCGGCGAGAAGTGCCTGCGGGTCGAGGGATTCGGCGCGCACTTGAACCCAGGCCGCGCAGCCTGGAGGGTCGTGGGGCTGAAAGTGGGCATCATCGGCAGCGTAAGCGCTCAGCCGGTGTCCTCGGTTGATCAGAACGTCGGCCAGGTGCCAGCTGTCGCCCCGGTCCTCACGTGCTGAGAGCGCGTTGTAGACCTCGACCGCGTGGGCCGCATCGAGGCTCTCGGCATCGGCGGTCGTAAGTAGCGACGCTGCGGGATGGGCCATGCCAATGAACGCGCCAGCGCCTCTGGCTCGGCGGGCTAGCTGCGGCGCGCTCTCGTCGGGCTCGGGTGGAGGGAAGCCGAGTGGCAGCCCCACCGCCAGGATGTGCCACTCCGAGGAAAATTCCGTGCGTGGAGGGTGCAGTTCGGCACCCAGCAGGGTGGTGAACCTGGACGTGCGCAACTGCCGGGTGTCCGTCAGCGGGAAGTTGTACTTGGCTCGGAAGTGGTCGGTGATGGCCAGGAAGTCGTAGCCCGCTTCTCGGTAGCGGCGCGCGATCTCCTCGGGAGGTAGGGCTCCGTCTGAGCGGTCGGAGTGGGTGTGAAGATTGCCCCGCCAGAAGCGACCGGGCTCATTGAAGGGGAAAGTCACGTGCATCGCCCGTCGGTCACGTGTCCTCGTTTCAGGTGGCTGCTGCGGGTGTCATCGCGTGCTGTGGTTGGCCTCATGCCGGCGGACACTGTCAGGTGCGCCTGCGTAGCCGCAGTGCCTGCACCGCATCCAGGGGCAGTCGGTGGCGTCGACGGCGGCGTCAGTCACGGATCTTTGAGGACCGAAGCCATGGCGGTGGAGAAGCTGGGGCACAGAGCTGTCGTACTCAAGCGCCATCAGCGCGGCTTCCGCGATCTTGTCGTGACCGCGGATGAAGAAGGAGCCGACGGCAGTGTCCCTACCGCATCCACACCAGCAACTCCCAGTGGGGAGCAACCGAGGGAGAGGCTGACCCGACTCGCCAGACATACCTTCAAGATATCCCATCAAGATTGACAATCAAGGTTTGACCGATGGTCAAGAGGCCGGAGAGGCGACGTTCGTTAGAGGCTGTCGGCATCAAGGAACTGCGCGAGCACTTCCGGTGGTGCCTGCTCCACGGGTAGAGGCCGCGGTTCGGTGTGCTTTTCCGGGCTGCACCGGCTGAACGGTCCGTACTCGGCGCCGAGTGCGGCGAGGTGCGGGTCCAGGTGGTCGCGCCACCAGATACTCATGCCAGTTTGGGGGTCGCTGAGCCGTAGCGTTTCCCAGGCCCGCCACAGCGCGTACAGGCGGGAGATCGCCTCCGGGTGTGCCCACCAACGCGGACACCAATTCACCCCGGAGGTAGGCCCGGAGGCGAGGCGCCGCTCAACGACGTGGGCGAGGTACTCCTGGATGAACGCTTCGACGTTGCGATAGGCCGGCTCCGGCTCTGCCGGGTCCTCGGCCGGCGGCTGGACTGAGGTCGGGGCTTGGTCGCCGACGAGCTGCCCGAGCAGAGCGTTGAGGTCCGCGACTGGGTCGCTGACTGGCCCGGGCCCGGTGGCTGGTGTGGTCATGGTGTTGGCTCCGGCGGGGCGTCGGGGGACAGGGTCCAGTCAGTGCGGCTGTCGGGGTCCCAGCGGGCTATCGAGGCGCGGATCGCGGCGGCGTGCGGGCCGTCCTGCCAGGGGGCGGTGCGGGCGAGGGCCGGTGGGGCGCCGGAGGCGTAGACGACCATCCGGCCGCGGGGAAGGGCGTGCAGATCGGAGACGTCGAGGATGCGCTGCCGGCGGGTGGCGTGCGAAACCGACCGCTGGCCCCACCCGGATCCGCTGCTGCTGGTCGAGCGGGTCGTGACGTCGTGCTCGCCGATCAGCTTCGAGAGTTCCTCCAGCCAGTCGGGGTCGGCGACGCCGCCGCCGTAGGTGCGCACGTTCGCCGCGGACCAGAGTTTGCGCATGCCCTCGCGGCCCCACACGTCGACGCCCTGTGGGTAGGACTGCAGGATCGTGATGATCGGCAGCCCGTGGGAGCCGTAGTAGGAGTAGAGGCTGGGAAGCTGGCGCAGCCGGCAGATGTTGGCGGCCTCGTCGAGGATGCTCAGTAGCGGCGGGTCCAGGCGCCGCCCGGTCGAGGCCCTAGCGCGTAGCTCGCCGGCGCGCAGAACCGCGTCGGTGAGCGCGGCGACCAGCGGGGCAGGAGATCCGGGTCCGCCCTGGGAGAGCAGGTACAGCACGTCGGTGGAGGCCACGAATGCGGCCGGGTCGAATTCGAGTACGCCGCCGCGGGTGGGTGGGGTGACCCAGGCGGTGACGGCGGGCTCGGTGAGGCACATGAGCATCTTCTGGGCGCCGGCGTAGATGCCGCCTCGGGTCTTGTCGGGCATGTTGACCACCCCGGCGACCGCGTCGGCGGGCAGGTCGTAGCCGTGCTCGCGCAGCAGCATCGCCGGCTCGTCGTCGCGGGGGCTGACCGCCCACCGGTACGCGGCGAGGATGTCCCGACCAGAGACGGCGGCCGCCAACAGGAGGTTCGCGACCAGTTCCTCGGAGCTGGGGTCGAAGAAGGCGTCGCGGCTGACCCCGGGTTCACGTTCGGCGGCGGCGAAGTGCTCGGCGAGGCGTCGGGCGTCGGTGACCGTGGCCACGGCGCGCAGCGGGTTCCACCACATGCCCTGTTCGGCGCCGAGGATGTGTTGGGGGTCGAATGCCCACACCGTGCCGCAGGCGGCGCGGACCTCGCGGGTGGCGTCGACGATGTCGCCCTTGACGCTGGTGACCAGCGTCGGCCCGGGGGCGGCGACGACGGCGGGGATGGCCCGGCTGGTGGTCTTGCCGGTGCGCGGGCCCCAGATGTCGATGGCCATGTCCTCCCAGGACTGGCGCAGCGGCATCCCGCCAGCGACGGTGTAGGCGATCAGCACGCCGAGCTGGTCCGGCTCGGGGCGGTTGACGTCGGCGAGGCTGGGCCGTAGCCGCCGGCCGCTGTCCGCGACGCCCTTGGGTCCGAGGTGCGCGAGGTCCTTGCGGGTGGCCATCCGCCGGGCAGCCGGGTCGACGCGGGTGCGCCGCCGGCGGGCCCACCGCCAGGCCGCCACCGCCGCGGTGATCAACAGCGCCAGGACGGCGACCTCGCTGGCGGCGACGAGCGTGCAGGCGGTGGTCCAGGTGATCTCACCGTGCAGCACCGCGACCGCGACCCGGATCGGGCCGCCCCCGGTGTATCCGGGCGGCCTGGTGAGCACGACCGGCAGCCACGCCGCGCTGGCCAGGGCCAGGGCCAGGGCGGCGATGCCGCCGACGATCAGGCCGACGTCGTCGTGGCCGCCCCGGGGCCCGGCGGGGCGGCTCACGTCATCGTCCAGCGGAAGTCGGTGTTGCCGAGGCGCTTCTCCGTCTCGGTGGGTTCCAGGTGCACCGGGATGCCCGGCCGGGAACCGACCTTGATCAGGAAGTTCCCGCGGCCAACAGTCTCGCTGCCCTCGGCGGCCGTCCACGACGGCGGCGCCGACCAGGACAGCACCTCCCGTCGCTCGGCCTGCGACAGCGGCCGGACCCGGGAGACGGCGTCCAGTTCCTGCTCCGAGCAGGGACCGATCATCAGCACCGCGGACCGCTCGGCGAAGCCGCGAGCCTTGGCCCGGTCGTGGGCGGTGGGCAGCGCTTCCAGGTCAGCGAGGCTGTGGGTGATGAAGGCCGTGCCGGTGCCCTTCTGCCGGTTGAGACGGGTCAGGCCGTCGGCGCGGTCGACCAGGCCGTGCCCGACGCGCAGCGCCCGCCACAGCTCATCGAGCACGGTGAAGAACGTGCGGGCCGGGGCGAGGTTGAGGTCGGCCATCAGGTGTGCGGCCTCCACTTGGGCGAAGCCGTAGGACCAGGTCGAAAGTAGGGTCGCGGCGGTGCGTAGCTCGTCGGTGTCGTCGATGCTGGAGATGTCCACGCACACCGCTGGGGTGTCGAGGCGGATCGCGGTGGTGGTCTGGCCCTCGAAGGTGTCGCCGAGCGGGCCGTGCAGCAGCGCCAGCAGGGTGCGGTGCAGCCCTGCGGTGTCCTCCCGGAACCGAGGGAGGTCCTCCTCTTCCTGCCAGAGGGTGACGGCGCGGACCTCCGCAGGGGCGTCGCGGATGACACGCAGGACGTCGGAGAGCACCGGCTGTGTGTCGGTTTCCCGCTCGGCGAGGTAGCGCAGCGCGGCGGACAGCACGGTGGTCTCATCGGAGCTGACGGGCCCGCGTCGGATGAGGGTGGCCAGGGCGACCAGCATGTTCAGCCGCCGGTCGGTGACCGCGGCGCGCACCACGGCGCCGGTGCGCTCGTCGACCCGGTCGAGGACCTGCCGCCACGGGCCGGCGTCGAGGGGGTTGATACGGTCCAGACCGGGCCCGACCCGCAGCACCTGCCCGCCCAGGGCACGGACCAGCTCGGCGTAGTCGGGCTTGAGGTCGCCGAGGATCAGCGGGGTGACGCCCTGGGCGGTCAGCCCGAGGACCATCCGCCGCACCGCCGTGGACTTGCCCATGCCGGGCTCGCCCTCGATCCACACCGACGGGTTGTTGATCAGTCGGGCGCGGGTGTACCAGGAGATCGGGTCGAAGCAGACCGCGCTGCCGGTGTAGAGGTGCCGGCCGACCGGCACGCCGATCATCGGCGTCGACGCGCCGGTGCCGAACGGGAACAGGCCGCACACCTGCACGGTGGTGCCCCTGTACTCCGTCGGCGGCTCGATGTACGACCACCGGCCGCCGCCGGGTGCGGCGTGGCCGAGGCGGCCGGGCCGACGGCCGGCTGGTCGACGCGGCGGGGGTGAGATGTTCTCGCGGGGGCTGATCGTCATGCCGGCGTCCTAGAAGGGGATGGTGGCGTGGGTGGGCAGGACCACGCCGGCGGGCAGGCCGGCGGCGAACCCGGCGGCCTGGCAGCCGTACATCGGCCGCAGCACCAGGCGGGCCTCCCCGGCGCGGGCCCGGATGATGCCGCCGGCCTCGTCGAGCTGCCTCTCGTCGGCGACGGTCGCGGTGACCAACACGCTGAACCGGGTGACCCCGGCGCCGGTGGCTTCCTCCTCCGCGGCCTGCTCGGCGGCGGCCAGGTCGGTCAGGTCCCGGGCGCTGGGCCGGTGCTTCTTTCCGGCCAGGAACCGCGCGTCGCGCTTGTCGGCCTCGACCAGCCGGGCCGCCTCGCCCGGCGAGTACGGCCGGTAGATCATCGTGACCCGCTTGCGTAGCAACTGCGGGTCCGGGTCGGTCAGCCGGGCGAACAGCCGCGAGTACACCACCCCGCGGGGCGCCTCGACCATGCACCAGGTGCGCGACACCCCGGAGTCGTGCCGGTAGGCATCCCAGCTCTCCCGGGTGGCGACCGGTCCGGCCTGCGTCCAGTCGGGGGTGAGCTGCGGCTCTCGGGCGAGGTCCAGGGCGGCGCCCGGGTCGTAGGCGGCGCGCACCACCCCGGCGAGGCCGCGGGCGGACATCGGCACGATCCCGGCACCGGTGGCACCGGTGAGGCCGGCGTGCAGGTGCGGCAGCCGGGCGGCGACCTCTCGGCAGACGTCCTCGTGCGACATGGACCGCCCAGTTGGGGCGGTGTAGGTCAGCGACACGCGGGTGTCCACGGTCGCCGACCCGGCCGGGTACGACTGTACGACGTCGTCCAGGACCTGCAGGGCCAGCGCCGGCGCGTTAGGCCGGCTGGTGGCCGCGACCTCGGCGGCCAGTCGGGTGCCCGGGTCCGGCGTGGTCTCGACAGTGACCTGGGCCTGCACGAGCTGCGGCTCCCGGGACAGCGCCGCCAGCCAGGACGCCAGGTGCCCGACGCGGGCGTCGATGACGGCCTGGTCGACCAGGTCCATGCCCTCGGGTGCGCAGCGCAGGGTGACGGTGTAGTGCCGGCTCTGCGGCACCACGACCACGGCCACTACGCCGGAGCGGCCGGTTTCCACTTCGTACACCTCGGAGCGGGCGAGCACCCCGGGCAGTTGGTGGGCGGCGGTGACCCGGGAGGCGACCCCGGAGACGTAGACGTGGTGGCGGCGGGAGCGGGCCAGCCACCACGCTACCCGGGCGGTGATGACCTGGAATCCGGTGCGCCCGTTGATCCTGATCGCCAGGGGCGCGAGGACCAGGACACCGGTGACGGCGGTGATCAGCGCGGCCAGCACGGAGACCGGCAGCATCGCGGCGGCGAGCACCATGACCAGGAACGCTGCGATGGTGCCAGCCGGGCCGAGCCCGAACAAGCCGGCCCCGCGGCCGAGCCGCCAGTTGCCGTAGGTGCGCTGCTGCTCGCTGGCCCGTTCCTGCACTCCGGTGCTCACGATCCCTCACCGTCGGTCGCTCCGGACGCCGTCCCGCCGACCTTGCGCACGGCCGCCGGGCCGGCCTTCGCCGCCGCGACGCCCGCGGCGGCGGCGACACCGACCGGCCCCGCGGCGGCGGCACCCGCACCGGCCGCACCGGCGCCGGCCCCTGCTCCCGCGCCCGCCCCTGCCGCGCCCGCCCCTGCCGCGCCCGCCCCTGCTGTCCCGGTACCAGCTGCGCTGCCGGAGCCGGTCGCGCCGGCGGTGCTGCCGCCGGAGGGACGGGGCGCGGGCGCTGACGGTGCCGCGCCTCCGGGGCGGCCCGGGCCGCCGCTGGCCCCCGCGCCGCTGGATCCACCGCCGTTGGCGCCGCTGAGCCGCACCGCGCCGGAGGCAAGCTGCCCGGCACCGGACGCGGCGGCGACCGCGACGCCACTGGACCCGCCGCTGGACAGTACCGACACCGCCGGGGCGATGAGCCGCATCAGGGCGGGCAGCGCCACGATCGCCATGCAGAACATCACCAGACCGGTCAGCACGTCGGTCAGGGTCTGGCCTTGACCGAGCCAGAACACCGCGGCGTAGATCGTGGCCGCGGCCGGCTTGTAGAGCACCAGGGCGAGCAGCCACGTGAGGTACCGGTCACGCACCGACCGGCCGGCGCCGGAAATACCGGCCGACGCGGCCAAGGGCAGCAGCCCGGCCAGCAGCACCAGTCCCGCGTTGCGGGCTAGCAGCAGCAGCAACTGCACCATGGTGGACAGGAACAGCATGATCGAGATGCCGATGACCATGAGCGAGGACAGGCCGTTGGTGGCGGCTGCCGGGGCGAGCAGCAGGAGCCGTTTACCGAGATCGCCGTTGGCGGAGGCGTCGAGAATCCACCCGGAGTAGGCGTCACCGATGGCGATGAGCAGCTGGATGGCCGGCACGCCGGCGCCGGCGAGCACGACCATCGTCACCAGTCCCTTGGCGAACGAGCCCGCCTCCCGACCGTTGCGTTCCAGCGCCATCCGGATGGCGGCGAACAACACCGCGCCGACCGCGATAGCGGTGACCGCCCAGTTGGTGTAGGCGCGCAGGCTGCCAACCACGCCAGACTCTTGCGACACCTCGGGGGTGGGAATCGACAGCCACCCCGCAACGAGGGTCTTGAGCATCTCGGCGGCGGCCTGCGACGCCTGCTCGGCCAGCTCGTCAAGGAACCGGCTGGCCGTGTTGTCGATGACCTTGCCCGGGATGCAAAGCGGGTCGACGACGGGCACGCACACTAGCGGGCACCCCACTCGACGATGCCGGTCAGCTCGGAGGTCTGCCGGTTGATCGATGTCCACGCGCCGCCGGGCGGAGCGACCATGCGCCAGTCTCCGTCGCGCCAGCGCAGCGTCAGCGACAGCACGTGGTAGCGGGGCGTGCCCGCCGACGGCGCCCGCAACGCCAATCCGATGACCGCCGTTTCTGGGGTGTAGGACTGGTAGCTGAAGCCGGCGATCTGGCTCAGCTCGCCGGGCTGCGCCGGGGCGTCCCCGACCTCGCGCAGCGTCGCCAGGAGCCGGTCTCGGTCGGCGCCGGGCTCGAACTGCTGCTCGATCGTCGGCTCCCACGACTGCCGGCCGGCGGAGTACCCGGCTCGCGTGCTCAGCTGCGCCGCGGCGATCAGCGCGCCCTCGGGGGTGTGCGCGTAGCCGGCGGCCTTCCCCCCTGCGACGCGGGTCGGGCCGGCTGACGCGCTGACCGGCACGGCGGTCTGGCCGACCAGATCCCACCGCACCCCGGCCGGTGCAGCGGTCGGCACGGCGGTGGGCAGGGTGTGCGGCGTAGTGGTCTCGGTCGGTGCGGAGCTCGGCGACGGTGCACTGGTGGTGCCACTGCCGGTGCCGTCGTCGCTGTCGCGCGACGACACCGCGACGAGCACTCCGGCGATGACGACGATCAGCACCAGCGCCGCGGAGGCGATGAAGACGGGCCGTGTCCACGGCGGACGGTCGGCGAAGTCCTGAGGGGCAGACGAGCGCGGCATCGGCGTTCCTCCTAGATCAGCGCGGAGACCACTGCGGACGCGCTTCCGATGAGCATGCAGGCGGCGAACACCCAGCCGAGTTGGGAGATGTTGGTGTCGTCGCCGCGGCGGTGGGCCAGGGCCATCTTCGCCGCGGTGTAGAGCACCCCGCCGACGCACGCGGCGGTGGCGAGATAGGCCACCCACTTCAGGATGGTGAGGATCTTGTCGCCCACGCCGGGGGGTGCCTCGCCGCCGCCCGGGTCGGGCACGGGCGCCGCGGCCAGCGCGGTCTGGAGCTGGTCGAGGTGGTCGATCAGGGTCATCGTTTCCCTTCCCGGGGTGTGTGTAGCTTCTGCCATATCGCGGTGCGCAGCGCCTCGATGTCGGGGGGAGCGCCGACGTCGCGTGGGTCGTCGGCGGCGAGCAGCGCGTCGACCCAGCCGACGCGCCAGATCTCCGGTGCCCATCCGCCTAGCAGTTGCAGTCGTTCGGTGGCGATGCGCGGCGGCCGGCGGGGCGAGGCGGCGACGGCGACTACCCCGAGGACCTTCATTAGGCCGGACATCCCAGAGCGGCGACGCCACTGCTCGATCGCGCCGGTCGCCGCCCAGGTGCCGGAGGCGGACGCCCGGCAGACCAGGACCAGGTTGGTTGCCGGCATCGCTGGCGTCACCGTGGGCCACCCTCTGCTGCCGAAGTCCAGTCCGAAGCCGACCAGGCGGGCCAGGGTGCTCACCCCGGCGCCGCCGTGGCACCCGACCCACCACACCGGCGGCCAGGCGTCGAGATTCTGCGGAATCAGCGCGAAGGGCATCTCGGGAGCGGGACCGGGACGTGTGCGCGAGGGCGCGATAGCCGCTGCCTTCACCGGCGGCCCCACCAGCGCGCGCAGATGGTTCCCGCCATCCGATGCCTCCCCCGTGTTTCAAGGTCACCGACAAGTACCAGACAGTAGCACTGTGTTTGCAAATGGATCTATGGTGTTTGCTCTGCCGCGATAGGACGCGAAAGGCACCACGGGGGAGGCGTCGATTGGCACGCAGAACACGCTCATCCGCCCACATTGATCGGGTCAGTCGGCCGGTTCTTGTCGTCTACGGCGTCGTCCTCGCCGGGCTGTTGGTGGTCGGCTGCGCGCCCATCGGCGAGGCGGGCGTTCCCGCGCCGGAGCGCAGCGGCCCGGTCTATCCGACAGGCGGCGCCGACGGCGGTTCACCGTCGTCGGCGGGGGAACAGCCGGGCCGCGACGACCACCATCACGACCAGTCGCCTGCGGCCCCGCCGCCGGCGCAGGCCACTTTCGTGGCGGCGGCGTTCGCTGCAGCGTGGGCGCGTCCGGACCTGCCGCCGCAGGTGTGGTGGCGGGGAGTGGCGGCGACCTGTGACGAGGGGTTCGCTCGGGTGTTGCGTACGGTTGATCCGGCGCAGGTGCCGGCGACACAGGTGACGGGCCGTCCGGTGGCGAAGCAAGCACCGAAGGGCGGCACGGCGGTGTACGAGGTGGCCACCGACGCGGGCACGTTGAGCGTCACCCTCGCCGGCGTGGACGGCCGGTGGGTGGTAACCGGGAACGACTTCGCTCGGTCGGTGAGCCGATGAACCGTCGAACGATTGCGCTCGGCGCGGCGGTGCTGTCGGTCATCACGCTGGTATGCGGCGGCACCGTGGGGTTGCCGCTGCTGATGTTCGGCCAGGCGCAGGCGGAAGCGGCGGCGTGCGAGGTGCCGTCCCTGCCGGGGGCCTCGCCGGTCCCGGGCACCGGTTCGTGGGGCAGTGTCGAGACGACCAACGCCGCCACCATCGTCGCCGTCGGCCGGCAGCGTCAGGTCCCGCCGCGCGGCTACGTCATCGCGCTGGCGACCGCGATGCAGGAGTCCGAGCTGCGCAACCTGGCCAACGCCAACGTGCCGGAGTCGCTGAGGCTGCCGCACGAGGGGGTGGGCCGCGACCACGACTCTGTCGGGCTGTTCCAGCAGCGGCCTGGGTGGGGCAGCGTCCGCGAGCGGATGACGCCCACCTACGCGGCGGGGAAGTTCTACGAGGCGCTGCTGCGCGTCGACGGCTGGCAGCGGATGCGGCTTACCGACGCGGTGCAGGCGGTGCAGGGCTCCGGCCTGCCGGAGGCGTACCAGAAGTGGGAGGACGACGCCGAGCAGCTCGCCGCGACCGTGCTCGGCCTGCCGAACATCGACGACATCGGCGGCGGCCCACCGACCGCCCCGTGCGGCGTCGACGACCTGGGGCCGGTGCCGGTCGGCCCGGGCGGATGGGTACAGCCGATCCGCGCTGCCATCGTCAGCTCGTTCGGGCCGCGGGGAGGCCGGCTGCACGCCGGCGTGGACCTGTCGAAGGCCGATATCCGAGGGGACGCGATCCGCGCGGCGGCGACCGGGGTGGTGGAGCAGGTCAAGTGTGACTGGTACACCACCTGTGACCGGGACGGCAACACCCGTGAGCGCGGCTGCGGCTGGTACGTCGACATCCGTCACCCGGGCAACGTCGTCACTCGCTACTGCCACATGATCCAGCGTCCCGAGGTCTCCATCGGCCAGCAGGTCACCGCCGGTACGGTCATCGGGTTCGTAGGCAGCAGTGGCGGCAGCTCCGGACCGCACCTGCACTTCGAGGTGCACCTCAACGTGTCGCCCGGGCCGTACCACGCCAACGGCAGCAACGCGGTCAACCCGGTGCCGTTCATGCGCGCCCAGGGCGCTCCGCTAGGGCCGGCCACGTGAACGGGCACAGCGCAATGACCTCCCCCGCCGCAGCGGAGGAGGCCATCGACGTGCCAGCGCGGAAGCTACGCCTGCGCGCGTGGCGGCGGCCACCGAACCGTCGGGGCGGGGTCCGGTGAGCCGGACCGCCGATGCCCTGGCTCGCGCGGCGGCGCCGCCGCGTCGCGCGCCGGCGCCCGCGGCGTCGTCCGTGGCCGGGGAGTTGGGTCGCGTGGCGGACGCGCTGCTGGTGGCCGGACACGCCCGCGACGGTGGTGAGGCGGCCATCCTGCTCGCCGTGGTCGTCCAGGCGGCCCGGCTGGTCGTGGCGCTGGCCGAGCTACGCGCCGCGCAGCAACAGGCCCACGCCGCCGGCGCGGCGGCGGCGGCAGCCGCGCACCTGATGCCCCTGCTCCAGTCGGGCGCCCAGCTCGTCGACCAGGTGCATGTGCCGACCCAGAGCGGGCCGCCGCAGCGGCCGGTCCACACCGTGCCGGGCCCGGTCCGGCCCCGCGTCGACCCGAGCGTCGACCGGGATCCGCAGCGTTGAGGAGGACGAGGTAGTGCCCGACAACGAGATGGCCGAGATCCACCAGCGGGCCACCGCGGCGGTCACCGCCGCGATCCGGGCCGCCGGGCAACTGGCGCAGGTGCTCATCGACGCCCGCATCGCCCAGCTGCAACGCACCGCCCGGGCCAGCGAGGAACAGGCCCGTCACATCCGCGCCCAGGTGCGCGCGGCACAGCAGGCCGACGCGGCGGTGTGGCGGCCGGCGACCCGGGCGTCGTGGTGGCGGCAGGCGTCGGTCGACGACATCGCGCGGGCCTGGCGGGCCAGCGCCGGGTGGGCGGCCGTCGACCCGCGCGCCGGTGCCGCGCAGCGGGTCATGGTGGTGCGGCTCGCCGAGCGCGGTGTCCGCGTCGACCCGCAGACCGGTGCCTGGCCGGGAGATGGGGCGTGGCTGTCCGACCAGCTCGACCGCGCCGCCCTGGACGACGGCGACAGGCCAGCGGACGCCCGGCCCGATGACGTCGGCGAGCGACGCCGCACCGCCCAGGAGCGCCAGGAGGCGCTGGCGGTGCATGTGCGGGAGGTGTGGACCGCCGACCGGGCGGAGCGGGTCATCGGCTCGGCGGCGTGGCCGGCGCTGGCGTACAAGCTCGACCAGTTGGAGCGCGCCGGGCACGATGTGCGTGACCTGCTGCGGCAGGTGCCCGGCTTCGTCGACCAGGCCCACACCCCCGCCGCGTACGCGTTCCAGATGGTCGATTACGCCACGGACCAAGCCGCCGGAGAACGACCTGCCGCTGATGCCGACCCCGCTGAGGAAGGTAGCTCGGCCACCATTGAAGGTGAGTGGCGGGACGATTGCGGTGCCACTGCCGAGGAACGTGCGCGGAGCGAGTCCGTCGGAGTCGGGCGAACCTCTGCGGGAGCCGTCGAGCAATACATACGCGCCGCCCACGCCGCGGCGCGTGCGTACCCAACGTCGGCCAAGTCGGTCGTCGCTAGCACTTCGGCGACGACTGCAGCGCTGGCCGGAGCGGCGCAGCGCGGGACGGCGAGATCCCCTATTCCGGCAGCACCGGCGCAGGCGTCGGGTCGGTAGCTACAGAAAAGTTTCGAAGACGGCCACATCAGCGATGTTCTGCCGCTGGTTGACCCACCGTAAGCAAACAAGTTCAGACGTGAGCGTGGGGGCGGAGAATGCCGAGGTTGCGGCTGTAGCGGCAAGGCCCGGGTACTACGAGTTCCGCCTCGGCGACCACCAGCACGAACTCGGCCTGATCGACAGCCGGTACGCCCCGCCCGGCGCGACCACCGGCCCGGGCGGGGCGATGGTCTACTGGCACGTCGACGACCTGCTGGCCACCGTGGCCCGGCTGCTGGCGGCCGGCGCCCGCGAGCACGACCCGATCCGGGAGCGGGGTGCCGGGTTCGTCACGGCGTCCGTGGTCCCGTTCGGAAATGTGCTGGGCGTGATGACCAACCCGCACTACCTGGACTCACCCCACCGGTCGGGAACGCGATTCCCGGCTGAGCGGGTGCCCCGTCGCGCCGCGCACGGGCGGCCGGAGACGGCCGGACCGGTGCCGGGGCGCCAGCGCCGCGCGCAGTGCCGGACCGAGGATCCGCCGGACGTCGGCGGGGGAGAGGCCGGACGCGGCCGGGAGCGGATTCAGGTACCGCGTGTAGATCATCCCGCCGATCACGGTGACCGCCGCGGTGGCGCGCTCGGTCGCGTCGGGGCCGCCGAGGAATTCAGCGAGCCGGACCAGCACCTCCCGGTCCAGGTACTCGCGCACCAGGCCGAGCAGTTGGTCGTCCGGCGCCGGCTCGCCCGTGGCGGAGGCGTCGTCCCACAGGGTCACCACCGCCTGCAGCAGCCGGTCGGCCAGCCCGGCCGGGTCGCCCGGCAGCGCCTCGGCCAGCGCCCGGGACTGCGCGCAGTGCACCCGCATCACCTCGCCGAACAGGCCCTGCTTGGAGCCGAAGTGGTAACTGACGAGGGCCTGGTCGACGCCCGCCGCGGCGGCCACCGCCCGCAGCGTGGTGCCCTGGTAGCCCCGTTGCAGGAACAGCGTCCGCGCCGCCTCCGCGATGCGCGCGCGGGTCGGCGGATTGCCGCGTGGACGTCCTCGGGAATTATTCATCAACGTTGAACATGCCGCCCGGGACCCGCAGTGTCAACGCGTACCGAGCGACCCGGACCGCCCGGGTCCCGGAGGAGGAGTAGACACATGCGCATCGTCGTCATCGGCGCCAGCGGACCCACCGGCCGGCAACTCACCGGCCAGGCCCTCGCCGCCGGCCAGCACGTCACGGCGGTGAGCCGCCGCCCCCGGGGACTGCCCCGGCACGACCACCTCACCGTGGTGGCCGCCGACGCCACCGACCCCGCCGCGATCGAACCGGCGGTCGCCGGCGCCGACGCCGTGCTCTCCGCGCTCGGCGTCACGCCCAGCCGGAAACCGGTCACCACCTACTCGGCGGCGGCCACCGCCGTCGTCACCGCGATGCGACGCCACGGCGTACGGCGGCTGATGGTGGTCAGCTCCAGCGTGCTGGACCCCGGCTGGCGACCCAGCAACGCGTTCTTCTTCAACCACGTCCTCGACCCGTACGTCAACCGGGTGCTGGTCCGGCAGGTGCACCAGGACATGCGGCGGATGGAGGAGGTGGTCCGGGCCAGCGACCTGGACTGGACCATCGTCCGCCCGTCCGGCCTCTTCGAACATCCCACGGTCACCGACCATCTCGTCGCCGACGGCAGCGCGGACGGTGTGTTCACCGCCCGGGCGGACCTTGCCGCCGCCATGCTGCGCGAGTTGGACGAGCGGCGCTTCCTGCGCCGGGCGATGGGGGTGGCTACCACCGCCGTGAAGCCCGGCCTGGTCCGGCTCGTCCGTGACGAGGTCCTGCGATCACCCCGCTGAGCCGGCCGCGCCGGGTGCGCGCCCTCCGGCCGGCGGGAACGGGACGCGAGCCTGCACCGCGTCGATGCAGCTGTCCCGGGAGGTCGGGCCGCCGAAGCGCAGCCGGTCGTAGCCGGTGAAAGCCGGCTCCAATCCGTCCAACTCGTCCACCAGCGCGTGCAACCGTCGCGCCCACCCCGCGCCGGGCTCCGGCCGGTCCACCGCCGCGCGGATCGCCGCGGTCAGCTCGTCCTTGCGCCGGATCGTCTCCGGCGTCACCGACCGCAGGCATACGTACCGGCCGCTGAGGTAGGCGTCCCACTCCGCCGCGCCCTGTCTCGGGTCCGCCCAGTGCGCGGTGAACCAGGCCCGCAGCGCCGCCGGCCCGCCCGCCCGGTCGGCCAGCGAGAACAGGTCCGCCGGCACCATCTGCGCGCCGTCCGAGCGCAGGTAGCCCGGCAGCGGCAACCGCCGGTCCAGCATCAGCCGGCGTACGGCGTCGACGGCGCGCCCGTGCGCCGCGCAGAGCTCCTCGAGGACGACGAACTGCGCGTCGACGTACGCGTCATCGGCCGCCGTCATCGGATGCTCCCCGTTGACCTCCCGGAAGCGTTCGGCCACCTGCTCCGCCAACCCCATCGACGTCTCCTTCCTCGCATCGGGCTGCGACGGTAGCGGCGGAATCCTTCGGCAACCGCCGAAGGATTCTCGGAATATCCGTTGCGGGCCCCGGGAGGCCTCGCCTACCGTCAATGCCGCAACGTCACACCGATCACTCCGGGGAGCCCGCCGTGCAGCAGCAGACCAGCACCGAGACCACGCGGTCCATGCCGCGCGGCGGTGCCATGCTGCCCGCGGGCGAACGAGCCCGGGGCCTGCTCCAGGGCCGGTGTGGCTGGCGGCGAGGGCGGCGGCGCGGATAGCGCCAGCGCGACAGCGCAGCCGCCCACCCCACCGGGGTACGGGCGGCTTTTTCGTCACCCGGCACCCGTCCGAGGGGTGTAGCTCAACCCGGAAGAGCACCGGATTCCAAACCCGATGGTTGCAGGTTCGAGTCCTGTCACCCCTGCCTCATGTCCCGGCACGGCCGGCGACGTCGCTTCTTCTCAACTCCACAGTGGATGGCATGAGTACGAACCCGGCCGGCGCCGCGACCGTGTCGGCCGGGGGGACGACACGGGGTGCGACCAGCACCCCGCACGGGCCGTTGGAGCAAGTTGGCAGCTCACCCGGTTCTCAGCCGGGAGGTTACGGGTTCGAGCCCCGTACGGCCTACGTAGTGACGACACGCGGTTGTGGCGCAGCGGTAGCGCGTCGCCTCGCCATGGCGAAGATCGCCGGTTCGAATCCGGCCAGCCGCTCGGAACACTCCCATCCCACGGGCTGCGCGCTGGGGCGCAGAGAGGCCTTGCAAGCCACTCCGGCCGGGTTCGATTCCCGGGCGGTCCACGAGCCTTCCCGCCGCCCCACCCGGGGCGGCACCCCCACGACACCAGGAGAAGACGATGGCATTCACCCCGCTGCCGGGCACCCGGGCGCCGGTACGGGTCTGGACCGACCCGTACGGCATCGAGCCGCAGGCCGCGCAGCAGCTGCGTAACATCGGCGCGCTGCCCTGGGTGCAGGGCGTCGCGGTCATGCCCGACGTGCACTTCGGCAAGGGCGCCACGGTCGGCTCCGTCATCGCGATGCGGCAGGCCGTCTCGCCCGCGGCGGTCGGCGTGGACATCGGCTGCGGGATGTCCGCGGTGCGTACCTCGCTCACCGCGGCCGACCTGCCGGACGACCTGGCGCCGCTGCGCGCGGCGATCGAGGCGGCCGTCCCGGTCGGCTTCGCCAAGCGGGCCAACCCGGTCGACCCGCGCCGGATCCGGGGCCTGGAGCAGGCCGGCTGGGACGCCTTCTGGAAGCGGTTCGGCGAGCTGGACCGCCGGGTGGCGCAGCTGGAGAGTCGGGCCCAGCACCAGATGGGCACCCTCGGTGGCGGCAACCACTTCATCGAGGTCTGCGTCGAGCAGGGCGGGCCGGACGCCGGCCAGGTCTGGCTGATGCTGCACTCCGGCTCCCGCAACATCGGCAAGGAACTCGCCGAGCGGCACATCGGGGTGGCGCGGAAGCTGCCGCACAACGTCGACCTGCCCGACCGCGACCTGGCGGTGTTCCTCGCCGGCACGCCGGAGATGGACGCCTACCGTCGGGACCTCTGGTGGGCGCAGGAGTACGCGCGGCGCAACCGGGCCGTCATGCTGGCGCTGCTCTGCGGCGTGGTCCGGGAGCAGTTTCCGCAGGTCGCCTACGGCGAGCCGATCAGCTGCCACCACAACTACGTGGCGGAGGAGAGCTACGACGGGGTGGACGTGCTGGTGACCCGCAAGGGCGCGATCCGGGCTGGTCGGGGGGACCTGGGCATCATCCCGGGGTCGATGGGCACCGGCTCGTACATCGTGCGCGGCAAGGGGAACCCGGACGCGTACTGCTCGGCGTCGCACGGCGCCGGGCGGCGGATGTCGCGGGGACAGGCGAAGCGGACGTACAGCACCGCCGACCTGGTCCGGCAGACCGCCGGGGTGGAGTGCCGCAAGGACGCCGGGGTGGTCGACGAGATCCCCGGCGCGTACAAGGACATCACCAAGGTGATGGCGCAGCAGGACGACCTGGTCGAGGTGGTGGCGCACCTCAAGCAGGTGGTCTGCGTGAAGGGTTAGGCCGGCCGGCGCCCCTGGGGGGAGGCGCCGGTCGTACGCCCCGATGGCTCAGCGGAGAGAGCGCCGGTCTACGAAGCCGGAGATCCCAGGTTCGAATCCTGGTCGGGGCACGGTCCGTATCCGCCAGCGGCGGAACGGAACCCTTGCGAGCTGGTGCAACCGGCAGCACAGCCGACTCTGGATCGGTCGATGGAGGTTCGAGTCCTCCGCTCGCAGCACGAACCCTCGTGGCCCAAGCCCGGGCACGCGGATGGCGCGGTGGACGAAGTGGGAGAGTCGCCCGGCTTTCACCCGGGACACGTTGCGGGTTCGAATCCCGTCCGCGCTGCTCATGCCCCCGTGGCGCAGTGGAGAGCGCATCAGATTCCGAATCTGGGGACCGCTGGTTCGAATCCAGCCGGGGGCACTGCTCCACCTCGACCGAGTGCCCGAGTGGCCAGGGGACGGTCCGCAAAACCGTACACACGGGTTCGATTCCCGTCTTGGTCTCGACTGCCATCCACTATGGTGCCGCCGGAGGACGTGGGCCCAGCCGCTGCTCATGACGGTGGCCCGCCCGGTTCGACCCCGGGTCCGGCGACGACCGACCGCGCCGCGGCGACACGGCGGAAGCCGTGTCGCCGCGACAGCGACGCTCAGCCCATGTGTACCGCGCCGGTGGCCAGGTCCTCCTTGCGGACCTTGATCAGCAGCATGGTGGTCAGGCCGGCGACCAGGATCAGCGCGGCACCCCAGGCGAAGGCCACGGAGTAGCCGTGGATGGTGGCCTGGGCCACCGTCGTCGGGTCGGGGATCCGGCCGGCCAGGTACGCGGTGACCGCGCTGGTGAAGAAGGTGTTGAGCAGCGCGGTACCGAGCGAGCCACCGATCTGCTGGGTGGCGTTGAGGGTGGCGCTGGCCGCTCCGGCGTCGTGTTCGGGAACGCCGACCAGGGCGAGGCTGGACAGCGGCACGAAGGTGAAGCCGAGGCCCAGGCCGAGTACCACCTGGGCGGGCAGCAGGTGCGCCACGAAGGAGCTGTCCACGTCGATCTGGGTCAGCGACAGCATGGCGACGGCGGCCAGCGCCGCACCGGCCACCATCAGCGGCTTCGCGCCGACCCGGGGCAGCAGCTGGCTGGCGGCGCCCGCGCTGATCAGCACGCCGGCGGTGATGGGCAGCGAGGCGAGGCCGGCCTCGACCGGCGTGTACCCGAGCGTCTGCTGGAAGTAGAACGTCAGGAACAGAAACGCCCCGAACAGTCCGGCGCCGATCAGAGTGGAGGCGAGGTACGCCCCGCCCCGGTTGCGGTCCAGCAGGATGCGCAGCGGCAGCAGCGGGTGGCTGGAGCGCAGCTCGATCACCACGAAGGCGGCGAGCAGGACCACGCCGGCGACGATGAACCCGATGGTGGCGGTGGCGTCCCAGCCGTCCTCGGCGGCCCGGGTGAAGCCGTACACGAGGGAGACCAGGCCGGCGGTGACCACGACGGCGCCGGGGATGTCGTACCGGGTGTCGCCGTGGGCGCGGCTCTCCGGCACCAGCGGGATGGCGGCGAACAGGGCGACCACGGCGATCGGGATGTTGACCAGCAGGCACCAGCGCCAGTCGATGTACTGGGTGAGCACGCCGCCGAGCACCAGGCCGACGGCGGACCCGCCGCCGGCGATGGCCCCGTAGACCGCGAATGCCTTCGCCCGCTCCTTCGGCTCGGTGAAGAGCACGGTGAGCAGGGCCAGGGCGGCCGGGGCGAGCAGCGCGCCGAAGGCGCCCTGGAGCGCGCGGGCGGCGAAGAGCATCCCGCCGGTGGTGGCCAGGCCGCCGATGGCGGAGGCCAGGGCGAAGCCGACCATGCCGACGAGGAAGGTGCGCTTGCGACCCCAGTAGTCGGCGATCCGCCCGCCGAGCAGCAGCAGGCCGCCGAAGGTCAGGGTGTAGGCGGTGACCACCCACTGCCGGTCCGCGTCGGAGATGCCGAGGTCGGCCTGGGCCTCCGGTAGGGCGATGTTCACGATGGTGGCGTCGAGCACGACCATCAGCTGGGAGATCGCGATGACCGCGAGGACCAGCCAGCGCCGCGGGTGCGGCGTGGCCGCCGCCTGGGCGCGGGGCGCGCCGGGGGCGGTCGAGGTGGTACCGGGCATGGTGCAGCCTTCCGTGACGTGGTGTTGCGGTGCGGTCGGGGCGCGTCGGGTCCGTGGTGACGCGGCCGGGCGTGGTCAGGCGGCGCGGTACCGGAGGACCGGGACGAGCACCTGGTCGACGAGCTGGGTGAGGAAGTACTCGTCGGCGGGGAGGCCGTGGGCGAGGATCCGGGACATGACCATGGCCGGGGCGAGATCGTGGAAGAGGTCCCGCTCGCCGGCCTCGGCGGGGATCTCGCCCCGGGCGGCGGCGCGGACGACGACGGCGACGCTGGCCACTCGGCCGGCGGGCAGCACCTGCTGCCGGATCAGGTGCTCCAGCTCGGGGCAGGTCCGCATGGCCAGGATGAGGGCCTGCACCAGGTCGCTGTCGGCGGTGCAGATCGCGGCGGTGGTGCGCAGCAGCTCCAGCAGGTCACCGCGGAGCGACCCGGTGTCGGCGGGGGTCTGCACGCCGACGTGCCGGTGCCGCAGCGCGGCGGCGACCAGGTCGGCCTTGCCCGGCCAGTGCCGGTAGATGGTCGCCTTGCTCACCCGGGCCCGGGCGGCGACCCCGTCGATGGTCATCCGGTCGTAGCCGACCTCGCGGATCAGCGTGAGAACGGTGTCGAGCAGCTCGGGGTGACGCTCCCCGCCGGCCGTGGTGCCCGCCTGGGCCGGGATGTTCCCCTGGCGCATGATCCCCCCGAAGCGAAACGATTTCGTACTCACGTTAGCCGGGGCAGGCGAGCCCACGCCGAGCTTTATGAGATGTCTCGCAGTGCGGTCGGGAAACGAGCCCGTTTTGTGCCGCAGTCGGGCGGTGGCGCCGGTCAGGCGGTGGCGGCCAGCAGGACCGGCACGGCCACCACATGGGTCCGGGAGCCGTCGCGGGGCGACACCTCGTACACCTCGACGGTGCCGGGGCCGGCGGTCGCCAACCGGTACGCGACTCCGCCGCGGTAGTCGCCCCGGCAGCCGCTGCCGCAGGTGGCGGTGGTGAAGCCGGTGCCGACCACCCGGCCGCTGCCGTCGAGGATCCGGATCGAGACGGTCGCCTCGTACACGTCGGCGGTGCCGGCGACGGTGACCGGCCCGGCGACCCGCTGGCCGATCGCCGGCTCGGTGACCACGATCGGCGCCAGCAGGTCGGCGAGGTCGGTGCGGGCCAGCACGACGCCGCTACCGGCGAAGGCCACCCGGCGCACGGTGGGGAACTGGGTGAGCGTCCAGACCACCTGCGCCCGTCGCAGCCGCAGCGTCCGGGCGTCGGTGTCGGCGAAGGACTCCGGCGGGGCGACGGTGGCGGTGCCCTCGGCTATCCGGACCATCTCGACGCCGGCGGGGACCAGGGTGGCCAGGCCGGCGGCGGCCTCGGCGGAGGTCGGTCCGGCGGCCAGTTCCGCCAGCGCCAGCCGGGAGGTGGCGACGGTGGTGGGTCGCGTACGCCGGGTCGGCACCACCACCCCGGCCCGGGCGAACCAGAGCTGCACCGTCACGCTGCCCGTGGCGGCCGGCGACGGCGTCGGAGTCCGGGGCGGCGTCACCGGCCCGGTCGACCGGGTGGCGGTGGGCCCGGGGACGCCGGTCGGGGTGCCCGACGGGGCGGTGGGGGCGGTCACCGGGGCGGTGGCGGTGCCGGGCGCGGCGGCGCGCGGGGCCGGTCCGAGGGTGCCCGAGCGGGCGTCGCCACAGCCGGCGAGCAGCAGCGCGAGCGCGGCGAGCAGGGCGGGCAGCCGGTTCACGGTTCTCCTCCCGGTTCGGAGTCGGGCGGGGTCATCGGCAGCGCCAGCTGGAACGTGGTGCCGACGCCGAAGGTGCTGCGGACCGTGAGCCGGCCGCCGAGCAGCCGGGCGTTCTCCCGGGCGATGGCCAGGCCGAGGCCGCTGCCCCGACCGGAGCGCGCCGGGTCGGCCTTGTAGAAGCGGTCGAACAGGTGCGGCAGGTGTTCGGCAGCGATCCCCGGCCCCTGGTCGCTCACCTCGTACACGAGCAGCGGGCCGGCGCGGGTCACGCTCGCGCGGACCTCGCCCTGGCCGTGCGTGACGGCGTTGCCGACCAGGTTGGCCAGCACCCGTTCCAGCCGGCGCGGGTCGGTGCGCAGGACGGCCTCGTCGCCGGCGACGACGACCCGGCCGGCCCAGCCGTGCGCGGCGACCAGGTCGCGCAGCGGGGCGAGGGCGGGCACCGACGCCAGGTCGACCGCCTCCCGGCCGGCGTCCAGCCGGGAAATCTCCATCAGCTCCTCGACCAGCGTGCGCAGCCGGACCACGTCGGCGACCAGCAGCTCGGCGGCGCGGCGGGAGTCGTCGGGCAGTGTGTCTAGCCGGTCGGCCAGCAGCGAGGCCGCCGCCACCAGAGCGGTGACCGGGGTACGCAGCTCGTGCGCCACGTCGGCGGTGAACCGCCGCTCCCGGGCCTCGGCCCGGGACAGGTCGTCGATCTTCGTCTGGAGCGCCTGCGCCATGTCGTTGAACGCGGCGGCCCAGTCGCTGAACTCGTCCCGGCCGCGCACCGGCAGCCGGGTCGCCAGCAGCCCCTCCGCCACGGCCCGGGCGGCCCGGCTGGCCCGGCCCACCGGTTCGAGGGTGCGCCGGGCCAGGGAGTGCCCGACGCCCGCGGCGAGCGCCACCACCGCCAGCCAGCCGACCGCCAGCGCGGTGCGCAGCTGGTCCAGCCCGCCGACCAGGTCGCTCTCGTCCGTGACGGCGTACAGCTCGGCGGTCGAGCCGGGGATCCGGCCGCCGACCACCAGCAGGTGCCGTCCGCCGGCGCCGTCCAGCCGCTCGTAGCCGAGCTGCCCGTCGGCGACGGCGGCCCGCAGTTGCGGGCCGGGGGTGGGGGCGTACGAGGGGTGCGACGCGCGGGTGTCCCCGGCGACCAGCAGCACGTGCCGGCCGCTGCCCTCGAAGCTGGTCAGCAGTTCGGCGCGACGGGTGTCGGTCAGCGGCACGAACTGCCCGGCCAGGACGAGCTGGTAGCGGGCGTCGGCCGCCGCCCGCTGCACCGAGCCGTCCAGCCGGGCCTGCCGCAGCATCAGGTACGACCCGCCGGCGAGCACCCCGGCGGAGACCCCGGCGACCAGTACGAACGCCACCGTCAACCGGCGGCGGAGCCGACCCGGCGGTACGGCGCCCGTGGCCATCGCGCCATCCTCCCGTCATGCCGTGGCGAGCTTGTAGCCGACACCGCGCACCGTGCGGACCAGCCGGGGCTCGGCGGGATCGTCCTCCACCTTGGCGCGCAGCCGCTGCACCGCCACGTCGACCAGTCGGGAGTCGCCGAGGTGGGAGTGGTTCCACACCCGGTCCAGCAGCAGCTCGCGGGTGAACACCTGACCGGGCCGGCGGGCCAGCTCCAGCAGCAGTCGGAACTCGGTGGCGGTCAGGGTCAGCTCCCGGCCGGCCTTGCGGACGACGAACCGGTTCGGGTCGATCTCCAGCCCGCCGACGGTCAGGATGGTCTCCTCGACGACGGCGCTGGCCCGGCGCAGCCCGGCGCGTACCCGCGCGACGAGTTCCGGCAGGTCGAACGGCTTGCGCAGGTAGTCGTCCGCGCCGCACTCCAGCCCGACGACCACGTCGATGGTGTCGGTGCGGGCGGTGAGCATCAGGATCGGCACCGCGCTGGTGCGCCGGATCTCCCGGCACACCTCCAGCCCGTCGAGGCCGGGCAGCATCACGTCGAGGACCACCAGGTCGACCGGCTGGGCCCGCCAGGCGGCCAGCGCGGCGCGGCCGTCGACCGCGGTGCTGACCCGGAAGCCGGCCCGCCGCAGACCGAGGGCGGTGACCTCCCTGATGGAGGCATCGTCCTCGACCAGCAGCACGCGGCCGTCCATGACGTCCTCAGGGTAGCCCCGGGAGGTCATCGGACGGTCCTGCCGCAACGGCCGGTGACGGGGGGCCGGTCGACGCCGGCCCCCCGCCCCGACGGCTGGTCATTCCTGCCACTGGTGCGCGACGTCCAGCACGATCCGGCTGTGCGTGCCGGGGCCGGCGAGCACGAACACCCGGAACGGCAGCCGGGCCCGCACCCCGACCGCGAAGGTGGTGTAGCCCTCGAAGCTGCCGGCGAAGACGACGTCGCGCAGCGTCGAGTAGCGCAGCACGTTCGCGGCGTGCTCGCCGACCCGGTACGGGACGGTGGCGACGTGCTGGTCGTCGTACGCCGGTGCCCGCAGCGACACCCGCAGCAGCGCGTCCCCGGCGGTGTACGGCGACAGCGCCAGCCCCTCGCCCTCGGTCCAGGTCTCGCCGTAGGCGACCGAGTAGCCGCTCACCGGGCCGGCGAACTCGAACACCACCCGGTCGAAGCAGTCGTGCCGACCGGTCCGCACCTGGGTCAGCGGGGCGCTGCTGAGCGGGCCGGTCGTCTTCTCCGCGCTGCCCCAGGTGATCCCGCAGTACGGCGCGCCGGTGACCGCCCGGGGCGCGACCTGCGTGCCGGTGGTCGTGGGCCGCGCTCCCGCGGTGGCCGCCGTGGCGGCGGTGAGTAGGACGGCGAGCATGACCGCCGCCACCGCCCCCAGTGTCCTCGTGGATCGCATGGTGTCCTCCCTGCCTGTTCCGTCCGGCCCGGTGAGCCGGTTCGAGTTCGACGGTCGGGCCGATCCGCCACAGCCGTCCCACCGGGGCGTAACAGCGGGGTAACAGTCCTCAACGGCCGGTCCGGGCCGCCGGTGCGCAGGCGTCCGCGACGGTGGCCGGCCCCGGCGGTGACGCCACCGTCGGCGGCTCGGCGAGGGCGCGCAGCGGGGAGCAGAAGATCGGCAGCCAGGTCAGCGCGGCACCCGCGGCGCCGAGCCAGAGCGCCGTGCGGACACCGGCGTACTGGCCGAGCAGGCCGGAGAGGGCGGCGCCGACCGCGATCGCGCCGAACAGCAGGAAGCGGAACACCGCGTTCATCCGCCCGAGCAGCGCGTCCGGGGTGCAGCGCTGGCGCAGGCTCACCCCGATGACGTTGCCGATCCCGGTGCGCCAGGCGGTGGCCAGCCAGCCGAACCCGGCCAGCCAGAGCGCCGGACCGGTGTCCAGCAGCGGCACCAGCGCGCCCAGCGGCGCCACGATCAGCCCGGGCAGCCAGAGCGCTCGACCGTGGCCGATCCGGTCCGCCAGCGGCCGGGCGGTCACCGCCCCGAGCAGCGCCCCGACACCACCGGCGCCAAGGAACAGCCCGAGCGCCCCGGCGCCGAGCCCCAGCTCGCGGAGGAAGACCACCGGCAGCATGGTGGTCATCAGGTTGACCGTGAGGTTGATGCTCGCCAGCGAGAGCACCAGCGGCCGCAGCAGCGGGTTGCCCAGCACGTGCCGTACCCCCTCGGCGAGCTGGCGGCCGAAGCCGTCGCGCCGGCCGGCCTGCCGCGCCGGCGCGACGTCCGGTCGCAGCCGGGCCAGGACCAGCGCGGAGACCAGGTACGCGAGGGCGTTGAGCACCAGGGCCACCGGCGCGCTGAGCAGTTGCACCAGGAATCCGCCGAGGGCCCGCCCACCGATCTGGATGGTCGCGCCGGTGCTCACCAGCAGCGAGTTCGCCGCCACCAGCCGCTCCCGGCCGACCACCGCCGGCAGGTAGCTCTGCTCGGCGACGTCGAAGAAGACCGTGCCGGCCCCGGCGAGCAGGACCACGAGGTAGAGCTGCCCGATGGTCAGCCAACCGGCCCACCAGGCCACCGGGACCGAGGCGAACAGCGCCGACCGGACGAGATCCGCGAAGATCATGACGGTGCGGCGGTCGGCCCGGTCCACCCACACCCCGGCGGGTAGGCCGATCAGCAGGAAGGCTGCGGTGCCGAGCACGCCCAGCAGGCCCACCTGGCCGGGGGTGGCGCGCAGGACGTCGACGGCGAGCACCGGGACGGCCAGCAGGGCCACTTGCTGGCCGATGCCACCGACGACACTGACGGCGTACAACTGACGGAAGGCGCGGGACCAGCGGGCGGCCGGGCGCGGGTCGGTGATCATGCCGGTCACGGTGCCCGGACGGCCGGTCCGGGTCGATGAATTCGGCCCAGGGCAAATCCGCGGGCAACGCAAGGGACGGGGGACGAGGGGTGCTGCGCGCCGCGCTGTCGGTGGCGGACCTGGCCAACACCAGGTTCGCCGTGTCACCGCTGTGGGAGGTGGTGGCCAGCGTCCGGATCGTCAAGAACCCGGCCGGCTTTCCCGCGCACCTGCCCTGGGCGCGCCAGGTGGTGCCCCGGCTGGCGGCGGTGCGGTGGGGGCTCCTGGCCGACCTGGTGCCGGTTCCCACCGTGGTGATCCCGTCGTTCGTCTGCCCACCGCCGACCACCACCGGGCCCACCCTCGACCTGGAGTTGGCCGCGCTGGCCGCGACCCCGCCGGAGGTGGTCCGCGCCTGCCTCGACCGGGATCCGGTGCCGCCCACGCCCCGGACGGCCGCCCTGCGCGCGGACCCGGAGGCCGGGCTGGCCGACCTCGCCGCGCAGATCCGCGCCTACGCCGACATCGCGCTCGCCCCGTACTGGCCGCGGATGCGGACCCTGCTGGAGCGGGAGGTGCTGCTCGGCGCCCGCCGGATGGCCGTCGACGGGGTGCGGGGCCTGCTCAACCACCTCGACCGCTACGTCTCCTGGGACGACGGCACCCTCCTGGTCGAGCACCTGACGACCTCCGGGTCGGTGCGGCTGGACGGTCGCGGGGTGCTGCTGGTGCCGTCGGTCTTCACCTGGCCGCGGCCGTTCTCGAACCTGGTGGAGGCGTCCGGGCAGCCGACCCTGCGCTACCCGGCGGGGGCGGTGGCGACGCTCTGGGAACGCGCCGCGCTGCCACCGGGGGAGGCGCTGAGCCGGGTGCTGGGCCGTACCCGGGCCACGCTGCTGCACGAGCTGGCCGTGCCGTCCTCGACGACCGAACTGGCGCGCCGCTGCGGGCTGGCGCCCGGCACGGTCTCGCAGCACCTCACCGCGCTGCGGGACGCGGGTCTGGTGGGCACTCACCGGGTCGGCCGGTTCCTGCTCTACGCGCGGACCACCTCGGCGGAGGCGCTGCTCGCGGGGGCGGGCTGACCGGGGATCGCGCCGGCCGGGCCGTCAGGCCACCCGGGCCACCGCGCCGGCGGGCGGGGCGGGCACCGCGTCCGGGTGCAGGACGGCGGCGATCGCCTCGACGCCGTCGACCAGACGCGGGCCGGGGCGGACGACCAGTCCGTCGGCGTCGACCGCCCAGACCGGTGTGCCCGGGAAGTGCTCCGCCACCGCCTGGGCCTGGCCGACCGCGCCGTCGAGGCGGAAACCGCAGGGCGTGACCAGCACGACCTGCGGTGCCGCGGCACGCAGCTCGGACCAGGGCACCTGCACCGAGCGGGCGCCGGGGCGGGTGGCCACCGGCTCGCCGCCGGCGGCGCGTACCAGGTCGGGGATCCAGTGCCCGGCGGTGAACGGCGGGTCGGTCCACTCCACCACCGCCACCCGGGGGCGTGGCCGGTCGCCGACCGCCGCCGCGACCGCCGCGAGCCGGTCGCGCAGACCGTCCACCAGCGCCCGCGCCCGCTCCGGTACGCCGGCGGCGTCGCCCACCGCGAGGATGCTCGCCAGCACCTCGTCCAGGGTGTACGGGTCGAGCGAGAGCACGTCGGCGCGGCAGCCCAGGTGGTCGAGGGCATCCGCGACGTGCCCGGAGGGCAGGGCGCAGACCCGGCACAGGTCCTGGGTCAGGATCAGCTCGGGGTCCAGCCCGGCGAGCGCGTCGGCGTGCAGGGTGTAGAGGTCGGCGCCGGCGGCGAGCCGGGCCCGGACGTGCGCGTCGATCTGGCCCGGGGTCATGCCCCGGGTGTCCGTGCCGCCGACGACCACGGTCTTGCCGGCCCGGTCGGCGGCCGGCACCTCGCACTCGAAGGTGACCCCGATGAGGTCGTCGCCGAGGCCGAGGGCGTAGACGATCTCGGTCGCGGAGGGCAGCAGGGAGACCAGGCGCATGCCCCCATCCTGCCCGGGGCCGCCCCGCGTGGCGCGATGCGGCCCCGGGCCGGCGGTCACTCGGTGCGCAGCCCGTCCGGCCGGGTCAGCCGCATCAGCAGCGGCAGGCTCAGCCCGGTGACCACCAGCACGGTCAGGGCGCCGAAGCCGACGGAGAGCCCGACGACGGGCCACGCCACGGTCACCGGGGCCTGCACCAGGCGCAGCAGCACGGCGCCCAGGCCGAGCCCGAAGGCCACCGCGAGGGTCAGGCCGACCAGCACGGGCACGGCGGTCTGCCAGAGCACCGACCAGGCGAGGGTGCCGCGGCGGGTGCCGACGGCGACCAGCATGGCCAGCAGCCGGCGGCGTTCCCGCAGCTGTTCCAGGGTGCCGACGAGCATGCTCGCGGCGATCAGCAGCAGGGTCACCACCACGCCGATGTAGAGGCCGCGCCGGACGTCGGCGAACCGGTCGCTCTCCCGGACCTCGGTCAGCGTGGTCACCGCGAGGGTGGGGTCGATGGTCGCGGCGGCGTTGCGGACGTGCTCTACCGCGTCCGGCGCGTCCGGGTCGAGCCGCAGGAACACCTCGCCGCGCAGCTCGCCCAGCGTCGCCCCGCCCAGCGCGGCCGGGGTGATCAGCACCTCCCGCTGCTCCCATCCGGCCGGGGTGGGCCGGGACGGGACGCGGCGGGCGTCGGCCGGCACCCGCCACCGCGCCGTCCCGTCGACGGTCAGCGTCGCGCGGGGCGCGACGGCGGCCGCCGTACCCGGCGTCTCGACCAGGAACACGTCGCCGTCGGCGCAGCGGTCGAGGCGGGCGAACTCGGCCAGCGCGGTGCAGTCGCCGACCCGCAACTGCACCAGGTCGCCGGCGTTGGCCACCGTGGTGAGGGTGCTGTTGGCGCCGGTGACCCCGGCGGCGGTGACGAGCCGCTGGACCGCCCCGGCGGTGTCCGGGCCGGCCGGCAGCTGCACCTGGACCTGCGCCCGGGAGGTGTCCTGCCCGGTCGCGGTGGTGAACTCCCGGGCCACCCCGGCGAAGAGCATCTGCAGTCCGATGGTGCCGGCCACCGCCACGGCGATGCCGTTGACCAGCCGGGCGGAGGTGGCGCTGTCCAGCTGCATCCGTCGCACCGCTAGCTGCCAGCCGACCGGCCCGCCCCGCAGCCGGCGGACCAGCAGCTCCGTCGCCCAGGGCAGCAGGGTGACCGTGCCGACGAGCAGCAGCACGGCGCCGGCCGCCACCTGGTAGCGGGTGGCGGCGGAGCCGTCGTCCCGGATGCCGGTGAGCGGGTACAGCAGGGCGAGCCCGACGACGGGCAGCAGCAGCCGCCACCACAGCCGACGGCGTGCCGGCACGCCGCGCCGGGTCACCCCGAGCGGCTCCACCACGACCGCGCGCAGCGCCACCATGGACACCAGCACGGCCAGCGCCGGCACGGCGACGGCGACGATCGCCACCAGCGGCAGGGGCGGGCGGACGTCCGAGGCGTACACGCTGAGGTCGAAGAGGGTGACCAGCGGCACGAGCTGGCGGCCGAGGGCGAACAGCGCGCCTCCGACGGCGACCCCGAGCAGCGCGCCGGTGGCGGCCTCGCCGGCGGCGATCCGCCGGATCATCACCGCGTCGGCGCCGACCAGGCGCAGCGCGGCCAGGCGACGGTCCCGGCGTTCGTCGCCGAAGCGCACCGCGGCGCCGAGGAAGACCGCGATGGGCAGCAGGAGCACCACGAAGATGACCGCGACGAGCAGCAACAGCACCGGCCCGAAGCCCTCCCCGGGCAGCCCGCCGCCGAAGCGGTCCAGCCGGGTCGCGCCCCGCTCGGTGCTCAGCCGGTCGTCGCCGGCGAAGAAGGCGAACTCGCCGGGGCCGGCCAGACCGTCGTCGGCGATGGTGCCGGTGACCCGGGCCCCGCCCAGGCGGGGCGCGAAGAGCGCGCCGTCGGGGGAGTCGAGCAGGTCCCGCAGGGCGGGGGAGACCACCGCCTCGCCGGGCGCGGGCAGCCGGGTCAACCCCGGCGGCACGGGCGCGTCCGGTCCCTCCGGACGCACCAGCCGGCCGCGCACCGGACGGCCCCGGAACTCGGTCTCCACCATGGACACCAGCAGGGTGTTCGCCGCCGGCGCCAGCTCCTGGCCCATCCGCAGGTCATCACGGGCGTCGCCGCGCGCCTGGCGGGCGTCGAGCGCGCCGGGCACCGACGCGGCGAGCAGCAGCAGCGCCACGCCGATGCCGACGCCGAGCGCGGTGAGCACCGCCCGGGTCCACCCGTCGCGGCCACCGCCGACCGCCATCCGGGCGCCCATCGCCAGGTCGGCCGCCGCGCCCCGGAAGCGTCCGCCGGCGCTCACGCGACCGCCTCGAGGTCGCGGGTGCGGCCGTCGCGCACCACGACCTCCCGATCGGAGTACGCGGCCACCCGCGCCTCGTGGGTCACCAGCACCACGGCCGCGCCGGTCTCCCGGGCGGCCCCGGTGAGCAGCCGCATCACCCGTTCGCCGTTGAGCGAGTCCAGCGCGCCGGTCGGCTCGTCGGCGAAGACCACCCGGGGCCGGCCGACCAGCGCCCGGGCCACCGCGACCCGCTGCCCCTGGCCGCCGGAGACCTCGGCGGGCCGCTTGCCCGCCACCTCGGCCACCTCGACCCGGGTGAGCCAGTCCAGCGCCCGGCGCTCGGCCTCCCGGCGACCGACCCGGGCCAGCCGCAGCGGCAGCGCCACGTTCTCCAGGCAGGTCAGCTCGGGCACCAGCTGGCCGAACTGGAACACGAACCCGAAGCTCTCCCGGCGCAGGGCGCTGCGATCGGCGTCGGACAGCTCGGCCAGGTCCCGCCCCTCGTAGCGGACCCGACCGCCGTCCGGGCGGACGATGCCGGCGAGGCAGTGCAGCAGGGTCGACTTGCCGGAACCGGAGGAGCCCATCACGGCCACCACCTCGCCGGGGTCGACGCGCAGCGACGCGCCGGCCAGCGCGACGGTGGCGCCGAAGCGACGGTGCAGGTCCTCGGCGGCCAGCAGCGGGGTGGGGTTCACCGGCGCACCTCCGCGGCCAGCTCGTCGAGGCGGGCGGCGGTCAGCTCCAGCCAGCGCAGGTCCGCCTCCAGGTGGAACAGGGCGTGGTCACAGATCAGCTGCTCGGCGAGGTCGCCGTCGCGCTTGCGGCGGGTGAGCTCCCGCATCAGCCGCAGGTGCTCGGCGCGCTGCACGTCGAGCAGGTCGGCCGCGCCGCGGTCGGTCAGCAGCGCCAGCACCACCTTGGTGTAGAGGGTGCTCTGCAGGTAGGGCTCGGGCTTCTCCGGCGTGGCCAGCCAACGCTGGACGTCGGTCACGCCCGCCTCGGTGATCGCGTACCGCTTGCGATCGGGACCCTCGCCGGGCTCGACCGCCTCCACCTGGACCAGGCCGCTGCGCAGCAGCCGGGAGAGGGTCGCGTAGACCTGGCCGTAGGCCAGCTGGCGGGCGTGGCCGAAGCGCTCGTCGTAGAGGCGTTTGATGTCGTAGCCGTGCCGGGGAGTCTCCTCCAGCAGGCCGAGGAAGGTCTGACCGATGGACATGCCGGTGACTATACACACCGAGTATACGCGTGGTGTGTACGCGGGGTGGCTACTCCGCCGACGGTGGCGTCACCGCAGGTCGCCGGGTCTTTCCTGACGCGGCGAGTGAGGGTGCCCGTCGACGGGCCGGGATTGTGACACCGTTCGGCCGGTTGACCGGGAGATTGATACATGTCAGTGTTTCAATCCCCGGCGTGACCGCCGCGACCTCACCCCCGGGCCGCGAGATCCCGTCCACCCCGACCTGACCCCCGCCAGGGATCCGGCCACGCCCGCCGACCCCCACGAGGAGTTCGCATGAGACGTAGCACGCCGACGAAGGGCCTCGCCCTCGCCGTGTTCGCCGCCGTGACGATGACGCTTGCCGCCCCGCCGGCCACGGCGACCCCGCCGGCCGCCGCACCGGCCGCCGCCCCGCTCGCCGCCCTCGCGGCGCCGGACATCTCGATCACCAACGTCCAGGCCCACCTGACCCAGTTCCAGACCATCGCCACCAGCAACGGCGGCACCCGGCGGGCCGGGTCGGCCGGCTACACCGCGTCGGTCAACTACCTCAAGACCAGACTCCAGGCCGCCGGCTACACGGTCAGCGAACAGTACTGCTCCTCCTGCACGTACCCGTCGAACAACCTGATCGCCGAGTGGCCGCAGGGCCCCGCCGACCAGGTCGTCATGTTCGGCGCGCACCTGGACAGCGTCTCCGCCGGCCCGGGCATCAACGACAACGCCTCCGGCTCGGCCGCCCTGCTGGAGAACGCGCTGGTGCTGGCGAGTCAGAACCCGTCGATGACCAAGCGGGTCCGCTTCGCCTGGTGGACCGACGAGGAGCAGGGCCTCAACGGCTCGGAGTTCTACGTCAACTCGCTCAACGCCACCCAGCGCGGCTACATCAAGGGCTACTACAACTTCGACATGGTCGGCTCGACCAACGGCGGCTACTTCATCAACCGGATCACCTCCACCACCGCCGCGCCGCTCAAGGCGTACTGGGACTCGCTGGGCCTGCAGCCGGAGGAGAACGTCGAGGGGCAGGGCCGCTCCGACGACTACTCGTTCCAGCAGGGCGGCATCCCCACCTCCGGGTACGCCGCCGGCGCCAGCGCCCGCAAGACCAGCGCCCAGGCGACCAAGTGGGGCGGCACCGCCAACGCCGCGTACGACCCCTGCTACCACCGCTCCTGCGACACCACCAGCAACATCAGCGCGACCGTGCTCAACCGCAACGCCGACGGCGTCGCGTACGCCATCTGGCAGCTCGCGGTCGGCACCGGCACCCCGACCAACAACTTCTCGGTGTCGGTGAGCCCGACCTCCGGCAGCGTGGCCCGGGGCGCGTCCACCACCGCCACCGTCAGCACCGCCACCACCAGCGGCAGCGCGCAGCCGGTGGCGCTGTCCGCCACCGGCGCGCCCAGCGGCGTGACCGTGTCGTTCAGCCCCTCGTCGGTCACCTCCGGCGGCTCCGCCACGATGACCGTCAGCGCCTCGTCGACCGCCACCACCGGCACCTTCACCATCACGGTCACCGGCACCGGATCGGTCACCCGCACCGCCACCTACAGCCTCACCGTGACCGGCACCGGCGGGTGCGCCGGCGGCCAGGTGATCGGCAACGGCGGCTTCGAGTCCGGCACCACCCCGTGGACCGCCACCTCGGGCGTGATCACCAACTCGGCCAGCCAGCCCGCCCGCACCGGGTCGTACAAGGCGTGGCTCGACGGCTACGGCAGCACCCACACCGACACGCTGTCGCAGTCGGTGACCGTGCCGGCCGGGTGCTCGACGTACACCCTCGCCTTCCACCTGCACATCGACACCGCCGAGACCACCACCGGCACCGCGTACGACAGGCTGACCGTGCAGGTGGGCACCGCCACCCTGGCGACGTACTCCAACCTCAACGCCGCCAGCGGCTACGCGCTGCGCTCGTTCAACGTGGGCGCGTACGCCGGCCAGACCGTCACCCTCAAGTTCACCGGGACCGAGGACTCGTCGCTGCAGACCAGTTTCGTCATCGACGACGTGACCCTGCAGGCCAGCTGACCGGCCGGGGGCGGGGCGGGCCGCCGCTCGCCCCGCCCCCCACGGCACGCGCCCGAACGACCCGCCGGAGCGTCACGACGATAAATGTCGTACCCCCGGCTGAGCATGACGGCATGGCTGCCCCCGCGCTGACCGACCACAGTGGTCGACCCCGTTCCCTGCCGCTGCGCGAGCTGCGCACCCGGCTGACCCAGCTGATCGCCATGGCCGAGCTGACCGACACCGTCACCCTGGTCACCCGGGACGGCGATTCCCGCCCGGTCGCCGCGATCGTGCCCGCCGTCGCGGCCCGCACCGCCGCCCAGGCCCGCGCCGACGGTGAGCGCCTCGCCGCCGTCACCGCCGGCTGGGCCCGCCGCCTGGAGGAGGCGCACCGGCAGGGCGCCCGCCGGCACGCCGCCGAGCTGCGCGCGGTCACCGCCGCCCTCGCCGAGGTCTGGGCCGAGCTGGACCAGCGCGTCCCACCGGGCACCGACCGCGCCCTGGACCGGCTGCGCGCCGTCCACGCCGACCTGCTCCGCGGCGACTGACCGGCCCTGCTCCGCGACTGACCGGCCCCGCCGGGCCGGCCGCCGCCGTCAGGGCGTGACGTGCGGGTTGCCGGCGGTCAGGCGCAGCGTGAAGGCGTCCGCGCCGCGGTGCATCACGACGTGGTTGCACGACTGATGGGTGATCCAGAGCCCGAGCCCGCCCGGCGCCGCGCCCCCCGCGGGCAGCAGACCGGCGTACGGGTCGCTCGGCCCGGCACCGCGGTCGTCGACGCTCACCACGATCCGGTCCTCGCCGACCCAGAGCCGGAACCGCACCGGTGGCCGCCCGTGTCGCAGCGCGTTGGTCACCACCTCGCTCACCGCCACGGCCAGGTCGTCGACGTCGTCGACCTTCAGCCGGCCGCGACCTGCCTCGTGCACCGCCTCGCGGGCCCGCGCCGGTGTCGGGTCGTGCAGCTCGACGGCCGGAGCGTCCGCCTGCAACGGGTCGGGCACGATCGGCCGGTTCTCCCGCAGGTACACCTCCGGCGGGGTGTAGCCCTCGTTCGGCACGTGCCGCCCGTCCGGCATCGCCGTGCGCGGGTGGGTGCGGACCACGTCCGCCAGCATCGCGCTCGGGGTGGTGCGGGTGTCGTACACGCACATCCCCCACAGCGGGAAGTCGTCGTACGCGTGGTTGATTGCCGACTCGTAGCGGGCCCACCAGTCCCAGGTCGGGCCGAACGCGGGCAGCTCGCCGATGATGCGGATCTGCCCCGCTCCTGCCGCGACGTGGTCGGCCAGCAGTTGGCGGTACGACCTGATCGCCGCGGTCGGTCGCCCGTACACGTCGCCGCCATCGAGGTACGACACCCCGGAGTCCGGGCCGAGCGCCGCGCGCACCAGCGCGGTGGTGCGCTCGCCGAGGGCGACCAGCGTCGGCTCCCCGGCGGCGACCCCGCCGGTGAGGAAGGGCACCACGACGGCGAGCAGATCGTCGTCGGAGCCGTAGCAGACCGCCTCGTGGAAGTAGCCGCGGTGCCCGGCGGCCGCACCGGTCCTCATCGCGCCACCACCGCGACCCGGACGCGGGACAGCCCCAGCAGCTCGACCAGCCGGGCGGCGGAGGTCAGCGGGGTGTGCAGGACCACCGTGCCGCCGCGACGGGCGGCGTGCCGGTGCAGGTGGATCAGGTTCCGGTGGTCGATGAAGCGCAGCTCGTCGGCGCGGACCACCAGCTCGCCGGTGGGGTCGTCGACGTGCGCCCGGGCGAGCGCGGTGTCGAAGAGGTCGTGGTTGGAGGGGTCCAGCTCACCGGCGAGGACCAGCTCGTCGCGCCCGGCGTACAGGTGGAACAGGGTGGCCCCCGGGTCGGCCGCCGGGTGCAGGCAGGCCAGCTCCTCGATCGCCCGGCCGTCCAGCACCCGCCGGTCGTAGCCGCAGGCGGCCGACATCGGCCGGACCCGCATGAAGCGGTCGACCAGGTGTTCGTAGCGGGCGAAGGCGGCGCGCTGCTCCGCGGTGACCACGAGCGTCGTCGCGTCGGCGGCCACCCGCAGGCCGGCGTGACCGTCGGCCACGGCCGCGTCGGTCAACGCGGCGTAGGCGGCGACCTGGGCGGCCGGGTCGACGACGTGCCGCTCGCCGTAGGTGTCGCGCACCGACACCACCTCCGCCGCCCCACCGCGCAGCGCCTCGCGCAGGCGCGGGACGCCCTGCCACCGGGCCACGGCGACGTCCCCCGGCTCCGCGGTCACGTAGCGGACCCGTTCGCCGGCGTCGAGGCCGGCGAGGAGGAACCGCTGTGCCCGGGCGTCGAAGACCGCGGTGTCGTCGAAGGTCCAGCAGACGTGTCCAGGCGGCACGGAACGCACTGATTCGCTGGTCAAGCTCCACGCCTCATGTCCGGAGTCTAAGCCGCAGCGGCGGGGTGCGCGCAGCGCGGCCGCCGCGCTCGGATACGCCAGCGACGCCGCGGCTGCCGTGCGCAACGGCGACTGTCCCGAGTTCATCGCCGGGGCGGTCCGGGCCGGCGCCGCCCCGGCCACCAGTGGCAGACCAGGGCTCAGCCGGGTGTGCTGGCCAGGTCGGCCGGTCGCTCGTCCACCGTCGCCGGCCGGCCCATCCGGCGCCACGGGCCGCCAAGCAGCGGGGTGAGCACGACCAGGACGTAGGCGGTGCCGATCGTAACCAGGATGGCGGTGGGGCCGAACCGGTCGGTGGCCAGTCCGGCGCCGAGAGCGCCGAGCGGCATGGCGGCCCAGCAGCCGGCCCCCACCACCCCGTAGACCCGGGCCCGCATGTGCGCGGGCACCCGCTCCAGCTCGACCGCGCCGATCAGCGGGTTGATCGCACCCGCGGCGAGACCGGAGACTGCGAAGATCGCGACCACCACCGGCAGCGGCGGCGCGGCGGCCAGCGCCCAGAAGGGTGGCCCGCCGGCGACCGCGAAGGTGGTGACGAGGGTGGCGCGGCGGGGCAGCCGGTGGCCGACGGCGCTGAACAGCAGCGAGCCGACCAGCGCGCCGCCGCCCATCGCGCCGACCAGCAGGCCGAACGCGGTGGCCCCGCCGAGCTCGCGGTCCGCGACCACCGGCAGCAGGACGCTGCTCTTCGTCGCGTCGAAGCAGTTGGTGATCAGCACCAGCAGCACCATTGCGCGCAGCAGCGGCTCCCGGACCAGGAACCGTACCCCGGCGGCGAAGTTCCGCCAGTACCCGCCGGACTCCTCCGACGCCGGCTCGGCCGGGCGCATGCCGCGGGGCACCAGCAGCGTCACCACCAGCGCGGAGACGGCGAAGGTGGCGGCGTCCACGGCCAGCACCGGCAGCGCGCCGATGGCCGCGACCAGCAGCCCGGCCACGGGCGCGCCGAGCAGTCGCGAGCCGCGTTCGGTGGCCTCGAACCAGCCGATCGCCCGTTCGATCGGCACCCGGGCGGCGGTCGCCGCCTCGGGCAGCAGCGCGGTCCGGGCGGTCTGCCCGGGCGTGTCGAGCAGGCCGCTGGCGAAGACCAGCGCGAGCAGCGCCCAGAACGGCAGGCCGACGGTCGCGTCGAGCAGCGGGACGGCGGCGACCGTCGCGCAGGACACCAGGTCGGCCACGACGCTGGCCCGGCGGTAGCCGATCCGGTCGACCACCACGCCGCCGAGGGCGCCGCCGAGCACCACGGGCGCGGCGGCGAACGCCCCGGTCAGGCCGGTCGCCGCCGGTGAGCCGGTCTCGGCCAGCACGTACAGCGGCAGGGCGATGTAGGTGAGCATGTTGCCGGTGAGCGAGACCGTGTGGCCGATCAGCAGGCCGATCAGCGGGCCCCAGCGGCGGGGCGCGGCGGTCACTGCGGCCCCCGGTAGGCCTGCCAGATCAGCGTGACGGTGCGGGCGGCGGGCCGGTCGGGGTCGCTGCGGGCCTGCCAGCGGGCACCCAGCTCCGCCAGCTCGCCGTGCAACTCGAGCAGCTCGTCGGGGGTCAGGTGCATGGTCTGGTCGCTGCTGGTGGTGCCCCGGACCCACTCCGGGTCGAGGGTGGCCTCGCTGTCGAGGTAGGCCTGGAACCGCTCCACGTAGCGCTGGAAGACGGCCCGGCGCAGCAGGTCCGAGGCGAGCTTGCGCTCCGGGTCGTGCAGCACCTCGACCAATTCCCAGCTGGTGCGGCTGTGCGCCGCCCGCCACCACCGTTCCCGGCGGTTGCGGGCGTGCTCGGGTGCCTCCCGGATGAAGCCGTGCTCGGCGAGCTTGCCGAGGTGGTAGCTGACCGACCCGACGGCCTCGTCGACGAGGTCGCTGAGCATGCCGACGCTCTGCGGGCCGCGTACCCGCAGCTCGCCGAGGAGCCGCAGGCGGGTGGGGTGGGCCAGCGCGCGCATGGCGCGCGGATCGGTCAGGTGCAGGGTCGACTCGTCCTCGGACATGGGGACAGGCTAGACGTACAAGATGTGATGTACAAGAAGTCTTGTCAAATGTCGCCGGGGCAAATCCTGCGAGTGGCTCAGGCGGGGCGGCGGCCCTTGAGACGGCGGCCCAGCTCGCGGGCGATCTCCCGGTTGGCGTCGCGTTCGGCGAGCGCCTGCCGCTTGTCGTACGACCTGCGGCCGCGGGCCAGGCCCAGCTCGACCTTGGCCCAGCCGTTGCTGAAGTACATCGACAGCGGCACCAGCGTCACGCCCCCGTCGCGCAGCTTCTCCAGGATCCGGGCGATCTCCACCCGGTGCAGCAGCAGCTTGCGGGTCCGGCGGGGCTGGTGGTTGGTCCAGGTGCCGTAGCCGTACTCGGCGATGTGCAGGCCGTAGAGCATGAGCTCGCCGTCGCGTTCCTGGGCGAAGGCGTCGACCAGCGACACCCGCCCCTCCCGCAGCGACTTCACCTCGGTGCCGGCCAGCACGATCCCCGCCTCGTACGTCTTCAGGACGGTGTAGTCGTGCCGGGCCTTCTTGTTGGAGGCGATGAGCTTGCGCTCCGTGTCCCTGGACACGACGACCTCCTGTGGGTGGGGCTGCGGACCGGATGCAGGATACCCGCCGGCGCCGCCCGGAACGGCGGGGCGCGACGCGTACGGGCGGCAGGTCCGGCCGGACCCTGTCGCCGGCCGCCCGGCGGTAGGGTCGGCGGTCGTGACCGAACCGGACTTCCTCACCGCCACCCGCACCTCGTACGACACCATGGTCGCCGACTACATCGAGTTCGTCCGCGACGAGCTGGCCGCCCGGCCGCTCGACCGGGCCATGCTCGCGGCCTTCGCCGAGCTGGTGCTCGCCGACGGGGGCGGGCCGGTGCTGGAGGTCGGCTGCGGCCCGGGGCGGATCACCCGGCACCTGCACGACCTCGGGCTCGACGCCGCCGGCCTCGACCTGTCGCCGGGCATGATCGCGCACGCCCGTCGGGCGTACCCCGACCTGCGCTTCACCGAGGGGTCCATGCTGGAACTCGACCTGGCCGACGGCGCGCTCGCCGGCCTGGTCGCCTGGTACTCGGTCATCCACCTGCCCGACGACCGGCTGCCGGCCGCCTTCGCCGAGTTCCACCGGGTCCTCGCCCCCGGCGGCCACCTGCTGCTGGCCTTCCAGGTCGGTGACGAGCCGGTGCACCGCACGGACGCGTGGGGGCGACCGGTCTCGCTCACCTTCCACCGGCGTCGGCCCGAGCGGGTGGCGGCCCTGCTGGAGGCCGCCGGGCTGATCGTGCACGCCCGCATGCGACGGGAGCCGCAGGAGCTGGGCGGGTGGCGGGAACCTACTCCACAGGCCTACCTGCTGGCCCGCCGTCGGGATGACGACCGGCGGTGACCGGGCGACCACGACGGCTCGTATCCTTCTCCCGCGGATCCTGTCCCGTGGACCGAAACGAGCCGATGAGGAGGTTGGTGTGAGCAGCCGGACCGAGACGTTGGAGTTCCAGGCCGAGACGCGTCAACTGCTGCAGTTGATGGTGCACTCGATCTACTCGCACAAGGACGTCTTCCTGCGGGAGTTGGTCTCCAACGCCTCCGACGCGCTGGACAAGCTGCGGCTGGAGTCCCTGGTCGACAAGGACCTGGCGGCCGACACCGCCGACCTGCACATCGAGATCGAGACCGACCGGGCGGCCCGTACCCTCACCGTGCGCGACAACGGCATCGGCATGTCCCGCGAGGACGTCGTCTCGCTGATCGGCACCATCGCCCGCTCCGGGACGGCCGAGCTGCTGCGAAAGCTGAAGGAGTCCCGGGAGGCGGCCGCTCAGGACCTGATCGGCCAGTTCGGCGTCGGCTTCTACTCGACGTTCATGGTGGCCGACACCGTGACCCTGCTGACCCGTCGGGCCGGCCAGACCGAGGGCACCCGCTGGGAGTCCACCGGCGAGGGCACCTATGTCGTGGAGACGGTCGACGACGCTCCGCAGGGCACCTCGGTCACCGTGCACCTGAAGCCGGCCGACAGCGAGGACAACCTCGCCGACTACACCGACCACGGCAAGATCCGCGAGATCGTCAAGCGGTACTCCGACTTCATCGCCTGGCCGATCCGGCTCGTCACGCCGGACGCAGAGCCGGTCACCCTCAACTCGATGAAGGCGCTCTGGGCGCGGCCGCGCGACGAGGTCGCCGAGGAGGAGTACCGCGACTTCTACCGGCACGTCAGCCACGACTGGGCCGACCCGCTGGAGACCATCCACATGCGGGGCGAGGGCGTCTTCGAGTACGAGGCGCTGCTCTTCATCCCCACGCACGCCCCGTTCGACCTGTTCATGGCCGACGGCCGGCGCGGGGTGCAGCTGTACGTCAAGCGGGTGTTCGTGATGGACGACTGCGCCGCGCTCATGCCCAACTACCTGCGCTTCGTCAAGGGCGTGGTGGACGCGCACGACCTGTCGCTGAACATCTCCCGGGAGATCCTCCAGCAGGACCGGCAGATCCAGATCGTGCGCCGCCGGCTGGTCCGCAAGGTGCTCGCCACCGTCAAGGAGATGCGCACCGAGCACGCCGACCGGTACCGGACCTTCTGGTCGGAGTTCGGCCGGGTGGTCAAGGAGGGGCTGCTGGAGGACCCGGACAACCAGCAGGCGATCCTCGACATCGTCTCGGTCGCCTCCACCCACGACGCCACCGAGCACACCACGCTGCGCGAGTACGTCGAGCGGATGAAGGACGGCCAGGAGGAGATCTACTACGCCACCGGCGACACCCGGGCCATGCTGGAGAACTCGCCGCACATGGAGGCCTTCCGCGCCAAGGGCTACGAGGTGCTGCTGCTCACCGACCCGGTCGACGAGGTGTGGGTGGAGCGGGTCGCGCAGTTCGACGGCCGGCCGCTGCGCTCGATCGCCAAGGGCGAGGTGGACCTGGACACCGCGCAGGAGCGCGAGGAGGCCGAAACGGAACGGGAGCGGCAGGCCAAGGAGTACGCCGCCCTGCTCGCCTTCCTCGGCGGCGCGCTGGCCGACAGCGTCAAGGAGGTGCGGCTCTCCTCCCGCCTGACCACCTCGCCGGCCTGCATCGTCGGCGACGCCCACGACATCACGCCCACGTTGGAGAAGATGTACCGCGCGATGGGGCAGGAGGTGCCGAAGGTGAAGCGCATCCTCGAACTCAACCCGACCCACCCGCTGGTCACCGGCCTGCGCGCGGCGCACGAGCGCGGCGGCGACTCCGCCGCCCTCACCGAGACCGCCGAGCTGCTGTACGGCATGGCGCTGCTCGCCGAGGGCGGCGACCTGGCCGACCCGGCCCGGTTCGCCCGGGTCCTCGCCGACCGGCTGGCCCGCAGCCTCTGACGCGACGACGGCCCCGGCCCGGTGCAGCGCCGGGCCGGGGCCGCCTGGTCACGAACCGACCCGCACGCCCATCGCCGCCCAGGTGGCCGGGCCGACCACCCCGTCCACGGTCAGCCCCCGCATGCCCTGGTACCAGCGCACCCCGGCCTCGGTCCTCGCGTCGAAGGCGCCGCTCGCGGGGCCGCACCGCTTCGTGCCGACGAACCGCTGGACGAAGGCCACGTCCCCGCCCTTGCTGCCGCGCCGCAGCGTCCGCGAGCCCGGTCTGCCCCCGGACACCGGCGTCGCCGGTCGCCCGCTGGGCACCGACGGGGCCGGCTTGACGGCCGCGCGCAGGGCCGCCACGGTACGCGGGCCGACCACCCCGTCGGCGTCGAGCTTCCGGGCGGTCTGGAACGACCGTACCCAGGCGGCCACGGCCGGCCCGAACACCCCGTCGGCCGTCAGCCGGGCCCCGAGGCGGTTGGCGACGGCCTGCAACTCCCGGACGTCGCCGCCCCGGCAGCCGGCGCGCAGCACCCGGTCGCCGAGCCGCGCCGTCGTGGCGGTGGCGATGCCCCACGCCTGGCGGCTGTCCTCCAAGCTCCGCTGGTGGCTGACGCTGACGTGCAGGTGCTTGTCGTGCGGGTTCGGCCCGGTGTACCGGGCCGGCCGGAAGCTGCGGGTACGGCTCCAGATCTTTCGGTCGTAGATGACGTACTGGGTGGACGGATGGCTGACGGCCTGCCGGACGACCAGCAGCGGGTCGATCCCGTCGACGTCCACGTCCACCGCGTTGACCGACTGGTCGTCACTGTCCGGATTATGGTCCGAGCGGCGCGCCTGGTGACTGGCGTCGCCCAACCAGCCGTCGGACTTGCGGTCCCGCTGCGGCCACCGGGTGTCTATCTCCTCGCGCAGCACCCGCAGCGCGGGCGCCAGGTGCACGCCCATCTCACTCCTCCTCTTCCAGCGCGGCGGCCAGGTCGAAGTCGACCTCGTCGCCGGCCAGGCTCTCCGGGTCGTCGTCCTCGTCCAAGGTGGCAACGAGGTAGTCGGTGTCGATGCTGACGGTGTCCATGGAGGTCCTTCCTCTCGCGGATGGTCGGCCGCCGCGAACCGGGGCGGACCGTGCCGGCCAGGGCGCCGGCGCCCGGCATCCGGCGGGTCCGACGCGTCGGCGCCGTGGCCGCGCTCTGCTCCCTACCGTCCGAGTCGGCGGCCGGGCTGCCCAGACATGAGTCGCCAATCAGCGGCAACGCTGACCGTCCGGCGGCGCGGGCCGCCGATCGAGGCCGCCTGACCAGCGAAGACGGCGAGGCACGGCAGCTGATCCGCCGCTCGGAGCGAGGCTTTCGGCCCAGTGGTGACAGGTTCCCGACCGGCCCTTGTAGAGCACCGCCGACCAACCCGCAACTCGAAGCACGAAGCCGTCGCTCAGCCGGGTGAAGAACTTCACAAGAGGTGGGCAATCGCCCGAAACAATTCCTAACGTCGTTCGTGTTCGCGATCGCGGACACCACGGCCGGTAACGCCTAATCCATGCCGCCGGCCGGTGGGACCTTTGTCAGCGGGCATGGAGCGGGGGACCCACACGTTCCTCGGTGCACGTCACCTCGGGGTGAAGCCGCCCACGGGCGGCCGGGCTCCTCGGCCCGAACCCGACAGCTCACCTCGTCGGCGTGGAGGAATCCACATGGCAACTGAATACACCGCCCGTCACCGACGGGTCAGCTCGCGCCGCATCGCCGTCGGCACGCTCGCCGTCGGTGCGGTCACCGGGGTCGCCGCCGTCCTGGCGCCGGCGTCGCCGGCGAGCGCCGCCAGCGTCAACTGGGACGCGATCGCCCAGTGCGAGTCCGGCGGCAACTGGCACATCAACACCGGCAACGGCTACTACGGCGGCCTGCAGTTCTCGCAGAGCACCTGGTCCGGCTACGGCGGCAAGAAGTACGCCTCCCGCGCCGACCTGGCCAGCCGCGGCGAGCAGATCGCCATCGCCGAGAAGGTGCTCGACGGTCAGGGCATCGGGGCCTGGCCGACCTGCGGCAGGAAGGGCGGCTCCACCAAGAGCTACTCCAGCACCTCAGAGAAGTCGGAGAAGTCGCAGAAGTCGCAGCGGCGCTCCGGCTCGTCGAAGGCCACCGCCACCGAGCGGTCCTCGCGGGAGCAGCACAGCACCCGCAGCCAGCGGCGCAGCGCGCCGGCCGCGACCGGCGACGTGTACGTGGTGCGGCCGGGTGACACCCTGTCGCAGATCGCCGACGCCCGGGACCTGGCCGGTGGCTGGCAGGCGTTGTACGAGCGCAACAAGCGCGTGGTCGGCGCCGACCCGGGGCTGATCTTCCCCGGTCAGAAGCTCAGCCTCTGACCTCAGCACCTGGGCACCGTGGCGACGCCCGGCCGGACGACCGGCCGGGCGTCGCCGCGTCCACAGCGCCGTCGTGGTTCGGGCCGCTGCCGGCGGGGTACCCGGCGCGCGTGGACCGGCCCGCCGGCGCGTCCGCGTCGCCGGGTCGTCGGGCCGTCGGCCGGGGGGCGGGGATAGGGTTGGCCCTGGTGTGCCGGGAAGTCTGGTCGGCGATGGATGACGCGACCCCTGCCGACGAGGAGACCCCGTGACCGACGCCCCCCGGCGCCGTACCAGCCTGTTCGCCCGCCGCTCCTGGGGCGAGACCAGGCGCATCTCCGCCATCCTGCGCAAGGAGACCGTGGGCGGGGCGCTGCTGCTCGTCGGGGCGCTGCTCGCGCTGCTCTGGTCGAACTCGCCCTGGGCGGACGGCTACCGGGCGCTGCGTGACCTCACCGTCGGCCCGGCGTCGCTGCACCTCGATCTCACCCTCGGCACCTGGGCCGCCGACGGGCTGCTGGCGATCTTCTTCTTCGTCGCCGGGCTGGAACTCAAGCGCGAGTTCGTCGCCGGCGACCTGCGCGACCCGCGCCGGGCCGCGGTGCCGGTGGCGGCGGCGGTCGGCGGGGTGGTCGTACCCGCGGTGCTGTTCGTCCTCGTCGCCGGGGTCGACGGCGCCCGGGGGTGGGCGATCCCCACGGCCACCGACATCGCGTTCGCCCTGGCTGTGCTCGCGGTGGTGGGACGGCTGCTGCCGTCGGCGCTGCGTACCTTCCTGCTCACCCTGGCGGTCGTCGACGACCTGCTCGCCATCGTCATCATCGCCGTCTTCTACACCTCCAGCCTCGCCGTGCCGCCGCTGCTGGCCGCCCTGGTGCCGCTCGCGCTCTTCGCCGTGCTGGTGCAGCGCCGGGTCCGGTCCTGGTGGCTGCTGCTGCCGCTGGCCGCCGTGACCTGGACGCTGGTGCACGCCTCCGGGGTGCACGCCACGGTGGCGGGGGTGCTGCTCGCCTTCACCGTCCCGGTGCTGCGCAGCGAGGCCGCCGGTGGGCCGGACGCCGGGCCGGGCCTGGCCGAGCACTTCGAGCACCGGTTCCGGCCGATCTCCGCCGGGGTGGCGGTGCCGATCTTCGCGTTCCTCTCCGCCGGCGTCACGGTCGGCGGCCTGGCGGGGCTGGCCACCGCGCTGACCGACCGGGTCGCGGCCGGCATCGTGGTCGGCCTGGTGGTCGGCAAGCCGGTGGGCATCCTGGCCGCCACCTGGCTGGTGTCCCGGTCCACCCGGGCCAACCTGGACGAGGGGCTGAACTGGTTTGACGTGCTCGGCCTGGCGCTGCTCGGCGGGATCGGGTTCACCGTGTCGCTGCTGATCGGCGAGCTGGCCTTCGGCCTGGGCAGCGTGCGTGACGGCCACGTCAAGGTCGCCGTGCTCACCGGCTCGCTGCTCTCCGCGCTGCTGGCGACGGTGATCCTGCGCGCGCGCACCCGGGCCTACCGGCGGGTACACGAGATCGAGACCGTCGACGAGGACCACGACGGCGTCCCGGACGTCTTCGAGCCGGATCCGGACCGCTAGCTACGCCGGTCCGGCCGGGTACGCCCGGGTCTCGCTGGCCTTGACCGCCGCCCACACCCGCTGCCCGGGCTCCAAGCGAAGCTGGGCGGCGGCGGCCGGGGTGACGTCGGCGGCGGCCGGGACCGGGCCGGCGAGCTGCACGCGCAGGTTGTCCCCGTGCCGCTGCACTCCGGCGACGGTGGCCGGCCAGGTGTTGCGGGGGCTGCCGTCGGGCTGGCGCGGGTGCAGGGCCACGGCGGCGGGCCGGAAGACCACGAAGGCGTCGCCGTCCAGCCGGTCGGCGGTGGCCAGGGCGAAGCCGTCGTCGAGGCGTACCTGGTGTCCGTCGGCGTGGCCCCGGTAGAGGTTCAGCCCGACGAGGCGGGCGACGTAGTCGGTGCGCGGCCGGGCGGTGACGGTGGCGGCGTCCCCCTCCTGCACCACCCGGCCGTCCTCGACGATGACCAGCCGGTCGGCCAGGGCGAGTGCGTCCAGCGGGTCGTGGGTGACCAGCAGCGTCGCGCCGTCGTGGTCGACCAGGTGCCGGTGCAGGTGGGCCCGGGTGTCCAGGCGGGTCCGGGCGTCCAGCGCCGCCAGCGGCTCGTCGAGCAGGAGCAACCGCGGGCGTACGGCGAGCGCGCGGGCCAGGGCGACCCGCTGGGCCTGCCCACCGGAGAGCTGGCGCGGCCGGCTCCGGGCGTGCCCGGACAGCCCGACCCGGTCCAGCCAGCCGGCCGCCTGCTCGCGGGCGGCCCGCCGGTCGAGGCCCTGCCGGCGGGGGCCGAACGCGACGTTGTCCAGCGCGCTCAGGTGCGGGAAGAGCAGGTAGTCCTGGAACACCACGCCGACCCGGCGCCGCTCCGGCGGGATCCAGCGGGCCCGGTCGGGCCGGTCCAGGTCGACGCCGTCGAGCAGGACGTGGCCGGCGGTGAGCGGCTGGAGCCCGGCGAGGGCGCGCAGGGCGGTGGTCTTGCCGGCGCCGTTCGGGCCGAGCAGCGCGACCACCTCGCCGGCGCCGACGGTCAGCCGGACGTCGAGTCGGAAGGCGCCTCGGTCGACGACCAGGTGGCCGTCCAGCAGCGGGGCGCTCACGGGCTGGTGATCCAGCGGTCACGCAGGCCGGCGAGGATCGCCACCGAGACGGTGAGCAGGATCAGACTGAGCACGATCGCCGCGTCCAGGTCGGTCTCCAGGGCCAGGTAGACGGCGAGCGGCATGGTCTGGGTCCGGCCGGGATAGTTGCCGGCGAAGGTGATGGTCGCCCCGAACTCGCCCAGCGCCCGGGCCCAGCAGAGCACCGCGCCGGCGGCCACGCCGGGAGCGATCAGCGGCAGGGTGACGTGGGTGAAGGTGGTCCACCGGCCCGCGCCCAGGGTGGCCGCCGCCTCCTCGTAGCGGCTGTCCGCGCCGCGCAGCGCGCCCTCGACGGCGATGATCAGGAACGGCATCGCCACGAACGCCTCGGCGAGCACCACGCCGGTGGTGGTGAACGGCAGGGTGAGGCCGAAGGCGCCGTCCAGCCACCGCCCGAGCAGCCCGTTGCGGCCGAACACCAGCAGCAACGCCACGCCGCCGACCACCGGAGGCAGCACCAGCGGCACGGTGACCAGGGCCCGCACCACCCGGCGGCCGGGGAACTCCACCCGCGCCAGCAGCCAGGCCAGGGGTACGCCGCAGGCCAGGCAGAGCAGGGTGGCCAGGGTGGCGCACTGCACCGACAGCCGCAGCGCGGTGAGCACGCCCGGCGCGGTGAGCCGCTGCGGCAGCGTCGCCCACGGGGTACGCGCCAGCAGCCCGGCCAGCGGCAGTACCAGGAAGAGCAGCCCCAGCCCGGCCGGTACGAGCAGCGCGACCGGCACCCGCCGGCCGGGCCGCCGCCGGGTACGCGGCGCCGGGGCGTCCGGTGCGGCGGTCACGACCCGGTGGGCGGCTGGAAGCCGGCGGCGGTGAGCACAGCCCGGCCCTGGTCGGAGCGGACGTGCTCGACGAAGGCGCGGGCGGCGGTCGGGTTCGGCGCGTCCTTCAGCACCACCATGGGGTAGTCGTTGACCGCGCGGGCGGACTCGGGGAACTCGACGCCGTCCACCTTCGCGGCGGCGGATCTGACGTCGGTGCGGTAGACCAGCGCGGCGTCGACCTCGCCGAGGGTCACCTTGGACAGCGCGCCCTTGACGTCCTGCTCCAGGGTGACCGGGGTCAGCGGCACGCGCGCGGCGGCGAGCGCCTGGGCGGCGGCCGCTCCGCACGGCACCTGCTCGGCGCAGAGCGCCACCTTGACGCCGGGCCGGGTCAGGTCGGCCAGCCCGGTGACCCCGCCGGGGTTGCCTTTCGGCACGGCGATGACCAGCTGGTTGCGGGCGAAGACGGTGGGGGAGCCGGCGGCGGCCCCGGCGTCGGTGACGGTGGCCATGTTCCTCAGGGCGGCCGAGGCGAACACGTCCGCCGGGGCGCCCTGGGTGATCTGGGTGGCCAGGGCCGAGCTGCCGGCGAAGTTGAAGGTGACCCGCACGCCCGGGTGCGCGGCCTCGAACTGGCGGCCCAGCGTGGTGAAGGACCCGGTCAGCGACGCGGCGGCGAAGACGGTCACCGTGCCGGCGACCCCGCTCGTGCCGCCGTCGTCGGCGTCGTCGCCGCAGCCGGCGAGGCCGAGCGCGGCCACCATCGGCAGGACGGCCAGCGCGGCGCGGATCCTCGTCATCAGCTGTTCCTTCCGCGCAGCGGCGCGGCCCGCTCGACCACGACCGTGGTGGACTTGATCACGGCGACCGCGACCGAGCCGACCGTCAGGCCCAGCTCGTCGACCGCCTCGCGGCTCATCAGCGAGACCACCCGGAACGGGCCGGCCTGGATGTCGACCTGCGCCATCACCGTGTCCCGGACGACGGCGGTGACGATCCCGCGCAGCCGGTTGCGGGCCGAGGAGAACTCGGCGCGCCCGTCCGGCTCGGCGGCCTGGGCCCGGACGAAGCCGGCCAGCTCGACGCCGTCGACCAGCCGGTGGCCGTGCTCGTCCCGGGTCGCCGGCAGGCGTCCGGCGTCCACCCAGCGCCGCACGGTGTCGGTGCTGACGCCCAACAGCTCGGCGGCCTCGCTGATCCGGAACACGGTCACCGGGTCACCCTAGCGGCTCGCGTCTGCGTGGTGGAAGCGGCGATGTGCCTCGCGTACCCGAGGGTGATGGCGGGTGGGCGACCGCATCTGCGGGTGCGGCATTGGGAGAGAGGACGGCCCGCAGGGGCACAATGTGGCCATGCGGCAGGGGTTCGCTCACCAGGCGGTTCTCGACATGGCGCCGGACGCCGATCCGGGCGTGCCCGGGGCGGCCATCACCACGGCCCTCTGCGGCCACTGGGAACACGAGCCGCCGTGTCCGGTCGCGTCCCACCACACCCGGGCCGAACGGTCCGGTGACGAGGTACGCCTGCACATCCTCTTCGCCACCGAACCGCACCTGGAGGAGCGGGTGCGGCAGGACATCGACCGTGCCCTGGCGCGCGGCGAGCTGCGCGGCCCCGACGGCGGGACGACCCGGTGGCGGCTGCGGCTGAGCGGACCGAGCGAGCCGTCGCCGCGGGAGGCGGAGCACCTCGAGCGGTTGACCCGCGGCTAGACCCGTCCGCCGCCCGGTGTCCCGGGCCCGTGGGCGCGGCTGACCTACCATGCGGGCGTGGCGAACTTCGATGCGTCGGCGGTCACGATGGTCTGGCAGCGGCAGAGCGTCTGGTCGCAGGCCGCGGTGGCCGAGAAACGGCGCGTCGTGCGCGCGCGGCGCACGGTCGCCGGCCTCACCATCGGCGCCGCCGTCGCCGGCTCCCTCGCCACCCAGCTCGGCGAGCCGCACCGGACGGCCAGCCGCGCGCTGGCCATCCTCGCCGCCGCCGCGCTGCTGCTGGTGCCGGTGGCCGCGCGGTGGACCTCGCGGGACACGGTGCACGCGTGGACCCGGCTGCGGTCGGTCTCCGAGGCGTTGAAGGCCGACATCCACCGCTACCTGGCCGGGGTGGCGCCGTTCGCCGGCGCCGACCGCGACCGGGTGCTGCTGCGGCGCGCCGACACCCTGCTCGACGACTCGGGTGACCTGGTCGGGCGGACCGTCGGCCTCGCGCCGGTCGCCCGGCCGCTGCCCGACATCCAGGACGTGCCGAGCTATCTCAGCATCCGGGTGCGGGGCCAGGTGGCGGGCTACTACACGCCGATGGCGCGGCGAATGGCCCGGCTGGCCGCGCGCGTCCGGTGGGCCGCGACGGCGGTGACCGTGGCCAGCGCCCTGCTCGCCGCGACCGTCGGGGTGCTCGGCGACGGGCTGGGCCTGACCGCGTGGCTCGGGGTCGCGGCGACCGTGACGACCGCGCTGGTCGGCTACGGGGCCGCGCAGCAGTACGAGGCCCAGCAGATCGAGTTCGCCCGGACGGCCGACCAGTTGACCCGGCTGTGCGTGACCCGCGAGGCCGGGCACGGCTGGACCGACGACGACGCGTTCGTCGCCGAGGCCGAGCGGATCATCTCGCTCTCCAACGAGGGCTGGATGGCGAAGATGATCGAAGAAGATGGCACAGCGCATCAGTGACATCACAGCGCGTGAAATGTATTATCTTCGATGGTGTCGTCGACCGTGGATGTCGACCGACCATCAACCGCATATGGGGGAACCGACGTGGATCGCATCGCAGTCCGTCCCGACCCGACCCCGACCCCGACCCCGAGCCCGCCGCCACTGGACGACCTGCGGCACACACCGCTCGGCCAGATCTCCCTCTCCCGGGCGCGTGCCGTCGCCCGGGTCCACGACCGCAGGGTCGACCGCCCGACCGGCGTCGATGTCGCAGGCTTCGGCTCTTCGATCTGACGCTGGCGGGCCGGGCAGGAAGCCGCCCGGGCAGGTCAGCCCGCTGAGTCAGTACGTGCTCAAGCTGACCAGCCGCTGCGACCTCGCCTGCGACCACTGCTACGTCTACCAGCATCCCGACCAGTCCTGGCGCCACCAGCCACACGTGATGGCGGCGTCCACACTGGAGCAGGCGGCGCGCCGGATCGCCGAACACGCCGCCGCGCACGGGCTCGACACCGTCCGCGTCGTGCTGCACGGCGGCGAGCCGCTGCTGGCCGGCGCGGGCGGCCTGGCCGCCGCCGCCGCCGAGCTGCGCCGCCGGATCGACCCGGTGGCGCGGCTCGACCTGCGGATGCAGTCCAACGGCGTGCTGCTCACGCCGCGCATCTGCGACGTGCTCGTCGCGTACGACGTGAAGGTCGGCATCTCGCTCGACGGTGATCTGGCGGCCAACGACCTGCACCGCCGCTACGCCAGCGGCCAGAGCAGCCACGCCGCCGTGCTGCGCGGGCTGGCGCTGCTGCGCCGCCCCGAATACCGGTCCAGCTACGCCGGCATCCTGTGCACCATCGACCTGGCCAACGACCCGGTCGCGGTCTACGAGGCGCTGCTGGCCCAGGAGCCGCCGCAGATCGACTTCCTGCTCCCGCACGCCAACTGGGAGCGCCCCCCGGCGCGCCCCGCGGGGGTGCCCACCCCGTACGCCGACTGGCTGCTGGCGATCCACCGGCGCTGGCTGGCCGACGGGCGGCCGGTGCCGATCCGGCTGCTGGAATCCCTGCTCTCCACCGCGTCCGGCGGGGCCACCCGCACCGAGGCGGTCGGGCTGGGCTTCGCCGACCTGGTCGTCATCGAGACGGACGGGACCTTCGAGCAGGTCGACTCCCTCAAGTCGGCCTACGACGGCGCCCCGGCCACCGGGCTGGACATCTTCCGCCACCGGGTCGACGACGCCGCCGCCCACCCCATGATCGCCATCCGGCAGACCGGCCTCGCCGGCCTCTGCGCCACCTGCCGGGAGTGCGAGGTCGTGCAGCAGTGCGGCGGCGGTCTCTTCGCCCACCGGTACCGCCCCGACACCGGCTTCGACAACCCGTCGGCCTACTGCGCAGACCTCAAGGAACTGATCCACGCGATGACGACCGCCGACGTACCTGCCCAGCGGCAGCCCACCGACGCGCTGAGCCCGACGGTGCTCGACGACCTCGGCACCGGCTACGGCACCGTGGAGTCGACCCGCCACCTCGCCTCGGTCCATCTCGGGCTGGTCCGCGCGCTGCTGGTCGACCTCAGCCCCCGCGCGGCGCACGACGAGCGGGCCGCGGCCGGCTGGCAGCTGCTGGTCGACCTGGACCTGACCGCCCCCGAGGCCGTCCGCGCCGTGCTGGAGCACCCGTTCGTCCGTCGCTGGGCGCAGCGGTGCCGCGACGAGGCGACCGCCGACCTGGCGTACCTGGCGTGCGTGGCGGCCGCCGCCGCGATCCACGCCGGAGCCGACGCCGAGCTCACCGTGCCGGCGCGCGACGGGGCGCTGAGCCTGCCCACGCTCGGCGCGCTGGCCGTCGACGCCGACGAGGAGGCGGTGCTTTTGTCCATCCACGACGGGGGGTTCACCGCGCGGGCCGGCGGGCGCCGGCTCACCGTGCGGCCCGGCCGGCCGGACCTCCCGGACGGGTGGCGGCCGGTGCGGGCGGCGGTCGCCGACGGGCACCACGTCCTGCTGGAGGACACCGACCCGTACCGGGACTGTTTCGCGGTGCCGGTCGCGCCCCGGCTGCCGGCGGCCACCGCCGACGGATGGACCCGGCAGCTGACCCGGGCGCTGCGCCGCGTCGACGTCGAGGCCGGCGGGTACGCCCCGGGCCTGCGGACGCTGCTGCGCGCGGTGGTGCCGCTGCGGGCCGACGAGGGCGGGATGCAGCGCAGCGCCGCCGCCGGGGCCGCCTTCGGCGCGGTGGCCGTCGCGCCGGTCGGCGACGACGCGGCGCTCGCGGTGCTGCTGGTGCACGAGGTGCAGCACCTCAAGATGCACGCGGTGCTGGACGTCTGCGACCTGTTCGACCGGCACGACCGGCGCCGGCTGACCGTGCCCTGGCGGGCGGACCCGCGGCCGGTGGAGGGCGTCCTGCACGGCACGTACGCTCACCTGGCCGTCGCCGACGTGTGGCGTCGCCGGCCCGGCGGCGCGGCGGCGACCACCTTCCGCCGCTACCGCGACTGGACCGACGGCGCCCTCGACGCGCTGCTCGACCTCGGTGCGTTGACCGCCGCCGGCGAGCGGTTCGCGCACCGGATGCGCGACACACTGGACAGCTGGTCGTGACCCCCGATGCCGCCGCGGTCACTGCTCCGGGCACCGATCGGCCCCGGTGCTGGTGACGGGGACACCCGGTATTGCGTACGCCGATACTGTGGACGGTTCAGGATGTCCCACGTCGGGCGGGAGCGGCAGGTGACCGAGGAAGAGTTCCGGGTCGACCCGTCCGCGCCCGTGTTCTTCCTCAGCTACGCCCGGACGAAGAACCGGGTCGCCGCGCCCCCGCGGGACACCAACAGCAAGGTGTTCCAGCTCTTCGTGGACCTCTCCGACCACGTGGTCGAGCTGCTCGGTCTGCCGCCGGGGCGCCCGGCCGGCTTCATGGACCGAGTGATCGACGGCGGCCAGCTCTGGACGGAGGACCTGGCCTTCGCCGCCGGCCACAGCCAGGTCTTCATCCCGCTGATCTCGCCGCAGTACCTCAACAGCGCCTGGTGCGCCCGCGAGTGGGACGCCTTCGCCCGCCGCCGGTTCACCCTGCGCCCCGGCGCGGCGGCCACGCCGGGGGAGACCCCGATCATCCCGGTCAACTGGTCGGTGGTGGAGCGGCACCGGGTGCCGCCGGTCGTGTCGCAGCGGCAGATGTTCACCCCCACCCGGTTACCCTCGGACATCGCCCCGCAGTACCACGACGAGGGCATCTACGGCCTGCTCAGCCTCGGCAAGAACGGCAAGGACGCCTACGACGCGGTGGTGTGGCGCCTGGCGCAACGGGTCGCCAAGGCGTACCACACGCACTGGGTGCAGGCCCAGGTCCCCGCCGACATGCAGCAGCTCCGCGCGACGTTCGAGGAGGTCGGGCATGACCTGGTCTGACGCTTCCTCGTCCGGCGCGCCGCCGGGCCGGCAGACGTACTTCTTCCTCAGCTACGCGCACTCGGTGCCGCTGTCCGCGTCGGCCCGCCCGGACACCGACTTCTGGGTCAACCGGTTCTTCCAGGACCTCGGCGCCGCCGTGCGACGCGGCGCCCGCCGCACCGGCGAGCTGGACGTGGGGTTCTTCGACGGGCTGGTCAGCCCCGGCGCCGACCTCAAGCAGACGCTCACCGACGCGCTCAGCGTCGCCCACGTCTTCGTGCCGCTCTACTCGCCCAAGTACTTCAGCAACGCCTGGGCGGTCGGCGAGCGGGACTCGTTCCGCAGCCGGCTCACCCGGTTGGCGCCCGGCCGGGCCGCGCGGCACATCCTGCCGGTGCTCTGGCTGCCCCTGTCGCCCTGGGAGGAGCGGCCCGAGACGGCGCAGGCGCTGGAGCTGGTCGGCGACGGCGCCGAGCGGGCCGACTACGCCGAGAACGGGCTGCGGGCGCTGTGCAAGCTCAGCGCCTACCGCCGGCAGTACGAGAGCATCCTGTCCGTGCTCGCCGAACGGATCATCACGGTGACGGAGAGCGAGCCGCTCGCCCCGTCCCGCGCCGTGACGGTGACCAGCAACCCGGTGACCGACAGCGGGGAGACCGCGCTGGTGGTCACCACGCTCACCCCGCACGGCCCGCGCTGGCGGCCGTACGGCGACCAGCACGAGCTGGCCGTCGCCGACTACGTCGCGGCCACCGCCGAGCGGCTGGGCCTGTCCACCCGGGTGGTCGCCTTCGCCGACGCCCGCACCCAGGCGCCGCAGTGCCCCACCGTCGTGCTGGTCGACGCCGCCATCGGCGCGGACGCCGCGCGCGACGCGGTCGAGGGGCTGCCCCGCTGGGCGGTGCCGCTGGTCATCGCCGCCGACGGTGAGCGTGGCGAGACGACGCCCGAGGCGATCGCCGGTACGTTGCAGGACGCCCGCTTTCCGCAGGTGCTGCCGGTGCGGGACATCGCGGAGTTCGAGCGCTGCGCACCGCAGCTGGTGATCGAGGCCCGTAAGCAGTTCCTCCGACACGGTCCGGTCGATCCGCCCGACGGCCCGGCCGTGCCCCGGCCGAGCCTGCGTCCGGCCGGCGCATCAGACGTAGGGCGAGGGAAGGAAGACCGATGACGCGACCGCGCGATGGCCAGGTGGTCACCTTCTACTCATACAAGGGTGGCACCGGCCGCACGATGGCGCTGGCCAACACGGCCTGGATCCTGGCCGCGAACGGGCAGCGGGTGCTCGTCGCCGACTGGGACCTGGAATCCCCCGGCCTGCACCGGTTCTACGCGCCGTTCCTCGACCCCGAGCAGGTCGCCTCCACCGGCGGGGTGATGGACCTGATCCTGGAGTACGAGTGGGAGAACGCCCGGCGGCGCGCCGAGTCCGACGCAGCCGCCCGCCCCGGTGACTGGCACCGCCAGTTCGCCCGGGTGCACAAGTACGCCTTCTCGGTGAACTGGGAGTTCCCCGGCGGCGGCAGCCTCGACCTGCTGCTCGCCGGCCGGCACAACCCCGACTACGCCACCAGCGTCACCGGCCTGAACTGGGACAACTTCTACAACCGCCTCGGCGGCGCGCAGTTCTTCGACGCCCTGCGCGAGGACATGAAGCGGCACTACGACTACACGCTGATCGACAGCCGTACCGGCATCAGTGACGTCGCCGAGATCTGCACCATCCACCTGCCGGACGTGCTGGTGGACTGCTTCACCCTCAGCGACCAGGGCATCGACGGCGCCTCGGCGGTCGCCCGCCGGGTCCGGGGGTACGAGGGACGCCGCGCGCGGCGGGTGCTGCCGGTGCCGATGCGGGTCGACGACGGGGAGAAGGGCAAGCGGGACGCCGGCCGGACGCTGGCGATGCAGCGCTTCGCCGGCCTGCCCAGCGGCATGACCGACGCCGAACGCCAGGAGTACTGGCTGACCGTCGAGGTGCCCTACCGGGCGTACTACGCCTACGAGGAGACGCTGGCGACCTTCGGCGACGAGCCGGGCGGCCGGACCACCCTGCTGTCCGCGTACGAGACGTTGACCAGCCACATCACCAACGGCCGGATCGGCTCGCTGCCCCGGCTCGACGAGGCGCTGCGCCGGCAGACCGTCCAGCGCTTCGAGCGCAAGCCGGCCGTCCCCGACGAGCTGATCGTGCTGCGGCACGCCGCCGAGGACCAGGCCTGGGCGGAGTGGGTGCAGGCGGTGCTCACCGGCGCGGACCTGCGGGTGCTGACCGTCGCGCCGGGCGCCGTCGCACCGGTGAAGGCCGACACCGCCTCCCGCGAGCTGCGGCTGGTCTCCCGGGCGTACGTCGCCGCGCGGGACCGGCTCGGCCCGGACGTGGTCGGGCGCGGTGGCGCCACCCTGGCCGTGCACCTCGACGACACCCCTCCCGCCCCGGACGTCCCGGTCGGCAGTTGGACCTCGGTGCACAACCGGAGCGTGGAGGCCGCCACCGAGCAACTGCTCAAGCTCGTCGGGCGGCCCACCGGCGACGGCGGGCGGGGCCTGCCGGGCGCCCGCTTCCCGGCCGTCGGTGCGGACGTGTTCAACCCGCCCGGCCGCAACGTCCGCTTCACCGGCCGCGAGCAGTTGCTGCGCCGGCTGCGCGAGGAGCTGAAGGCCGGCGGCAACGAGCGCACCCCGGTGGCGCTGCTCGGCGGCGCCGGGATCGGCAAGACCCAGCTGGCCATCGAGTACGCGCACCGCTTCCGCGGCGCGTACGACATCGTCTGGTGGATCGACGCGGACCCGCCGCAGTTCGTCGACGTGCAGGTGTCCGACCTCGGCCGCGAACTCGGCCTGCCGGAGCTGCCGACCATCCCGGAGAAGACCCGGGCCGTGCGGCAGTGGCTCAGCCGCGCCGAGCGCCACGAGGACGGCGGCCAGCCACCCCGGTGGCTGCTGGTGTTCGACAACGCCGACCAGTACGAGCACGTCAAGGACTTCCTGCCGCAGGGCAACGGGCACGTCCTGGTCACCACCCGCAACCCGGACTGGGGGGACCTGGCCCGGGCGGTGGACGTGGAGGCGTTCCAGCGGACGGAGAGCGTGTCGCACCTGCGCGCCCGCATCGGCGAGCAGCTGATGAGCGTCGCCGAGGCCGAGCAGGTCGCCGAGGCGGTGGAGAACATCCCGATTCTGGTCGCGATGGCCGGCGCCTGGCTGGCCGACACCGGCACCCCGGTGGGCGACTACCTGGCCGGGCTGGAACGCAGCGGCCCGGAGACCGACGTGTGGGGCCAATCCCTGCAGCGGCTCAAGGAGCAGTCCGCCGGCGCGTACCGGCTGCTGCAGCTCTCCTCGGTGCTGGCGCCGGAGATCTCCCTGGACCTGCTCTACGGCGACCAGGTGGCCCGGGTCATCGCGCCGCACGACCCGGTGGTGGCGGCCCGGGTCGCCGACCGGGTGTCCGAGCGGGACATCGCCGCGGCCCTGGTGCAGCGGATCAACCGGCTCGCGTTGATCAAGGTGGACCTGCACGCCCAGCGGGTGCAGGTGCACCGCCTGCTCCAGGCCGCGCTGCGGGTCCGCATGTCCGACACCGAGCTGAACGAGATCAAGCACGACGTGCACCGGATCCTCGCCGGGTCGCGCCCGTCCGGCGAGGTGGAGGATCCGGCCGTACAGGACCGGTTCCGCATCCTCTGGCCGCACCTGGACGGCTCCGACGCCGTCTCCTGCCAGGACGACAACGTCCGCCAGCTGGTGATCGACCGGATCCGGTACATCTACCTCAACGGCGGCTTCGAGCAGGGCGAGCAGTACGCGCGGCAGGCCGACAAGACCTGGTCGACGCGGCTGGAGGAGCTGTCACCGGACTCGCCGCCGCACCGGGCGCTGCGGGTGCAACTGCTGCACCTGCGGTTCAACTGGGCGAACCTGCTGCGCGGCCTGGGCCGGTTCGAGGAGGCCCGCCAGCTCGACGAGGACACCCTGCGCCAGCAGGAGGAACTGATCGGCGCCAGCCACCCGTACACGCTGATGACGGCCGGCAGCTACGCCGGCGACCTGCGCGCCCTCGGCCGCTACCGGGAGGCGCTGGAGCGGGACCTGCGCACCTACTCGGCCTCGGTGGAGGTGTTCGGCGAGGACAACCGTCGCACCCTGGTCGCCGCCAACAACCTGGCCGCCTCCTACCAGCTGATGGGCCAGTTCGCCCGGTCCCGGGAGCTGGACGAGAGCACCTACCGCCGGCTGCGGCTGGTGCTCGGCGCCGAGCACCCGCGGACCCTCTTCTCCGCCAGCAACCTGGCCCGGGACCTGCGCGAGGTCGGCGAGTACGAGCGGTCGGTGTCGCTGCTGCGGGGCGTGGTGGAGGGCTACCGCCGGCTCTTCGGCGAGCACTCCCGCGACGCGCTCGTCGCCCAGGCCAACCTCGCCGTGTCGCTGCGCAGCACCGGGGAGATCGACGAGGCGGCCGAGCTGCTCGACGTCGCCTACGAGCGGCTGCGCACCAGCTTCGGCCCGACCAGCCCGGACACCCTGTTCAGCTGGCTGAGCCGCACGGCGAACATGATGCTCCAGGGGCAGGGCGCCCGGGCCCGGGCCGAGCTGGCCGAGGTCGGGCAGATGTTCGCCCAGGTGTTCGGCGCCGAGCACCCGTACGCGCTGGTCTGCCGCAACAACCTCGCGGTGGCGACCTGGGACGCGGGGGAGCACGCCACGGCCCGCACGCTCGCCGAGTCCGCCGCGGAGGCGCTGCGCGCGGCGCTGGAGGAGCGGCATCCGTTCGCGATGGCGGCGGCGAACAACGCCGCGGTCTTCGACATCTACTCCGGCGAGCTGGAGGAGGGCCGGGCGCGGCTGCGGACCGTCGTGGAGCGGATGGTCGAGGTGCTCGGCCCCGAACACCCCGACACCCTGCGCGGCCTGGGCAACCTGGAGGTCGTCCATCAGATGGCGTCGGGCGGGCTGGTGAGCATCGGCCGGACCCGGATCGCCGACCGGCTGGCCGACCGGATCGGTCAGCGGCATCCGAGCGTGGTGGTGCTGCGCGACGGCCGGCTGGTACGCCGGGTCGTCGACCCGCACCCCTACTGATCGGGCCGGCTGCCGATCAGCACGTCCCGGCCCACCGGCGCGCCGACGTCGGTGAGCCAGCGCAGCATGCGCGGCAGCTCCTCGACGGCGTCGAAGTGCGCCGCGCCGGGCTGCACCTCCACCTCGGCGCCCGGAATCTGCCCGGCCAGCCACCGTGCGTGGCTGGCCGGGGCGAAGGTGTCCTCCGCGCCGTGCCACAGCCGCACCGGCGTCACCGCCGTGTCGATCGCGCCGAGGTCGAACTTCCAGCTCCGGCGCAGCGCCAGCACGTCGTCGATCCACCCGTACGGGCCGGCGCGCAGCGCCTCCTCGTAGGTGTCGGTGATGAGCCGGCGCAGCGCCGCGTCGTTGACCGCCCGCCGGTCCGCCGCGCTCATCTCCACCATCAGCTCCTCCAGCAGGAACCGTGGATCCTCGACCGCCCGGGCGGCGCGGCGCCGGATCTGCTCGATCACCGAGGCGGTGTCCCGGTTGCCGTCGCCGCCGAAGCCGCGCACGTTGTCGCTGTTCATCCCGGCGAACCAGTCGAGCTGCGTGGCGTCGGACGGGGCGAAGCTGACCAGCACCGCGACCCGGGTCACCCGGCCGCGTAACGCGCCGTCGGCGGCGCAGGCCAGCGCGTGCGGGCCGCCGCCGGAACGGCCGGCGACGGCGAAGTGCTCCAGCCCGAGCTGGTCGGCGATCGCCTCGACGTCGCGGGCGGCGTCGGCGACGTCGCGGCCCTCCCGCCGGTCGGAGTCGCCGTACCCGGGACGGTCGTGCGCGATGAGCCGGACGCCGAGCCGGTAGAGAACGATGCCGCGTGGCTTCGGGCCACGGCGGCTGCCGGGGGTACCGTGGAGCAGGAAGACCGGAAACCCGTCGGGCGCGCCGGTGACCTCGTACGCCACGCGCTTGTTGTCCGCGCGGTGGGCGAATTCGGCCCCTGGCTCGCCATCTCGGGTCACTCCAGCCTGCCTTCCGGTGCTGCGTTCAGCCAACGTGCGTAACCCGGCGGGTGAGGAAGCTGATCCGGCTGCGACAACCCCACTCAGCAGTCGAGCCTAACGGTCGGGCCGGTCGCGTCGCTACGGAGAGCATCGACAAGGGGCCGGATCTGTCGGAAACGACACCTGTCCGGTCCCTTATCCTGCAACTTCCGCCCGACGCCCTGACCGGCCGTTACGGGGTGCCCGGCGGGTCACCGGTCGGCACCCGGGCGGCCCGCGCCGCACGCCTGCGGCCACGCGTCGGTGGCCCACCCGCCGGCCGCGTCCGGGTCGGCGCCGGCGGCGCTCGGGTCGCCGTAGCGCCAGTGCAGCCGGTACTGGGCGCGCAGCCGGGGCCGGGGCACCTGCCACTCGTACGCGATGACGCCCTCCCGTTTCTGGCGGCGCGGGACCACGTCGGCGGTCGTCTCGGAGGTGAACGACGTCTCGCTGCCCCAGACCGTGGGACGGGCGGCGGCGGGCAGGTCCAGCCGGATGGCGAGGCGGCGGGTGGGCAGCCGGATGTCGCGCTGCAACCAGTCGCCGAACTTCCACGCCGGCACCCGGTAGGCGTAGGCGAGCACGGTGCGCTGCCCGGGGTAGAGCGGCACGGGCGCGCCGCCGGTGTCGAACATCAGGGCGATCTTCAGGAAGGCGTCCCGGCTGCGGGTCACCCGCCAGCGCATCGGTTCGGGGCGGTCGGCGCCGATGGTGGCGGTGAAGTCGACCTCGTCCAGGGTGAGCGGATGGCGGCTGTGGAAGTCCGTGGAGCGGGCCGGGTCGTCGGGGAACCGGTCGATGTCGATCTGCACGGTGTGCCGGGTGATCGGCTCGGTGCCGACGCTGTGCAGGACGCGCCGGAACCGGCACTCGTACCAGCCGTCGACGAGGGAGAGGCTGGCCTGCTCGTCGTCGATCACCAGGTGCGGCCCGGCGGGCGGCGGCACGGCGGTGGGACCCAGGGCGGGCAGCCGGCCGTCGCCGCGCGCGCCGGCGAACTCGACGTACCGTTGCCAGATCCGGTTGCCGCTGTCGAGCACCAGTTCGACGCGGCGGGCGAACTCCTCGGTCGGCTGGTGCCGGCCGTTCTCGATGTGGCTGACGTACGAGGGGTCGAAGCCGGTCCGCTCCGCCAGTTCCTTCTTGGACAGTCGGCGCTGGTGTCGCCAGTGCGTGAGCTCCCGTACGAAAGCCCCGGCCGCATCGTCCTGTATGGAGCCGTCCATGCCCCCGTCCCTGGGTGTCGGGCCTCAAGTGTGTCCCAGGTGTTGCGGCCACGCCAGCGGTGATTCGCCGGCCGGCAGCAGGTCTTGCCGGCCGGCGTCGAGACTGTGAACGGGGCGTTACCGGGCGGCCAACACCGCCCCCGCACGGCCGTCGGCCACCGGCTCGTGCCACGACGCGTGGGAGTTCGGCCACCTGGGTATCACCTCCGGTCATGAGCACGCGCAGCACGGCGACCGACGACCGCCCCGCGACCAGCGCGAACGTGGGCACGGTCGCGGTCGTCGCCCACCGGAAGAAGACCCTCGGCGGCGGCCTCGACGAGCTGCGCGCGACCCTCGTCGCCGCCGGGGTGCAGGACCTGCTCTGGTACGAGGTGCCCAAGAGCCGCAAGGCGCCCAAGAAGGCCCGTAAGGCGCTGAAGAAGGGCGCCGAGCTGGTGTTCGTCTGGGGCGGCGACGGCATGGTGCAGCGCTGCGCCGACGCCCTCGCCGGATCGGACGCGGCCATGGCGATCCTGCCCGCCGGCACCGCCAACCTCTTCGCCGCCAACCTCGGCATCCCCACCGACCTCGCCGAGGCGGTCCACGTGGGCCTGCGCGGCCACCGGCGTCGGCTGGACCTGGGCCGGCTCAACGGCGAGCACTTCGCGGTGATGGCCGGCGCCGGCTTCGACGGGGACCTGATCCGCGAGGCCGACCGCACCCTCAAGGGCCGACTCGGCCGGGTCGCCTACCTGTGGACCGGCCTGCGCCACGTGCGGGGCGAGCTGGTGCGCACCCGGATCCGGGTCGACGGGTCGGACTGGTTCGACGGCGAGGCGAGCTGCGTGCTGTTCGGCAACGTCGGCACCATCACCGGGGGAGTACCGGCGTTCGACGACGCCCGCCCCGACGACGGCGCCCTGGAGATCGGCGTCTCCACCGCCAGCGGCGCGATCGACTGGGCGCGCACCCTCGGCCGGATGGCCGCCGGCCGCTCCGAGGACTCACCGTTCGTCCGGATCACCCGCGGTCGCCGGATCAAGGTCCGCTTCGCGGTGCCGAAGACGTACGAGCTGGACGGCGGCGCGCGGGGCGAGACGACCCGGCTGAAGGTCAGGGTGGTGCCGGGGGCGTTGACGGTCTGCTGCCCCGAGACGGACAGTTGAGGGGCGAACCGGCACGACCCGGGGGAGGGGCGATGGGCCCGTCACAGGACATGGTCACCGTCCGCCGCCTGCGCCGGGGCATCGGCCTGGTCGGTATCGCGATGCCGTTCGTGCTGACCCTCGGAAACGCCCTCTTCGCCGGGCGCCTCACGCTGCTCGAATCGATCAGCGGGGCGTACCACACGGGGATGCGGGACGTCTTCGTCGGCAGCATGTGCGCCATCGGCGTCTTCCTCATCTGCTACCGGTACCGGCCCCTCGACGACGTGCTGAGCAGCGTCGGCGGCGCGCTGGCGGTCGCGGTAGCGCTGTTCCCCACCGCCTCGGGCGCCCGGGACGACCCGGTCAGCGCGACCGACATCCTGGTCGGGCGGGTGCACCAGGTCAGCGCCGCCGCCCTGTTCCTGCTGCTGGCCGGCTTCTGCCTGTTCCTGTTCACCAGGACCGACCCGGCCGTCGTCCCGGTCACCCCGGAGAAGCTGCTCCGCAACCGCGTCTACCGGATCTGCGGCGCGATCATCGTCGTGGCGGTGGCGCTCGCGCCGGCGAGCACCCTGCTTCCGGAGACGGTGCAGGAGGCGGTGAAGCCGGTCTTCTGGTGCGAGACCGTCGCCGTGCTCGCCTTCGGCGTCGCCTGGCTGGTCAAGGGCGAGGCGATCATCCGGGACGGCAGCGGTCGGGGCGCGGACCCGAGCTGAGCGGTCCCGCCGTACCCGTCTGGGGGTGGCACGCGGCCCGTCGACCGGGCCGAGGCAGGATGACGGCCATGGACCCGACCGTACGGCGCTATCTCGACGACCTGGTCGACGCGGCCCGCGACGTCCTCGACGACGACCTCGTGGGGGCGTACGCGGCCGGCTCGGTGGGCATGGGGGCGTACCAGCCGGGTCGCAGCGACGTGGACGTGGCGCTGGTCGTCGCCGGACCGCTGGATGCCCGACGCAAGCGCGACCTGGTGGCCCGGCTGCGGCACGAGGCGCTGCCCTGCCCGGCGCGCGGCCTGGAACTGGTCGCCTACACCCGCGCGGTCGCCGGCTCCGGCACCCCCGAACCGGGTTTCGAGGTCGAGCTGAACACCGGGGCCCAGATGCCCTTCCGTGCCACCTGGGACCCGGCCGAGCGGCCCACCGCCGACGGCCGCTTCTGGTACGGCCTGGACCGCGACATCCTGCACGAGCACGGGTACGCCCTGCTCGGCCCGCCCGCCGCCGACGTCTTCGCCGCCCTGGCCCCGGCCGACCTGCGCCGGCTGCTCGTCGAGGCGCTGCGCTGGTGGCTCGCCCTGCCCACCCCCGCCGACGACGCGCCCGCCCCGGGCGCCGAGGACGCGGTGCTCGGCGCCTGCCGGTCGTTGGTGAAGGCCCGGGACGGGGTGTGGCTGTCGAAGGTCGCCGCCGGCAGCCGGCTGGTCGACGCCGGCTACGAGGACGAGCTGATCGGGCGCTGCGTCGCCGCGCGCGCCGGGGGCGTCCCGCCCAGCGGCGCCGAGGCCCGGGCGTTCCAGCGGCGGGTGCTGGCGGAGATCGCCGCCGGGAGCTGACCGCGCGATGGTGGCGCATCGCCCGGCGGTGCCGGGGCGCGCGGCGATCGGCGTCCGGCGCCGGCCGGTGTGGTCGGTGGGGAGTGACCGGATGGACACCGCGTGTCGGGTACGCGTCTCGGCGCAGTCGGTTCCGCGCTAGAGCGGCCCGACCCGGGGGCGGAGGGTGTGACCAGCCCACCCCGCACTCCGAGACGAGGTAGTCATGCCCGTGACTCCGAGCTACCCCGGCGTCTACATCGAGGAAGTCCCGAGCGGCGTCCGTCCCGTGATCGGTGTGGCGACCGGCGTGACCGCGTTCGTGGGATACGTCCGCACCGGGCCGGAGAACCGCGCCGTCCGGGTGAACAGCTTCGGCGAGTTCGAGCGTCGCTTCGGCGGGGTGGACCGGGATTCCGAACTGAGCCTGGCCGTGCAGCAGTTCTTCCGCAACGGCGGCTCGGCCGCCCTGGTCGTCCGGGTGCCGAAGAGCGACGCCCGTGCGGCGTCGGTGACGCTGCTGGACAAGGTCGGCACCGGCCCGAAGTCGGCGCTCGTCCTGGACGCCGCCAGCACCGGCCAGTGGGGCAGCAACCTGCTGGTCGACGTCGACCACGACGACGCCGCCGATCCGAAGATCTTCAACCTCAGCGTGCGCGACGGGTCCACCGGCGTCGCCGAGCGGTTCACCGGCCTCTCCGTCGACCCGACCAGCGCCGCCTACGCCGTCACCCTGCTCAACGATCCCGACCGCGGCTCCTCCCTGGTGCGGGCCCGCCCCGGCGCGAGCGGCGCCGGGCGGCCGGTCCCCAGCGGCACCGTCGGGGCCGCGATCGGCACCCCCACCGTCGACGCCGGCAAGAACTACCGGCTCACCGTCCAGCCCGACCGGCCCACCAAGCCGGACCCGGCCGACGCCACCAGGACGGTGCCCGCCGTGGCGGCGGTGACGGTGACCGTGCTGGAGAAGGGCGAGCGGCTGCCGTCCTCGCCCGCCGGGGTGGCCGCCCTGGTGCAGCGCAAGGTCAACGCCGCGCTCGGCGCCGCCGACGGGGCCGCCGGCCTGCGGGTCCGGGTCGTGCCCACCGCCGCCGGCGGGGTACGCCTCCTCGGCGACGTCGACCCGCTGGTGGCCCCGGCCGCCGTGGACGCCGCCTTCACCGTCGCCGGGGCGACCGCCTCCGGCGACGTCGCCGACGGCGCCGCCCTGCTCGGCCTGGGCGGGGTGACGGCCAACGTGGGCCGGTACACGCCGGTCGGCGCGAAGCGGCTCGGCCAGGGTGACCTGGTCACCGGCGCCGACGGCAGCACGCTGCCCGGCACCGGGGCGCTGGTCGGCTCGGAGGCCGCCTACTCGGGCCTCTACGCCCTGCTCAAGACCGACCTGTTCAACCTGCTCTGCATCCCCGACGCCACCCGGGCCCGGCACGGCGATCCGAGCACCGTCGACAGTGGAGTGGACCCGGAGGCGATCTGGTCCGCGGCGTACGAGCTGTGCGAGCGGCGCCGGGCGATGCTGCTGGTCGACCCGCCGCCCGGGGTGGACGACCCGGACCGCGCCCTGGACTGGATCAACCAGCTCGGGGTCAAGGGGCCGAACGCGGTCGCGCACTTCCCCCGGCTGCGTATCCCCGACCCCTCCGACGGTTTCCAGCCGCGCACCGTGGCGCCCGGCGGCACCCTCGCCGGCCTGTACGCCCGCCAGGACGCCGAGCGGGGCGTGTGGAAGGCCCCGGCCGGCACCGAGGCACAGCTGCGCGGCGTGACCACCCTGGTGTACCCGCTGACCGACGCCGAGAACGGCGTGCTCAACCCGCTCGGGCTCAACTGCCTGCGCACCTTCCCGGTGGTCGGCACGGTCAACTGGGGCGCCCGGACGACGGCCGGCGCGGATGTGCTGGCCAGCCAGTGGAAGTACACCCCGGTCCGCCGGCTGGCGCTCTACATCGAGGAGAGCGTGTTCCGGGGCACCCAGTGGGCCGTCTTCGAGCCGAACGACGAGCCGCTCTGGTCGCAGCTGCGGCTCAACCTGACGTCGTTCATGCAGGACCTGTTCCGCAAGGGCGCGTTCGCCGGGCGGACCCCGCGCGAGGCGTACCTGGTGCGCTGCGACGCGGAGACGACCACCAGCGACGACCGGGACCGCGGCGTGGTGAACGTGGTCGTCGGGTTCGCCCCGCTCAAACCCGCCGAGTTCGTGATCATCCGGATCCAGCAGCTCGCCGGCCAGAACCCGTCCTGAGAGGTGTGAGTCATGGTGCAGTTCGCCGTCAACCCGACCCGGTTCGACCCGTACAAGAACTTCAAGTTCCGGGTCAAGTGGGACGGCCGGTACGTGGCCGGGGTGAGCAAGGTCAGCGCGTTGAAGCGGACCACCGAGGTGGTCAAGCACCGCGACGGCGGCGACCCGTCCACCAGCCGCAAGTCGCCGGGGCGCAGCGAGTTCGAGGCGGTGACGCTGGAGCGCGGGCTGACCCACGACGCGGAGTTCGCCGCGTGGGCCGGGAAGATCTGGGCGCTGCACGCCGGGCTCGGCTCCGAGGTGTCGCTGGCCGACTTTCGCCGGGACATCACCATCGAGCTGCTCAACGAGGCCGGCCAGGTCGCCCAGTCCTACCGGCTGTTCCGGTGCTGGGTGTCGGAGTACCAGGCGCTGCCGGAGCTGGACGCCAACGCCAACGCGGTGGCGATCGAGCACATCAAGCTGGAGAACGAGGGCTGGGAGCGCGACGAGGCGGTCGCCGAGCCGGCCGAGCCCCGGCTCGGGTCGTGACCGGAGGGCGGCCGCTGAGCGAGGCGGAGCTGGTCTCCGCCTGGGACCACGCGCTCGACCGGCCGGCGGCACACCGTCCGCTGGTGCTGCTCGGCCGCCCCGACGCCGACCGGCTGCCGGTGGGCGCGGTGGCGGCCCTGCTGCTGCGGACCGCGGGGGAGTGGACCGGTGGGCGGGTGGAGACCATCATGGACTGTCCGGCCTGCCCGGAACGCCTCGAGGTGGGCTTCACCGTGGCCGAGCTGCTGGCCGCCGCGCCGGAACCGGCCATCGGCACGTTCACCCTGGACTGGCGGGGGCACCGGCTGACGCTGCGCCTGCCCACGCCGGCCGACCTGGCCGAGGCGGCACGCGCGGGTGACCCGGCGGACGCCGAGCGCCGGCTGCTCCAGCGCTGCCTGGTCGCCGCCGAGCCGCCGGTGGCCGAGCCGGATGAGCTGCTGCCGGCCGTGTCGGCGGCGATGGCCGAGCGCGACCCGCTCGGGGTGGTCGCCGTGGCGCTCACCTGCCCGGCCTGCGGCACCGAAGCCGAGGCCCTGCTGGACCTGCCCGCCTGGGCGTGGCAGGCCGCCGACGCCCGGGTCCGGCGGCTGCTCGGCGAGGTGCACCGGCTGGCCCGCGCGTACGGCTGGTCGGAGGCGGAGGTGCTGGGCCTGGGCCCGCACCGCCGGGCCGCGTACCTGGAGCAGGTGCCATGACCGGCTACCTGGCCGCGCTGGCCGCCCTGGCCGTGGGCAGCGCCCACCGGCTCCAGCCGCGCACCCTCGGCCGGTTCGAACCCGAGCAGCCCGAGCCGGGCGGCGGGTTCGAGGCGTACGACCTCGAGCGGGACGCCCCGGTACCACCGCGCCCCGCGACCCGTCCGGTGGCCGCGCCGGCCGCGCCGCCCGGCACGCTGACGCCCGCCGCCGCGCCACCGCCGGTGCCACCGCCCGGGCCGCCGGCGGCGGCCACCGCGCCGGCGGTCGAGCCGGTGGCCGTGCCGGCCGTCCCCGCCGCCCCGCCGCGCGAGCCGGCGCCGCCGCGCCCGGCCGCGCCCCCGCCGGTCACCCGGGAGGAGACGACCCGGGTGCTGCGGGAGGTCACCCTCGACCGGGCGGTGACCGGGCGCCCACCGGCCGGGCCGGCCGCGCCGCCGCCCCCGCCCGCCGCGCCGGCCCCGCCGCCGCAGCCGGCACCGCCCCCGGTCACGGCGCCCGTGGTACGGCCCGCGCCGCCCGCCCCGCCGACGCGCGTCGCACCGGTGACCCGGGCCGCCGTCCGGGCACCGGAGCGGCCCACCGTGCACGTCCATATCGGCCGGATCGACGTCCGGCTCGCCCCCGGCCAGCGCCCGGTCGCCGCCGCCGGGCCGCCGGTCCCGCCCGCCGCCCCGCCGCCCGCCGCCGAGCCGGGGCCGGCCCCCGAGCTGGAGGCCTACCTGCGCGACCCGGGAGGGCCACGATGAGCACCGCGTACGCCCTCGCCGCGGTCACCGCGGTGCTGCGCGGCCAGCTGATGGCCTACCTGCGCGCCACCGGCGCCTCCTCGGCCGTCGGCGGGGTGACCGTGTCCGCCGGCCCGCCCGACCGGGTGACCGTGGGCAACCAGGAGGGCAACCAGGTCAACCTGTTCCTGAACCGGGTCACCCGCAACCCGTCCTGGGCCAACCTCGGCCCGCCGCCGCGCGACGCGGCCGGCGACGACGTCGCCGCGCCGCCGCTCGGCGTGGACCTGCACTACGTCGCGAGCGTCTACGGCCACGACCCGCTGACCAGCGAGATCCTGCTCGGGCACCTGCTGGCGATGCTGCACGAGACGCCGGTGCTCACCCGCACGGCGATCCGCCGGTCCCTCGCGCCCGACCCGCCGGACCCGACCCTGCCCGCACCGGTCGCCGACTCCCGCCTCGCCGAGCAGTTCGAGCAGCTGCGGCTCACCACCACCAACAGCCCGGGCGGGGAGGAGACCTTCCGGGTCTGGTCGGCGTTCAGCGCGCCGTACCGGACCAGCGTCTTCTTCGACGTCTCGGTGGTGCTGATCGACCCGGTGCGCGGTGCGCGGGAACCGCTGCCGGTCCGCGCGGTCACCGCCGGCACCGTCGACGTCGCCGGACCCGAGGTCGACCAGGTGCGGGCGGACGGCCCGACCGGCACCCCGGTCACCGCCGGGGCGACGCTGGTGGTCACCGGCCGCAACCTGTCCGGCCGGGACACCCGGATCCGGATCGGCGCGGCCAGCGCCAGCCCGGCGTCCGCCACCGCCGGGGAGCTGCGGGTGCCGCTGGCCGCCTTCGACCGGCCGGTGCCGGCCGGGATCTCCGGACTGGTCGTCACGCACGCGGTCGACCTCGGCGACCCGCCCAGCCCCCGACCGGCGCTCAGCTCGGACGCGGTGCCGGTCACCTACCGTCCGCTGATCACCGTCGCGCCCGGCGACGTGGTGGTCGACTCCACCCGCACCGTCGACGGGGTGCCGCTGCGCACCGGCGCGGTCACCGTCACCGTCGACCCGCGCGTCGGCGCGACCCAGCAGGTGACCCTCTCGCTGACCGGCGGCACCGGCACCGTGCTGCCCGCACCGCCCGGCAACGGCGTCGCGCCGGGCGCCGACGGCACCGACCGGATCCGCTTCGGCTTCCGCGACCTGCCCGCCGGTACGTACCTGGCCCGGCTGCGGGTGGACGGGGTGGACAGCCCGCTGACCGCCGACCCCTCCGGCCGGTACACCGGACCGTCGGTGGTGCTGTGATGCCCGCCCCGCGCCCCGCCGCCCGCTGGCCCGCCCCGCCGGTCGCCGCCACCGCCGACGACGGGCTGCCCGCCGAGGTGGACCGGATCCGACTGCTGCTCAAGGGCGAACCGGCGGACCCGCCGCCGGCCGGCTGCCCTGCGCTGGACCGGATCGCCGCCGGCTTCGGGCTCAGCGGGTTCGAACGCGACGTCCTGGTCGCCGCGATCGCCGGGGAGCTCGGGCTGCTCGACCGTCCCCCCACCTTCGCCTGGTGCCTGGACACCCTGCCCGGCCCGCACTGGGACGCGCTGGCCGCCGACCGGCCGCTGCGCGCCGCCCGGCTGGTCGAGCTGGGTGACGGGCCGCTGCCGCACGCCCCGGTCCGTCCCGACGAGCGGATCCTGCACGAGGTGCGCGGCGCCGGCCGCCTCGACGAGCGGCTCCGGCCGTACCTGGCGGACCTGCCCGCCCCACCGGCCACCCTGCCGGCGAGCCGGCGACGGGCCGCGACCCAGCTGGCCGAGGCGTGGCAGGCCGGCCGCCGCGCGCTGCGGATCTGCGGGCCGGACCGGGCCGACCGGACCGACGTGGTCGCGCTGGCCGTCGCCACGGTGCGGCGTACCGGTCACCGGGTCTCCGCCGTCGACCTGCCCCGCGCCGTCACCGACCGGGACGCCTTCGCCCGGCTGTGGAACCGGGAGGTGGTACTGGCCGACCCGGTCCTGGTGGTCGAGCTGGCCGGCGACGAGCCGCCCGAGCTGCTGACCACCGTGGAGTACCTGCTGGCCCGGATCATCGGTGACGTCCTGGTCTCCACCCCACGGGCCGTGCCGCTGCACGGGGTCGGCGTCGGGCCGGTCGTGGACCGGCCGACCCGCGACGAGCAGCGGGAGCTGTGGCGGCGGGTGCTGCCCGGCCGCACCGGCGGACCGGCCGCCGCACTGGCCCGCGAGTTCGACCTGGCGCACAGCGACATCCTCGCCACCGCCGGACGGCCCGGCGCCGATCCGGTCACCGCCGCCCGCGACCTGGTCCGCGCCGGGGTACGCCGGGACCTCGACGGCCTCGCCGAGCGGATTGAAGTCCGGGCCGGCTGGGACGACCTGGTGCTGCCCGCGCCGGCGCGCGAGCAGCTGCGCCAGCTCACCGCCGCCGCCGCGGGCCGGGTGCTGCTCGCCGAGCGGGGGTTCGGGCAGCGCACCGCCCGGGGGCTTGGCGTCACCGCGCTGTTCGCCGGGCCCAGCGGCACCGGCAAGACCCTCGCCGCCGAGGTGGTGGCCGGCGCGCTCGGCCTGGACCTGCACCGCATCGACCTGGCCACCGTGGTGAGCAAGTGGATCGGGGAGACCGAGAAGCAGCTGCGCCGGATCTTCGACGCCGCCGAACGCGGCGGCACCGTGCTGCTCTTCGACGAGGCCGACGCGCTGTTCGGCCGGCGCTCGGAGGTGAAGGACAGCCACGACCGGTACGCCAACATCGAGGTGTCGTACCTGTTGCAACGGATGGAGCAGTACCGGGGCGTGGCGGTGCTGACCACCAACATGCGCACCGCGATCGACCCGGCGTTCCTGCGCCGGCTGCGGGTGGTGGTCCCGTTCGGACACCCCGGCCCGGCCGAGCGGGCCGACCTGTGGCGGCGGGCCTTCCCGCCCGGGCTGGCCACCGACGGCCTCGACCTGGCCCGGCTGGCCGAGCTGGACCTCACCGGCGGGGACATCCACACCATCGCCCTGCGCGCCGCGCTCGTCGCGTCCGGCGACGGCGCCCTGATCGGGATGCGACACGTCCTCGACGCGGTCGCCGCCGAGTACGCCAAGCACGACCGGCCCGCGGACCCGGGGCTGTGGACATGAACATCGAGGTGGACGTCCGCGAGCTGGTCCTCACCGGGGTCGAGGTGCCCGACCCGGCCGCGCTCGCGACCGCCGTGACCGCGGCGCTCACCAGGCTGCTCACCGACCGGGGCCTGCCGAGGAGCGCCCCCGCGCCCGGGCCGCTGCGCGCCCGCCCCGACGCCGACCTGCCGGCCGCCCTGGCCGAGGCGATCTGGGCCGGGTTGGGCCGCCCCGGACACCCGGAGCCGGGCCGATGACCGAGCGCGAGGCGGCGGTCCACGCCGCGCCGGCCCCGGACCGGGACGACGCCCCGGCGCGGGACGAGGCGCTGGCCGCGCTGACCAGTGACCTGGTCGGCCGGTGGGCTCCCACGCTGGGCCTGCGGCCGGACGCCGTGCGGGTGCACCTCGGCGACGCCGGGCGCCGGGCCGGCAACCACGGCGCCCGGGGCCTCTTCGCCGACGGGGCGCTCTACCTGGCCCCCGGCTTCGACCCGCGACGGGCCGCCGGGCGGGCCCTGCTGGCCCACGAACTCGGGCACCTGGCGCAGGCGAGCGCGGCGCCCGGGGCGTACCCGAACCGGACCGACCCGGAGGCCGAGGCCCGGCAGCTCGCCGAGGCGGCCGCGGCCGGCCGGCCGCTGTGGGCGCCGGCGGCGCGGCTGCCCACCGGCGCGGTCGCCGCCGACACCGGCGCCGTCGCCACCGCCCCGTCGCCCCCGGCCAGCACGGCGGCGGCGAGCGAGACCGAGACCGGGCTGCTGGAGTCGCAGCTCAGCGAGATCGTCGACCGGCGCTACCGCGCGGAACGGGCCCGGCTGATCGACCTGCTCGACGGGTTGTGGGTCTCCGGCGACGACGTGCGGGGCTGCCTGCGGGTGCTCGACACGATGCCCTTCCTGGTCGCCCGCAACCTGGTGCACAGCCTGCCCGCGAACCGCCGCACCGACCTGGCCCGCAACCTCGACGACGACCACCACCGGCTCTACCCGGGCGCCGCCCTCGCCGCGCTCGGCGGCCAGACGCCCTACCTGCTGCGGGTCCTGGAAGCCGGCAACGTGCACGGGCTGAGCACCGAGGGGCTCGGCCCGGTCGAGCGGCGCACGGCGCTGAACGTGGTGCGCGCGCTGCGCGACAGCGTCCTGCGGGAACTGCTCAACGGCGACCGCAAGGTCTTCTTCCACGCTCTGGTGGCCGAGCGGACGCCACGCGGCACCGACGCCGCCGCGCTGCGGGCGCAGCTCACCGCGCTGGGCGGGGTCGACGACGAGAGCCGGCGGCTGGACGGGGACGCCGACCTGCGGACGGTGTCGCGGCGGGCCGAGCGGCTGATCGGCGAGCACCGGGCCCCGGCGGCGCTGGACCTGCTCGCCGCGCTCGCCACCGCGCCGCCGACCGCCGGGGGCGCGGCCGCCACCGCGCCGAGCGGCGGCGCGGCCGGCGCGGGTACGGCCACCGCCGGCCCGCCGGAACCCGGTGCGCGGCTGCGCCACGTGGTACGCCGGCTCGACGAGGCCGGCCGGCTCGACGTGCTCCTCGACGACCTGCCGTGGGAGGAGAAGCGGATCGGCGCGACCCTCGGCCCCCGGCTGCTCGTCGTCCTGGCCGCCCGCGAGGAGCACCAGAACCTGACCCGGATCGAGGGGCTGCTGTCGTACGGGGTCTTCGACTGGGCGATCCGCGACCACGAGGCCCGCTTCGCGTACCTGCTGGTGCGCAGCCTGCCGCTGGCGGCGCAGGACCGGTGGCGGCGGCTGGAGCAGGGCCGGTGGTTCGCCCGGCTGGAGGAGAACATCCCCGCCGAGGACATCCTCGGCGGCCGGTACACCGGGGTGGGCAGCTTCGCCGAACCGCTCGACCCGGCCCGCCGCAGCGCCGGGCAGGTCGACGCCGGTCGGGTCGTCGAGGAGATCCACCGGGAGGTGCAGGCCGGGTTGGACGGGCCGCGGGCGGTCGCGCTGGTCCGCCGGCTGATCGGCCTCGACCAGCCGACCGGCGCGGTGACCGGCGCAGCGGCCGCCCGTGGCCGGGAGACGCTGCGCACCGCCGTCCACCGGCTCGACGCGCTGCGCGACCTGGACCGGATCCTCGACGCGCTGCCCGACGCCCACCTCACCCACGAGATGTGGCGGACCGAGGTGCTGGACCTGCTGGCCCTGCGGGACCCCGCCCACCTGGAACGGCAGGCCCGCCAGCTGCTCGCCGTGGGCCTGACCGACTGGGCGGTCAACCCGCGCGAGGCGTGGCTCGCCTTCCAGCTGGTGCGGAACCTGCCGGTGGCCGACCAGGCCCGGCTGGAGGCCGAGGACCCGGACCGCTGGGCCCGGATGCGCTCGGCGATGACCCCGGAGATGCGGGCCTCCCTGGCGGTCACCGCGATCTCCGGCCCGCGCCGGATCGAGGCCCGCGACCAGCTCCGCGACCGGCTGCGCGACGACCGGCTGTGGCGGGCGGACCGGGCCACCGAGCTGCGCTCGCTGATCGTCCAGCTGTACGCCCTCGACGACCGCCGCTGGGTGTTCCTGCGCTCCCGCGACGTCCGGGCCGACCAGGTCCCCGGCCTGCGGGAGCTGGTCGACCAGCTGCGGCTCTACCACGCCCGGTTGCGGCCCTCGTTCGAACCCGAGACGCTGCGCACCGACGACGCGCCCACCGTGGTCGGTGACCTGGCCCGGCTGGTCGCGGTCGGGCTGAAGCTGCTCTTCCTCAGCCGGACCGGGCTGAGCATGTTCACCCAGGAGGTCACCCTCCGCGAGTTCGACCTGCACGACGCGCAGTGGATCAGCGGCGACCTCGGCGGCGCCCGGCTGAGTGACACCGACCGCGCGCACACCAACCACCTGTCCGCGTCGGTCGACGCCCGGCAGGGCATCCTCCGCGTCCGGCTGCCCCGGCTGGAGCTCGACGGGTTCAACCGGACGTTCACCGGCAGCTCCCTGCGCACCGGCCGGGTCGTCCTCACCGGCCTGGACATCGTGGCCTCCTTCTCCGACCGGGGCTACGAGCGGCCGGTCGGCGCGCAGGCCGGAATGACCGGGCTGAGCGTCTCCGACGTGGTCTACGCCAGCGACTCGCTGCCGGGCGGCATCCTCGGGCTGACCCGCTTCGGCCTGTCCAGCCTGGCCTTCCGGGCCGGGGCGACCGGTCGGGAGGACGTCACCGAGCCCAGCCGGCGGGGCTGGATCGGTATCCCGCTGATCGACCCGCTGATCCACCTGCTGCACAACGTGATCTCCTTCTACGGCGGCCTGCCGTTCCTGTCGAAGATCAGCGACGCGTTGCTCGCCCCGTACACGGCCGGGGCGCCCTTCCTGGCCCGCCAGTTCGCCTCGCTGAGCGCCGGGGAGATCTTCACGCCGCTGGCCAACGCCACCATCGGCCTGCTCACCGACGGGGTGATGCGCCCGCCGCGCACGGTGGGGGAGCGGGCCACCGACGCGGTCGCCATGCTGCACTCGCTGCGGGTCAGCTTCGCCAGCGCCACCGCCGAGGGGCTCTCCTTCGCCGGGATGCAGCAGGTCGGCCGGATCGAGGTCGGCCGGACCCTGATCGGGCTGGGCAACAGCCTGCCGGCCCGGCTGCGCGCCGAGCAGGACTCGCTGCGCGAACGGCTCGGCCGGGCGACGGTCGCCGAACGGGCCGCGCTGCAGGACCGGCTGAGCCAGGTGACCCGGCAGCTGACCGAGCTGGAGCCGCTCGAGCGGGAGCTGCACCGGCTGGAGACCCGACACCGCTGGAACGCCGAGTCGCTGACCGAGCCCGAACGACGTCGCCTGGTCGCGCTCTCGGACCAGCTCCGCCAGACGGCGGGCGGCACCCTGGACATCGGCGGGATCCGGGTGACCGGGCTGACCGGCCGGGTCGAGGCCGCCGGTCTGGAGATCGACCCGATCCACGCCGAGGGCTCGGTGCCCTCCCGGTCGGGCGAGTACCTGCCCGACGACGAGCTGATCGCCCGGTTCCGCCGGGACCGCACCGCCCCGGACGCCGCCACCCTCGCCCGGGGCAGCACCGCGTCGGTCACCGCCGCCGGCGTACGACTGCTGCCCGGCGCGGACGGGCAGCCCGCGCTCCGGGTCACCGCCGCCGAGCTGCCCACCCGGGAGCAGGTCGCCGCCCAGCTCGCTGCGCTGCCCGACGAGCCGCAGTGGGCGGCGCGCCGCGCCGAGCTCACCCGCTGGCTGACCGACCTCGACCGGCTGCGCGTCCTGGCGGCCCGCCCCGCCGAGCCGGTGGACGCGGCGGGCCGGTACGTCCCGGGTCACCGCAGCGCGGCCGAGGAACGCGAGTTCCAGGAGCTGCGGGAACGGGCCCGGCGGTACTTCGGCCTGTCGGTCGGCGGGCTGACCGTCAGCGGGCTGAGCGCGGGCCTGGACCCGGCCACCCTGGGCGCCGAGATCCGGGTGGCCGAGGTGACCGCCACCGACGTCCGCAGCGGCGCGACCACCGTGGACCGGATCGAGGCCCACCGGCTGCGCGCTCGCGCCGACCTGGACGTCACCGGCGGCGGCCTGCTCCCCGCCGAGCTGAGCGGCCCGGCCACCGAGGCCGGCCTGCCCACCGGCCGGGCCGCCGCGGGTTTCGGCGTCGGCGACCTCACCGTCACCGGACTGTCCGGCCCGGGTACGACGGCCGGACGGATCGCCTTCACCGCGCCCGCCCGCGCCGACGGCAGCCCCGGCGAGGCGATCCACGGCCGGGTGGTGCCGCAGGGTGACGACCTGCGCCTGCCCGACCTGGTCGTGGAACGCACCGAGCTGACCGGGGTCACCATGCGGTCGGCGACCCGCAGCCTCTACTCCCGGGGCAGCACCCGGATCGGCCGGATGAGCCTCGACGTACTGGTCCGCACCGCGCCCGCCGCCACCGGCCGGCAGGTCCGGGGCGCGCTGATCCGCACCATGGTGATCGACCGGATCGACGCCGACCGGATCGGCATGGACGTCACCGACCCGGCGCCCGGCTACAGCGTGGAGGTCGTCTCCGGCGCGCTGGTCGGCGTCCGGGTGCAGGACCTGGAGCTGGACCTGTCCGGCGAGGAGCTGACCTACTCGGGCCGGCTGAGCATCGGCCAGCTTGACCAGCTCCGGTTCAGTGTGCTGTCCCGGGCGCTGCAGGGCGGCCCGACCACCATCACCGGCACGGTCGGTGGCCAGCCCGTCGGCCCGGCCGCCGCCGTCACGGTGGACCTGATCCGGGCCGGCGCGCACCGGGTCGACCCGGCCACCGGCCGGATCCTCAGCGACCCCACGGACAGCCAGCAGATCACCCTCAGCGGCGTCACCCTCGCCGACACCACCCTGCGCACCCCCGACGGCTCGGTCACCGTCCGCCGGGCCGGGCTGGGCGGCCGGATCGTCACCGAGCACGCCGGCGGGCTGCGGTTCGAGGACATCGGCCCGTCCCGGATCGAACTGTCCGGGATCGACTGGCGGGCCGGCGACGGCCGGATCGTCTCCCACGGCCCCACCGTGCTGGACGGTCTCACCGTCACCGGCCGCTGGGACAGCGCCCCGGAGCGGACCGGTCCCGACGGGCAGGTCCGGCCGCCCGGCGACGCCGAACTGCTCGTCGAGCGCCTGCACATCGACCGGATCACCAGCCGGGACCTGCGCTACCGCAGCGGGGTCCTGGACGTCGGCCTGGGCCGCCCGGTGCCCACCCCGGCCGGGCAGCCGGACCTGCCGCCGCTGGAGATCCTCGACGTGAACGTGCGCGGCCTGCGCTGGTCGCGGGCGGCGGGGCTGGTCGCCGGCCGGATCACCACCGGCGCCACCCGGCTGGAGATCGCCGGGCGGGTCGACGCGGCGCTGCGGGTCGACGCCGCGCTGTCGGCCGCCCAGATCACCCTGGCCTTCGGCCGGGGCGGCCACGTCGAGGCCCGGGTCACCGGCGCGGAAGGGCACCTGGGCACCGGCCCGAACCCCGGCGAGCACACCCAGCACGTCCAGTTCGAGGGACTGGACACCGGCCTGGTCAGCATCCGCCCGGACGGGATCGACATCGGCGCGAACGGCGGCCCGGGGCTGCGGCTGGCGACCGTGTCGGTGGACGCGCTCGACTGGCAGGGCCAGTCCCTCGGCCTGCGCATCCGGCCCGGCGAGGGCGCCATCACCCTGCTCGACATCCGCGCGCGGGCCCGGATCGACCTGCACCCGCCGGGCACGCCCGGCGGCCGGTTCCGCCGGCTGCTGCTGCGCGAGCTGGTGGTCGGGCAGACCCGGGCCAGCGGGCTCCTGGTCGACCTCGGCGACGGCACCACCATCCGGCTGGCCACCGACCAGGAGACGGTCCTCGGCGAGCTGCGGCTGCGCCCCACCCCGCCGCTGGACGGCTTCCTGGTCGAACCGACCCACACCGCGCAGGGCATGCGGATCATGGGCGGGCTGGACCTGGGCGCGATCAGCGCACCCCGGGTCGGCTTCGACATCGGCACCTTCCTCTCCGACGGCACCGCCGACTTCGGCGCGGCGGGGCTGACCGTCGACTTCCTCGACCACGGCGGCCTGCGACTCAACCTGCGCCAACCCACCCTCACCGCGATCCGGGCCCAGGTCACCGCCGACGCCCGACGGGAGCTGCGCCTGCTCGGCGCGCCCCACGACCGGCCGGAGTACGGGCTGCGGTTCACCTCCATCGGCTACGAGCAGGGCGGTGCCGGCCTAGGCCCGAGCGGGCCCCCGCCCGCCACCATCACCGCCACCGGTGGCGAGATCAGCGGCCTGACCTTCGTCGACCACGGCATCGGGTTGTACGTGTTCGTGCAGCGCGGCCTGCTCGGCGACCTCACCCACGAGATCACCTCCGGCGCGGGCGAGCTGCCCTCGCTGGACATCCGCGACGCCACCTTCGCGCTCGACCTCGGCATGCTGCTGGGCGGCGGGCCGAGCCCGACCCCCGCCCCGACCACCAGCCAGCAGCGCCGCCGCGAGATGGCCGCCGCCTGGGACGGGCTGCTGCGCATCCTGAACACGTACCACCTCAGCGAGGTCCTCGACAGCCTCAACGGCCGGCTGGACTTCGACGTGGTGCACTCCGGGTTCGTCTGGGGCGAGCGGACCTGGGAGGCCCGGCTGGCGTTCCACGACGGGGCGCTGGACTACCGGCGGATGACGGGCGCGCTGCCGTGGTGGACACCGGGGCGGTTCACCATGGAGGGCGAGGAACTCGTCTACCGGGTGACCCTGCCCGCCGTCGCGGACCCGTCCGGGCTCGGCCCGCAGGAGCCGAACACCGTCGACCTGCTGCGCTGGCGGCTGCCCACCGGCGAGGTCCGGCCGGCCCGGGAAGAGCACCTGATCCGGTTGAACCGGCTGCTGCGGCCCACCCCGGAGTCCCGGGACGAACTGCTGCACACCATCGCCGACGTCCAGAGCGACCAACCGTCGCCGCCCGGACGGCTGGCGATCCGCAACATCGACGCCGATCTGTCGGTCAACAACCCCCGGGAGATCACCCTCCCGCTCGGCGGCGCCAATGAGATCGTCCTGGCCCCCGACGCCCTGCTCGGCCTGCGGATCGGCGGCGGGATCAGCCGGGCGGCCGACGGCAGCGACCAGCCGGGGGCGCTGCGGCCCATCTCCCTGAGCAGCGCGACCGTCGCGCGGGTGAACCTGCTCTTCACCGGCCTGGGCCTGCAGACCGGCCAGATCCGGGTCACCGACCTGACCAACTGCTCGCTGACCTTCGACGGGCTCAACCCCCGGCAGTTGCAGGGGCGGATCACCCGGGCCGTCGCGGAGCGGATCCGCTGGCGCCGACCCTCGACAGGAGGCACCCCGTGACCAGTCCGCTCAGCCCCCGCCTGCTCCGCGCCGGCCTGGTGGTCCTCGACCCGGACAGCGGCCGGACCCGGCGGGTGATCACTCTGCAGTACAACCCGGACGCGCTGACCCGGGGCTTCCAGCTCAAGACCGGCGGCGCCGAGGGCGGCGCGAAGGGCGAGGCGCTGCGGATCACCGGACCGCCGGTGCAGACGCTCACCCTGGAGGCCGAACTGGACGCCGCCGACCAGCTCGCCGAGCCGCGGTCCAACGCCGACGCGGTGGAGCTCGGCCTGACCGCGCAGCTGGCCGCCCTGGAGTCGCTGGCCTATCCCAGCCTGACCGCCGTGCAGGACGCCGCGGCGCTGCTGGCCGCCGGAACCCTGGAGGTGGTGCCGCCACCGGCGCCGCTGGTGCTGCTGGCCTTCGGGCGGCGCCGGCTCTGGCCGGTACGGATCACCGAGCTGACCATCACCGAGGAGGCGTTCGACCCGATGCTGAACCCCATCCGCGCGAAGATCCGGCTGGGCCTGCGGGTGCTGACGGTCAACGACGTCGGCACCGCCGGCCGGGCCGGTGGCCTCGCCATGGCCGCCCACCAGCAGCTCGAACAGCTCGCCGGCCGGGCGCGCGGCGGCCGGCTGACCGACCTCGGAATCGACCGGCTGCCGTGACCGCGCCGCTGCCGCCCGAGACCGACCCGGCCCTGGTCGCCGCCCGCAGCCGGGTCGCCGAGACGCTGCTCGCCGCGACCGGCGGCAGCACCGCCGGCGTACCGGTGGGGGGCACGATCGCGCCGGAGAGCCGGTACGCCACGGTGGGCACCGCGGTGACCGTGGACCCGGACACCGGGCAGGAGGTCGTCCACCTGCGCCGCCGGTTCGTGCCGCCCGCCGACCGGCTCGCCACCGCCGGCTGGGAGCAGGTGGCCGACGGCGACCGGGTCGACCTGCTGGCCGCCCGTACGGTCGGCGACCCGACCGCGTTCTGGCAGCTCTGCGACGCCAACGGCGCCTTCGACCCGGCCGAGCTGGAGCAGCCGGGCCGGGTGGTCCGGGTCGCGCTGCCCGAGGGGTTCCCCGGAGCCGGCGATGCCTAGGGGAGTGCGGCTGCAACTGCTGGTCGGGCCGCTGACCTTCGGGCCCGCCCCGTACGAACTCGTCGAGGCGTTGCAGGAGGCGCAGGTGACCCAGAACGCCGGCCAGCGCTCCGGCTTCCAGCTGCGGTTCGCCCTCGGCCGAGGTTCGCTGGTGGAGCGGATGCTCGCCGACGGCAGCCTCGACCCGCCGACCCGGGTGCTGCTGGTCCTGCACCTGGACGGCCGCCCGCAGGTGCTCTCCGACGGCGTGGTGACCCGCCACGACGTGGCCCGCAGCAACGAGGCCGGCGCGTCGACGCTGACTCTGACCGGGGTCGACGTGAGCCAGATGATGGACCTGATCGACCTGTCGGGCCTGCCCATGCCGATGCCCGCCGAGGCCCGGGTGCTCACCCTGCTGGCGCCGTTCGCCGCGTACGGCGTGGTGCCGATGCTGGTGCCCAGCGTGCTGGTGTTCGCCCCGAACCCGATCCAGCGGGTCCCGGCCGTGCGCGGCACCACCTTCGCGTACGTGTCGCAGCTGGCCGACGAGGTCGGCTACACCTTCTACGTGGAGCCGGGTCCCACGCCCGGGATGAACACCGCGTACTGGGGGCCGGAGGTCCGGGCCGGGCGGGCACAGCCGGCGCTGACCGTCAACGCCGACGCCTTCTCCAACGTGGAGTCGCTGTCCTTCTCGTTCGACGGGGTGCAGAAGACCGTCTACCTGCTCACCGCGTTCCCGGAGCAGGTCCGGGTACCGATCCCGCTGCCGGTGCCGGACGTCAGCCCGCTGAACCCGCCGCTGGGCCGCAAGATCCCGATCCCGCTGTCGTACCGGCGGATGAACATCGGCCGGGCGGACCCGAGCCGTACCGACGACGCCACCGCCCGGATGGACGTGGTGCAGACCCTCGCCCGGGGCCTGGCCCGCGCCGCCCAGTCGGCGAACGTGATCACCGGCTCGGGCTCGCTGGACGTGCTGCGCTACGGCCGCCTGCTGCAGTGCCGCCGGCTGGTCGGGGTGCGCGGCGCCGGACGCGCCTACGACGGCGAGTACGCGGTGAAGAGCGTGACCACCACGGTCAAGGCCGGCGAGGTCAAGCAGCGGTTCAACCTCAGCCGCAACGCCCAGATCTCCACCTCGGGAAGGGTCGACGTATGACCAGGTACTACGGCAAGTATCGCGGCACGGTGGTCAACCACATCGACCCGTTGCAGCAGGGCCGGATCCAGGTGACCGTCCCCGACGTCACGCTCCCGCCGTCCACCTGGGCGATGCCCTGCTTCCCGCTGGCCGGCATCCAGTCCGGCATGTACGCGGTGCCGCTGCCCGGCACCGGGGTCTGGGTGGAGTTCGAGCAGGGCGACTCCGACCACCCCATCTGGACCGGCTGCTGGTACGGCTCGAAGGCGGAGATCCCCGCCCTGGTGTCCGCCGCCCCGCCACCCACCCCGCCGATCGTGCTGCAGACCCCCGGGCAGGCCACGGTGATGGTCTCCGACGCCCCGGGGCCGGCGGGCGGCATCCTGCTCAAGACGCTCACCGGAGCGATGATCTCGATAAACGACACCGGAATCGTCATCTCCAACGGCAAGGGCGCCTCGATCACCCTGGTCGGGCCGACCGTGGCCGTCAACCAGACCGCGCTGACGGTGACCTGATGCCCGGCCCGCTGCTGCACGTCGGCGCCGTGCTCTCCTGCCCGCACGCCGGGCCGGTCACCCCGCAGACCGGCAACTCCCGGGTGCTGGTGGGCGGCCTGCCGGTGGTGACCGCCGCCGACGCGTACCCGGTGACCGGCTGCCCGTTCCAGGTGCCGGTCGGCGCGGGCACCAAACCCCAGCCCTGCGTCCGGATCCAGTGGACCACCCCGGCGGCGCGGGTGCTGGTCAACGGCCAGCCGGCGATGCTCGCCACCAGCGTCGGGCTGGGCGTGAGCGCCGAGGGCATCCCGCAGGGGCCACCGACGGTGGCCGGCTTCCAGATCAGGGCGGTGGCGTCGTGACCTACCCGGCCTTTCCCTGGCGTCCCGACAACCGGGGTCGCTCCGGGCTGGCGAGCCCGCAGCGGCACGTCGCCGACCTGGTCGAGGCGGTGCTGTTCACCTCGCCCGGCGAGCGGGTGAACCGGCCGGACTTCGGCGCCGGCCTGGGCCAGTTGCTCTTCGCCCCGGTCGACGAGGCGGTGGTCGGCGCGGCCGAGTTGCAGGCCCGCAGCGCGTTGCAGCGCTGGCTCGGCGACCTGATCGAGGTCGACGACGTCCGGGTCGACCTGGCGGAGGCCACGGTCCAGGTGCACGTCGGCTACCGGCTGCGCGCCACCGGCCGGCCGGCCGAGGTCGCCATCGTGAGGGGGAGCAGATGACCGTGCGGTGCACCGACGACGAGCGCCGGGCCGAGGTGGCCCGCCCGGGCAGCGGGTTCAACGGCATCGACTGGATCGAGGTGGACGCGGCCGACCAGAAGCTGCTGCGGGTGGGGTTCCTGCACCCGCTGCCGGGCCAGCCCGACGGGGTGCCCACCGGCGCCGCGCTGGCCGCCGGCAACGTGATCGTCGAGGGCGGGGTGCGGATCACCGGCGTACGGGTGGTCAGCGTCTCCGCCGCCGGCGCGGAGCTGACCGTCCGGGTGGATCGGGCCGGCGACTTCTCCCCGTACACGCTGCGGCTGGTGCGCTCCGCGGTGGACGACCGGGTGCCGGCCGGCTTCGACCCGGTGCTGGCCGAGGCGACGTTCTCCTTCAAGGCGAACTGCCCGAGCGACCTGGACCCGGCCCCGGCGGCCCCGGCCGGGCCGCCGCCCCGCCCGGCCGGCGCGCCGGCCGACTACCTCGCCAAGGACTACGCGGGGTTCCGGCGGCTGATGCTGGACCGGGTGGCGGCCCTGCCCGGCTGGGCGGAACGTAACCCGGCCGACCCGCTGATCACCGTGGTGGAGGCGCTGGCGCACGTCGCCGACCGGCTCTCGTACCGGCAGGACGCCGCCGGCACCGAGGCGTACCTGGGCACCGCCCGCAGCCGGATCTCGGTCCGCCGGCACGCCCGGCTGCTGGACTACGCCGTCCACGACGGCTGCGCCGCCCGCGCCTGGCTCAGCGTGCGGGTCACCGCCGGTTCGGACGCCGAGACCCAGGGCATCCCGGCGGGCACCCCGGTCCTGGCCGCCGACCGGGCCACGCCGGCGGTGCCGGCCGCCGACGCGGTGGCGCTGCTGGCCGGCGGCGCCACCGGGTTCGAGACGCTGACCGCGCTCACCCCGCAGGCCAGCCGCAACGAGATCGCCCTGCACGTGTGGGGCGGCCGGGACTGCTGCCTGCCCGCCGGCGCGGTCGGGGCGACCCTGCTCGACCAGCCGGCCACCGGCCTGGCCCCCGGCGACCTGCTGCTGCTGGAGGAGGTGGCCTCGCCGGAGACCGGGCGCCGGGCGGACGCCGACCCGACGCGGCGGCAGGTGGTCCGGCTGACCTCGGTACGCGCCGGCACCGACCCGGTCGCGCGGGTGAACGTGCTGGAGGTCGGGTGGAGCGCCGCCGACCGGCTGGCCTTCCCGCTCACCGTGACCGCCCCGGTGGCCGGCTCCGGCACCGACCACCTGGTCACCTGTGCGGTCGCCCGGGCCAACGTGGTGGCCGCCCAGCACGCCATCGGAGTACGCGGTCAGCTCCCGCCCGCCGAGGAGACCCGCTGGCGGCCGCTGCTGACCGCCGAGCCGGTGGCCGCGGCCACCCCGTTCCCGGCCGACACCCCGGCCAGCCAGGCGCTGACCCAGGACCCGCGCGCCGCGCTGCCGCTGATCCGGCTGGAGACCACCGAGGGCAGTTGGCGGCCCCGCCGGGACCTGCTCAACGCCGACCGGTTCGACCAGGGGTTCGTGCCCGAACGCGAGGGCGACGGCCGGGTCGTCCTGCGCTTCGGCGACGACGTGTCCGGTCGCCGCCCACCGGCCGGCACGGTGTTCGAGGTGACCTGGTGGCGCGGCGGCGGCGCGGCCGGGAACCTCGGCCACGACGCCCTGACCACCCTGGTCACGGAGCGCTCCGGCGTGCTGGCCGTGACCAACCCGCTGCCCGCTGTCGGCGGCACCGACCCGGAGGACACCGAGCACGCCCGCCAGCACGCCCCGGTCGCCTTCGGAACCCAGGAACGGGCGGTGACCACCGCCGACTGGGTGGCCGCGGCGCTGCGCCTGCCGGAGGTGGACAACGCCACCGCCCGGATCCGCTGGACCGGTTCCTGGTGGACGGTGTTCCTCACCCTCGACCTGCGCGGCGGGCAGCGGCTGGCCGGCGAGCCCGGGCTGGCCCGCCGGCTGGCCGGGCGGCTGGACCGGTTCCGGGTGGCCGGGTACGACCTGCAACTGCGCGACCCGGTCGACCTGCCGGTCGAGCTGCGGCTGTGGGTGTGCGTCACGCCCGGGGCGTTCCGCTCCGACGTGCGGCGGGCCCTGCTGGACCTCTTCTCCGACCGGGACCTGCCCGACGGGAGCCGGGGCTTCTTCCACCCGGACCGGTTCAGCTTCGGCACGCCGCTCTATCTCAGCCAGCTGCTCGCCGCCGCCGTCACCGTCCCGGGTGTGACCGACGTACGGGTCACCGAGCTGCACCCGGTCGGGGTGGCGCCCGGCGGCGAGCTGACCGCGCGGGTGCTGCGCGCGGGCGACACCGAGGTGATCCGCCTCGACAACGATCCCAGCGTGCCCGAGCACGGCATCCTGCACCTCGACCTGGTGGGTGGACTGTGACGACACGAGCGGGCCGTGGGCCCAACCCGCCCGGCCGGGCCGGCGTGAACTACCGGCTGGGCCGGCAGGCGGACTTCGCCGCCGACATGCTCGCCCGGCTCGGGGCCCGCCCCGAGCTGGCCGGGCTGACCACCCGCGAGGTCGACGACCCGGCCGTGGCCCTGCTGCACGCCTGGGCGACCACCCTGGACGTGCTCGCCTTCTATCAGGAGCGGATCGCCAACGAGGGCTTCCTCGGCACCGCCACCGAGCGCGGCTCGGTGCTGATGCTGGCCCGGGCCATCGGGTACGAGCTGCGGCCCGGTGTCGCCGCGACGACCTGGTTGTCGTTCACCGTCACCGCCACCCCCGGCGCGCCGGACGGGGTGCCGATCCCGGCGGGCAGCCAGGCGCAGAGTGTGCCCGGCCCCGGCGAGCTGCCGCAGGTGTTCGAGACCGTCGAGCCGCTGGTCGCCCGGCCGGAGCTCAACGCGGTGGGGCTGCGGGTCACCGAGCCCCGGCCGCCCCGCCCCGGCGACGAGACGCTGACGCTGGCCGGCGCCGACACCGTCCTGCCGGCCGGCAGCGTGCTGCTGGTGCTCGGCCCGGACTGGTTCGACGTGCGGCGGGTCCGGGCCGCCACGGCGGTGCTGCCCGCGCCGCAGGCCGGCGGGGACGGCCGGCAGGTGGTGCCCGCGTACACGGTGGTGACGCTGGACGCGCCGCTGGCCGCGCAGGTCCTCCCGGTCGAGCTGCGCCCCCGGGTCACCGGGGTGCAGGTGCACCTGCTCGCGCAGCGGGCCGCGCTGTTCGGCTTCAACGCCCAGCCGTGGTCGGCGCTGCCGGTGGCGCTGCGGGTCGGCGAGCTGAACCCGGGCACCAGCAACCAGGTGCTGCCCGGCGCGTACGCCGCCCGCAAGGACAGCTGGGCGGACGCCCCGCTCGCCGCCGCGGACCGCAACCTGCACCTGGACCAGTCGTACCCGGCGATCCTGGCCGGCTCCTGGGTGGTGCTGGAGACCGCCGGGGCGGCGCAGGTGCGGTGGGTGAGCGCGGTGGCCGAGGTGCCGGTGGCGGACTTCGGCATCGCCGCCCGGACCACCCGGATCACCGTCACGGGCGGCGACTCGAACACGTTCTCCCGGCGGAGCACCACCGTGCTCGGCGACAGCCGGCAGCTCGCCGTGGCCCCGCGACCGGAGACCGCCCCGCTGGCGAAGGTGGCCACCCTGGAGCTGGCCCGCCCGACGCCCGGCCTGGCACCCGGCCGCCGGCTGGTGCTCACCGGCGTCGACCCGACCGGCGCGGCGGTCTCCGAGGTGGTCACCGTGCTGCGGGTGCGCGGCCCGGCCACGGTGGATCTCGACAGCACCATCGCCCACACCTACCGGCGCGACAGCGTCCGGGTGCTCGGCAACGTGGCGAAGGCGACGCACGGCGAGAGCCGGGCCGAGGTGCTCGGCGGCGGCGACGCCCGGCAGGCGTTCCAGCGGTTCACCCTCCGGCACGCGCCACTGACCCACGTACCCGCCGCCACCGCCAGCGGGGCGCGCACCACCCTGGCGGTCTGGGTGGACGGGGTCCGCTGGCAGGAGGTCCCCGCGCTGCTCGGCCAGGCTCCCACCGCCCGGGTCTACACCGTCCGCCGGGCCGACGACGGCACCGTCACCGTCACCTTCGGCGACGGCCGCACCGGCGCCCGGCTGCCCACCGGGCAGGACAACGTGGTGGCCACCTACCGGTCCGGCATCGGCCGGTCGGCCGACCTGGCGGCGGGGCGGCTGACCATTCCGCTGTCCCGCCCGCTGGGTCTGATGGAGGTCACCAACCCCGTCCCGGCGGCCGGCGCCGACGACCCGGAGAACGTGGACCGGGCACGGCGCAACGCGCCGCTGGCGGTGCGTACCCTCGGCCGGGTCGTCTCCCTCGACGACCACGCGGACTTCGCACGGGCCTTCGCCGGCGTCGGGAAGGCCCGCGCCGACCTGGTCTGGGACGGCGAGCGGCAGATCGTCCTGCTCACCGTCGCCGGGCCGGACGGCGCCGCGATCCCGGACGGCGCGCAGCTGCGCACGGACCTGCTCCGCGCGCTGGACGCCGCCCGGCAACCCGCCGTGCCGGTCCGGATCCTCGGCCACCGCCGCCGCCGGGTCGCGGTGACCGCCCGGCTGCTGGTCGCCCCCGGCCACCGCTTCGTCGCGGTCGCCGCCGCGGCCCGCGCGGCCCTGGTCGCCGGCCTGTCCTTCGCCGCCCGGGACTACGCCCAACCGGTACGCGCCAGCGAGGTGCAGGCCCTGCTGCACCGGGTGTCCGGGGTGGCCGGCGTGGTGCTGGAACTCCTGCACGACGCGGAGCTGCCCCCGGGCCGGGCGGACGTGATCGTGGCCGCGCCGGCCCGCCGCGCCGGCGACCTGTTGCTCCCCGCCGACCTGCTCACCGCGGACGCCGGCGACGTCACCCTGCTGGAGGCATCGTGAGGGCCGAGGAGATCTGGGGGCTGCTGCCCGCCGCGCTGCGCAGTGCGGACGAGGCCGCCGGGGGCGTGCTGCGCGCCCTGGTCGAGGTGATGGCCGAGCAGACCGCCCGGCTCGGCGCCGACGTCGACCAGCTCTCCGACGACTGGTTCGTGGAGACCTGCGCCGAGTGGGTGGTGCCCTACCTGGGCGAGCTGGTGGGCGCGGGCCGGCTGCACCCACTGCCCGACGCGGCCGCCTTCTCCGACCGGGCCCGGGTGGCCGACACCATCCGGTTCCGGCGCCGCAAGGGCACCGCCGCCGCGCTGGAGGAGCTGACCCGGGCGAACACCGGCTGGAGCACCGCCGCCGTCGAGTTCTTCGAGCGGCTGGTGATCACCCAGCACGTCAACCACCCGAAGACCGCGCCGGCCACCGCGGCGATCCGGGCCGCCGGGCCGCTGGAACTGGTCGGCGGGCCGTTCGAACCGGTCTGCCGCACGGTCGACGTGCGGGCGATGGGTGCCGGCCAGGGCCGCCCGAACATCCCCAATATCGGCATGTACGTGTGGCCGCTGCCGTCGTACCGGCTGGACCGGGCCACCGTCGCCCCGGCGGCGGACCCGCCGGACGGCCGGTGGTGGATCGAGCCGGTCGGGGTGGGGCGGCAGCTGACCGGGCCGACCGTGACCGAGCCGGACATCGACCACCGCGCCGACGAGGCGAACGTGCCCGGCCCGTTGCGCCGCCGCCCGCTGCGCGACGAGCTGGCCGCGCTGGGCTCCGCCGCGCCGCCCGCCCCGGAGGAGCTGCGCTGGTTCCGCGAGGACGATCCCTCCTTCGTGGTGTGGATCCAGCCGACCGCGGCGGACGAGTTGCGCGCCGTACCCCTGGAACACCTGCGGATCTGTGACCTGACCGGGTGGGAGCTGCCCACCGGCAGCCTGGTCCGGGTCGACCCGGTGCTCGGCCGGGTCACCGTCGCCGCCGGGCGGCCGGTGCACCGCCTGGCGCTCTCCTGGTGGTACGCGTTCAGCGCCGACGTCGGCGCCGGCCCGTACCCCCGCCGGGGCGACCTCGGCCCGGCCGGCGGCCCGGTGGACTGGCAGCTCGGGGTGAGCGCGACGGAGCCGCCCCGCGCGGGCGAGGTGGTCGCCTCGCTCGGCGAGGCCGTCACCGCCTGGCACGACTGGCAGGCGGCCCATCCCGGCACCGCCGGCCGGATCGTGCTGCTGGACAGCCACCGCTACGCCGAGACCGTCTCGGTGCGCGTCGGGCAGGGCAGCCGGCTCACCCTGCTGGCCGCCCAGTGGCCCCGGCCGCCGGACCGGCCCCGCCGGCAGACCGACCTGGACCCGGTCGGGGTACGGCCCTGCCTGCTGGGCGGCCTGGCGGTCACCGGCGCCGGCGCGGGGGACCGCCCCGGCGAACTGGTCGTCGACGGCCTGCTGGTGGCCGGCCCGGTGACGGTGGCCGCGCCGTCCGCCGGCGGCCCGGGGCTGGGACGGCTGGAGCTGCGGCACTGCACGGTCGGGCCCGGCGCGACCGGGCTGACCGTGGCGGCCGGCAACGAGCGGGTCGAGGTGGCGCTGCACCGGTGCGTCACCGGGTCGCTGGCCGTCGGCGACGGCCCGCTCACCGTCACCGACACCCTGGTGCACGGCGGGATCGGCGCCGCGGACGCCGAGGTCGAGCTGGCCGGGGTGACCGTGCTCGGCGCGACCGGCGCGCGGGTGCTGACCGCCACGGACTGCCTGCTCGACGGGGTGGTCACGGTGGCCCGCCGGCAGCAGGGGTACCTGCGGTTCAGCTACCTGCGGCCCGGCTCGGTCACCCCGCGCCGCTACCGCTGCCAGCCGGACCTGGCCGTGCAGGCCCGCCCCGGCGACCCGGACGTGGCCACCCGGGTCGGGCCGGCCTTCGCCAGCACCCGGTACGGGGACGCGACGTACGGCCGGCTCGCCGAGACCGCCGCCGCCGAGCTGCGCAGCGGCGCGGAGTCCGGTGCCGAGATGGGCGCGTTCCGACGCGCGCTCACCCCGCAACGCCTCAACAACCTGGCCCTCGCCCTGCGGGAGTACCTGCCGCTGGGGCGGGTGGCATCTCCCTTGCCCGTGCTGCCGACCGGAGGAACCACACCATGAAGGGCGACATCAGCCGCTCGACGTTCGACCAGCGGCGGCACGCGACGAGCGTGCGCAAACAGCAGGGCCGGGTGGACCTGGACGCGGACTGGAACGAGCAGCAGGACATCCAGGCGCACCTGCGGGCGACCGCGCTGACCGACCTGGTCGGCCCGGCCGGCGCGCCGCTGGCCAACGGGGCGTTCGCGCTGACCGGGGGCGGCGGCGACCTGAAGCTGTCGGCCGGCCGCTACTACCTCGACGGGGTGCTCTGCGAGAACGACGCGCAGATGTCCGTCTTCGCCCAGCCCGACCTGCCGGCCGCCGGTCCGTTCGTGCGCAAGCTCGACGGCACCTGGCTGGCCGCCGGCGCCGCCGTCCCCGCCGGGGTCTACGTGGCCTGGCTCCAGGCCTGGTCGCAGCACGTCACCGCCATCGAGGACGCCAGCCTGCGCGAGGTGGCCCTGGGCGGCCCGGACACCGCTACCCGGCTGCGCACCGTCTGGCAGGTCCGGCTGGTGCAGGCCGGCCCGCCGAACACCCCGGTGGGGTGCGCCGACACCCCGCCCGGCTGGGCCGAGCTGACCGCCGGCTCCACCGGCACCCTCGCGGTCCGCGCCGATCCCACCGGCGCTCCGGGCGGCGACTGCGTCATCCCGACCGGTTCCCCGTACACCGGGCTGGACAACCAGTGCTACCGGGTGGAGATCCTCGCCGGCGGCGCTCCCGGCGCGGCGACCTACGTGTGGTCCCGGGACAACGGTTCCACGGTGGCGACCTGGGAGAGCATCGACGTCGACGTGCTGACGGTGAAGGTGCCTGGCCGCGACGGCAGCGCGGGCTTCGCCAACGGGTCCTGGGTGGAGCTGACCGACGACACCCGGGAGCAGAACGCGACGCCGGGCACGCTGGTGCAGGTCGACCGGGTGGAGGGCGACCGGATCGTGATCCGCCCGGCCACCGCCACCGGCAGCCTGAACCGCGCCGACTTTCCCCGGCGGCCCCGGGTGCGCCGCTGGGACGGCCGGGGCACCATCCCCACCGGCGGCGCCGAGCTGGACCTGGAACTCGGCATCAAGATCCGGTTCGGCGCGGCGGGCAGCTTCCGGACCGGGGACTGGTGGTCCTTCCCCGCCCGCTCGGCGGTGCACGACGTCCAGTGGCCGAGGACCGGCACGACGCCGCTGCCGCAGACCCCGCACGGCCCGCGCCGGGCCCACGGCCGGCTGGGCGTCCTCGGGTACGACGGCAGCCAGTGGAGCGTGCTGCGCGACTGCCGGCCGGTCTTCGCCCCGCTCACCGGCCAACTGACCCTGAGCCTGCTCGGCGGGGAGGGCCAGGAGGCCGTGCCGGTGCCGAACAGCCCGGCGACGCTGGTGCCGCTCGGCCACGACCTGGTGGCGGGCGTCTCCACGGGCGGCCAACCGGTCGCCAAGGCCCGGGTGCGGTTCACCGTCACCATCGGCCAGGGGAAGCTGACCGCCGGCGCGACCACCGCGAGCACGGTCACCGTGGAGACCGGCATGGACGGCCGGGCCCGCTGCGCCTGGCAGCTCGACTCGGGCACCGCCACCCAGGAGGTCACCGCCCAGCTCCTCGACGAGGCGATGCAGCCGGCCCACCTGCCGCTCACCTTCACCGCAAGCCTCTCCCGCGCCGACCGGGTGTCGTACGACCCGACCGGGCGGCCGTCGCTGGCCGGGGCGACCACCGTGCAGGCCGCCATCAATCAGCTCGCCGCGGCCAGCACCGGCGGCTGGGCGACGCTGACGCTGCGGCCGGGCATCGACTGGGTGCAGGCGTTGAACACCCTGCCCGCCGGGGACGCGCTGATCTGCTTCGCGCCCGGGCTCTACACCAGCAACACCCCGGTGACCTTCAGCAACCGGGCGAACATCCGGCTGCTCGGCAGCGGGCCGGCGAGCCGGATCCAGGTGCAGGGCCACGAGTACGCGCTGCTCTTCGCCAACTGCGGCTCGGTGTCGGTGTCGCACCTGTTCGTGGAGACCCCGGGGCCGGCCGACAGTTCGGGGCGGCTCGGTCCGGTCAGCGCGATCAACTGCAAGGAGGTGACCGTCGAGCACGTCCGGCTGGCCGGGGTGGCCGGCGCCGCGCCGCGCAGCACCTGCCTGACCGTGCGCAACGACCAGGGCACCCCGCCCGGCCGGGTCCGGGTGCTCGACTCGGACTTCCTGATCGGTCACGGTCAGCAGGGGGTGCTCCTGGTCAACCCGGACCACGCCGTCGTCACCCGGTGCCGGTTCAGCACCCCGCCCCGACCGCTCTCGCTGACCCTCCAGGAGCTGGTCAAGGACGAGAAGTTCCGCGGCGAGCTGGCCACCCAGCTGGTCGGCCGGCTGGCGCTGGACCGGGAGGACCGGCTGGAACGCGGCGACTTCAACACCGTGGTCCGGGTCGGGCAGTGGGGCGTGCGGATGAACTCGACGGTGCCGGAGAGCGAGTGGCGGACCCTGGCCGCCCTGCACCCGCCGACGCCGGAGGACCTTCGCTCGGACCAGAGCGCCGGGGCGTACCTGCACCGGCTGGCGGACCTGGCGGCTGCGGACCCGGGCCGGCTGCCCAGCTACAAGCGGCAGCTCACCTCGCTCAAGGGCCGCCTCGGCGACGCCGCCGGGCGGATCTTCGACACCGACGAGGGTCGCAAGGCGCTGCGGGACTACCTGGTCGGCGAGGGGGTCAACGTGCGCAGGGCCGACGACATCGCCCGGGACCGGCGGGACGTCGCCCTGCCGGCGCCCGGGGCCAGCCTGCGCTTCGACTCCGCCCTCGGGCAGGGCGCCTGGGAGGCGGCGCTGGCCGCGTCGCCGCCGTCGCGCCCGGTGCAGACGCCGTCGGCGGCGGCCAAGCACCTGCGCTCGGTCGCCGACCGGATCCTGCTGGAGCCGGCGTTCGGCGACCGGTACGCCGCCGGGTACCGCAAGGAACTGGCGGCCGCGGCCGAGGCGTCGATCGGGGCCTGCGGGGTGGTGATCGGCGGCGGCACGGCCGTCGGTGACGTGGAGGTCTCCGACTGCCGCTTCGACCAGGTGGCCGAGGGCGTCCACATCGGGGTGTCGTACCACCCCGGTCCGCCCATCCAGGGCCGGACGATCCGGGTGACCGGCAACGACATCCACCTGGTCAAGGCCTGGTGGCGGGGGGAGGGGACGATCCGCGGCATCAAGATCGGCAGCATGCGCAACGTCTTCGTCTCGAACAACCGGATCTCCGTCTCGGGCGGCACCGGCCTGGGGATCTGGGCTTTCGCGGCCGGGGGGCCGATCCTGGCCGTGCGGGACAACCTGGTGCAGAACTGCAACCCCGGCATCATGGTCAACCCGCTCTGGTCGGGCGCCCCGGCGAAGCGCCTCTGGTCGGTGACCGACAACGTGTCGATGGACGGCCTGATCCGGGTCGAGGGCGGAGCACGGAACGCGGGCAACGTGAGCTGAGCTGTCACATGGGTGACTGCGTGGGCTTCCGCGCCGTCCTACGCTTTCGGTGACTGCCACTTAGCACGGTTGCGGATTGCGGATGTGGTCTAGGGGTTCAAGTCCTCTGGTAGTCGCTCAACAAAGGCAAGGCGGGTCCTCACGGGCCCGCCTTGTCTGCGTGTGGGCCCGGTTCCCGCCGTGTAAAGAATTCTTGACACGCCTGCCCGGCAGGGCATACCGTTCGGGTGTCAAAAATTCTTTACACCCCCGGGAGGGTCCGTGGCCTTCGAGGAAAAACGCGCCTGGATGATGGCCGTGGTCGCGGTCGTCGCCTACGCCACGTACGCGGCCATCGTCCTCGGCCGCGCCGACGGCGTGCCCTTGCCCGACGTGTCGTACGCCGGGGCCCTGCTCTGGAGCATCGGCGGCGCCATCGTGGCGTCGATCCTCCTGCACATCGTCATCTCGATCGTCTCGCCCGAGGGCGCCAACCAGTCCGACCAGCGCGACCGGGAGATCCACCGCACCGGCGAGCACATCGGCCAGTCGTTCGTGGTCGTCGGCGGGGTCGCCGCGCTCGGCATGGCACTGGTCCGCTGGGACCACTTCTGGATCGCCAACGTCATCTACCTGTGCTTCGTGCTCTCCGCCGTGGTCGGCTCCACCGCCAAGATCGTCGCCTACCGGCGGGGCTTCCAGTCGTGGTGAGACCGACCCGGATCACCAACTCCATCCGCGCCCTGCGCGCCGCGCACGGCGACCTGACCCAGGCCGAACTGGCCCGCCGCGTCGGCGTGACCCGGCAGACCGTCATCGCCATCGAGCAGGGCCGCTACTCGCCGTCGCTGGAGATGGCCTTCCAGATCGCCGCCGTGTTCGACGTCCCCGTCACCGACGTGTTCCAGTACCCCCAGGAGGACTTGTGAAAGCCATCGTCCAGGACCGCTACGGCTCCGCAGACGTGTGGGAACTGCGGGACATCGACCCGCCGCGGGTCGGCGACGACGACGTGCTCGTCCGGGTCCACGCCGCCGGCGTCGACCCCGGCGTCTGGCACCTGATGACCGGCCTGCCGTACCCGGTCCGTCTCGGCTACGGGCTGCGCCGCCCCCGCCACCGCGTCCCCGGCATGGACCTCGCCGGCGTCGTCGAGGCCGTCGGCCGCCACGTCACCCGCTTCGCCCCCGGCGACGAGGTCTACGGCACCGGCGCCGGCAGCTACGCCGAGTACGCCCTCGCGCCGCAGCACAAGCTCGCCCGCAAGCCCGCCGCGCTCACCTTCGCCGAGGCCGCCGCCATCCCGGTCTCCGGCCAGACGGCGCTCACCGCCGTCCGGGACGCCGCGACGGTCCGCCCCGACCAGCGGGTGCTCGTCATCGGTGCCGGCGGCGGCGTCGGCTCGTACGCCGTGCAGCTCGCCACGGCGGCCGGCGCCCACGTCACCGGCGTCTGCGGACCCAGCAAATCCGACCTCGTGACGTCCCTCGGCGCGACCGACGTCATCGACCACACCCGAGAGGACATCACCGACCGGGGCGTGCGATACGACGTCATCGTCGACACCGCCGGCAACCGCACCCTGACCCACCTGCGCCGCGCCCTCACCCCGACCGGCACGCTGGTCCTCGTCGGCGGCGAGGCCGCCACCGGCAAGCTGCTGCAGGGCTTCGACCGGCAGCTGCGCGCGCTGCTGCTCTCCCCGCTGGTCGGCCAGCGGCTGATCCCCCTGGTGGCCAAGGAGAGCAGCGAGAACCTCGACGCCCTCACCGCGCTGGTCGACGCCGGCCGGCTCCGGCCCGTCCTCGACCGGAGCTGGCCGCTGGCCGAGGCGGCCGACGCGATCCGGCACCTGCGCGGCGGCCACGCCCGGGGCAAGAACGTCGTCCTGCCCTGACCGACGCGACCGCCGGCGCGCCACCGCTCAGCTGCTCGGGACCACCTCGGGCCGGTGCGCCGCCGGCGGCACGTACGGCTCGGGGGCCGGCCGCTCGGCCGCCGGCCGCACCGTCACCGGCGGTTCGACGGCCGGCTGCTCGGTCTCCGGCTCCTCCGGCGTCCCGTTCGCCGACCGCTCCCTGCCGGGACGGACGGCCAGCATCGGGTACTCGGCGGTCTCCCCGCCACCGGCCGCCGCCGCCATCACCGCGGCGGCCGCCAGGTCCGCGACCCGCTTCGCCTCCCGCTGCACCCGTGCCCGGACGTCCTTGGCGTGCCGCTCGACCGACTCGGCCGCCTGTCGCGCCTCCTCCAGCCGCCGGGTCTCGGCGGCCAGGCTGCGGCGGGTCTCCTCCAGCCGGCGCTGCGTCTGCACGAGGTCCCGCTCGGTGGTGTCGCCCTCCTGTTGGATCTCGGCGAGCTGCTGCCGGGCGGTCTCCAACTCCTCGCTCACCTGCGTCAGCGCCTGCTGCCGCTCCGCGATCTCCTCCTGCACCGCCGTGAGCTGCTCCTGCTGCGCCGCCATCTGCTCGTCGGCACGCTGGCGCACCTCGGTGGCGTACTGCTGCGCCTCGGCGATCAGCGCCTGCATCTGCTGTTCCGCGGCGCTGTGCTGGTTGGTCAGCTCCTGCTCGGCCGCCGCCCGGTGCTCGGCCAGCTCCTGCTCGGCGGCGGCCCGCCGCTCGGCGATCTCCTTCTCGGCGGTGGCCTGCCACTGGGCCAGCTCCTGCTGGCTCTGTGCCCGCGCCGCCTGGATCTCCTGCTGGATCTGGGTACGGGCCGCCTTGGTCAGCGCCTCCGCCGCCGTCCGGGTCTGGGTGATCTGCTTGGCGGTCTGTTCGCTGATCCGCTTCGCCTCCTGCTGGGCGCGCTCGTGCGCGGCCTCACCCTCCGCCCGCAGCTTCTCGGCCCGCTCGTGGATCTCGGCCAGCTCCCGCTCGGCCGCCGACCGGCGCTCCTCGTACACCCTGTCCTGCTCGGCCTGGCGCGCGGACAGTTCCTCGTCGAGGTCCCGCAGTGACTGGACGGTCCGCTCCCGCGCCTCGGTCAGCACCTTCTCGGCCTCGGCCTGCAGGCTGGTCGCCCGCTGCGTCGCCGTCTCGGTGATCACCCCGGCCTGCTTCTCGGCCAGCGCCAGGATCTGGTCCACCATCGGGCCCAGGTCGCGGAAGGACGCCCGGTCGACCTGGGCGGGGCGCTGCCGCAGCTCGGTCAGCTCCGCCTGGAGGCGCTGGATGTGCGTGGTGAGGCCGTGCACCTGGCTCGCCGCCTGGTCCCGCTCGGTCGACAGCGTCGCGAGCTGACCGTCGGTCTGCTCGATGTACCGGTCCACCTGCCGCTTGTCGTACCCGCGCAGGGCGGTCTCGAAATGCGGCCGTCCGGCCGCATCGTCACGCAGCGCGAACGGCTCCTCGCCGTTGGACATGCCGCACCCTCCGTACTGTGTGAACGCCACGCGGATGGACGCCCACGGGCCATGATGTGGCGCAACGCTACCGTCGTCCGGCCCCGGACAATAGGCCCGCCCCGGTGATCGGGACGCGGTGAGGGGCCCCTGTTCCGCCGTTGGCCCCTTGGCGGCACGGCCTCCGGTGCGGGTGGCTCCCGCACCGGCAGTGCTGCGCCTCGGTCGGACCGTCGTCCGGTCGGCGACGGTACTCGTCCTTTGGGTGGGGTGCGGGTTCGGCGGCCGGGTCAGGCTGGTGTTCGCCGAGGGGCCGCGACGATGGCCGAGCGGAGTCGGGCGAGGGCGTCGGTGCGCGCGCCGGTCAGTGACGGTTCCCTGGTCAGTCGGGCCGCGCGGAGGTCGACGTGCCGGGGCAGGCGGCCGAAGGCGGCGGTGACGGCGTCGAGGACCGCCGGACCCCACGGCCCGCCGAGGACGACCACCTGCGGGTCGGTGAGCGCGACGATGGCGGCGAGGACCCCGCTCACCGCCGCTCCGATCGCCTCCCGGGTCGCCGACGACGCGTCGGCCAGCTCGCGGAGCCGGTCGACGTCGATCGCCGTGCTGCCGGGCCGGCGCAGCCCCAGGTCACCGAACACCTCGATGAACCGGGTCGCCCGACCGTCCGGGCCGATGGTGATCAGGTGGGCGATCTCGCCGGCGAGGCCGGCGTGCCCCCGGCGTACCTGGCCGTCGCTGACCACCGCGCAGCCCAGTCCCTCGCCGAGGAAGAGGTACGCGAAGTCGGTCAGGTCGGCCGGTTCGGTGTCGCGCTCGGCCTGTGCCGCCCAGTTGACGTCGTTGTCGACGACGACCGGCCCCTGGACCTGCGGCGCGAGCACGTCGACCGGGTCCAGTTCGCCGAGCAGGAACGGCGCGTCGGGGAGCCGGACCAGCCGGCCGGTGGTGCGCTGCACCGGGTCGGCGGCGCTGACGACCGCCAGTCGGGTGGCCCGTCCCGTGCTCCGCTGGGCCTGCGTGGCGGCGGTCCGCAGTGCGGCCGTGACCTGCTCGGGCCGGGCCGGGCGGCTGATCTCGTGGTGCGTCCGGGTCAGGGTGTCTCCGTAGGCGTCGACGCACTCGGCCACCACCCCGTCGGGCGCGATGCCGATCACCAGTGCGGTGCCGACCGTGTCGGCGAGCGCGTAGTACGAGCCGACGCGCCCCCGGCCGCGTCCGCCGGGGGTCCGTTCTCCCGTGTCCACGACCAGCCCCGCCTCGGTCAGCCGGCGCACGCTCTCGCCCACCGTCGGCTTGGACAGGCCGCTGCGGGCCGCCAGGTCGGCCCGGGTCAGGCGCCTGGCCTGCATCAACTCGCGGAGCACGTGCTCGTCGGTCAGCGAACGGAGCAGCTCCAGCGAGGGCTTGGCGGCGGTCACGCCATGATTCTAGTCAGGAGTCTTGCCTAGAAAGCGTCCCGCCGCCTACAGTCTTTTCAAAGAAGGAGCCTTAACTAGAAGGAGTCCTGCCGTGACCGCCCAACCCGCCCTCACCACCGCCCCGCTCCCGCCGCTGCCGCACTGGGAGTCGACCCCGACCGATCTGCCCGGCGCGATCCGGGAGATCAAGGCGGCGCTGCGCGCCCGCATCGAGGCCTCCGGCCGGACGGTCGAGGAGGTGTTCGCCGTCGTCGAGCAGCGGATCCAGGCGGAGGTCGACGAGATCGTCGCGGCGCGCGACCGCGGCGAGCCGGTCTGGCCGGTCATCGAGTACGCCGACATCGAGGCGGGCACGGTGCCGACCGAGACCGTGCGGGCGGTGCGCCGGCGCGGCTGCCTCGTCGTGCGCGGACACTTCGACCGGGAGCAGGCCCTCGGCTGGGACCGCGACATCGTCGACTACGTGGCGGGCAACGGATTCTTCGACGCCTACCGCGGCCCCGGCGACGACTTCTTCGGCAGCGTGGGTTCCAAGCCCGAGATCTACCCGATCTACTGGTCGCCGGCGCAGATGCAGGCCCGCCAGAGCGCCCGGATGGCCCGGGTGCAGGCGTTCCTCAACAGCCAGTGGAAGCACGAGTCCGACGGCGTGCGGTGGTTCGACCCGGACCGCGACTCGCTCTACCCCGACCGGATCCGCCGCCGGCCGCCGGGCGCGGACTCCCAGGGCCTCGGCACCCACCTCGACCCCGGCACCCTCGACCTGTGGATGACCGAGGCGTACCAGCAGACCTTCCGCCACCTCTTCGACGGCACCGTCGAGCAGTACGACCCCTGGGACGCCGCCCACCGCACCGCCGGGCCGCAGTACCCCGGCACCACCATGTGCTCCGCCTTCCGCACCTTCCAGGGCTGGACCGCGCTGTCCGACATGGACCACGACCAGGGGGTGCTGCACACCGTGCCGATCCCCGGGGCCATGGCGTACCTGGTGCTCCGGCCGCTCCTGGCCGACGTGCCCGAGGACGACATGTGCGGGGTGACGGTCAACCAGGTCTTCCCCGCCAACCAGACCTGGCACCCGCTGTTGATGCGGGCCCTCGTCGGCATCCCCGACGTCCGGGCCGGCGACTCCGTCTGGTGGCACTGCGACATGATCCACAGCGTGGCGCCGGTGCAGAACCAGCAGGGCTGGGGCAACGTCATGTACATCCCCGCCGCGCCCTGGTGCCCGCGCAACGAGCGCTACGCGGCCAGCGTCCGGGAGGCCTTCCACACCGGGTCCAGCCCCGCCGACTTTCCCGAGGAGCACTACGAGCGCAGCTGGCCCGACCGCTTTCCGGCCGAGAGCCTCAACAGCACCGGCCGACGGGGCCTCGGCCTCGACTGAGCCGTTGCCAGGTCGCAAGGGCAGGGCCTGGTTTCTGCCAGGACCGGCCGCCCGGGATCGGGAGGAGCAACGGCACCGGCTGACGGCGCCGATGTGACGGGGGACGCATGCCGCCAATTTGACGATCAACTCGCGGTCCGCGTAACTTTCTCTCTGCCAGCGCGGAACGGACGAAACAGGCGAAATGCCTGGGAGGCCGGAGCGTGGGAATGGTTCGGGGGTCGGCCGGGTTGTCATCCGGTACGGTCCTGGACCGGCTCCCCCGGGTTGTGAAAGCCGGTGGGGGTGTGGGAATGACTCCGGGGTCGGATGGGTTGAGTCCCATGTGAGCTTGGACCGGGCGGTGCCCCGGATCGGCCTGAGGGTCGATTTGGTGGGGCGGAGCCGACCGGGTATGGTTCATCGCCGGTAGGGAACCGGGCGAGCGTGCGGGAGACCGCAGCGGCCGGCCTGCTGAATTCCACGGAGACGAGCGGCGTGAGTCGGTCGACTTGTGGTGCCCGTAATTGTGGTGGAAGTGGTGTGGATCGCGACAGAGCGGTTTGACACGGCGGATATCGGCGGGTAGCGTAGTAAAAGTGCCCGGCGCGGAAAGCGCTGGTCGCGACAGAGTGAATATGCCCCGGGTCGGGGGTCCTCTTCGGGGGGTTTCCGGGCGGTGTGTGGTTGTTCTTTGAGAACTCAACAGGGTGCTTGAAAAGCCAGTGCCAATTATGATTTATACCCCGGACTGG
>NZ_JBQHDD010000009.1:0-266774 GCF_052068055.1 Micromonospora sp. L32 | reverse complement strand
AACCCGGAAGCTAAGCCCTCCAGCGCCGATGGTACTGCACTCGGGAGGGTGTGGGAGAGTAGGACACCGCCGGACAACCATTCAATCAGGGCCACCCCTTTCAAGGGGTGGCCCTGATTGGTATATCCACCCCCGGCAAGCTGTCGCTATTGGACATGAGTGCCGGCGGATATGATCTCCGCATGGCCACATTCGACACTGCTGACGGCACCCGGCTGGCGTACCACCGGGTCGGCGCGGGCGATCCGCTGATCTGTCTGCCCGGCGGTCCGATGCTGGCCTCGGCGTACCTCGGTGACCTGGGTGGACTGTCCGCGCACCGGTCGTTGGTCCGCCTCGACCTGCGGGGGACCGGGGAGTCGGTGGCGCCGGCGGACCCGGCGACCTACCGGTGCGACCGGTTGGTCGACGACGTCGAAGCGCTGCGCGTGCACCTGGGCCGGGACCGGATCGACCTGCTCGGGCACTCGGCCGGCGGCAGCCTCGCGGTGCTGTACGCCGCCCGCCACCCGGACCGGGTGGCCCGTCTCGCGCTGGTCAACCCGAGCCCCCGGCCGGTCGGTCTGGAGATCACCGACCTGGACCGCCGTGAAATCGCCGAGCTGCGCCGCGGAGAGCCCTGGTTCCCGGAGGCGTTCGCGGCCTTCGAGCGGATCTGGTCGGGTGAACCGACGGCTGAGGACTGGGCGGCGATCACCCCGTTCATGCACGGACGGTGGGATGCCGCCCGGCAGGCCCAGCTGGCCCGGGAGGAGGGCGGCAGGAACCCGGACGTGGCAGCCGGGTACTACGCCGCCGGCGGCCCCGATCCGGATGCCACCAGGTCCGCCCTGACCCGCCTCGAGGCGCCGGTCCTCCTCCTCACCGGCGAGTACGACGTGGCGCTCCCCCCGAAGCGCGCCGCCGAGTACGCCGGCCTGTTCCCGCAGGGCGAACCGGCTGTGCAACCCGGCGGCGGACACTACCCGTGGCTCGACGACCCCGAGTGGTTCGTGCGGGCCCTGACGGGATTCCTGCGCTGACGGATCAGCGAGGGCGAGCAGACCGACTCACCTGACCAGATCCGGCGGTGCGGCTGCCGCACAGAGCCCATCGTGGCGGCCGGCCTCGCCGAGGAGGATGACCAGGCCGAGCCACGCGCTGGTTCCCACCCACCGCGAGAGGTCCGGGCGCCGGGGTCAGCGGGGCGCGGGGACCTCCACGGCCAGCGGCTCGAGGTCGGCGCGGACCGCCTTCACCTCCCAGTAGAAGCCGTGCTCGGCCGGCGAACCGTCCACCGTGCGCACCCGGAACGCGCCGTCGCGTACCCGGGAGGCGGCCAGTGCCGAGACCGGCTCGTCGTCGTCGAAGACCGGGGTGAGCTGGACGGTCCGGTCGTCCGGCCGGGTCAGCGCCTCGAAGTAGTCGGGCAGCTCCACGGTGGCCGTCCCGCCGCGCAGCCGCCCCTCGCCGCGGTAGTACACGCCGTTCTCGGCACCCTCCAGGGCGGCGTGGATCAGCTGGCGGCGGTCGGTCGCGTCAGGGGCGTCCAGCGGGTGGTCGATGGCGAACTGCTTCGACTTGCCCTTGATGATGCCGCTGCCGGCGTCCAGGCTGATGGTGTACCCGGTGGACTCGTTGCCGCAGTAGATGGCGCCCCGGGCGAACAGGTCGAAGGTGCCGATGCCGCCCCCGCTCCACGACGGCAGGGAGTTCGGGCTGACCGCCACCCCGAGGCGGCCGTTGATTTGCACGTCACCGCCGAAGAAGCCGCGCTTCTCGACCCACACGCAGCCGGTCTCGGGGCCGGTGCCGCCGCCGTAGCCGATGTAGACGCCGTTGGTGTTGAGCAGGTACAGCCGCTCCGAGCCGTTGAGGTGCATCCGGCCGGCGGCGTTGAGCCAGGTGGCTGCGGGCAACGACACGTTCCCGCCGAGGGCGAGGTTGCCCTGCACCGCCAGGTCGCCGTTGCCGTTGGCGTCCTTGACGACGGTGACGCCGCCGGTGGCCCGTACGGCGAAGGCTCCCTCCGCGGTGAGCGACAGCCCACCGCGTCCGCGCAGGCTCGCCGCGCGCAGCTCCTTCACCGCGAGGTCGGCGTAGGGCTTGCTGCCCTCGGGGTAGCCGAGCGCCGGCCCGTCGGCGCTGCGGTCGACCAGCTCGAAGCCCTTGCCGGCGCGGAAGGAGAGCTGCGCGTGCTGCACGCCGGGGCCCCAGAAGCCCAGCGCGGTCACCACCTGGCCGGCGCTGACCGGGGCTCCCTCCATGCTGCCCAGGTGCAGCATGGAGCCGCCGATGCGCAGCCGGTCGGCGCCGCTCTGAGTGAAGGCGATCAGGTCATCGGGGTCGTTGTTGTTGGCGATGCGCAGGATGGTGTTCTCGCCGGCGTACGGCCAGTAGCGGATGTACGCCTCGTCGCCGAGGCCGCCGCCGGGATCGGCGGGGAAGGTGATGCCGGACTGGGAGCCGGCTCCCACCGACGGCACGATCGCCCCCACCGGTACCCGCAGTCCGGCGACCATCCGTCCGGAGGTCTGTGTGCTCACCGTGCCGCCGGCGCGGGTGACCTTGCCGAGCACCACGGCGTGCGTGGTGTCGGTGGGCGCGGTGGCGGTGAACTCGATGCGCCCCTCCTCGGTCCACCGGGTCTCGGCGACCACGCCGCCCTCGTCGCGCGGCTCGGCGAGGTACTCGTGGTAGCGGATCACCACGAACCAGGAGGTGCCGTCGGCGGGCAGCGGCCGGCGGGTGTTCTCCGGCAGCACGACCACCAGGCCGTCGCCGTCGACGGCCACGCCCTGGCTGACCGTCACGTCGCTGCCGGTGGCGGAGAGATCCAGGCCGTTGACCACGCCCATCGGGCGCAGCAGGCGGGCGGTGAGGTTCTGCCGGGCCAGCAGGTAGTCCAGGGCCTGGGTGAGGTCGCCCGCGCGCAGGTACTGGTAGTCGTAGTAGCGGGGCCGCGCCATCGGCAGGGGCAGGTCGTTCTTCCAGGTGATCGTCATCGGGTTCTCCGCGTTCGGTCGACGGGTGGTTCAGCGCGGCTGGACGGTGTCGTAGCGCAGGCCGCTGGAGAGTTCGCCGGTGCCGGCGCGGCGGGTGCTGGCCAGCCACAGGTGCACCGAGCCGTCGGTCCACCGGGCGAGCTGCCAGCGGCGCAGCACCCGGGCACCGGCGCGGGGCACCTCCTCCTCGGGGAAGGCCAGCTCGACCAGGTTGTCGTCGCGCCAGCGCCAGTCGAGCAGTCGGCTGTGGCCGGTCACCGCCACCGGCGGTCCCTCCCGGGAGGGTTGTTGCAGCGGCACCCGGCGTAGCCGGACCACGTCGGGGCGGCCGTCGGTGGGCCCGGGGATCAGCGGCACCCAGTTCTCCGGGACGGTGGTGGCGAAGGCGTACGACAGCGATGGCACGTCCGTGCTGGCCGGGGTGGGGCGGGGTGGCACGGCGGCGCGGGCGACCTGGGCGGTGCGGTCGACGGGGCGGCCGGTCGCCCCGGTGACGGTGCGCTCCACCGCCCAGGCCAGGTTGGCCATCTCGTCGCGGCCGAGGCGGACCTCCTCCACCGGGGCGGAGTCGAGGGTGGTGGCCGCGGTGGCGGGCAGCACCAGCACGTCGGCGGGGCCGGCGGGGCCGGAGGGGCGGAACAGCGCGGTCCGTTCGGGCGCGGCCGGCACCAGCGTCCGTACGCCGAAGGTGTCGGTGACGATCAGCGACCGGATCCGGGTGGCGGTGCCGACGGGCAGCTCCAGGGGCAGCACGAAATGGTCGTTGCCGTAGACCAGGCCGTACTCCAGGACGAACAGGCGGGCCAGGTCGCCGGCGCCGGCCCCGACGCCGGCCAGGTTGACCCGGGCGTCCTCCAGCTCCCAGAACCGGGTGGAGGGCATGCCCGCGTACGACACGGGAGCCGGCAGCAGGACCTTGACCAGGTCCTTTGTCGACTTGTGGGCGTCCAGGGTGGCGCCGGGATCGTGGTCGAAGTGGTACCAGTCCAGCCGGTCCCCGTCGTACTCGTGGGCGGTGAGTACCAGTTCGTCGTCGCCGTCGTGCGCGGCGACGGCCGCGTCGTACTCCATCCGCTCGCGCCGCCAGGCCGGGCCCTCCAGCCCGGGGGTGCTGAACAGCGGGGTGAAGTCGGCCGGCGGCCAGGGCGGCGCGGCCGGTCGGGACGCCCCGGGAGCCAGCACGGCCGGCAGTTGCAGCAGGTAGCCCGGCGGTGGGCCGGCCGGGCGGGGCGGCACCCCCAGCCAGGTCAGCCACTGGGTGACCGCGCCGGTGACCGCGCCGACCAGCGCGGCCGGGACCTGCGCCTCGGTGAGGAACCGGCCCTCGGCCCAGGCCCGCAGCGCCAGGTCGCCGTGCGGCACCCGGCCGGCGACGATCCGCAGGTACCCGACGGTCTCCGGGTCGGTGGCGGAGGCGGCGTCGGGCGGGCTGGCCGGCACCGGGTACGTGGTGCACAGCTGCCCGGCCAGCTCCCCGGCGCCGGCCGCAGCGAGCAGGCGTAGCAGCTGCTGGCCGCTGTCCACGGCGAAGCGCAGGTCGGTGGCGGTGGCCGCCGGTTCGCGTTCCACCACCGCCTCCAGCGGCGTGTGGGCGGGCAGCCGGACGGCGCCGGCGGTGGGGCCCGGCCGGTAGCGGGTGAACGCGGCGGTCCGGGCGTGCACCCGGGCGGCGACCGGCGAGCCGGTGTCCTCCCCGGTGAACTCGCCGAGCTGCCACTGGCGGGCCAACAGCCACAGCGGGTCGGCGGTGCGCGCCTGCACGGCGGGCGCCAGGTCGGCCCGCCGGGTACGCGGCTCCAGCCGGGTCCAGGTGGTCACCGACGGCAGGGTGGCCGGCGCGTCGGTGCTCGCCGGTGACGGTGCGCTGGTCGTCGGCTCGGTGCTGGTCACTGGCCCTCCTGTCCGCCCTGCGGCGTGAGCGTCGCGTCCGGGACGAAGTCCGTGGTGGTGGCGGTCTCGGTCACGTTGGTGGGGAAGTAGAGGGCGGGCAGGAACTGCCCGGCCGCGCCGAGGGAGTCCAGGTCGACCGCGCGGGCCACGGCGAGGTCGAGGGTCTCCTCCAGCACCTGGGCGAGGGTGGCCGGTTGCCAGTTCGCCGCGCCTTCGGGGGCGAGTCCGAGCAGCACCGCCTGCGGAGCGGCGGCGCCCGGGGCGTCGTACTCGAAGGTGAGGCCGGTCTGGACCTGCCCGGCGGGGACGACCTCGGTCCACTCGTCGACCAGCAGCCCGTGCACCGGTCGGGTCACGTCCAGCCCGCCGGGGGCGACCACCACCAGGGACACCGGCTCGGTGTCGGCCCGGGGTGGGGCCTCGCCGACCCACCGGTCGTCGGGGGCGTAGGGAAGCTGGGCCACCCGTACCGTGGCGGGCAGCCGTACCACGCCGCCGGCGCCGGCCGCGTCGGCGGTGGTCAGCACCTCCTGGAGGCGACCCACCGCCGGGCGGACCCGGGCGTACCGGGACAGCCAGCGGCGTACCGGATGGGGTGAGCCGCCCTGGAGGGCGTCGCTGGCGGCCAGCGCGGCGGCCAGCTCCGCCGGGGCGTCGGCGCGGGTGAGCACCGGCATGTCCGGGCCGAGCAGCGCCCGGATCCGGGCGATCTGGGCCTCGCGGCGGCGGTCCGGTGGCGCGTCCGGTCGGTCGAAGTCGGTCGCCGGGTCGCAGCGGCAGCTCGCGGGTGGGCAGGGCGCCCGGTCCCACAGCTCGCCGACGACCGCGCAGTGCGCGACCAGCCGGCGGGCCAGTTCGGCGCGGGCGACGAGCACCGCGTCGGCGACGGCGCGGGCACCCTCCGGCGCCGGCGGTGGGGGCACCGCGCCGATGACGCCGAACCCGGCGGCGGCGTCGAGCAGCTGCCGGGCGGCCGGTTCGTCCCAGCCCGGCGCGTCCGGCTCCGGGACCGCCCGCAGCGCGCTGCTGTGCTGCCGGGCGAGGTGCCACATCTCGTCGGCCTGCGCCTTGGTGACGGGGTCGACCTGCGGCGGGGCGTCCCGTTCGAGGCGCAGGTCGGCGGCGACGACCGGGCGGGCCCGGCCGATCAGGTCGCGCAGCACCGTCACGGCGTGCAGGAACTCGGCGAGGCTCAGCCGCTCCAGCGGCCAGGCGGGGTCGCGGTCGTAGTCCAGCTCCAGCCGCCAGTCCCGGGTCACCCCGGCGGGCAGCGGCGATCCCCAGGCGTCCAGGGCGATGCGCCGGTCCAGCTCGGCGTCGTCGGGGCGGCCGGGGTGCGGTGGCGCGGCGACCAGGTCGATCGCCGGGATCTGCAGCCGGTCAAGGGTGGCCTCCCGCCAGGTGGTGGCGGTGACCCCGTCCGGGGAGTGCCAGCGCAGCCGCCACCGGACCCGCCAGGACGGCGGCAGCAGCACGGAGACCAGCGCGTCGGTGGCCGCGGTCATGATCCGTGGGTGGTGGCCGCGGGCGGCGGGCCAGTCCTGGCGCAGCCGGCCGAACCGGTCGTCGACGTTGACCAGCAGCAGCACCCGGTGGGTGAGGGCGGCGCCGGTGACCGGGGTGCGGGTGACATGCAGCTCCGGCGGGTCGGCGGCCGCGCCGGAGGCGGCGTCGACGGCGGCGGCCGCCCGGTTCATGTCGCCGAGGGAGAGCTGGTGGACGCTCTCGGCGAGCAGCGCGTCGGCGACCGCGTCGGTGGCGTCGGCCAGGTCGGCGAGCACCTGCCGGACGGCGTCCCGGGCGGTCGGTGGCAGCGCCGCGAGCTGCCCGTCGACCGCCCCGGCCTGGTGCAGCCGGTGCAGCTCCAGGCCGTCCACACCGGCGGTCGACTCGACGGTGGCGGTGATCGTGGAGCCGCCGTCGTCGGTCGGGTCGACGCGGTGCGCGCGGGCCGGGGCGAGCCGGCGGAACTGCGGCAGCAGGTGGTCCAGCGGGCCGTCGGGGTGGTCGTGCAGGCCGCGTTCGAAGCGATAGCCGAGCAGCGCGCCGAGGCTCTGGCCGGCGCGGACGCCGTCGAGGAGCTGCGCGGCGAGGCGTACCCGGCGCGACGACAGGTCGACCGCCAGCGGGCTGTCCGCACCGCCGTGCGCGCGCCAGGCGCTGCGCAGCACCGCGGCGGTCACCGCCTGCGCCGGTGACGGGGCGAGTACGTGCCCGGCGCCGTCCGGCGCCGCCACCAGCGTCGGTGGGGCCGCCTCCGGGGGTACGTCGGCGGGTCGGGTGACCATCCGGGGCGGCAGGGCCGGGCGCAGGTCGACCAGCCAGCCGTACCCGCCGACGTGCACCCCGGGCGGCGGGCCGGCAGTGAGCGCGGCGAGTCGGCGGGTGGCCAGCGAGGTGATCCAGGCGTCCAGCCGGTGCGCGGCCAGGCCCAGCGTGCCGGCGACGTGGCGGTCCAGGTCGGTGGGGGACAGGCCGTCGTCGAGGGCGTCGCGCAGGTCGGTCAGCGCGGCCCGGAAGTCGCGCAGCCCGGCGGTGGCCCGGACCTGCCGTGGGTCGGCGACGGTGCCGGCGAGGTAGGCGCCGAGCTGCTGCCCGCCCGCGCCGGGGACGGGCACGGCGAGCCGGCGGCGCAGCACCGCGGTGGTCTCGTGCGGGCGGACGTCGACCAGTTCCGGTTCGGGGATCTCCGCCGCCCGGGGCAGAGCCGCCTCGGCGGCGAACGCGTCCGCGGCGGCGGAGTGCTCGGCGATCAGCGCGGCGCGTAGCAGCCGGTGGAACAGCGGCACCGGCCCGTCGCCGGGGCGCGCCGGCACCTCGTCGCCGCGCAGGCCGACCGTGGCCAGGGCGTCGAGATAGGAGCGGACCCGGTCAGCGCGCGGCTCACCGGGCCCGTCCAGCAGCGGTGTGCCGAGGGCGTACGCCTCCTTGGCGAACACGGCCAGCGACAGCCGCGGGTCGGTCGGACCGCCCAGCCCGAGCGCGGCGAGCAGGTCCCGGGCCGGTTCGACGACCTGTTCGCGCCAGCCGGGGCCGAGGCCGAGCCGGGCGAAACGCCACAGCCAGCTGACGTACTCGTTGCCGAGCATGCTGCGGGCGCGGACCTCCAGCACCCGGGCGTCCGTGGCGAGGATCTCCAGCAGGGTCGCCTCCGGGTCGGCCAGCCCGGGCGTGATCCGGGGGACCGGCGAGGTCAGCCACACCGTGCGCAGCAGGGCGTCGAGCAGCCCCACCGCCCGCGCCTCGGCCGGGTTCGCCGGGTGCCAGTGGCGCAGGCTGGTCACCGGCAGCAGCCCGTACGGCTGGCGGCCGACGCGCAGCGTGGGCAGCGGCCCCTCGGCGTGGACGTGGGCGACGAAGTGCTCGCGTACGGCGGCCTGCTCGGCGGGGGTGGCCACGGGCAGCAGGTGCCGCAGCAGGGCACCGACGCTGGCCGGCCAGAGCGCCCGGCGTACCTGTCGTCCGGTGGGCCGGTCCACGGTGGCGGCGCCGGTGCCCCGGGCGAGCGCGCTCGGCGCGCCGGCGCGGGCCGGGCGCCGGCGGGCGGCGGTGAGCGCGTCGTCGGCCGCGGCGGTCAGCGGCACCCCCAGCGCGGCGGCCACGAGGGCGGCGGCGGACTCGGGTGCAGTGTCGGCCTGGTCGTCGGCGGTGACCGGGCCGGCGGTCGGGGTCGCCGCCGGGGTGACGGTGGCGGTGTTGTTGGTCGGGGTGTCCGGGGGCAGGAACGCCAGCCCGTCGGTGGCGGCGTGCGCCTCCAGCAGGCGGGCCAGGGCGCGGGCGGAGCCGGCCGGGCCGGTGGCGGTGTCCAGCCCGAACACCAGCAGCCGCTCCACCGGTACGGGCCTGCCTGTGGCGTCGGTGGGGACGGTGACGGTCAGGGCCATGCCGGCGGCGAGGGCGGCGTCGAAGTCGACGGTCCAGCGCATCCCCGCGTCGACCGGTGGCGACTCGGCGGGCAGTTCGTCGATCGGGGTGCCGGTGGGGGGCCGGCCGGGCAGCACCGGGGTGGGGCCGACCGGTAGGTCGGGGGTGACCGGGCCGGAGACGCCGCTGAAGAGCCGGCCGTCGCTGGTACGGCCGACGGCGTACCAGAGGCTGGGCAGCAGCCGGGCCCGGGCCGGTTCGCACCACGGGGCGTCGCGGGGCAGCGGGTCCGGGAAGACCCCGGCGACGGGTTCGGTGACCCGGGCGATCCAGGCCGCCCGGGCCGCGCCGAAGCGGCGGGTCAGATCCGTCCAGGCGGCCTCCCCGGGTACCGGGTACGGCCCGTCGGGGCGGCCGTGGCCCCAGTACGCCCGCCCGGCGGTGAGCTCCTCGGCGGTCAGCCCCGGCTCGTGGTCGTCGACGTGGATCTGGTCCGGGTAGACCCGGATTTTCAGGGTGGCGCCGGTGAACCGGGTCTCCAGGCGTACCGGCAGCAGGACGGCGGGCACGGTCGCGGGCAGCGTCCACGGGGTGCCGGTGAGCACGCTGGCCAGCGGCGGTCGGTTCACGGTGCTCATCGGTTCTCCGGTAGCAGGTCGCTGGCGTGGCGGGCGAGCAGGACGGGGCGTTGCAGCAGGGCGGCGGCGTTGCCGGGCCGGTGGTCGGCGAAGACGACCGCGTCCGGGGGTGGGGGTTCGGCGTCGACGCCGAAGCGGGGTGCGGCCGGCTGCTCCCGCAGCAGGAAGAACCAGCCGGCCGGGCCGTCGAGCTTCCGGCTGGCGCCGCGGGCCACCTGCGCCGTGCGGGGAAAGCCGAAGAGCAGCAGGTCGGGGGAGAGCCAGGCGTTGAAGATGGGCAGCAGGTCGGGTCCGGTGGGACTGCGCTCCTCGTCGCCGGTCCAGGTGGCCTCCCGCATGGTGACCACGGTGGAGGGGTAGCGGCGCAGCAGCTCACCCCGAACGACCAGCACCAGGGACTCCTCGCCGGGCGCGCCGACGGCGGTGAGGTGGCTGCCCAGCGGGCCGCTGCGCCAGGCCGGGTCGGTCAGCGGCGGGAGGTCGGTGAGCGGGTCGCCGGCGGACATCGCCCCGCGCACGTCCCAGAACTGCCGGAACCAGGTCTGTCGCGGGTCGGCCGGGAACTCCCGCCAGAGCATCTCCCGGCTCATCTCGTGGTTGAGGCCGACCAGGTACGCCTCGATGAAGCGCGGGTTCGCCGCCAGCGCGGTCATCGTCTCCGGCGCGACCGCCGGCAGGTTCGGCACCACGTGCTCCTGGGAGAGCCCGCGCAGCAGCTCGTAGGCGGGCACGTCGAAGGTGACGCCGGCGAGCAGTCGGCGCAGGGGGTCGCCGGTGTCGGGCAGGGCGTCGACCAGGTCACCGTCGCCGAGGGTGAGCCCGGCGAGCACCTCCCCGGCGACGGCCGTCTCGGGGCGTACGGTCTCGCGGACGGCGGCCGCGGCGGTGGCCAGGTCGACGGGCGCCGGTTGGTGGTCGCGGGCCAGCGACTGCGCCGGGGCGAGCCGGTCCTGGTGGCGGGCGGCGGCGGCCATGAACGCGTCACCCATGGCGGCGCGGTCGGCGACCAGGTCGGCGCGCAGGTCCGCCAGCACGACGGCGCAGCCCCGGGCGGCGCCCGCGTCGGCGGCGCCGGTGAGGGTGAACGCGGGGCTCCACGTGACCGGCACTCCGTCCGGGTCCAGGTCGAACGCGGCGCGGTAGGTGACGGTGGCGCCGGTGCGGCGGGCCACGACCAGGTCGGGTCGGCGGGTGCCGGTCACGTCGGCCACGGTGATGCCCGCCCCGTCGGCGCCGGCGACGGCGGCCTCGTCGACGACCGCGCGCGGGGCGGTCCACCCGCCGACCACCCGGCCGCGCCGGTTGACGGCGCGTCCGGTGAGGTGGCGGGCGCACGGTGCGCCGCCGAGGGTGCCGGCCGCGAAGACCACCAGGTCGGGCGTCTGGTCGCCGGTCATGTCGACCACGTCGACGCCGACGGCGGTGATCCGGTCGAGCTGCTGCGGGGTGGGCAGCGAGTCGGTCCAGCCCCGGGTGACCACGCCGGACTCGTCGAGCCGCCAGCCGACCCGGTAGTACACCCGGTTGTCGGTGCCCCCGGAGCGGCTCACCCCGTATGCGACGAGGAGTTCGGGGCGGCCGTCGCCGTCGAGGTCGGCCAGGGCGACGTCCAGGCCGGCCGCGTCGCCGCTGACCGGGTCGGGCAGCTCGTACGGGCCGGTCCAGCCGCCGGCCGCCGCGCCCCCGGAGTCGGCTTCCCGGCCCACCCAGTACGCGATCCGGCAGGTGCCGGCGACGGTGCCGGGCAGCAGGGCGGCGGTGACCAGGGTCGGTCGGCCGGTCGGGGCGACCGTGCCGATCGTGGTGGCGGCGGCCCGGGCCGCCACCGGGATGGCGGGGGCGTCCACGGCGGGGGTGAGCGCCGGTTCGTGGACCGCCCCGTCGTCGCCGACGTGGTGGGCGGCCTGCATCCGGGCCCGGCTGCCGGTGCCCTGGGTGATGGTGTGGGTGAACAGCAGCGAGCCGAGCAGCCCGACCCGGGGCGCGTGGCGCAGGTGGGCCGGGGCGGCGTCGTCCAGCGGTCCGACGCCGCGCGAATCGAGCGGGGTGCCGTGGTCGATCCAGCCGGGCGACCCGTACGTCCAGCGGTAGGAGGTGAGCCGGCCGCCGCCGGTTACGGCGAAGAGTTCGCCGTCGCGGGAGTCGCCGAGCAGCGGGTGGGGGCGGTGCGCCCCGAGCCCGCCGGCGGGCACGGTGTCGGTGACCGGGCCCCACGCCCACAGGAACCGTTCCTGTCCGTCGTGGTACCACAGGTAGCGGCGCTTCAGCCGTACCTCGCCGGTGGTGGTGCTCGCGGCGAGCACCACGATCGCCAGTTCCTCCTCGTGGCCCACCGGGGCGGCCTCCTGGGCCAGGGACACCACCCGCCAGCCGTCCGGCGCGCCGTGCAGGATGGTGGCCCCGTCGGCGAACTGGGAGACCAGCCGCCCGTCCGGGGTGATCCACGAGTAGCCGGTGCGCCGGTCCCGGTCGGGGTAGACGTGCTGGGCGGCCGGCGACCCCCAGGTCGGCAGGGTGTCGGGGCCGACCTGTCGCCACTGTCCGTTGTGGCCGAACAGCCGGTTCTGGCTGGTGGCGACGAGCACCCCGGCCACGGACGGGCGGGGCGATCCCCACAGCCGCTCCCCGCTGCGCAGCGCGGGAGCGCCCAGTGACGTCCAGGCCCGGCCGGCGGGGTCGTAGCGGTGCAGGTTGCCGTCCCCGCCCAGCATGTGCAGCCGGGTGCCGTCGCTCACCGGCCGGCTGTGCACGCCGAGGGTGGGGGCGCCGCAGTCGGTCCACACCCACCGGTCGCCGTCCCAGCGCCGCTCGAACAGCCGGCTGTCGCGGGTGCGCACGTACACGCGGCCCGGGGGCACGGCGGCGCCGGAGGTCACCACGGCGGTGCCGGGCGGCGCGCCGTGGTCCCGCCACACCCACTGGCCGCTCAGGCGGCGGCGTTCGAACAGCCGCCCGTCGGCGGTGCCGACGAAGAACCGGTCGCCGCCGAGCAGGTCGCCGCCGTTGGTGGTGACCCGGGTGACCGGGTCGTCGGCGAGCGTCGCGGCGGTGGCGCGCAGGGTGGGGGTGGCCGGGCCGGTGTGCCACCACGGGTTCCGGGCGGCCTGCTCGATCACCTGGCGGGTCAGCGCGCCGAGGCCGCTCCCGTCGGCGACCAGGGTGTCCAGCACCGTGCCGCCGGTGGGTACGCGGGCGGCGGGCACCGCGCTGTCCCCGTCGGCGAGCCGGGTCAGCGCGGCGGGCGGGGTGTCCGGGTCCACCCGGCGGGCCAGCGGCCCGCGCGGGCGCAGCAGCCGGCGCATCGGGGCCGAGGCGGCGGCCCGCGCGCCCGGGTTCGCGGCGAGCCGTGCGTCCAGCGGGTCACCGTCCCCGGCGGCCAGGCCGGCCTCCGGCACCCGCACCAGGTCGTGCACCGGCTGGGTGAGCGCGACGAGTTGGTCGTCGGCGACCGCCGCGCCGGGGGTGTCGGGATCGAGCCGCCGGGTGAACAGGGCGGTGGCGGTGTCCCGGGCGGCCTGGCCCCGGCGTAGCCGGTCGTTGGTGTCGCGCAGCGCGGCGGCCCGGGCCCAGGCGGCGGCCGCCAGGTCCTCCTGGTGGCGCTGCACCACCTGGGTGCCGAGCGCGGCGGCGGCCCGCTGCCGGGGGTCGAGGTTGAGCCCCGCCAGCCATTGCGGTTCCGCGCCGGGGGCGGGCAGCCGCTGCTCCTGGCTGTGGATGTCGCCGTACAGCGGCGGGGTGAGCCGGTCGGCGGAGTGGCGCAGCAGCGCGGTGAGGGTGTCCCGCCAGGCGTCGCGGACGTCGGCGGCCCATTCGGTGGGGGTCATCGCGGGGGAGGCGAGGGCGCCCTCGAAGCCGAGCACCGAACGGCCCTCGACGCCCTCCTCGTCGGCGGTGGGCAGGCCGCCGCCGGGGGCGGCGATGTCGACCGGCTGCCGGCCGACACCGGCGGGCAGGACGCGGGGGCGCAGCCGGCGGGCCAGCGACTCGAAGTCGCCGTCGGGGCCGGTGCGGAAGGTCCAGTGGTGGTAGACGGGCAGCAGCAGCGGATCGTCGGCGCCGGGGTGCGGTGAGCCGGGTCCCCAGGCCGGAGCGAGCGGGCCGGTGTCGTCGACCGGTTCGCCGAGGCCGGCGCGGACGCCGGCGGCGAAGGCCGGGACGACGGCGGCCAGGTAGTCGGTGCCGCCGGCGAGCCGGCGGGGGCAGAGCAGCCTGGACAGGGCGCGCTCGGGGGCGACGGCGATCACCGTGGCGACGTCCTCGTCGTCGGCGGTCACCAGCACCTGGGCGTGCGCCCAGGCCCAGGACGCGGCCAGGTCGGGCAGGTGGCGCACGGTGGTGGTGAGGCGGGTCAGTGCCTGCCCGGCCTCGGTGCGCAGCCGGCCGCCCGTGCCGGCCGGCACCACGACCAGCACCAGCCACGGGCGCAGCGCGCCCCGGTCGTCGGGGCGCGCCGGGGTGTACAGCCAGGGCAGCTCGGGGCTGTCGAACTCGACCGCCGCGAGCATCGTCGTCTCGACGTTCTCCGCTCCGGGCGCCGGGAAGCTGCGGATGATCTCCTGCGGATCGACGCCGACGACGTCGCCGGGCCCGTGCAGGAGGGCGGTGGTGGTGCCGGCGATCTCCCGGGTGTCGCCGGTGGCGGTGTCCGTGCCCAGCGCGGTGACGTTCAGGTCCACCTGGGCGCGCGGGCGGGGCAGCGCGCCGCTGAGCGGGTCGGTGTCGGAGATGACCCGGGCCACCCCGTCGCGGACCCACGGCAGGAAACGCAGGCCACCCATGTCAGCGCACCTCCAGCTCGACGGCGGCGATCCGGGGCCGGGGCACCCGGACCCGGGGGCGGCGTGCCCCGCCGCCCCGGTGGTCGTGGTCGGCCCGCCGGGGCGTCGGCACGCCCGCTGCCCGCTCTCGGCCTCCGACCGCCGCGCGGCCTGCGGCCGTCGGGTCGTCGCCGGTGGCGGCGCCCGGCCTCGGGTCGTCGAGGGTCGCCGCGGCGGCGCTCGGCCCGTCGGCGGTCGCGGCGCCGGGTCTCGGACGGGTGGCGGCGAGGTCCAGCGCGGGCCCGGTGAAGCGGGCCGCGCCGGCTCGGCGGCTTTCCGCGAAGGCCGCCGGGGCGGTCGCCGCGAACCTGGCCAGCGGGTCGCCGCCCCCGGTGGCCACGCGCGCGGTGGGTCGCGGCGCGGGCAGCGGCCGGCCGGCCGCGTCGGGGTCGTCGATGACCACCCGGTCGTACGCCGCGTCGCCGCTCAGGTCGGCGAAGGTGGTCAGCGTGGCCGGCGGCAGCGAGGTGCCCTCCGGCAGCGCCACCGTGCGTCCGGCGGCCAGCGGTACGACGCCGGGCGTGGTGAGCTGCTCCTCGGGCGACAGGTCGCGGAACTGCCCGGGGGCGAAGTCGTCGACGATCGTGTCGCCGAGCCGACCGGCGAGGGCGTCCTCGCCGGTGCCGACGCGAACCCCGGTCAGGGTGAACCGGTTGGCCCCGGTGATCCGGGAGGTACCCATGCGTTGCAGGTCCGTGTCCAGCGGCAGCACGTTCTCCCGGACGCCCAGCAGCGCGCCGGGTTGCAGCAGCATCGGCCCGGTCCAGCCGGTCAGGTTCCGCAGCGTGACCGGTTCGCCGGCACCGATCGCCCGGATTTCCCAGGCGTCGGGGGTGGACAGGGCCGCCTGGAGGGTGTCCCCGGCGTTGACGTAGGTGGGTTCGTGGGGGTGGGTGGTGTCGCCGTCGGTCCAGGAGAAGCGGCCGGACACCTCCCAGCACAGGAACTTGATCCTGGCCTCACCCCAGGCCTTCCAGGGGCCCGGCCCGCTGACGCCGATGATCAAATTGATCGCGAGCAGCTCCGTGTCGCGGTACTTCAGCGACACGGTGGCGCCGATCTCGGCGGTGAACCAGAACGGCTTGAACTGGAACATCACGTCCAGCCACGCCCGGCCGTCGATGACGAAGCCACCGCCCTCGAAGTGCAGCTTCAGCTCCGCGCCGAACTGGGCGGTGTTGCTGGTGACGGCCAGGTACGCCTGCAGGTCGATGCCCTTGCCGGACTTCTGCAGCGCGATGGTGAACCGTTTGACGGTGGGGAAGCCGGGCGGGGCGGGGAAGCGGGGGTGGAAACCGCCGATGGACACGGCGAACGTGCCGCCGGAGCCCCATCGGGCGCGCAGCGCCATCTCCCCGGAGACCGGGCGGCCGAACAGCTTCGAGTCGATCAGGGCCGCGTCGACGCTGATCTCCCGGCGGGCCACGTCGACGATGCCGGCGGAGTCGAGGCGGAACTTCCCGGCGGCCTTGAAGTCGATGACCAGCCGGCCGAGCAGCAGGATGCGGACCGGGTCGGGGAACTCCACCAGCACGGCCAGGTCGGCGACGACCTGGCCGCCGAGGAAGTTCAACCGGACCATTGCGCCGAGCACGGTGCCGGTGGTGTCGACCGGGAAGATCCGACTCAGGGTGGCGATGACGGCGGGGGCGTTGCCGACCGGATCCTGGGGGAAGAGCAGCGCGTCGAGGGTGCCGGCGCGGGCGGCGGCGCGCACCTCCTCCGGGTTGGTGCGCCGGTTCCAGCCCACGATCAGGCCGAGGCCGGTGATGGAGATGCCCCAGAACAGCACCAGCCCGGGGAACCACTCGTAGGTGCCGGCGAGCAGCAGGGAGAAGGTGTGCCGGCCGTCGGCCTCGGCGAGCCGGCTGCCGTCCGGGTTGCGGGTGTTGAGGATCGCGGTGGCCTGGAGCCGGAACCCCTTCATCGGCGCGAGGGGCGTCGTGGAGGTCATGCCCAGTTGCAGGGCGCCGGCGTACATGCCGCGGGCCTCGTCGACGAAGAGATAGCCGCCACCGGAGACGATGCCGTTGTCCATCCGTAGCGCGACCCCGTCGGGCCCCTTGAACCGGGGGGTGAGGTCGACCGGCCCGAGGTTGCCGCTGCGGGCCTGCGTGCCGTCGCCGGCGGGCAGGGCGGGCGGGAAGGTCAGGTCGGCGCGGACGCCGATGTTCTGCACCACGGCGTGCAGCGGTCCGAGCGCCGCGCGGATGGTGGTGCTGATGACGACGCTGACCGCCCGGGTGGCGGTGGACGCCTCCAGGGCGATCCGCAGTCCCTCCACCCCGATGCCGTGCCAGGACAGGTGGACCGGGTACTCGGCGGCCAGCGCGGCGGCCCCGGCCAGGTGCGCGCCGGTCCGCATCGACCAGGCCACACCGAGGTCGAGCCCGACCCGGAGCCCGTCGGCGGGCAGCAGCTTGGCCAGCAACCCGTCGCCGTCGCCGGGGCGGACCACCAGCTCGGCGCGGCCGGCGCGGATGCCCAGTTCGACGTCGTCGCGGCCGGCGCCGAGGCTGGCCCGGCCGGTGACGACGACCTGTCCGATGGCGAGGTGGGTGCCGTCCGGGGCGCCGAGTACCCAGCCGGGCTGGCCGGCAGGGGCGATCCGGGCGATCTCCGCAACCCACTTCACGGCGGCGGCGCCGCCGCTGACGGTCACCCCGGCCGTGTTGACGGCGATGGCCGGTCCGGCGCCGGCGAGGTCGGTGGCCACGTTCCAGTCGCCGATCGCGCCCTCCAGGTGTGCCTCGCCGGTCGGGACCAGGATCACCGTGAGCAGTCCGTCCCAGCTGGCGAGGCCGAGGGTGGCCCCGATGCCGAAGGTCGGGGTCCAGGGGGCCAGACCGGCTCCGGGCGGCGGCTGCCCGCCGGGGGTGCGGAGCCCGCCGAAGCGCAGCCGCAGCAGGTTGTCGGCGAGCCGCCGGCCCACCTCGCCCTGGTTGGGCCCGACGTCGGGGCGGACGCCCTGGTCGGCGTCGAGGCCGAGCGCGCGCAGGGCCCGGGCGAGCCGGGGCAGCAGCCGGGCGGAGAGTTCGGCGACCGCCTCCGGGGTGGTCACGCCGTCCGGGACGTACAGCGTGCGCAGGTAGCCGCCGGGGTCGGCGACCAGGTCGACGACGCGTTCCAGGTGCAGTTCGTCGCGGCGGCGGGGGAGCCGGATCGGGGCGTCCCCGGGCGGCATCGGCGGGCTCGGCGGCGCCTCGGCGGCGGGGGTGACCAGGCCGAGCAGGTCCAGCAACGGGATCGACCAGGGCATCCGGCGCAGCAGGTAGGTCAGCACCAGCAGGTCGACCAGGTCGTCTGCGAGTTCCGCGGGCAGGCCGGGGGGCAGCCCCTCGGGCAGCCCCGGCGGCAGCGCGCCGATCTGGCCGAACGCCTTCCCGCCGGCCTCGCCGAGCGCGCGCAGCCCGTCCAGGCTGCTCAGCTTCAGGTCGTCGCGGGCCGCGGACAGGGTGTCCAGCGCGGCGCCGATGGTGCCCAGCCACTGCTCGAACCGGGCGGCGTCGAACCCGCTGGCCGCCTCCAGATCCCAGCCCAGCGCGCGCAGCAGCCGGGCCCGCCGCCACGGGTCGTACGCCGACAGCAGCGGCTCGGCCAGCAGCAGGACCTCGTCCCACAGCAGCGCGAGGGCGTTCTTCTGGTCGCTCATCGGTCCCCCTGTCCGTCCGCTCCGCCGGTCCCGCTGCCGGCCGCCGCTCCGGCGGGCCCGGCCGTCGGCCGCCGCGGCCCGGGTCATGCCACTGTCCTCGGCGGCTGCCGCAGCCCCGGTCACGCCGTCACCCGCGGCAGGTCAGCCAGGTCCAGTCGCAGCGAGCCGCGGGCCGCCGAGAGGCCCTGCTCGGCGGCGGGCAGCGCCGGCACCGGCAGCGTGTAGCGCCGCCCGGTCGGCCAGGACGGCCAGCCGATCACCGAGGCCAGCGCGGCGGCGACCTCGCCGTCGGCGGCGACGACCTGCCGGACCGCGGTGACCAGCGCCGTCTCGTGCGCGTCGGTCCAGCCGGTGGGCGCGCCGGCGAAGTCCGGCCCGAGCGTCTTCGCCCGCACCAGCACCTGGTGCAGCTCGGTGGCGGCGCGGGGGCGGGTCCGGAACTCGGGTTTCTCCGCCGCCGAGGCGGGTGGGCCGAGGGCGACCAGTTGGTGCGCCCGGTACTGCTGCCAGCAGGCCAGCACCGCCACCGACCGCTCGGAGGTGAACAGGTCGCCGATCCGCGCCCGGCGGGGGGTGCCGTCGGCGGCGGGCACGTCCGCCACCGTCGGGGTGACCGCCGGGTCGGGGGAGTCCCAGTCGGTGGCGAGCAGGTCGTGCAGCCGCTGCCGGGCGAACGTCCACAGCCCGCGCCGCACTCCGTCGTGCCCGCGCAGCGCGAGGGCGTACCGGTGCATCCAGTGCCAGGAGCGCAGGCCGAGCAGCTCCAGGGTGGTGCCGATGCCCTCGCGGGCCGCCCCGGTGGAGTCGGCCTGCGCGGCTCGGGCCCGCAGGACCCGCAGGTCGGTGAAGAGCAGTCCCGCGCCGTCTCGACCCCAGCCCGGCACGGCGGTCACGCCGCCCTGCCCGCCCAGGGCGTCGTACGCGTCGCGGTCGGTGGCGCGCAGGAACGCCAGGTACGCCCACAGCTCGCCGGGGTCGGCGGCGATGTCCAGCGCCGGCGGCAACGTGGTGGGGGCGACCAGCGGCCCGTGCGCGCGCCAGCCGAACGGGCCGAACCGGATCACCGCCGGGTCGCAGGCCTCCACCGAGTCGAGCCAGCCGCCGGCGGCGTCCGGCACCCGGTTCTCCGCCACTGCGCGCAGCACCTTGAAGGTGGAGAGTTGCCGCGCGGCGCGTACCCCCGGATCACCGCCCGCCGCGATGGCGGCGGCCAGGTCGCCCAGCGTGGGGCCGGCGGTGTGCCCCTGCGGGCGGGGCAGGATGGCCTCGGGCAGCAGCTCCGACTCGGCGGCGAGCACCGGGCCGGACCACTCGGGGGCGGTGACGTGCGGCCGGTGGGAGCCCAGCCGGATCAGCTCCGGGTGGCCCTCGGGGGCGCTGCCCGCGCCGGGCGGGCGGCCGGTCACCACCCGCGAGTACAGCCGCTGGTCGGCGGCGGTCACCTCGTCGAAGATCCACACGTTGGGCGCGGCCAACCGCTGCGGGCTGTCGCCGGCCACCTGCCAGGACTCCACCACCACCGGGCAGCGCCACCGCTTCTGCAGCCACCGCTTCATCGCCACCTGGGTGGCCAGGTCGGCCACCCCGCTGACCGGGCCGAGGTAGCGCTCGGCCTCCGGCACGTCCACCGGCTGCAGCCGGTCCGACCAGCGCGGCGCGGTCGACCCGGCCGCCTCGACGGCGGTACGGGCGGCGCGGGCGTACGTCTGGAACTCGCGCACCGCCCAGTAGGTGACCATGCCGTACCCCCCGTCGATCTCGCCCGGGGTGAGGAACCCCAGCGTGGCCAGGTCGTGCTGCAACCGGCTCACCCAGCGCTCGGTGACCAGCACGGCCGGGCGCTCCCCCCCGTCGTAGCGGGCCTTGGCGGTGGCGGTGGCGTCCCGGTCGTCGGGGCGCAGCAGCCAGCCGCCGTAGGGCGCGGTCTCGGTGAGCGAGCAGCCGTAGGAGAGGTCGACGGTGAACGTGCTCAGCGCGGCGGCGCGCTTCTCGCCCGGCAGGTGCCACCAGAGCCGCTGGGTGGCCGACTTGCACTCGCCGGCGGGCCAGTCGAACGTGATCTCGCCGAGGTTGTTGTAGCCGACGATCTCCTTGCCGCTCTCCCACGATCCCTTGTAACGGTCCAGGTTGCGGGCCGCCGCCAGGTACTGGGCCAGGGCCTGGTCGCGGGGCAGACCTGCCGGGTCCACCACCGACTCGGGGGTGCCGTCGCGGCGTACCGTCGGGTCGGCCTCGTCGTGGCGGACGAACTCGACGTGCACGTTCCAGTCCGGCTGCCGGATCAGTCGGCGCAGCGCGTCGATGTCGCTGACGGCGGGACGCCCCGACACCCACCAGCCGGTGACGTCGTCGGCGGCTACGGTCACCTGCAGGCCGGCCTGCATCCGCTGCCCCTCCTTGTCGGGCAGTTCGTTGGCCCACCCCACCAGGTCGATCCGCCCGGTGACGTCGAGCAGCGGCACGTAGCCGACGTTGTGCAGCGCCCGGGTCTTCCAGTCCTCGTTGCGCAGGGCGCTGGCGACGAAGCCGGCGATCACCCCCTCGGTGCGGTTGACCCCCTGGTACGGCTTCGCCCGGTCGGGTCCGCACCCGTACGGCAGGACGGCCGAGTAGCGGATCCGCTCGGCCGAGCCGAAGTGGATGTCGCCGCCGAGCAGCACCAGCCGGCGTCGGCGTACCCCGTCGGGGCCGGCCGGCGCGGCGGCGAACAACCGCCCGAGAATCTTGTGGACGGCCGCGTCGCTGGACACCCACGCGTCCTCGGCGTCCGCCGTCCACCGGCCGGCGGTCGCCCGGGCCAACGGCTGCGCCACCTGCTCCAGGATCGGCACCCCGAACAGCGCCACCGGTTGCGCGACCACGGTCACCGCGTCGTCGCCGAGCACCCCGCCACCGGTGATCATTTCGTCGAGGGGTGCGTCGTCCAGCAGCAGCCCGCCCGGGTGGCCGGCCCCGCCCGGGAACTGCCGCCAGGTGCGGGTGTCCAGCGCGACGAGCTGGTAGCGCGGCCAGGTGACCGTGTAGTGGTAGGTCAGCGCGCCCGCCGGCCGGACCAGTCGTCCCTCGGGCGTCACGCCCGTGGGCAGGCCGAGCCGGGTCCGCATCGCCTGGTCGTCGGCGTCGCCAGGGGTCGCCGACCAGCCGCGCAGCGCCGCCAGCGTTGCCCGCCCCGGCTCACCCGCCGCGCCCGCCTCCGCGAACCGGTCCGGGGTGTTGCCCCAGGCCTGGAACACCGCGAACGCGGCCATCGCGTTGCGCACGATCCGCCGGCCCAGCGGGGCGTTCACCACCGCGTCGGTCACCCAGGAGCGGGTCATGTTCCAGTCGTCGGTGACCTCGTGGTCGTCGGCGACCATCAGCGTGGGCACGTTCGCCAGTTGCCGGCGCACCGCCGCCAGCCCGGTCCGGAACGCCCGCAGGCCCAGCGCCTGCCGCTGCCACCGCTCGTACCGGCCGATGATCTCCTTCTGCTGGGCGCTCGGCGTGTACGCCCGGCCGGCGCGCATCAGGTCGTACACCGTTTCGCCCGGCCGGCGGTCCTGCGGGTCCTTCAGGATCCGGGTGTCGGCGGGCAGCACGTGCTCGAACGCCGGCCAGCTCTCCGGCCACAGCACGTCCGACCAGACCATCAGGTACATGCACAGGTACTCGCGCAGCGACATCAGGTGGCTGTCGGCTGCGCCGGAGGTGAACTTCGCGTCCCGCTCGATCGTGGTGGCCCGCTTCCCCGGTAGGTACGCCGCGTCGGTGGGCTGTGCGCTGGTCCCGATCGGCAGCGTCTCCGGCGCCAGGCCGAGCCGCGCCGCCACCCCGAGGTACGCGGGCACCTCCGGCTCGCTGCCGCTGGCGGGGACCGCGGGGTGGCCGTGGACCAGCGCGATCAGCGGGTCGGCCACGTCGTCGGCGTAGATCTGGTCGCCGCCGAGCACCAGCTGGTGCGGCCGGAGCAGCGGGTCACCGCCGGCCGTCGCGATGATCGGGTCGAGGGCGGGGAACGCGTCGTACCCCTCGCCGTGCGGCTTGCGGCACGACCCGTGGAAGATCCGCAGGCGGTTCGGGTCGGCCGGCGGGGTGGCGAAGGTGGGGAACGCCGGCACCGCGCCGGGCGCCTGCGGGTGCCCCTGGTACGTCATCGCCTTCCGGGCGGTGGCCGCGTCGGCCGCCACCACTTCGGCGTCGAAGAGGCTGCCGGCGCTCGCGCCGCCGGAGAAGGACAGGTCGTAGCCGTAGAGGGTGCCGGGCTGGAGGGTGACCCCGGCGACGGTCACCGCGACGACGTGCAGCCGGTCGGCGAGGCGTACGGTCGTGCGGCTGGCCGTACCCACGGTCGCGCCCCTGGCGAAACCCGGGCCCGGGCCCACCGCGAAGACGGTCAGCGTCACCGTGCAGTCCGCCTTCAGGGCGACGAAGACGGTGGCACTGGTCGGGTCGACCCGGCGCACGATGGGGCCGCAGAGCACCAGGGGCAGGCTGGACGGAACGGTCATGGTGGTCCCTTCGCCCTCGATGCCACCTGCGCGGCGGGTCGGCCGGTGGTGTGCCGAGGAGACTTTCTGCCCCTTGAATTCAAGTCATCGGGGGTCGGTTCGGACACCGGCGCATCAGGGGGAAGGTTTCGGCCGGCGGTCTGACAACCATCGGGCCGACGGTGCGGGGTGGGGCGCTGAGCGGACGGGCTGAGCGTCCACTCAGGTCCTTCTGCTGACGGGGACCCGACGCGCTACTTGCCGCGGGGTTGCGCGGCGCGCTAGGAACGGGCCCGGAATGGCGGCATCGGCAGCTTCCCGAATGGGCGAGGGCTACACACCGGCGCCGCCCGACGTGTCGGCCCCGCTCATATCCAGTGAGGTCTATGTCACGTTAGCGTCTGCGCACGCCGACACCACCGCCGGCGCTCCCGGACAGGAGAGCGTTGTGAAGACACCGCTGAAAGCCACCACCGTCCTCGCCGCCGTCCTGCTGCTGGTCCTGACCACCACCGCCCCCGCCCAGGCCGCCACCCCGTCCACCAAGGCCCCGGTCTCCGGGTCGCTGCGGGCGTACAACGTCTCCGGCGTCTACGTCGCCGGCGTCTCCTCCGGTGGCTACATGGCCACCCAGCTGCACGTCGCCTACTCGTCCCGGATCCGGGGCGCGGCGATCTTCGCCGCCGGGCCGTACTACTGCGCGCAGAACAACGTCTCCCAGGCGATCTACGGCTGCGGCGACAACCAGTACCCGACCGGGATGCGGGCCAGTGCCCCGCCCCTTTGAGGGCGGGGGTGAAGGCCCGCGCTGGGAGGGCCGCCAAGGCCCGAGCAGTGCCCCTAAACCGGGCGGTTGCGCTGTTCGATGTACCACCGGTACGGCACGAGAACGGCGCGTGGTTCGTCGTTCTTCGCCAGGATGGTGTGCTGCCCGGCGTAGTGGGCCGCGTCGATCAGCTTGCCGATTTCCTTGCGGGCGTCGCTCACCGCGACCTGGGGTGCATCGTCCATCCGGCGATAGTACATGTGGTACGTTTTGTACGTGCGGCTTCGTTACAACTACCGCGTCTACCCGACGCCGAGTCAGCAGGAAGCGCTGGCTCGAGCGTTCGGGTGCGCGCGGGTGGTGTTCAACGACGGACTGCGGGCGCGGCAGGAAGCCCGCGAGCAGGGTCTGCCGTACCTGTCGGACGCCGAACTGTCCAAGCGGGTCACCGCAGCCAAGGCGACCCCGGAGCGGGCGTGGCTTTCCGAGGTGTCCTCGGTTGTCCTGCAACAGGCCCTGGCCGATCTGAACGCGGCGTACCGCAACTTCTTCGCCTCGATCTCGGGCAAGCGCAAGGGCCGCAAGATCGCGCCGCCACGGTTCCGTTCCCGCAAGGACAACCGGCAGGCCATCCGCTTCACCGCCAACGCCCGGTTCAGGGTCCTCGACAACGGCCGACTCAGGTTGCCGAAGATCGGCGACCTGGAGGTGCGCTGGTCGCGGACGCTGCCCTCCGCACCGTCCAGTGTGACGATCATCAAGGATGCAGCGGGCCGGTACTTCGCGTCGTTCGTCGTGCAGACCACGCAGGACGAGACGCTGCCGCCAGCCGGGGCCGAGGTGGGCATCGACCTGGGGCTGACCCACTTCGCGGTCCTCTCCGACGGCACGAAGGTCGCCGCCCCGAAGTTCCTACGCCGCGCGGCCCGCAAGCTGCGCCGGTTGCAGCAAGACCTGTCCCGCAAGCAGCGGGGCAGCCAGAACCGCAAGAAGGCCGTCGTCAAGGTCGCCCGCGCCCACGCGCGGGTGGCCGACACCCGACGAGACTGGCAGCACAAACTCTCCACGACGATCATCCGCGACAACCAAGCGGTGTACGTCGAGGACATCTGCGTCGTCGGTCTCGGTCGGACCCGGCTCGCCAAGTCCGTGCACGACGCAGGATGGGCCAGCTTCACCGCCATGTTGGAGTACAAGGCCGCCCGGTACGGGCGCACCTTTGCCCGGGTGGATCGGTTCTTCCCGTCCACCCGGATGTGCTCGGACTGCGGCCGGATCAACGACAAAATGGCGCTCAACGTCCGAGCGTGGGACTGCCCCTGCGGCAGCACCCACGACCGGGACGTCAACGCGGCCATGAACGTGCTCGCGGCGGGACGCGCCGAGAGCCTAAACGCCTGTGGAGCGCAGGTAAGACCGGCACTCGTGCCGGCGCCGCGCGAGGAAGCAGGAATCCTCCCGGACGCCGCGTGTTCCACGCGCAGCGTGGAGGGAATCTCCGTCCTTCAGTGCGGAGAGATCGTCAATACCAGCACTTCGGCGCCTAGCCGCGGGCGCGCCGCCCGTCGAAGGGCGCCACCGGGTTGGCGACCTGGCCGAGTTCCGCCGGGAGCTGGGATACCACGTCGTCGTAGTCGCCGGGTGGGATGGTCTCGCGGAGGGTGTCGAACACCGCCCGCATGCCGATCTCGGCCAGCGCCGGCTCCACCTCGGCGCGTCCACTGACCCGTTGCACGAAGACATCGAGTCCGAACCGCTCGCCGGTCTCGCTGGAGGCGAACGCGTACGCCTTGAGGTCCTCGGGAAGCTGGGTGGCGAGGTCACGAGCCTCGCCCCCGTCTATCCGTTCCGCCAAGGTCCGCAGCGTGGCCTGGGTGAGAGCGGTCGCTCGCGCCGACGACGTGTTCGCGCGCTTCGCCACCATGCCGATGAAGTCGTTGCTGTCCACGGTCGGAGCCCTCCTCTTGGCCAATGGCGGCATCTACCCGTGCACCACCATGGCAAACGGCGGTGCGCGCCCGGACACCCCCGGCGGGCCCGCGCCGCCCGGTCGCGAGGTGAGCTTCGGGACTCAGGCCGGCATATCGGTGGTTACCGGATGGCGACCCGGTTTCCTGGCTACCGTAGGTGCGGAGCCGGTCAGCGGCGAGCGGCCCGGTCGATCGGCCGGACGGCCCGGCACCGAGGGCTGGCCGAAGGGCCGATCGCTGGAGGCGATACCGGTGACGATGGAAGCAGAGCGGACTCTCGACGAGGAGCAGCTCACCCAGCTGGGTGAGCTCGCCGCCCAGCTGCGGGTGGACGCGATCCGGTGCAGCACCAGGGCCGCGTCCGGGCATCCGACGTCGAGCCTCTCCGCCGCCGACCTGCTGGCGGTGCTGATCTCCCGGCACGTGCGCTACGACTGGGCGGAGCCGGGCAACCGCGCCAACGACCACCTGATCTTCTCCAAGGGCCACGCCTCGCCGCTGCTGTACGCGGTCTTCAAGGCGGTGGGTGCGATCAGCGACCAGGAGCTGGTCGACACCTACCGCCGGTTCGGGTCGCGTCTGCAGGGGCATCCCACCCCGGCGTTGCCCTGGGTCGACGTCGCCACCGGTTCGCTCGGTCAGGGACTGCCGGTCGGGGTCGGTATCGCGCTGGCCGGCCGGTACCTCGATCAGCTGCCGTACCACGTGTGGGTGCTCTGCGGCGACAGCGAGACGGCCGAGGGCTCCGTCTGGGAGGCGCTGGACAAGGCCGGCCACTACGGGCTGCGCAACCTCACCGTGCTGGTCGACGTGAACCGGTTGGGGCAGCGGGGGCCGACCGAGCTGGAGTGGGATCTGGACACCTACCGGCGGCGGGTCGAGGCGTTCGGCTGCCAGGCGATCGTCGTCGACGGTCACGACCTGGCCGCGATCGACGACGCGTTCGGCCGGGCCCGGCAGGCGACCGGTCCCACCGTCGTGCTGGCCCGCACGGTCAAGGGCAAGGGCGTACCCGAGATCGAGAACAAGCCGGACTGGCACGGCAAGCCGCTGAAGCCCGATCTCGCCGAGCGGGCCGTCGACGCTCTCGGCGGGGTACGCCAGATCCGCGTCACCGGGCCGCAGCCCGAGCCCGCCCCGCCCACCGGCGCCCCCGCAGCTCAGCCCATCCAGTTGCCGCGCTACGACCGGGGCGCGAAGGTCGCCACCCGCAACGCGTACGGTGACGCGCTGCGCGCGGTGGGCGTCCGGCCGGAGGTGGTCGTCCTCGACGGTGAGGTCAGCGACTCCACTCGCGCCGACCGGTTCACCGACGCCTATCCCGACCGCTACTTCGAGATGTTCATCTCGGAGCAGCAGATGGTCGCCGCGGCGGTCGGGTTGCAGGTGCGCGGGTACCGCCCCTTCGCTTCGACGTTCGCGGCGTTCTTCTCCCGCGCCTACGACTTCGTCCGGATGGCCGCCGTCTCCCGGGCCGACATCGCCCTGTCCGGGTCCCACGCGGGCGTGGAGATCGGGGCGGACGGTCCCTCCCAGATGGGGCTGGAGGACCTGGCCGCCATGCGCGCCGTCCAGGGGTCCACGGTGCTCTATCCCAGCGACGCCGTCTCCTGCGCCGCTCTCGTCGCCCAGATGGTCGACCGCAAGGGCGTCAACTACCTGCGCACCACCCGGGGCGGGCACCCCGTGCTCTACGACAACGACGAACCCTTCCCGGTGGGCGGCAGCAAGCTGCTGCGCGGCGGCGACGACGACCGGGTGGCGCTGATCGGGGCCGGGGTGACGGTGCACAACTGCCTGGCCGCCGCCGACGAGCTGGCCGCCGCCGGGATCAACGCCCGGGTCATCGACCTCTACTCGGTCAAGCCGCTGGACCGGGAGCGGTTGCTCGCCGCCGTCCGGGACACCGGCGGCCGGCTGGTGGTCGTCGAGGACCACTACCCCGAGGGTGGCCTGGGCTCGGCCGTCCTCGAATCACTGGCCGACCTCGCCGAGCCGTTCCGGCTGACCCACCTGGCGGTACGCGGGCTGCCCACCTCCGGGACGCCGACGGAGCTGATGGACCAGGCGGGGATCGGGGTCAGCGCCATCGTCGCGGCGGCGCGCGCCGCGGTCTGAGGGGATTCCGGACCCGCGATGCAGCACTGGTGGGAAGCGGCCCCGCGCCGGGACCGACCCGTTTCGGCCATCCGCTCGCGGGTACCCGCACGGTCCGGTGCGAGAGGAGGTCCGAGGTGAACCACGCGGAGTTCATCCAGGCGGTGGCGTCACGACCTGGGGTGTTGCCGTCGCAGGCCGAGCCCGTCACCCGTGCCACGCTGGAGGCGTTGGCGGAACGGATCAGTGGTGGCCAGGCCCGGGACCTCGCCGCGCAGCTTCCCCAGGAGCTGCGGGTCCACCTGTCCGCAGCCGACGAAGGTTCCGTACCGTTCGGGCTCGCCGAATTCTTCGAGCGGATCCAGGCACGGGCTGCGGTAAATCTTCAGACGGCGACCGATGGTGCGCGCGCGGTGCTGGACACGCTGCGTGCGGCGGTCAGCGAGAAGGAGTACGGGGACTTCGTCGCCCAACTGCCGAAGGAGTTCTGGCAGTTCACCGGGCCGGCGGCCACCCGGCTCGAACCACGCCGGATCGGCACGTAGGCGCGGGTTCCGCCCCGCCTGCATCGCCTGGGCGGACGCCAGTCCGCCGCGATCCGGGAAGGACGCATGGGTGGGTGGCCCCGGGGGCACAGTGACCCGGTGGACGACGTACTGGACGAGACACTGCCCAGGCCGGCCCGGCCGGCGGACGTCAGGGAGCGGGCGACGGTCCGGGTCGTGGTGGTCGGGGAGCCGGGGCTGCTGCGTACCGCCGTGGCCGCGGTCCTGGCCGGCGCACCCGGTTTCGAGGTGGCGGGGGAGTGCGACCCGGCCGAGGGCGTCGCGGAGGCGGTCGCCGCCACGCGGCCCGACCTCGCCCTGGTCGACCTCGACGCGGTGCGCGATCCGTCGGCCCTGACCGGACGCCTGCACGCTCGGATGCCGGAATGTGCCGTGGTCGTGCTGACCGCCCGGCGCACCGCGCGGGTGCTGCGCCGGGCGCTCGGTGCCCGGGTGCGCGGGGTCATCGCCAAGGACGTGCCGCCGGAGGAGCTGATCGACCAGCTCCGCGCGATCGCCGACGGGCAGCTGATGATCGATCCGTTGACCGCGCTGGCCGCGCTCGACGCGGCGGTGAACCCGCTCAGCGAGCGGGAACGGGAGGTCGCTGCTGCCGCCGCCCGGGGACTGCGCACGAAGGAGATCGCCGCCCGGCTCCACCTGGCCCCGGGCACCGTCCGGAACCACGTGTCGACCCTGTTGCGCAAGACGGGCGGGCGGAGCCGGTGGGACGCGATCCAGCGCGCCCAGGACGCCGGCTGGATCTGACACGCGGACCGGGGTGTCGCGCCGGAGCCGATTTCAATAGGATTCCTGACCGTGCGTCATCGTTCGCGCACGTGACGTCAACAACGGGGGTTGATGACGGGGAGTCTGCATGGTCCGCACTCTGCTCGCGCTCAAGGGTGCGCTCGTCCGCGGCGCGCTCGCCCAGCTGCTCGACGCCGAGGACGACATCGACGTCGTCGGCGAGGCGGACACGCCGGACGAGCTGCGGTCCGCCCTGCGAGCCGAGCGTCCCGACGTCGCCGTCGTCGACGGCGACCTGGTCACGGCGGACCAACTCGGCGATCTGGCGTCCGAACGGCCCGCCGGCCGTCCGGACGGCGGCCCGCCCGGGCGGCTGCTGGTCCTGGTCCAGCAGCGCCGCGCCGCCCGGCTCGGTCCGGTACTCGCCGAACACTGTCGACGGATCGGCTTCCTCAGCCACGACGTGGCCCCCGGGCGGATCGTCGAGGGGGTCCGGCGGCTCGCCGACGGTCAGATCGTGCTCGACCCCGACCTGGTGGTCGCGGCGCTGGCGGTCGCCGACAGCCCGTTGACCCCGCGCGAGCGGGAGGTGCTCGACGTGGTGGCCGAGGGCCATCCGGTGCGGGACATCGCGGAGCGCCTGGTCCTGTCCGCCGGGACGGTGCGCAACCACCTGTCCCGGATCATGGCGAAGACCGGCGCGCGTACCCGGCTGGAAGCGGTGCGGATCGCCCGGGAGTCGGGCTGGATCTGAGCAGGTCCGCCTCCCCGTAGCCGACCAGTTCCCGGTACGCGGCCGAGCGGTGCAGCAGGCCCCGGTGGCTGTCGAGCAGCGCGGCCCGCCCGTCGAGCAGCAGCACCCGGCGGGCGCGCAGCGCCGAGCTGACCCGGTGCGCGATCACCACCAGCGTGCCGGGCCGGTCGGCGAAGGCCTCCTCCAGCCGCGCCTCGGTCGCCGGGTCCAGGTGGCAGGTCGCCTCGTCGAGGATCATCAGGGGCGCGGGGGAGAGCCAGGCCCGCAGCAGGGCCAGCTGCTGACGTTCCCCGGCGGAGAGGTCCGCCGGGCGCAGCGTCGCGTCGTAGCCGCCGAGGCGGTCCACCAACCCGGTCAGCCCCAGCCGGGTCGCCGCCCGGGTGATCGCCGGATCCGGCAGGTCGGGCCGGAGGTACGTCAGGTTCTCCCGGACGGTGCCGGTGAAGACGTACGCCTCCTGCGGGATCAGGACACGCCGGTCGGCCAGTTCCGCCGGCGTGGCGCCGGCCACCGGCACCCCACCGACGCGCACCGTGCCGGCCTGCGGCGACAGCACCCCGGCCATCAGCCCGGCCAGGGTGGACTTGCCGATCCCGCTCGCGCCCACGATCACCAGGTGGTCCCCGGCCGGCACGTCGAGGTCGAGTCCGTCGAGCACCGGGTCGGCCTGCGGGCCGTACCGGAAGGTCACCCCGCGCAGGGACAGCGCCGGCGCGGTCTGCCGCGGGACCCGGGCGGTGGCCGGCGCCGGGGTGCGTACCGGGACGTCCCCGCGCAGCAGCCGGTCGAGGGTGACGGCGAAGCGCAGCCCGCCGGCGGCCACGCCCTGGACGAGGGTGTGCAGGGCGGGTTGCACGCCACGCACGACGTAGACCAGGGCGCCGAGCACCGCGCCCGGCCCGAGCCCCTGCCGGACCAGCCACGGGGTGGCCAGGAGCACCACCGGCACGGGCACCCACCCGCCCACGGCCAGGGTCAACCCCCGGGTCGCGGCCATGGTGGCCAACCGTCGCTCCACCCGCGCCTGGTCGTCGACGTACCCGCCGACCCACCGGGTGGTCCGGTCCCGCGCGCCGCTCACCGTGACGTCGCGGTGGCCGGCCACGGCGGTGACCGCGACCCGGCCCAGCCGCTCGTCGGCCAGCACGTACTGCCGTTGCCGGGCGATCATCGCCGGCAGGGCCGCCGCGAACAGCCCCAGGCCGGCCAGCACCGGCACCGTCACCAGCAACGCGACCGGCGCTGACAGGGAGAACAGGCCGACGACGGCGGCGCCGGCGGCGAACAGGAAGCCGCGCACCACCATCAACAGGCCCGCGTAGGTGTCCCGCACCATCTCCACCTGGTGGGTCAGCCGGGCCACCGCCGCGTCGTCGCCGCGACCACCCGTCGCCCCTTCCAGCGCGCCGGCGACCACCCGGCGCAGCAGGTCGTCGCGGAACGGCTCCACCACGTCCCCGAGCAGCGCGTACGCCCGGTTGGTGCCGACCGCGCCGATGAGCACGGCGGCCGCGAGCAGGCCCAACCAGAGCAGCCCGGTCGCCGGGCGCCCGGCCAGGAAGCCGTCGTCGACGGCCCGTGCGGTGAGCAGTCCGGCCAGCCCCGCCGGCAACGCCTCGGCCACCGACCAGCCCGCCAACCGGCACAGCTCGGCGCGGCGCGCCCGCAGCGCCGCCCGGGTCACCTCGCCGACCGTGCTCACGCCCGGAACACCGCCTGGTAGTCCGGGTCGTCCCACAGCACCCGGTGCGGGCCGACCGCGCGGAGCCGCCCACCGTCCACCCAGGCCACCAGGTCCGCCCGCGCGGCCATGCCGACCCGGTGGCTGACCACCATCCGGGTACGCCGGTCGCCCGGCCCGGTCAGCGTCCGGGTCACCCGGTACTCGGTGACGGTGTCCAGGCTGGACGTGGCGTCGTCGAGGACCAGCAGCCGTCCGGCGCGCAGCGCGCGGGCCAGCCCGAGCCGCTGCCGTTCCCCGCCCGACATGGCGACCTCGGCCAGCGGCGTGCGGTACCGCTCGGGCAGCCGCTCGACGAAGTCGTGGATGGCCGCCGCCCTGCTCACCGGCACCGGGTCGGCACCGCACCCGACCGCCTCGCCGACCGTGTCACCGACCAGCACCGGCCGCTCGAACCCGTAACCCACCGCCGCGTGCAGCGCCGCCGGGGCCAGCTCGGGCAGCGGCACGCCGTCCAGGCGTACCTCACCGGAGTCCGGGTCGCGCAGCCGTCCGGCGACGGCGGCGAGCAACGACTTGCCCGCCCCGGACGGCCCGACGACGACGAGCAGCGTCCCGCCGGGGACCCGCAGGTCGACCCGGTCGAGCAGCGGACGCCCGTCGTCGCCCCGCACGCTCACCTCCCGCAGCTCCAGCTCGCCCGGTCCGGGGGGCAGCGTCCGGGTGCCGTACCGGCGGACCGGCTCGCCCAGCACGTCGGCCGCGCGCCGGCAGCCGGCCCGGACCCGGACCGCCTTGTTCAGGGCGCCGACCACGGTGCCCAGGCCGGCGCCGAGCGCCGCGTACTGGAGGGCGGCCAGCAGCTCGCCGGGGGTCATCCGCCCGGCGGCCAGCGACAGCCCGCCGACGGCGACGACGGCCAGTTGCAGCAGCGGGTTGACCACCGCGCCGCGGGTCGCCGCGCCGGCCAGCACGGTCCACGTCCGCGCGCCGTGCGCGCGCAGCGCGGCGACCGGCGTCAGCACCCGCGCGACCTCCCGTTCGGCGGTGCCGGCGGCGGCGATGGTCCGCGCCCCGGCGAGCGCCTCCACCATCCGGCCGGCGAGTTCCCCCTGGGCCTGCTGGTAGCCGGCGACCGCGGTCGAGGCGTCGGCGACGAAGTTGCGCAGCAGCACGCCGAGCAGCAGGAGCCCCACCACGAAGGTGAGGCCGAGCCACGGGTCGATCAGGGTGAGCGCCACCAGACTGCCCAGCGGCGGCAGCAGCACCGTGCCGGCCAGTACGACGGTCGGGGCGGCCTGCCCGGCGTCGGCCACCTGGCCCACCAGCCGGCCCACCAGGTCGCCCACCGGACGGCGGGCCGCGATCCGTGGATCGAGGGCGAAGACGTGTCGGGCCAGCGTGTGCCGCAGCCCGGCCACCGAACGGGCGGTGGCCGCGCCCGTGCCGTAGTCCCGTACCGCGTCGGTGGCGACCAGCACGGCGATCAGCCCGACCACCGCGGCGAGCCAGTGGCCGGACGAGGCGCCCGGCGCCGTACCGACGGCGGCGTCGACGGCGCGGCCCAGGGTCGCGGGCAGCGCCAGCTCGGCCGCCACGCCGACCACCGCGACCACGGCCAGCACCGGGGTCCACCAGCCGGCGGACCCGACGGCGCGCAGCAGGAGCCGGTCGGCCGGGGTCATCACACCTCTTTCACGCCGCGGCCCCGGACCGGCGTGAACCGGCCCGGGGCCAGGCGAACTGATCGTCAGTGGCAGGTGGTGACGCTCAGCGAGCTGTCGCCACAGAGCAGCAGGCTGGCCTGGCTGCCGCCACCGGTGCGCTCGGCGGCCGGCAGTTCCATTCCCTGGAGGTCGAGCAGAGCCATGTCGGTTCCTCTTTCTCTCGTGGTGCGGAGTTGGGCTTCTCGGGTGGTCGTCGGGTCGACGACCGCCACCTCAGTTGCAGGTGGTGACGCTCAGCGAGCTGTCGCCGCAGAGCAGCAGGCTGGCGCGGCTGCCGCCACCGGTACGCTCGGCGGCCGGCAGTTCCATCCCCTGGAGGTCGAGCAGGGCCATGTCGTTGCACCTCCTTCCACATGAGTCGGGTCGGTCGGCCCCGGGGTGACCCGGGGAGCTTCGGTGGCCGGTCAGCCGGCCGATCCCGCCGGCGTCGCGGCCGGCAGCGGCCCCGCCTCCGACGGCGGCCTCGCCTCGGGCAACGGCGTCAGGAACGGCAGCCGGGTGGCCGCCGCCGGGCGGGTCGCCGCGAGGGCGGTGAGCACGCCGGCGGTGCCGGTGGCCAGGTCCATGGAGAGCCGCAGCAACTGGTCGCCGGGGAAGGCGGTCAGCCCCCGGTACGGCAGGGCGTGCCAGCTCAGCAACCGGGCTTGCTGCCGTGCCGGGTCGTACTCGCCCCGCCCGGCCAGGTAGGTGACGATCCCCGCCCGGCCGGCGAAGAGGCCGGACTGGGCGTAGAACGGGGAGTCGGCGCAGCGCCGGATCGCCGCCGCCGCGGTCTCGAACCGCTGGTCCGGGCGGTGGCGCAGGTACTGGTCGAGCACCAGGCCGATGCCGACACTGCCCTCGGCGAGGTACGGCATGGTCCGCCAGCCCTCGTTGACCTCCAGGTGGCCGGCGTCGCGCTGCACGCATCGGCGCAGGTCCTGGCGCAGCGCGGTGGCGGCGTGGTCGAGCAGCACCGGGTCGTGGTCGAGCTCGTACCTGCGCAGCAGCATCAGCGCCACCCCGGCCCCGCCGCGGGTCAGTCCCGCGTACGGGTGCCGGCCGCCGCTGACCTCGGCCACCGAGTCGACGTCGCCCAGCCGCTCGACGACCAGGTCGACCGCCTGCCGGGCGGCGTCGGCGTACCGCCGCTCGCCGGTGACCCCGGCGAAGTGGGTCAGGTTCAGCGCGACGCCCGAGAGGCCGCCCATCAGGTCGTTGCCCAGGTCCGTCCACGGCTGGTCCAGGCAGAGGTCCAGCAGCCGCAGCGCCCCGTCGCGGTGCCCGAGCCGGTCCAGCACGTACGCGATGCCGTGCAGCCCGTCGTAGAAGCCGAGCCGGCTGCCGGAGGCGGGTTCGCGTACCCGGTCGATCAGCCACCGCTCGTGCTCCGCTTCGGTGGGCGCGCCGCTCGTGTGCAACGCCCAGAGCACCCCGGCCGCACCGTGGGCGAGGTTCAGCCCGCCGTCGCTGCCCGCGAACTGCCGGATGTCGCCGGGGAAGAGCCGGTCGTCGCGGTGCGGGGTGGCGCTGGCGACGATCGCGGCGGCGAGGCGGTCGCGCAGTCCCGGCCAGTCGTCCGGGTCGATCCGGACGGCGCCACTGGTGCCCGCCGGCACCGCGACGCGTTCGTCCGGCGTCCCGGCGTGGCCGTCCGGCGCCTCGGCCCGGCCGCCGATGATCACGGCGACCGTCTCGTCGAGCAGGTCCCGGGGCACGGGGAAGTTCTCGGCCACCACGTCGGCCAGGTGCGCCGCCTTCTCCGGGGCGAGCCGCAGCATGGCCGTCAGCGGCAGGAAGAGCGCCAGCCGCAGGCAGGCCAGGGCGTAGCGGTCGACGTCGAAGCCGGTGCGGTCGCGCGGGGCGGCGAAGGCCTGGTTGCGCAGCGCCGGCCGGCCCGTCGCGTCGGCGGGCGCGGCGACCTCGAAGTCGACCAGCGTGGCGGTCCCGTCGTCGCCGACCATGATGTTGAACATGTGCAGGTCGCCGTAGACGATCCCGTGGGCGTGGATGGCGTCCACCGCCTCGGTCACCTGCCGGTGCACGTCCAACGCCCAGCCGGTGTACGCGGCCCGGTCGGCGTCGGGGTGGACCAGCGGGTAGCGCTCCACCACGAGCTGGTTGAGCGGGCGGCCCTCGACGAACGCCAGGGCCAGGAACTCGTGCCCGCCGAAGCTGAACTCGTCGTGCACCCGCACCAGGTGCGGCACGTCCGTGAGCTGCCGCAGCACCTCGGCCTCCCGCCGTAGCCGGGTCACCGCGTCCGCGCCGGTGGCGTCCAGTCCCGCGTACGGCCGGGCCTCCTTCAACACGACCCGGTCCCCGGTGCGGGTGTCCCGCGCCTCGTACAGGCCGCCGCCGTTGGAGAAGTGGATCACCTTCTCGATCCGGTACGGCAGCTCGGTGGTGCTCGCCGCGTTGCGGGCGGCCAGGTGCGGGGCGAGGAAGTCGGGCAGGGTGACCCACTCCGGCACGTGGAAGACCGGGTCGCGGCGGTCCGGCACCAGGCTGCCGCTCGCGTCCTCGATGGCCGGCACCACCTGCCCGTCCGGGGAGAGGCAGTACCGGGCGGCGAAGCCGCCGTAGCGCAGGTAGACCGGGCCGTCGCCGTAGCGCAGGTCGCTGAGGATGTACGGCCCCTGCTCGCCGTCGAGCAGCGCCGCCAGTTCCTTGGCGGTCAGCTCCAGCTCGGCGTCGTCGCGGGGGTAGACCGTGATGAACTTGCCGCTGGCGGCACGGCGGGCGTACTTGCTGTTGCGCATGAGCAGCATCCGCGGCCCGCGCAGGTGCTTGAACGGGATGCCGCGCGGCTGGCAGTAGTCCATCACCCGGGTCAGCACCCGTTCGGCGTTGTCCAACCGGGCCGACACGTGGATCTTCCAACCCTGCTGGGGGAGCGAGCCGTCGACCGGGCCGTGGATCAGCCAGTCGTCCTTGACCTCGCACTCCCAGCCGTCCGGCACCGGGCGGTCCGTCGCGTAGCCGGCGACCACGGTGCTCGCGCTGGCCAACGAGTCGTAGAAGAGCGGATCGACCGCGCAGTACGAGTCGTACCGTTCATCCATGTCGCCTGCCTCCGCCGCCTGGTCGGTTGAGGTCCATCCTGCGGACGGCCGAGAGGCGTGCGAAGTGCGATGAGTCATCGATCGGCGGTGAGTTTCCCACCCCGAAGTCGTGACAACAGCGGAGTTTGAACTCGCGAATACCGCGTGACCAGTGCGGAGGCCGGCCGGCACCGATGGGCGGCCGGACCGCCGGCGGACATGGAACGGGGGCGGGTCGACCGGCCCGCCCCCGTCACCGTGGTACCGCTCAGTGCACCGGCACCTGCGCGGCCGCCTCCTCCTGGGCGCGGCGCTCGTCGCCGCTGAGGGTGTGCAGCGGCTTCTCCTTGATGAACAGCACGACGACCAGCGCGAGCGCCGCGATGGGCGCGCCGACCAGGAACAGGTCGGCGGTGGCGATGCCGTACACGTCCTGCACGATGCGCAGCACCGGCTCGGGCAGGGTGGACAGGTCGGGCACCTCCGCGGAGCCGCCGCCGGTCGCCGCGGCCGGGCCGAGCTTCTCGGTCATCAGCGAGGTCACCCGGTTGGCCAGGACGGCGCCGAGCGCGCTGACCCCGATGGCCCCGCCCATGCTGCGGAAGAAGGTCAGCACGGAGGTGGCGGCGCCGAGCTCGTGGGCCGGCACGTCGTTCTGCGCGGCGAGCACGAGGTTCTGCATGAGCATGCCGACGCCGATGCCCAGCACGGCCATGTAGATCGACAGGACGACCACGCTGGTGCGGGCGTCGATGGTGCCCAGGAGCAGCATCCCGACGGTCATCACCGCCGCGCCGGCCACCAGGTAGGCCTTCCACCGGCCGAACTTCGTGATGAGCTGGCCGGCGATCGTGGACGAGACGAGCAGACCGAAGATCATCGGGAGGCTCATCAGGCCCGCGACGGTCGGCGACTTGCCCAGCGAGATCTGGAAGTACTGGGACAGGAAGACGGTGCCGCCGAACATCGCGACGCCGACCAGCACGCTGGCGACGGTGGCCAGCGAGACCGTGCGGTTGCGGAAGATGTCCAGCGGGACGATCGGCTCCGCCGCCCGCGACTCGACGAGGACCGCCAGCGCCAGCAGGACCACACCGCCGGTGACCATCGCAGCCGTCCAGCCCGAGGTCCAGGCGAACTTGTTGCCCGCCAGCGAAGACCAGATCAGCAGCGTGGAGACGCCCGAGGTGATCAGCACCGCGCCCAACCAGTCGATCTTCACCGTGCGGCGGACGACGGGCAGGTGCAGGGTGCGCTGCAGCAGGACGATGGACAGGATGGAGAACGGCACCCCGATCAGGAAGCACCACCGCCAGCCCAGCCACGACGTGTCGACGAGGAGGCCGCCGATCAGCGGACCGGCGATGGTGCCGACACCGAAGACCGCGCCGAAGATGCCGGCGTAGCGGCCCAGCTCACGCGGCGGGATCATCGCCGCCATGACGATCGTGGCCAGCGCCGTCATGCCACCGGCGCCGATGCCCTGCACGACCCGGCTGACCAGCAGCACCTCCACGTTCGGCGTGAAGCCCGCGATCAGCGAACCCACCACGAACAGCCCCAGCGAGAGCTGGATCAGCAGCTTCTTGCTGTACAGGTCGGCCATCTTGCCCCACAGTGGCACGGTCGCCGTCATGGCGAGCAGTTCGCTGGTGACGATCCAGGTGTAGACGGTCTGGCTGCCCTGCAGATCGGCGATGATCCGCGGCAGCGCGTTCGCCACCACCGTGGAGGCGAGGATGGACACGAACATGCCCACCATCAGGCCGGAGAGGGCCTGGAGAACCTCCCGACGCGACATGCGCGTGCCGACGACCTCGGCCGGGTCGGCGGGCGGGGCGGTTGCGGTCATTGACGCTCCCTTTCGGGGTGGATCCGGATTGGCTGGCCCCGGAACGGATGCGCCGGGGCGGGGGACTGGTGGGTCAGGAGGTGGGCGACGGATCCGGCAGGCCGGCGACGACCGCGGCGAACGCCTCGTCGACGAAGTCGCGCAGTGGCCGGCCGTCGGTGTCGGCGGCCCAGCGCAGCATCGCGGTGCGGAAGGCGGCGCCGGCCACCGCGGTGACCAGCGCCGGGTGGCCGTGGTCGGGATCGACACCGAGGCGCGCGGCGATCGCTTGGATCATGGCCCGCTCGGTCTCGATGTTGCCGGCCATCAGGCGGGGCAGCAGCGCGGGATTCTGGGCGATGACCGCCAGGCGCAGCCGCCACAGCTCGCGCTCGGACTCCATCGTGTCGATCGCCTCGTCGAGGGCGAGCCGGACGGTCCGCAGCGCCGGCACCTCCGGCGCGGCGGCGACCAGCCGGGCCACGACGCGGTCGCGGTCGACCGCCAGGTCGGCGATGAGCGCCTCGTCCTTGGAGGTGAAGTAGTTGAAGAAGGTGCGCGAGGAGACGTCCGCCGCCTCGCTGATCTCCTCCACCGTCACGTGCTCCAGGCCGCGTTCGGCGACCAGCCGCAGCGCGGCGGCGGTCAGCGCTGCCCGCGTCAGCCGCTTCTTGCGGTCCCGGCGCCCGCCGGCGGCCTGTTCGGTTACGGTCACTCCGGCGACGCTACGAGGAAACTTGCGGAGCCTGCAAGTTTTTATTCTGTGAAGTGATGTTCCCGACCGGCGCCCTATGCGCCCGAGATCGGAGCGAGGCGTGGCAGTGATCGTCGGCCGCCGACGGGTCGTCGTCCCGTGACCGCCGTCGACGTGCTCGTGGTCGGGGCCGGGCCCACCGGGCTGGCCATGGCGGCGCAACTGGCCGCCTTCGGGGTGCGGGCCCGCGTGGTCGACCGCGCGGTCGACCGGGCCCACGAGTCGCGGGCGTTGGCGATTCAACCGCGCACCCTGGAGGTCCTCGCCGGCTCAGGGGTGACGGACGAGCTGCTGGCCGGCGGCAACCCCGCGGTCCGGCTGTGCCTGCACGCCCACGGCCGGGTGCGGGCGGTGCCGCTGTTCGACCTGGGCCTGGGGGACACGGCGTACCCCCATCTGCTGTTCCTGTCCCAGGCGGAGACCGAGCGCATCCTGGGCGAGCACCTGGCGGCGGCCGGGCTCGCCGTCGAGCGGGGCGTCGAGCTGGTGGGGATGAACCAGACCGGGGACGGCGTGGCGGCGACCCTGCGGCACGCCGACGGCCGCGAGGAACCGGTCTCGGCACGGTACGTGGTGGGCTGCGACGGCGCGCACAGCACCGTGCGTCACCTCGCCGGGATCGGATTCGAGGGTGGCGCGTACCCGCAGACGTTCGTCCTGGCCGACCTGGAGGCCGACGGCGTCGCCGGCGGCGCGGCGCACGCGTTCGTCTCCGGACGGGGGACGTTGTTCCTCTTCCCGCTGCGGCACCCGGCCAGCTGGCGGCTGCTGGTGATGCGTCCACCCGCCGACGCGCCTCCGCCCGAGTCGCCGGTCACCCTCGACGAGGTGCAGGTGCTCGCCGACACCTACACCGGCGCGACGGTGCGGCTGCACGACCCGGTCTGGATGACCAACTTCCGGTTGCACCACCGCGCCGCCACCCGCTACCGCTCCGGACGGGTCTTCCTGGCCGGCGACGCGGCGCACATCCACAGCCCGGCCGGCGCGCAGGGCATGAACACCGGCATCCAGGACGCGGTCAACCTCGGTTGGAAACTCGCCCACGCACTGCGCGGCGGCGCCGACCCGAGCCTGCTGGACACCTACCAGGCCGAGCGGGCGCCGGTCGGCCGGATGGTGCTGCGCTTCACCGACCGGGCCTTCACCGCGGCCACCTCCACCAACCCGGTCGTCCGCTTCGTCCGTGGCCGCCTCGCCCCCGCGCTGATCCCCGCCGTGCTCGCCCCCCGGTTCGTGCGGGCCACCGCCTTCCGCACGGTGTCGCAGCTGGGCATCGGTTACCGGCGGAGCCCGCTGTCCACCGACGGCCCTCGCCCGCCGCGCAAGGGCCCCCGGGCCGGGGACCGGCTACCCGACGCGCCGGTTCCCGGCGTCGACGGTGGCACGCTGCACCGGCTCACCGCGGCGCCCGGGTGGCATCTGCTGCTCTGCGGGCCACCGGCCGCCTGGTCGACGGGCGAGACGGCCGGACCGGCGCAGCGGTACCCCGGCCGGCTCACCGTGCACCGGCTAACCGAATCCGATACCACCGGGGGAGCGGTCCCCGCCGCCCGCGCGCTGCGCCGGCTCGGCCTCGCCCCCGGCGCCAGCGCTGCGTACCTGGTCCGCCCCGACGGCCACGTCGGCTACCGGTCGGGCGGCACGGACCTGGCGGGGTTGACGGCCTACCTGGACCGCTGGCTTCCCTCGTGACGCCGCCGCGACGCCGGTGCCCGCTGGAAGGCCTGGCGCAGCCCAACCGCCACGCCACTACGGACGCGGACCCGCTCCGGCCAGCAGCTCCGCCAGTTGGCCCAGGTCATCGAGGCGAAGGTCGCCGTCCAGCCCCTTCAGCGCGGCGGTCATCGCGCCGGCGGCCCGTCCGGCCCGCAGGCCGACGTCGGCATCCTCCACGACCAGGCACCGCGCCGGCGGGACGTCGAGCAGCTCGGCGGCGCGCAGGTAGCCCTGCGGGTCCGGCTTTCCCACCGTGACGTCCTCGACCGTGACCAGCACCGGTGCGTCGATTCCCGCCGCGCCGAGCCGGGCCTTCGCCAGCCGGCTGTCGGCGCTGGTCACCACCGCCCACGGCAGCCCGAGCCGCGCCAGCGTCTCCAGCAGCGCCGGCGCACCACGGGTGGCGGTCACGTCGGACAGGTCGTCGTACTGCAACGCCAGCTGCCAGTCCGCTGCCGCGGCCACCGCGGCGTCGTCCAGGCCCGGCAGCAGTCGCCGCACCGTGCGGTCGGCGGGACTGCCATGCGCGATTGCCAGCACCGCCTCCGGGTCGACGTCGTACTCTGCCGCCCACACCCGCCACGCCCGCTCCACCGCGGCGTCGGAGTCCACCAGAGTGCCGTCCATGTCCAACAGCACCGCACCGACCGACGACACGTCCATGCTCACCTCCCGTAATATACTCGCACGGCGAGGATAAGGTGGTGAGACCCGCTCATGGCAAGTCCTTCCCGGCACCGCGCCGAGACGGCGCGCTGGCTCACCGCGTCGCAGGTGCTGGCCACGCTGCACCGGCGTCCGGGCATCACCCGTGCCGCCATGGCCGCCGAGTTGCAGCTGACCAGCGGTTTTGCCACCGAGATCACCGCCCGGCTGCGGGACCTGCGCCTGCTCACCGAGACACCCGCGCCGGTACGGGGGCGGGGCCGGCCCACGACCGTCCTGCGACCGCATCCCGAGGGGCCGGTGGTACTCGCCGTCGACCTGCGGCAGGAGGACTGGCGACACGCCGTCGCGACCATCGACGGGCAGCTGCACGAGGTGCGGCACCGTTCCCACCGCACCCGCGAACCGGCCGCCGTGCTGGCCGCCGTACGGCACAGCGTCGAGGCGGCCCGGAAGCGGTACGGCGGGCGGCTTCGCGCGGTATCGCTGGCGGTCGCCGGCACCATCCATGACGGCCACCTCGTACAGGCCGCCACCCTCGGCTGGCGCTCGGTCGATCTCACCACCATCACCGCCGGCACGGACCTGCCGCTGCTGCTCGGCAACGACGCGACCCTCGCCGGCGTCGCCGAGGCCCGCACCGGCGCCGCCGTCGCGGCCGGCACCGCCCTGCACCTGATCGTGGGGGTCGGCATCGGCGGCACGCTCACCATCGCCGGGGTGCCGGTGACGGGCGCGCACGGCGCCGCCGGCGAGTACGGCCACCTGCCCTTCGGCGACCGGGAACAGCGCTGCCCCTGTGGCGCCCGCGGCTGCTGGGACCTCGACGTCGACGGCCGTGGCCTGGCCCGCCACCTCGGCGAATCCCCACCCGCCGACCCGCGGCGCTACGCCGGGCAGGTCCTCGACCGTTGCCCTGTGGACCCCCGCGCCCGGCGGGCGGTCCGGGCCGTCGCGACCTCCCTCGGCAGCGGCATCGCGGGTCTGGCCAACATCCACGACCCCGACCTGATCACGCTCGGCGGACTCGGCGCCGCCCTGCGGCACGCCGCCGCCGAAGCCTTCGACACCGCCTACACCGACGGTCTGATGACGCTGCACCGCGCCCGCCCACCGTCCGTCGTGGACGCCGCACACGGGGACGAGGGTTCGCTGCGCGGCGCCGCCATCGTCGGCCTCGACCACATCACCGGCCAGCGCGCCCTCGCCGAGTGGGTGCGCACCCTCGCGACACCATTTGGGGATTTGGCCCCGACGGTTTCCGGCTGATTCCCCGAGTACCACCACACTCTCCCGGCCTCGTTGAAAAGGCGATCCACCAGGCGTATGACGGAGTGGCCGGCCACGCCGGTCGATTTCGTGTCGTACGGCTGCCGTTCAATCGGCCTGCACGCGGTCGGCCGGTCTTCAGCACGGTGACGGTGCCGCACCGCGTCCCGGCGCGCGGCCCCGCTGGTCAGGTCCGCGCGGTGCGACGGGAGGCGCTGTCCGGAATGGGTGAGAGAAGGGTTGAGATCATGAGTAGACGCACCACCGGCCCAGCCGTCGAGGCCGAGGGCCTGACCAAAGCGTTCGGGGAGACCCGGGCGCTCAACGGCCTCGATCTCCAGGTCCCCGCCGGTACGGTCTACGGCCTGCTCGGCCCGAACGGTGCCGGCAAGACCACGGCGGTACGGGTGCTGGCGACGCTGCTGCGCCCCGATGGCGGCACGGCGAGAGTCTTCGGTCACGACGTGGTCGCCGACGCCGACGCGGTCCGCTCCCGGGTCAGCCTGACCGGCCAGTACGCCTCGGTGGACGAGGATCTGACCGGCACGGAGAACCTCGTGCTGCTCGGCCGCCTGCTGGGCCTGAAGAAGCCGGCGGCCCGCGAACGTGCCGAGAGCCTGCTCGCCGCGTTCGGCCTGACCGAGGCGGGCGACCGTCAGGTGAAGAAGTACTCGGGCGGCATGCGGCGGCGCATTGACATCGCGGCGAGCATCCTGAACACTCCCGACCTGCTGTTCCTGGACGAGCCGACGACCGGGCTGGACCCGCGCAGCCGCAACCAGGTCTGGGAGATCATCCGGGCCGTCGTGGCGCACGGCACGACGGTGCTGCTGACCACCCAGTACCTGGACGAGGCGGACCATCTCGCCGGCCGGATCGCGGTGATCGACCACGGCCGCGTGATCGCGGAGGGCACCCCGGGTGAGCTGAAGTCGTCGGTCGGCTCCGGCACCGTCCACCTGCGGCTGCGCGACCCGGGGCAGCGGCCCGAGGCCGAGAAGGTGCTGCAGGCGGCGCTGGGCGTTCCGGTGCAGCTCGACGCCGACCCGGTCGCGTTGACGGCCCGGGTCGGTGAGGGCGGCAGCGACCTCGACGCGAGCCGGCACGCGGCGCGCGCGCTCGGTGACCTGGCCAGCGCCGGCATCGTCGTGGACGACTTCTCCGTCGGCCAGCCGAGCCTGGACGAGGTCTTCCTGGCCCTGACCGACCATCCCGCCGCCACGGTGGACGAGCAGAACAACGAGCTGGAGGCAGCCCGATGAGCGAGACCGCCACCACCACGACCGGGCCCGCCCCGGCCGTCTACGTACCGTCCGCCGAGGCGCTGGGCACCGTGCTCGCGCCGGGCGCGCGACCGCCCCGGCCAACGGCGCTGTCGGCGTCGCTCACGTTCGGCTGGCGCGCCATGTTGAAGATCAAGCACGTGCCGGAGCAGCTGTTCGACGTGACGGCGTTCCCGATCATCATGGTGCTGATGTTCACCTACCTGTTCGGCGGCGCCCTCGCCGACAGCCCGCGGGACTACCTGCAGTTCTTCCTGCCCGGCATCATGGTGACCAGCGTCGTGATGATCACCATGTACACCGGCGTCGGTCTCAACACCGACATCGAGAAGGGGGTCTTCGACCGCTTCCGTACGCTGCCCGTCTGGCGGCCGGCCGCGCTGGTCGGCATGATCTTCGGCGACGTGCTGCGCTACGTCCTGGCGGCCCTGGTCATCCTCGGTGTGGGGCTGGCGCTGGGGTTCCGGCCCGGCGGCGGGTTGCTCGGGGTGCTGGCCGGGATCGGCCTGCTGGTGGTCTTCTCGTTCGCGTTCTCCTGGGTGTGGACGTTCTTCGGCCTGATCCTGCGCAGCGAGAAGTCCGTGATGGGAGTCAGCATGATGGTGCTGTTCCCGCTGACGTTCCTGAGCAACGTCTTCGTCGAGCCGGCCACGATGCCCGGCTGGCTTCAGGCGTTCGTCAAGGTCAACCCGGTCACGCAGCTGGTGGCATCGGTGCGTGCGGCGATGTCGGGCTCCTCCGACGCGTCGAGCATGATGTGGACGCTGCTGTGGAGCGCCGGGTTCGTCGTGGTGTTCGGCACCCTGACGATGTACCGGTACAACCGCCGCTGATCCTGACGCGACGACCGATCCCGCGCCGACCGGCCGGTGAAGGTTTTTTTCATGCATCGTGATTAACAGGAAGGCTATTGACAACGGCCGTTTCCCGGGGCGAGGGTGGGCGTGCAGTGGCCCCGCCCCACCTGGAGGTTCGATGTGCCCCATCGCCGTGCCACGCAGACGTGTCCTGCTGGCTGCCGCCGTCGCCGCAGCCACCGCCCTGCTCACCACCGGGCCGGTCACCGCCGATCCGCTCCCCGCGGGGACCTCCGCAGCCGATGACCGGCAGCAGCAGTACGCCGCCGCGGCCGCCGAGTACGGCGTGCCGGAGAGCGTGCTGCTCGCCGTGTCGTACCTGGAGTCCCGGTGGGACACCCACGCCGGGCAGCCGAGCACCAGCGGCGGCTACGGGCCGATGCACCTGACCGACGCCGCGCGGGTCGCGTCGACCCCCGCCAGCGGCCACGTCGACGAGGACGAGGACCCCCGCGGCGACGAGTCCCGCCCGCTGGCCGTCGACCCGGCGCTGGGAGCCGCGCCCAGCGGGGACAGCCTGCCGCAGGCGTCCCTGCAGACGCTCGACGCGGCGGCCGCCCTCACCGGCGTACCCGAGGAGGCGCTGCGCACCGACGCCGCCGCCAACATCCGTGGTGGCGCGGCGCTGCTGGCGTCGTACCAGCAGGAGCTCGGCGGGCCCGACGGTGCCGGCAGCGACCCGGCGGCCTGGTACGGCGCGGTGGCCCGGTACTCCGGCGCGGACACCGCGGACGCGGCGGCGGCCTTCGCCGACGAGGTGTACGACCAGCTCGGGCTCGGCGCCAGCCGGACGACCGACGACGGCCACCGGGTGACCCTCGCCGCCCGGGCGGTAACGCCGGACGAATCCGGCCTGCACCGGCTCGGGCTGCGCCGCGCCGAGCGGCCGGACGGCCTGGAGTGCCCGGTCCGCCTCGCCTGCGAGTGGCTCCCCGCCCCCTACGAGAAGTACGGCCCGAACCCGGGCGACTACGGCAACCACGACCTCGGTGACCGGCCGGCTCAACAGAAGATCGAGTACATCGTCATCCACGACACCGAGGGCTACTTCGGCCCGAGCGTGAAGCTGGTCCAGACGAAGACCTACCTGGGCTGGCACTACACGCTGCGTTCGGTGGACGGCTACGTCGCCCAGCACATCAAGGCCGAGAACGTCGGCTGGCACGCGGGCAACTGGTACGTCAACGCCAAGTCCATCGGCGTCGAGCACGAGGGCTTCGCCGGCCACGGCACCTGGTACACCGAGGCGATGTACCGGACCTCGGCCAAGCTGGTCCGGCACCTGGCGCTGCGGTTCGGCATCCCGCTGGACCGCCAGCACATCCTCGGCCACGACAACGTCCCCGGCACCACCGCCGGGAACGTGGCCGGCATGCACTGGGACCCGGGCCCCTACTGGGACTGGTCGCACTACTTCGAGCTGATGAAGGCGCCGTTCCACTCGACCGGCACCCCGCACACCGGCCTGGTCACCATCGATCCGGAATTCGCCACCAACCAGCCGGCCTTCATCGGCTGCAACCGGCAGCCGCCGGGCGTGCCGACGCCGGTGCCGCCGGCCGTGCCCTGCCCGCTGCGCGGCTCGTCCTCGGTCATCCTGCGCACCGCCCCCAGCCTCGACGCGCCGCTGGTCAATGACCGGGGGCTGCGGCCGAACGGCACGCCGGACACCATGTACATCTCCGACCACGGCGCCCGCGCCTCGGCCGGCCAGACCTACGCCCTCGCCGGCGTCCAGGGCGACTGGACCGCCATCTGGTACCTCGGCCAGAAGGCGTGGTTCCTCAACCCGCCGTCGGCCCCCACGGCGAAGTGGGCGGCGGGCTTCGTGGTGACGCCGAAGCCGGGTAAGGCCACCATCCCGGTGTACGGCCGGGCCTACCCCGAGCGGGCCGCCTACCCGGCCACCATCCCGTACCAGCCGATCTCGCCGTTGCAGTACACCTTTGCGGCGGGCCAGCGGTACGCCCTCGGCGGGGTCCTGCCGGGCGAGTACTACCGCGCCGTCTCCTTCGACGGCTCGGCGCCGGGCGACCGGACGGTGGTCCGCGGCGCGAACAGGTACGTGCAGATCCAGTTCGGCCACCGGGTGATGTACGCGAACCTGGACGATGTCCTCGTCCTGCCCGCCGCGGTGGGCGCGTCCGGGTAGCCGTTCCCGGCGCACTTCGCGATCAAGGCCGTTACCCGCGCAGACGCGGGTAACGGCCTTGATCTGGTGCGGTATCCGGACCGACCTACCCGAGCTGCGGGACAGGTGCTCCGGTGCTCGCGAGGCCGAGCCGGGCGACCGCCGCCGTGACGAGCTCGTCCGGAGGCAGCGCGACGTCGAGGACCACCCCGGACTCGTCCGGGCGCAGCGGCTCCAGGATCGCCGTCTGGGAATCCAGCAGGCTCGCCGGCATGTAGTGCCCGGCACGCCGGGACATCCGGTCCCGGATCACCTGCGCCGGCCCGTCCAGGTGGACGAAGTCCAGGTTCGGCGGCCCCTGCCGCAGCAGGTCCCGGTAGGACCGCTTCAGCGCGGAGCAGGCCAGCACCGTCGACACTCCTTCGGCGTGGCGGGCGGCCATCCACGCGGCGAGGTCGCGCAGCCAGGGCCAGCGGGCCGCGTCGTCCAGCGGTACGCCCGAGCGCATCCGCGCCACGTTGGCCTCGGAGTGGAACTCGTCCGCCTCGGCGAACGTCAGCCCGGTCAGCTCGCTGATTCCCCTGGCCACGGTCGTCTTGCCGGCACCGGACACGCCCATCACGACGACGTGCCGGGTCGGCCGCGGGTCGCCGTGGGCGCGACGCCCGTCACCAGTCATGGACGGTGCCGTCCTTGAGCCGGTTGAACGGCAGGTACGCCGCCGTGTACGGGAACCGTGCGGCGGCCTGCTCGTCGAGCTCCACGCCGAGGCCCGGCTGCTCCCCAGGGTGGAGGTAGCCGTCGGCGAAGGTGAACGACTGCCGGAACACCTCGTTGGTCAGGGGCCCGTGCTGCATGTACTCCTGGATGCCGAAGTTGTGGATGGCGAGGTCGAGGTGGAGCGCGGCCGCCATGCCGACCGGTGAGATGTCCGTCGGACCGTGGATACCGGACTTGATCTGGTACTGCGCGGCGAAGTCGAGGAGCTTGCGCATGGCCGTGATGCCCCCGGTGTGGGTGACGGCGGACCGCACGTAGTCGATGAGCTGTTCCCGGATGAGCGTCTGGTAGTCCCAGACCGTGTTGAAGACCTCGCCGATGGCCAGCGGCGTGACGGTGTGCTGGCGGACCAGCCGCAGCGCCTCCTGGTTCTCCGCCGGCGTGCAGTCCTCCAGCCAGAACAGGTCGTACGGTTCGAGGTCCTTGCCGAGCCGGGCGGCCTGGATCGGGGTCATCCGGTGATGGCCGTCGTGCAGCAGCGGCAGTTCGGGGCCGAACTCGTTGCGTACCGCCTCGAAGACGCCGGGGAGGTGGCGCAGGTAGGCCCGGGTGTCCCAGTCCTCCTCGGCCGGCAGCGGGGTGCGCTGCGCCGGTTCGTAGTCGTAGCGCTTGCCGTCGGGGCTGGGCTGCGCGGCGACCCCGTACACGGCGTTGATCCCCGGCACGGAGGTCTGCACCCGGATCGACCGGTAGCCGAGCTCGAGGTGGTTGCGGATCGAGTCGAACAGCTCGGGGATGTCCCGCCCGGAGGCGTGCCCGTACGCCATGACGCCGGTCCGCGACGCACCGCCGAGCAACTGGTAGAGGGGCATTCCGGCGGCCTTCGCCTTGATGTCCCAGAGCGCGACGTCGACGGCCGCGATCGCCGCCATGGTCACCGGTCCGCGCCGCCAGTACGCCGAGCGGTACAGGAACTGCCAGGTGTCCTCGATGCGGTGCGGGTCCCGCCCGATCAGCAGCGGGACGACGTGGTCGGCCAGGTACGAGGCGACCGCCAGTTCCCGCCCGTTGAGGGTGCCGTCGCCCAGGCCGGTGAGCCCGTCGGCTGTGGTGATCTTCAGGGTGACGAAGTTGCGGTCGGGGCTGGTGACGATGACGTCCGCTGCGACAATCTTCACGGGGTGCCTTTCTCAGGTGGTGCTCAGCGAAGGGTGTTTCCGGTCTCGTGACCGTCGAGAAGGGACAGCTCGTCGCGGCGGGGCAGCCCCTCCCAGTCGCCGTGACCGGCGACCGCGAAGGCGCCGAGGGTCACCGCGCGGCGCAGGCGGCCGGCCAGGTCGAGTCCGTCGAGGTGCCCGGAGAGGTAGCCGGCGGTGAACGCGTCGCCCGCGCCGACGGTGTCCACCGCGGTCACGCGCACCGCCGCGACCTGCCGCACGCCGTCGCGGGTGTACGCCCGGGCGCCGTCGGCGCCCAGCTTGACCAGTACGGTCTCCACTCCGCGCGCCAGCAGGCCCGCCACGATCGTGGACTCGTCCGATCCCGGTTCGCCGACGAGGTCCAGCTCGTCGGCGGAGGCGATGACGAGCGACGCGTGGGCGGCCAGCGGGGCCAGCACGGCGCGGGCGGCTTCCCGCGTCCAGAGCCGGCTGCGGTGGTTGACGTCGAGGCTGACGAGCATCCCGGACCGGGACGCCGCCTCGGCCGCCCACCGGGTGGCCTCGCGGGCGCTGTCGGACAGGGCCGGGGTGATCCCGGTCAGGTGCAGCATCCGGGCGCCGTCGGCGATCGGCTTGCGCAGGTCCGCCACGCGCAGGGCCGAGCCGGCCGAGCCCGCCCGGTGGTACCGCACCCGGGTCAGGTCGGCGGTGCGCCGTTCCAGGAACAGCAGACCGGCGGGCCGGTCGGCATCCCTGGTCACGTCGTCCACGCCGACGCCCTCGGCGCGCAACTGCCGCAGCAGGTACTCGCCCAGCTCGTCGTCGCTGACCCGGCCCACCCAGGCGACCCGGTGCCCGAGCCGGGCCAGGCCGATCGCGACGTTGGACTCCGCCCCGGCCAGGTGCATGGTCAGCGCGCCCCCGGCGGCCAGCGGGCCGGACGCCCGCAGCGACACCAGCGCCTCGCCGAAGGTGAGCAGGTCGACCGCGGTCATGAGGCCGGCGGGCGGGCTGCCGCCGCCAGGTAGGCCCGCGCCCGGTGGCGCAGCCCGTCGAGGTCACCGCCGGAGGCGGCGTCCCCGACCAGCGGGCCGCCGAGGCCGACGGCGATCGCCCCGGCGCTCAGATAGGCGGGCATCTCGGCCAGGCCCACCCCGCCGACCGCGACGAACGCAATGTCCGGGAACGGGTCGCGCAGCGCTTTCAGGTACGCCGGGCCGCCGAGGGATGCCGGGAAGAGCTTCACGGCGGACGCCCCCATCCGCACGGCCGTGTACGCCTCCGTCGGGGTGAGCGCCCCGGCGGCGACCGGGAGTCCGCGACGCACCGCCTCGGGGATGGACTCGACGACGGCCGGGGTGACGATGAACTGCGCGCCGGCGGCGAGCACGTCGGCGACGTCGCCGACGGTCAGCACCGTCCCCGCGCCGACCAGCGCTCCGGCGGGCGCGGCCGAGCGGATGGCCTCGATGGCGTGCAGTGCGCCGGGCGTCGTGAGCGCCACCTCGACGACGCGGACGCCCTCTTCCAGCAGGGCGATGCCGGTGGCGACCGCGGCGGCGGTGTCGGTGCCGCGGATGACCGCCAGGACGCGGGCCGCGGCGAGTTCGGTGGTCAGGTCGAGGGTCATGGTCACCATTCCGCGTAGGAGCCGTCGGGGTGCCGCCACATCGGGCTGCGCCAGGCGTGGCCGCGCTTGTCGGCCGCGCGTACCGCCTGCTCGTCGATCTCGATGCCCAGCCCCGGCGCGGTGAGCCGCTCGACGTGCCCGTCGACGAAGGTCAGCGGCGTCTTGTCCAGGCAGTAGTCGAGCACCTCGGCGCCGAGGTTGTAGTGGATGCCGATGCTCTGTTCCTGGATCAGGTAGTTGGGCGTGGCGAAGCCGACCTGCAGGCAGGCGGCCAGGGCGATCGGCCCGAGCGGGCAGTGCGGGGCGAGCTGCACGTCGTAGACCTCGGCGAGCGCGGCGATCTTGCGTACCTCGGTGATGCCGCCGGCGTGCGAGAGGTCCGGTTGGGCGACCGCGATGCCGGCCTGGAGGACGGGCAGGAACTCCTGCCGGCTGTAGAGCCGCTCGCCGGTCGACACCGGGGTGGTGGTGGACCGGACGAACTCGCCGATGAGGTGGGAGTTCTCCGGCACGACCGGCTCCTCGAGGAACAGCGGCCGGTACGGCTCCAGCAGCGGTGCGACGCGGCGGGCGTTGGCGAGGGTGAACCGGCCGTGGAAGTCGACGGCGACGTCACGCTCGTCGCCGAGCACCTCGCGGGCGGCGGCCACCCGCTGGACCACCGCGTCCAGTTCGGCGACCGACGCGATCGGGCTCATCCGCCCGGAGGCGTTCATCTTGACGGCGGTCAGGCCCGCCGCCACCTGCGCGGCGATGTGGTCGCGGACCTCGTTCGGCTCGTCGCCGCCGACCCAGCCGTAGACCCGGATCCGGTCGCGGACGGGCCCGCCGAGCAGTTGGTGCACCGGTGCCCCGTACCGCTTGCCGGCGATGTCCCAGAGCGCCTGGTCGAGGCCGGCCACGGCGCTGGCCAGGATCGGGCCGCCCCGGTAGAACGAGCCCTTGGTCATGACCTGCCAGTGGTCCTCGATCCGCAGCGCGTCCCGGCCGATCAGGAGTTCACCGAGCTGCTCGACGGCGGCCCGGACGGTTTCGGAGCGCCCCTCGCAGGTCGCCTCGCCCCAGCCGACGATCCCGGATTCGGTCTCGACGCGGACGAAGAGCCAGCGGGGGGCGACGAGGAACGTCTCGATGCGGGCGATTGTCGTCATGGTGTCCTCAGCCCTTCGTCGCGCCGGCGGTGAGCCCGGAGACGACGTACTTCTGCACGAACAGGGCGATCAGCATGATCGGCAGGGTGACGACGGTGGCCGCCGCCATCAGGCCGCCCCAGTCGATGCTGGCGTAGCCGACGAAGTCGAAGATCGCGACGGGCAGGGTCTTGGTGTCGGCGCCGGAGAGCACCAGGGCGAACATGAAGTTGTTCCAGGAGAAGATGAAGGACAGGATGCCGGCGGTGGCCACGCCCGGCACCGAGAGCGGCAGCGTGATCCGGCGGAACGCGCCGATGTGGGTCAGCCCGTCCACGAGCGCCGCCTCCTCGAGTTCGAGGGGGAGGCCGTCGAAGTAGCCCATCATGATGTAGACCACCAGCGGCAGCGACACGAACATGTGGCTGAGGACGAGCACGCCGAACCCGCCGACCATCTGCAGGTTGGAGAAGACGTAGTACCAGGGCACCAGGAGCGAGACGCCGGGGATGACCCGCGCCATGAGCACCACCAGCGCCGACTTGCGCATGTTGAAGCGGCTCATCGAGTAGGCCGCCGGCACGCCGAGCAGCAGGGAGAGCGCGGTGGCCGCGAAGGCCACCCAGAGGCTGTTGCCGATGAACTGGACGTAGTTCGCCTGCTTCAGGACGTTGGCGTAGTTGTCCACGGTGGGCGAGAAGACGACCGCCTTGCCCGTGTCGTAGATGTCGACGTTGGTCTTGAACGACGCGGCGATCATCCAGCACAGCGGTGCGAGCAGCGCGATCACCACGACGGCGAGCGCCACGAAGCGGAAGATCCGGTAGGCGGAGCGGGCCTTCATCGCTGCGCCTCCTTCCTGCGGGACGTCAGGGCCCACATCGACCCGATGATGATCAGGAAGAAGATGATGAGGACCGTCGATGAGATGCCGTACTCGTTGTAGTCGAAGCTCAGGCCGTAGGCGTACACGTTGAGCGTCTCGACCTCGTGGAACGAGCCGCCGCCGCGGCCCTTGGTGGCGTAGAGGATGTCGAAGGTCTTCAGCGCGTCGATGCCGCGCAGCAGGATCGCGACGATCACGGTGGGCATCACCAGCGGCAGGGTGACGTGCCGGAACCGCTGCCAGCTGCTCGCGCCGTCGATGCGCGCCGCTTCCTGGGGCTCGTCGGAGAGCGAGGTCAGGCCCGCGAGCAGGATCAGTACGACCATCGGCGTCCACTGCCACACGTCGATGAAGATCGTCGTGGGCAGCGCCGAGTGCTGGCCGGCGAGCCACGGCTGGGGTCCGATGCCGAACCAGCCGAGCAGCTGGTTGGCCATCCCGATGTTCGGGTCGAAGATGAGCCGCCACATCATGCCGACCGCGACCGGGGTGGCGACCAGCGGCATCAGGATGGCCACGCGGACCCACTTCTGGCCCCGGAACGGCCGCCACAGCAGCAGCGCGACGGCCATGCCGAGGACGACCTCGAACAGCAGCGCGACGACGGTGAACGCGGCGGTCCGCCCGACGGCGGGCCAGAACCGCTCGGTGTCCGAGAGCACCTCGACGTAGTTCTGGAAGCCCACGAACTCCGACTCGGCCCGCACCGAACCCTCGGCGTCGGTCAGGCTCAGATAGCCGGTCCAGGCCAGCGGGAAGACGATCAGCGCGGCGACGAACACCATGGCGGGCGCCGCGAAGAGCCACTTGCGATGGTCGTTGGCCCAGCGGGCCCAGCCGGGCGTGTCCGGCGTGGGGGAGGCGTCGTGGGGTCTGGTGCGGGTGGTGACTGTTGCCATGAGATCTCCGGGGTGGGCGGGCCGGACGGGGGAGTGGGGGTGGCGGAGCCGGACGGCGCCGCCACCCCCCGCTCGGCTTACTTGGCCTCGTCGTCCAGGAACTTCTGGAACGCCGTGTTGGCGGTCTCGGCCGCGGCCGCCGCGTCCTTGCCGGCGATGGCGTCGACGATCGGCTGGCCGACGATCTCCCGGGCCTGGGCGACCTTGTTGACCAACGGGCGGTCGTGACCGATGCCGTCCTTGGTGCTGGCCGCGATGGCCTCGACGAGGTCCTTCGGGTAGGACGCGGTGCCCTCCGGGTTGGCCCAGACCGAGGTACGCGCGCTCGGCACGCCGGCCTTCTGCTGCGCGAGCGTCTGCTCCTTGCCGGTCGCCCATTCGACGAACTTCCAGGCGTTGCTCTGGTTCTTCGAGCCGTCGCTGACGCCCAGCGCCCAGGAGGGGATGTTGTAGGGCTTCGAACCGGCCGGGCCGGCCGGGAACGGCGCGAAGCCGACGGTGTCGGCGACCTTCGACTTGGTCGGGTCGGTGGCGTTCTTGTAGAGCGAGTTGGCCTCGGTGTAGAAGGCGGCCTTGCCCTGGGTGAAGATGGCCATCGCCTCCGGCCAGCTCATGTCGGTGCTGACGTTCGCCGGGCCCTGGTCCTTGATGAGCCCGCCGTAGTACGCGTACGCCTGCTTGGCCTGCTCGCTGTTGACGGTGGCCTTGCCGCTGCTGTCGACGAAGTCACCGCCGAAGCTGTAGAGGAAGCTGGAGAACTGGGTGACCGCCGGCGACTTGCCGGTACGGGCGACGAAGCCGGCGACGCTCGGATCGGCCGCCTTGATCTTCGTGGCCGCCGCCTTGAGCTCGTCGAGCGTCTTCGGCGGGGCGGTCAGGCCGGCCTTGGCCAGCAGGTCCTTGCGGTAGTACAGGACCTCCTGCTCGGTGATGATCGGAACGCCGACCGGCTTGCCCTCGTACGAGGTGGCCTGCACCGGGCCGGCCTGGAAGTCGCTGAAGTCCCAGTCCTTGTTGGACTTGACCTCGTCGGACAGGTCGGCGAGGTACTTGTTCTTGGCGAACAGCTTCCCCTCCTGCAGGGGGCGGTACATCATCACGTCGATGTCGCTGGAGCCCGCGTTCAGCTTGACGTTGTACTGGTCGGAGAGCTGGTCCTCGCCGAGCTGGGTGAGCTCGACCTTGAGCCCGGTCTGCTTCTCGAACTCGGGCAGGGCCTTCTTGATGTTCTCCGTCCACACGTGGTTGGCCAGGGTCACGCGCACTGTCTTGGTGGCGCCGCTGTCCTCACCGCCGCCGCACGCGCTGAGGCCCATGGCGGCAACCACGGCCAGAGAAGTTCCGATTATCGATCGACGCCGCACGTCCATCTCTCCTTCTGTGGTGGCCGCCGCCCGGGGGAGGAGCGCCACATCGTTGTAACGTCCGCTTAACGACCGGATGTTAGGCCCAAAAAGCTGACTTATTCAAGAGGTGATCTCTAACTGATATGCTCCGAACCGTGGATCAGTCCTCCCCAGGGGTCGCACCCGTCCAGCACGCCCCTGCCGAGGCCGGGCTGCACGCCCGCGTTCTCGACCACCTCGGCACCGCCATCTGCGGCGGCGAGGTGGCCGCCGGATCCGTCCTCAACATCGACGACCTCGTCGAGCGGTACGCCGTGTCCCGCTCGGTGATCCGCGAGGTCCTGCGGGTGCTCGCGTCCATGGGATTCGTCGAGACCCGGCGCCGGGTCGGGGTCATGATCCGACCGGCCGGGGCGTGGAACGTCTTCGATCCGCAGGTGATCCGCTGGCGGCTCGCCTCGGCCGGCCGCATGGCGCAGATGCGCTCGATCACCGAACTGCGGACCGCCGTCGAGCCGCACGCCGCGTGGCTGGCCGCCGGCCGCGTCGACCACGACGAGGCGAGCGACCTGGTCGGGCTCGCCGCCAAGATGTGGGCCGCCGGGAAGGCCGGTGACGAGGAGCGCTTCCTCAGCCTGGACATCGAGTTCCACCGGCGGGTGCTGGTCGCTTCCGGCAACGAGATGTTCGTGAAACTCCAGGAACTGGTCGCCGAGGTGCTCACCGGCCGACACCACTACCACCTGATGCCGCACTACCCCGACGAGCAGGCGCTGCAACTGCACGCCGACGTCGCCCAGGCGATCCAGCGACGCGACGGCGAACGGGCCCGGGACGCCATGGTGCGGATCATGGAGCAGGCGTTCGACGAGATGAAGTCGATGTGGGAGCAGACCGGCGAGCCCGGTCAGGGCTGACTCCGCTGAGCCCTGGCGTCCATATCGCCGGGGGTATGACCCAGGGGATAGGGCAGGCTGATCGATTCATATCAATATGATGTCCGCATCCCTGAATCAGGTGCGCTCCTCACGAGGCGTGCCGGTCGGAATGCGGAGGACCACATGCTTCGTTGGCGCACCCTCACCGGCCTGCTGGCCGCCGCGTTGGCCGCGGTGACCGCGGGCAGCCTCAGCCTCGCCGCGCCCGCCGCCGCGGCCGAGCCCACGCCCACCCCGTACGTCGTCGGCGGCACCCGCGCCGCCCAGGGGGAGTTCCCGTTCATGGTGCGACTCTCGATGGGCTGCGGCGGAGCCCTGTACAGCCCGCGACTGGTGCTCACGGCCGCGCACTGCGTGGGCCGCACGGGCACCAACACCAGCATCACCGCGACGCTCGGGGTGGTCGACCTGCAGTCGTCCAGCCGGATCACCGTCCGGTCGAACTACGTCTACCGCGCGCCCGGCTACAACGGCAACGGCAAGGACTGGGCGCTGATCAGGCTGGCCACCCCGGTCACCGGGCTGAGCACCCTGCCGATCGCCAGCACCACCGCCTATGACAACGGCACGTTCACCGTCGCCGGCTGGGGCGCGGCGCGTGAGGGCGGCTCCCAGCAGCGATACCTGCTCAAGGCGACCGTGCCGTTCGTGAGCGACTCCACCTGCAACGCCAACTACGGCGGCCAGATCATCGTCGCCGAGGAGATCTGCGCCGGGTACGCCAGCGGCGGCACGGACACCTGCCAGGGCGACTCGGGCGGCCCGATGTTCCGCCGCGACGCCAGCAACGCGTGGATCCAGGTCGGCATCGTCAGCTGGGGCAACGGCTGTGCCCGGCCCAACTACCCGGGCGTCTACACCCAGGTGAGCTACTTCTCCTCGTCGATCGCCTCGGCCGCCGCCAGTCTCGGCGGCTGACCGTACGCCGCCAGTCTCGGCGGCTGACCGTACGACCCTCGCGGCCCGGCTGACGACCAGCCGGGCCGCCGGCGTGCCGGCGCAGGTGTCACCGGACTGTCACAGGAGACGCACAGATTCCGCCGCGCGGTGACGCTGGGGTGACGCGGATTTGGGCAGACTTCCAGCTGAGGCGAGCGATCCACGGGTCACCCGAGGCCCCTTTCACCGGTCCAACCGGCGGTCGGTCGGCTCCGACAAGGCCTTCGCCGCCCATGGTCCCCTGGTGCAGGGAGTCGATCGTGAACTGTGACAAGAGCACACGGTTGTCCACGGCAGGGGGCAGCACACCACAGCCGGTGTCCGACGCCGAGCCGACGGTCCGCCTCCTGCTGCTCGGCGGCTTCCGGCTGCTGCACGGCAGGCGGCCGGTGGTGGTGCCGCGCGGCCTGCAACGCACCATCGCGCTGATCGGGCTGCGCCCGGGCGCGACCCGCGCCCAACTGGCCGGCCTGCTCTGGCCGGGGGTGCCTGAGGAGCGCGCCCTGTCCTCGTTGCGGACCGCGCTGTGGCGGCTGCGCCGGGACCCGGTCTGCCAGGTGATCACCGACGGCGACACGGTCCGGTTGCACCCGACGGTCGACGTGGACGTCGACGAGCTGGCTCGGGCCGACGCCCGGGTGAGCCAGGGTGGCGATCCCCGGCCGGCGGCGGCGGTCCTCGCCGCCGGGCGCCACGACCTGCTGCCCGGCTGGTACGACGACTGGGTCCTGCTGGAGCGGGAACGGCTCAGACAGTTGCGGCTGCACCTGCTCGACGAGATGGCCGGGGCCCACCTGCGCGCCGGCGAGCACGGGGAGGCGTTGCAGGCCGCGCTCGAGGCGATGGCGGCCGAACCGTTGCGGGAGACCCCGCACCGGCTGGTGGTCCAGACGCACCTGGCGGAGGGCAACGCGTACGAGGCGCTGCACGCCTACTTCGTCTACCGCGACCTGCTGCGGCGCGAGTTGCAGCTGGAACCGTCCGCGGCGATGCGCGCGCTGATCAGCGAGGTGCTCGCGTCCCACGACCGGCCGAGGCAAGCCCCGGTCCCAGGGGCGCGCGGTGTCCCGCGACTCGTGCCCGGCCCGGCTGGCGACCGCGCCACCGTGCGCGCCCACCCCGGCCCGCCGAACCTGCTCCCCGCGCCCACGGCGGGCCACCCGCCGGCGCGGGCGCCACTGCTCCGCGGGCCCGTCCCCGCCCCGTCAACGCGGCCGGACCCGGCGCCGGTCGCCGGTGACGGCGGGGTGACGCGAGGTCCGGCAAGGTCGCAGGACGACGGCGTCGCGGTCCGGGCGCCGCTGGCCGGGACCTGTCACCCGGCGCAGCCGGGAGTGCCGCCGTTCGGTCCGGGCGACCGGTCGAGAAAGGACGCGCGCCGGCCGTCGTCCCGACCGTGAGGCCGGCGGACCGGCCGAGGAACCACCTCCGCGGGGCCCAGGAAGGAATCCGTGATGATCCGCAGAACGTTCACCGCTCGCGACTCCCGCTCGGCAACGGTCGACGCGCGCCCTCCCCGAAGGTGCCACCGCCGCACCGTCGCGCGCCGGCCGTCGAAGGAGCATCCATGATCAGAACGATGTGCCGAATACGCGCGCGGCCGGGCTGCGAGGACGCCGTGGCAGCCGCGTGGCGAGCGGTCGCCGGGCAGGTCGGCGAGCTGCCCGGCAACCTCGTGCAGGCCCTGCTCCTCGACCCCGACGACCCACGCTCGTTCGTCGTCGTCACCGAGTGGACCGACGAGTCGGCGCTGCGCGGCTACGAGAACGGCCCCGTCGCCGCGCGCTTCTCCGCCGCCGTCCGCCCGCTGCGGGAGCCGCCCTCGCCCGACAGCTACCGGGTGATGCGCGACCCCGGCGGGCCGGGGCGGAGCATCTTCGTGGACGTCGAGGTCACCGTGCCGGCCGCCCGGCTCGCCGAGTTCACCCGCGGCTACGCCGAGGTGAAGGCACGGATGGCGGAAGTGCCCGGCTACCTGCGCGAGGACCTGCTGCGCGAGCCCGACTCGGACGTCCACCACATCTTCGCCGAATGGCGCAGCGAAGCGGAGTTCTTCCGCTGGATCGGCAACCCCGCACACGCGCAGGAGGAGGCCGGGCCGATCGCGCCGTTCCTCCTCGACTTCCGGCGCCGCCTGTTCCACAGCGCGGCTCATTCCGACACCAGGCGAGAACCGAGTACGGGCAAGGAGATCGACGTGCACACGACAACGGACGTACTCATCGTCGGAGCGGGGCCCACCGGGCTGACCGCCGCCGTCGAGCTGGCCCGCCGCGGCATCGAGTGCCGGGTGGTCGAGAAGCGGGCCACCCCGCCGGGGCAGGCCGACAAGGCGATCGGCGTGCACTGCCGCACGATGGAGATCTGGGAGAGCCAGGGCATCGTGCGCGAGGCGATGGACGCCGGGATCTGGCTGACCGGCAACATGGTGTTCGTCAACGGGGTGCAGACCCACCAGATGAGCTGGGAGCTGCCCGAGTTGCCCTACGCGCACCTCGGCCTGCCCCAGTACGAGACCGAGCGCATCCTCACCGAACGGCTGGCCACCCTCGGCGTACGCCCGCAGCGCGGTGCCGAGCTGGTCGCGTTCACCCAGGACGACGAGGGCGTGCTGGCCACGCTCGCGACCGCCGCCGGCGAGGAGACGGTACGCGCCAAGTACCTCGTCGGCTGCGACGGCGCGCACAGCAAGGTCCGCGAGCTGCTCGGGTTGACGTTCTCCGGCGGGCTGGGCCGGTTCCCGCAGCTGTTCATGCTCTGCGACGTGGACGTGGACTGGGACATGCCGGAGGGCCACCTGCTCCGGTTCATGCACGAGACCGACGGCCAGATGGACGGGATGCTGGTCTGCGTGCCGCTGCGCGGCGAGTCCCGGTACCGGATCGCCACCCTCGCGCCGCCCCGGTTCTTCGCGCAGACCGGCGGGCAGGACGCCCCGCCGGGATTCAGCGAGGAACTCGCCGAACCCACCCTCGCCGACCTCCAGGTCGCGCTGGACCGGCTGGCCCCGCCCGGCACCCGCGCGTCCAACCTGCGCTGGTCGTCGGTGTTCCGGATCAGCCACGGCATCGTGGACCGCTACGGCGACGGCCGGGTGTTCGTGGCCGGCGACGCGGCCCACCTGCACCCGCCCGCCGGCGGCCAGGGCATGAACACCGGCATCCAGGACGCCTGGAACCTGGCCTGGAAACTGGCCCTGGCGGTACGCGGGATCGCCGCCCCCGGGCTGCTGGACAGCTACGAGACCGAACGGCGCCCGGAGGGCGAGGAGATCGTCGGGCGGGCGGTGCGGCTGGCCTTCACCGACGAGCTGGACCGCGACGACCTGAAGCGGCAGTTCCTCCAGGAGATGTCCATGCTGCTCAGCTACGCGGACAGCCCCCTGGTCGGCGAGTCGCTGTCCGCTCCCGACGCCCTGCGCGCCGGCCCCGGGCCCGGCGACCGTGCTCCCGACGTCGGCGGCCTGCACCGGCGGGGCGTCGGGCACCCGCTGCGCCTGCACGAGCTGACCCACGGCACCCGGCACACGCTGCTGCTCTACGCCGACAAATCCGCCGACCTGGCGGCGTCGACCGACCTGGGCAAGCTCTGCGCCGACGTCCGCCGGCAGACGTCCGGGCAGGTCGACATCTACCTGCTGCTCAGCCCGGACGCCCCGGCGCCGTCGCTGCTCGATCCGCCGGTGGTGCACGACGCCGAAGGCGGCTTCCGCGCCACCTACGGCGTCAACGGCAGCGGCCTCTACCTGATCCGCCCGGACGGGCACGTCGGGTTCCGCAGCCAGCCGATCGACGCCGACGCGCTCGGCAAGCACCTGCAACTGGTTTTCGGAGGCGCGCGATGACGACGGTACGCACCGTGCTCGCCATGCGTACCAAGGAGGGCTGCGAGGAACGGTTCGAGGCGGAGTGGCGCTCGGCGGCGGAGGAGATCCGCGCGCTGGACGGGTGCCTGAACCAGGACCTGGTCCGCGACGCCGACGATCCGCGCAGCTATCTGATCATCAGCGACTGGGCGGACCGCGAACGGCTGGACGCCTTCGGCCGCAGCGAGCACCGGGACCGGTTGCTGCAGATGATCCGCGAGCTTCGCGAGTCCGCGCAGCGGCACACCTACCAGGTTCTGCACAGCGTACGCAGCGAGCCCGAGGAGTCGCGATGACCGAGGATGCCGTACCCGCGTCGGAGCTCTACACCCCCGAGTTCGCCGCCAATCCCTATCCCGCCTTCGCCCGGCTGCGGGCGGAGAAACCGGTGTGCCCGATCAGCTCGCCGCGGTTCGACTCGTACCTGATCACCCGGTTCGACGACGCCAAGGCCGCGTTGATCGACCCCCGGCTGTCCAAGGACCTCTACGGCCCGGGCCAGGAGTACCTGCGGATCTTCGGGCCGAACTCCGAGGCGTTGAACAAGAACATGCTCAACGCGGACCCGCCGGAGCACACCAGGCTGCGCCGGATCGTGTCCCAGGCGTTCGCCCCGCGTCGGGTCGAGGCCCTACGGCCCCGGGTGGCGGAGATCGTGGACAACCTGCTCGACAAGATCATCCCGCAGGGCCAGGCCGAGCTGATGCACGACTTCGCGATCCCGCTGCCGATGATGGTGATCAGCCACCTGCTCGGCATCCCGGAGACCGACCACGAGCGGGTCCTCGACTGGACCCAGGTGATCAGGACGTCCGGGTCGTCCGGCCGTAGCCCTGCGGAGGACCGGGCGGCCGTGCAGGAGGCCCAGCTCCGGCTGCACCACTATCTCGTCGACCTGATCCAGGCCAAACGCGCGCACCCCGGCGACGACATGATCAGCGCGCTGATCGACGCCTGCGAACACGGCCGACAGCTGTCCGAACCCGAACTCGTCACCACCACGTTCCTGCTGCTGTTCGCCGGGCACCAGACCACCGCGGACTTCCTCGGCAACGCGACCGTGGCGCTGCTGACCAATCCCGACCAGCTCGACCTGCTGCGCGCCAAGCCGGAACTGCTGCCCTCGGCGATCGAGGAACTGCTGAGGTTCGACGGCCCGCTGCCGGTGGCCAGTCCCCGGATCGCCACCGAGGACGTCGAGTACCAGGGCGTCCGCATCCCGCGCGGGTCGATCGTCGGCGTGGTGATCAACGCGGCGAACCACGACCCGGCGCACTTCGCCGACCCGGACCGGCTGGACCTGCGCCGGGTGCGGGGCCCACACATCGGCTTCGGCCACGGCGTCCACTACTGCCTCGGGGTCTCGCTGGCCCGGATGGAGGCACAGATCGCCATCGAGGCGCTGCTGCACCGGCTACCGGACCTGCGGCTCGGGGTGCCGGTCTCCCAGCTGCGCCGGCTGCCGGCCGGGTCACCGTTCCGTGGCCTGCTGGAGCTTCCGGTCGAGTTCACAGCCGGGGGCGAAGGTGCGCCGTCCCCGGTCGACGGTGGCGCGGGAGCGCCGCCCCCGATCGGCAGTCAGAGATCACCGTCCACGCAAGCACCCGTCCACACACCCGAGGAGCGGTAATGGTCTTCCGAAACGTGATCGTCTGCCACATGGTTCCGGGCAGTGACGACATCGTCGGCGATGTCTTCGGCTACTACGACAAGTCGACCCGACCGCAGGACCTCGGCGTGATCGGGCGCCGGCTGCTGTCGTTCCACGACCTCTACATCCACGTGATCGAACGCAGGGAGGACCCGCGGATCTCCGGCCAGACCCGGGGACTGCCTGCGTTCCAGAAGATCGCCGAGGCCATCGCCCCGTACGTGACGCCGTACCCGAAATACTGGAAGAACCCCTCCGACTCCGTCGCCAAGGAGTTCTACAGCTGGGTTCCCGACGAGGACTCAGTGCCGGAGTCGGCCGGCCGGAACCTCACCGTCATCATCGGACGGATCAAGCCCGGCGCGGAGCCCGACGTCGCGCGCATCTTCGGCGAGTCCGACGCCGGGTCGCTGCCGGTCCAGCTCGGCGTCACCGGCCGCTGGCTGTACTCGATCGACGACGTCTACGTGCACCTGTTGGAACGCACGGACGCGGCGGCCGGCGACGCCGCCGGGCAGGACCACGACCAGCCCGTCTTCGCCAAGATCATGGCGGAGCTGAGCCCGTACATCAGCCCGTACAACCCGGAGACGTGGCGTGGGCCGGAGGACTCGGTGGCCAAGGAGTTCTACCGCTGGCAGGCCGAGGACTGACCCTTCGGTGGCGGTCGCCGTGGCGTCACGGCGACCGCCACCGGGCCTGTGGCTTGCTCAGTCCCGGGGCGGATTGACCCAACTGTCCAGGTCGTAGACGAGCGTGCAGTACTCGTCGGCGTCATCGACGACCGGCTCGAACAGTCGGCCATCGCAGCCGAGCTTCATGGCAAGCTCCTGCCCGAAGCTCGCACCGATCCCGAAGATCGGATCGCCGCCGCTCGTCCGGAGCGGGATCTCAAGCCCGTACGACGTCCTGGTGTCGGTCATCCGGACGTATATCCGGCAGCGCTGGTCGGCCCTGAGCATGAACCCGGTGAACGTGTAGACGTCCTGCACCGACATCTGCATAGGGCCGTGATGCAGCAGGTTGAAGAGACGGAACAGGTCCTGCTCGGGAAGGACCGCGGTGTACGCCTGCGCAAGCTCGGCGTCCGACAGGGCGATCAGCGCGTTCGCATGGCTGTCTCTGCGCAGGGCGGTGTCCTGTGCGGCTGGGGCAAGACGGGCTGCCATGGTGGTGCGGACGTAGGCGAGCACCGCGTCAACATCATGCAGGCTTCCGTCCCGGTACAGGTTGGGGAGCGAGAGTTCGACGGCCACACCGGTCGCCATGGACGGGTCATGCGACAGCGCTAGGCGGGAATGCTGGTCATCTACTCGGACGACTCCCCGCAGCCGTGGGCGCGGAGGAAGGCCCGAACCCGGAGGGGTCAGCACCAGAGGCAGCGCGGCGCCGAGAAGGAATCCGTGCGCGTGGTCCCAGTCCTCCAGGTTCGTTGCCATGTCGTCCTCAGCTGACCTTGACTCGGTTAACGGCGTCAGGGCACTTGTTCTTGCCCTTACAGTATCCGGTGATCACGCCGATGTACGCCCCGTCGGGGCTGGTGTACCTGCCGTCCTGGGTGCGCGTGGAGAGCTGCACTCCGAAAATGACGGTCTCGCGGACGCCAAGGTTGCGATCCACCAGCAGGGCTACGTAGTTGCCCTGGGCATTCGGCCCGTGAGAATTGAGGGCCGCCTTCCACGGCTCGAGCGAGACGAGGTTGTGCCGCACGTTGTAGTGCAGGTATCCGAGGTCGGAGTTGCCGAGCCGTAGGGGAACATAGGTGCCGTTCCGGTCCCTGCCGCTCCACACGACGCTCCACCACTTGCCGTCGTTTCCGCCGCCAGGGTCCAGGCGAGGGCGAAGGCTGGCAGGGGTGCCGTCCGGAGCGACGCCCTCCTCGGGCAGCGGCTTGCTGACCGCTCCGTTGTCGAGCTTGCCACGGTCCGGGGAGGCCCCGGTCATGGCGAGATAGTCCTCTGCGGAGACCCACTGCAGGGTCTCTTCCTGCGGCGTTGCTGGTGCGGCCATGGCGTTCGGTGCTGCCGCCAGCGTCAGCGTCAGTGCCGCGACGGTCGCGCTGACCAGTCGGCGTAAGCCCGGTACCCGCTGTCGATGCTTCATCGTCATCGAGAATGCATCCTTCCTCAATTCCAAGGCCGCCCGGTTTGGTGCCCGGATCAATGTATGAGCTGCTTTCGCCTCTCTCCAGATCGATGCGTAATGGGCAGTGTCACAAACCATTCGCGTCCCTTGATATCCCTGGTCAATCTGCCGTCGGCAGCAGGTGCCGTTCATGAAATACATGAATGCAACAGTCCTGCTGGTTGTCGTCGGGATCGTGTGTTAGGCCGCGATCGACAGAAGCTCTCGTCGGCTCAGCTCACGGGGTGGAGGTGGGGGTCGGGGTGGCCGCGCCAATCACACCGCCGAAGAAGACCATGACGGTGAGCGCGACCGCCGGGGCGACGAAGACGTAGCCGAGTACCAGCCCGGCGACGGCCATGCCGCGCCCGGACTTCCGACCGTCGCGGGTCTCGTGCAGGCCGACGTGCCCCAGGATGACGGCGAGCAGGCAGGGCAGGCCGAACACACACCATCCGCCGAGCACGCCGACGATGCCGAGCACCATCGCGGCGGTGGCGCTACCGGACGTGGGCAGCGCCGCGACCAGCAGGGGCGCCGGATACGGCACGGCCGGCGGATACTGCACGGCGGGCGGGTAGGGCCTTGCCGGCGGGTACGGGCCGGCCGGCGGATAGGGACCGGCAGGCACGGCCGAGATCGGTGGCAGGGGCCGGGTCGGCTCGTGGCCGGGCTGAGGGTAGGTCATCGTCGGGATTCCTGTCCTTGGTCGAGTCGGTGGAGCAGGGCGGCGACCTCGCTGTGCAGGCGGCGCAGCTCCGCGGCCGTCGGGGCCAGCTCGTAGCAGTGGTGGTGGGTGGCGGCCGACAGCGTCGACCAGGCGTAGGTGATCCGGCTGGCCACCTCGGCGCCCGGCCCGAGCCGACCGCGCAGCATCAGCTGCTTGGCCCGGCCCTGCCGGCACGCCGCCACGGCCGGCCGGACCCGCCGCCAGTAGTCGTCGATGCCGCCTTCGAGGGCGAGCCGGATCAGGCAGGCGCAGGCCCGTGGCCACCAGCCGGCGGTCACCGCCGACGTGCCGAGCGGGCCGGCGCCGCGCAGCAGCTGGTCGGCCGCCGCCAGGCAGCGGCGGGGCGTCGGCGCGCTCACGCCAGCACCTTCGCGAGGGCGCGGACGTCCGTGACCAGGCCGGGCAGGTCCGCCAGGTACGCCCCGTGCACGCCCTCCCGGCAGGCCCGGTACGCGCCGACCGCCCAGCCGCCGTGGCGTCCCAGCCAACCGAGCACGTCGCCACCGCGGTCCGCGTCGTCGAAGACGGCCAACGCCACGATCGTGGTGAGCCGACGGGAGGCGTCGACGATCGCCGCCTCGATGTCGTCATGCGGCACTCCACGGGTGACCCGGGTCCGCCACACCCGCAGGTGGCAGGCCGCCTCGACCGCGGACCGGCACAGCTCCGCCACCACCGGCCCACGTACGTCGGCAGGCAGCTCGTCGTTTCGGGCCAGGGCCCACGCGTCGTCCAGGTAGCGGGTGACCGGGTCGGAGCCGGGCCGCAGGGTCACCACGGACCGCTCGGCGCGCTGCACCTCCACGATCCGCGCCCGCCCCAGGTCGAGCCGACGTACCGCGTCGGGCAGCCGGGTGTCGTGGGTGAAGACCACGACCTGCCGGTCCTCGGCCAGCTCGGCGAGTACCCGGGCCAGCCCGTCCACCTTCGACGGGTCCATGCTCTGCACCGGGTCGTCGACGACGATGAACCGGAACGGGCTCTCCGGGGCGCAACTGCGCGGCAGGAACGTGGCCAGCCCGAGGGCCTGCATCTCACCCTGGCTCATCACGCCCAGCGCGGTGCCGTTGTCGGCGCCGTCCACGCTCACCGGGAAGACCACCCGCCGCCGGGTGTTCGTCCCGGCGAGGGTCATCGCGCCCAGTTCGACGTTGCTCTCCTGCCGCAGCTGCTCCCAGATCCGCTGCGAGTGCGCGGCGAACGGCGCGATCCGCTCGTCCCGAACCGCCGCGCCGGTCTCCTTCAACCAGGCGCGCGCGGCCTTCAACCGGGCCAGCGTCGCCTCCCGCGCCGCCAGCCCGCCGGCGGCGGCGACCCATTCGCGCAACTCGGCCGCCGCCGCCCGCCACCCGGTGTCGCGCTGCCGCAGGAACCCCTCGGCGTACGCACGGGCCGCGTCCGCCGCCGCCACCACCGCCGGGTACCGCGCGGCCAGGTGGTCGGCCAGGTCGGCCGGTTCCCCGGGTACGCCCCGCAGCGCGGCCACGGCCTCCCGCAGCGCCCCGAGCAGCGCCTCCGCCCCGTCGCCCTCGCGCGGCACCTCCATGCCGATGCCCCTGAGCAGCGACCCGGTCGGCGTCTGCGACCCGGGTCCGTCCGGCACGGTCAGGTCGTCGATCAGGTGGTGCGCCTGGCGCAGCAGCGCGGTGAGCCGGGTCGCCGAGGTCTGGGCGGCGACGCTGCGCTGCCGCAACTCGGTCAGGGTCACGGCGGCGGAGGCCCGCCACCCACCGTCGAGGGCACCGGTGGCGCAGACGGGACAGGGCCCGTCGCCCCGGTCCTCGTGGTGTTCGATGGCGAGGCGGAGCAGTTCCGCGCTGCGCAGCGCCGCCCGGGACCGACCGCCGTCGTACCGGAGGGTCTCGGCCGCCGCCTCCCGCAGCTGCCGTGCCAGCCGCGTCACCTCGTCCACCGGCGGCGGGTCGAGGGCGGCGAGCTCCCGGCACAGCAGCACTGCCTCGTCGGCGGTCGCCTCGTCCGGCTCGTCGAGGATCGCCGTCAACGCCGGCACGTCGACCGCGCCCCGGCCGCGCAACAGCACGGCGGCCCGCCGTGCCCGGTCGTCGGCGACCCCGGCGAGCAGGTCGGCCAGGGCGGCGCGCTGTGCGCGTACCTCCTTGACGGCCGTGTCGTGCGGCCGTGCGGCGCGCATCAGACGCTGGTCGGCGTCGGTCAGCGCGTCCAGGCCGAGGATGGCGAAGAGCGCGTCGAAGAGCTGGCTCTGCGTGCCGGCGGCGAGCCGGCCCAGCTCGGCGGCGGTGAGAAACGGCCGGTACAGCTCCAGCGGGCGGGCCAGGCCCAGCTCGGTGAGGCCGTCGCGCCGGCCCCGCGCACTGGTCACGGTCACCTCGGCGTCGGCCAGCTCGCTACCGGCGGGCCAGGCCCGCGCCACCCGGGTCGGCGTGGCCTCGCCGTCGACCCGCAGCTCCACACCGATCCGGCACGGGTCCTGGGCGTGCAGGTTGCGCCACCCGGTACGCCACACGCTGGTCTTGTCGGCCCAGCGGGCGCTGTCGCCGGTGAGGGCGAGCTCGACGGCCTCGGCGAAGCTCGACTTGCCGGAGCCGTTGCGGCCGACGACCAGGGTGAGGCCCGGCCCGGGCGCGATGTCGAGAGTGCGCTCCGGGCCGACGCCGCGGAACCCGGCGACGGTCACCGACTTCAGCCAGATCCGCTCCGACGGCTCGTCGTTCGCCGGGGAGCGCGGGTCGAGCCGGGTGGGGCTGCCGGCGAGGGCGGCGGTCAGGTCGTCGTCGCCGGTGAGGGCAGCGAGGACCAGCTCGGCGGTGTCGGTCGGTACGTCGTCGGCGGCCAGCCGGTCGAAGATCAGCTCGATCAGCGGCGCGGTGGGCTGTTCGGGGAGGGTCATGGTGGTCTCCAGGCGCGTGGTGTCCGCAGGCCGACGGGTCGTCGGCCCGCCCGGGGTGAGCGGTGGAAGTGGGGAGGCCGCTGTCGGCCCGGCTGGGGCGAGCAGTGGAGTCGGGAGGCGGTGGTGGCCGTCGGACGCTGTGGAGCTGATGTCGCAGACGAATCAGCGGCTCAACGTCGGCCGCCTCGGCGTCGGGCGCTGTGGATGAGCGGTCAGAGCGTGGCGTTCGCGTGCCAGTCGCGCAGGAACGCGTCGACGAGGGCGTGCGCCCGAGGACGCAGGTCGAAGGGCTCCTCCCGCCGGCGGCGGGCCATGTGCGACAGGCCGTCGGCGGCCTCGTTGAGGGCGTGGCCGCTGTGCCCCTTGACGTGCGCGAACGTCAGGTCGGGGCGGCGGGCCACCTGCTCGGCGAGCCGTACCAGGGTCGGCTGGTCCGACCAGCGGCGCTCCCGCAGGCTGTAGCCGGCTGGCATTGCGCTGGTCTCGCCGGCCTGCCAGCGGTGCAGGTAGCGCAGGGCGGCGAGGCAGTCGAGCAGCACCGTCATGCCCACCGGCGCCTCGTCGTACCCGGTGAGCAGGTAGTCGACCGCGCGCAGCTCGTTGATCAGCACCCGGGAGGCGCCGGTCGGGTCGAGCCGGCCGGTGCCCCGGCCGAGCAGGCCGTAGTGGCCGTCGCTGACGACGTACCCGATGCCGCCGACGCGGCCCTTCCAGCTGGCGTCGGTCGCGGCGACCAGCGGCGCGGACGTCGTGGCCCAGCGGACCACCCGGCCGCGACCGCGCAGCTGGTCGTCGCCGGACCGGCGGTGGATGCCGTGGTCGGCGGCCAGCCGCTCGGCGGTGTCGAGCAGCTCGCCGGCGGAGGTCAGCTCGTCGTAGTGGGCGGCGGTGAGGGCCAGGCGGAGGGCGTCGCCGATGCGCTGGCAGTCGTCGCAGCGGGTGGGGCGGGTGAAGGCGCGCAGGGTGAGGGCGCGGTCGTGCAGGGGAGGGGGGAGCAGGGCCAGGGTGCGGAGGAACTCATCGGGACGCACGACGCCTCCTGACGTCTCGTGATGGGGACACGCTCATTGAGTGCTCACAGCTCCGACACGTCGGTCACGACGGCGGTCAGCTTGTCGCCGGAGCGCTTGGTACTGGCCATCTCCTCCTGCTGAACAGAGGCGGAGTCTCCGGTCACCTCGAACGTGTTGATGATCGGATCCTCGGCGCCCTTGACCTGGTAGGTCACCTCGTACGTCTTGGACGGGTCGAGCCCGGTACCGGTGTAGGTGACGTTGATCCGGTAGGTGATGTTGCAGCCAGCGCTGCCGAAGCACTGCTTGCTCAGGACCTTGACCTTGAGCTTGAAGTCGTTCTTGGTCGGGGTTTCGTAGGTGGGGAGAGGCGGTTCGGTCGTGGCCGGCGCAGCGGCGGCGGTGGTCGGAGCCGAGGTGGTCGCCGACGACGTCGGCGCAGTCGAAGCAGCGGCCTTGCCCTGGTGGGCCTTGTCCCCGCTGTTCGTCGTGGCCAGCAGCGCGCCGCAGCCGCCGAAGCAGAGGAGCAGCACCAGGACCACCCCGCCGACGATCCACCCGATCAGGGCTTTCCTCTTACGAGCGACGGGCTGCGGGCTGTCGGTGTCGGGCGTGCCGGGCTGGGGCTTGGGGTCCGATTCCGGCTGGAACTCGGGCTGAGTCATCGTTCTCTCTCCTCTGTGGTGAGCGGTCAGGGGTGATCGGCCCGGCAACCAGTGGCGCAGCCGGACGGCTTGGGTTCGGACGGCTCTGAATTGGCGGGAATGGGAGGTGGAGCTGCTGTCGCAGACGGGTCAGGTGGACGGGATGCCGATGACCTCGACCTCGACGCCCTCGTTGCGGAGAGACTTCATCGCTCGGTAGAGCGCGACCTGGGCGAAGGTGAAGAGTGAGTCGACGGTGAGCGTCTTGCCGGAGCCGAGGGCAATCGCGTAGATGACCTTGCGGGGACGGAAGTCCAGGTCGATGGCGCGAGCCGACTCCTGCCGGCCGACCATCTTGACGAGGGCGGCCCTGGCGTCAGCCTCGTACCGCAGCGCGTCGACCGACACCTCGCCCTGAGCGAAGAGGTGGCTCAGCGGCGAGCTGCCCTTCGCCCTCTTCACGTGGATCAGCTCGCCGTCCGGCCCGAGTAGGTCGCAGGCCTCGATGCCGCGGTGGTGCTGGCCTGTCCGCAGCAGGCGCCGGTCCAGCAGTGTCAGACCGCAAACCGTGGCGGCGTGGGCGTTGTAGTCCGCTTCTTCCGGCAGGTCGGCGGTCCACGCCGGCAGCGCGATGCTCGCCGGCCCGGCCAGAATCTGCTCCATCTCGTCGCGGAGGAACTCCCGGTGCCTGTCGCCGATCTCGTACCAGCCGCCCTCGTGCAGCAGAAGCTGACTCGTTCCGTGCGCGAGCTGGGCGGTGATCCATCGCGACGCGGCCGTCGAGCCGATCTCCTCCGCTCCGGCCGTGTCGGTGTAGAGGGTGATCCGCCCGTTGCAGAGGGAAGCCCACCGCTCGCCGTCCGGCACGCCACTGGTCTGCGTGAGGATGTCGGCCAGCGTCAGCTCCGACAGGCGTGCCGCGGGAAGGCCGGACTTGGGCACCCGAAGCTTGTACGACTGGATCCGCTCGATTTCGTTGAGAACCCGGCCCGGCACGGCCAAACCGATCTCGTCCGGGTCGGGTACGGCGAGCAGTTGGCCCAGCTGCTCCTCCAACTCCGACAGCCGCGGGTCTCGGGCGGGCACGGGACGGATCTGGGTGATGAACTCCAGGTCCTCGAAGGGAGATTCCTGCTTGCAGACGCGGTTGATCTCCCGCAGGTCGGCGAGCAGATTCTCCGGCTCGACACCGAGGTGGATGCGCAGGGCATCGCTGCCTTCGACCGGGGTGGCCTTGCGGGTGGACCGGCAAACCGTCAGGTTGGGGTTGAACGCTCGACCGCAGACCTGCCCGACGATCTCGCCCCACTTGTCGATCCCGTACATCCGGATGTGCTGACCGCCCGGCACCAGGTTGCGATCGACCCGGCCGGTCGTGCCGAACACCCGCCGGCGTACCTGCTTGATCTCTTCCGGCGCGAGCGAACGCACCGCGAAGCCGATCCCGAAGCCGGCGTTGGCCAGGTCGAGGTCGATCATGTGGCGGCCGACGGTGCCGTAGGCGAGCGCATAGATGTGGTCGTCGACCGCAACAAGCAGGGCTGCGCCCCCACTGCTGAACCCGAGGTCGATCGTCTCCCCGGTCAGCGAAGCCAGCACGTCACACCAGTCGGCGCGCTCGCGCGGCACCGTGCCGTGCACCAGCAGGGCCGGCGCGCCGGCGACCAGACGCTCCTCGACCGTGAAGTCGTGCTTGCGCAGGTAGCGGTGGTCCAGCGCGTCGTGGAGCCCCTCGACCGTCGGCGGCATCCGCTCCAACTGGTAGAGCGAGGTCAGGTAGGTGCCGGACGGTGGCTCGGGCAGGTCCAGGTCGAAGAGGGTCGGCGGATCGTTCGGTGGCCGGGTGGCGTCCTTGCGAGCGGCACGGCGTCTGGTCGGTCTGGTCGCGGTCGGCTGGTTCGCACGGCGCATGTCGATCTCCTCGCGGCGAGAATCGGGATGGCGGTTGTGCGGGGGAGGGGTGCGCCGGGGGCGGGCTTCGCGGGACCCGCCCCTGGCGCGAGAGGTCAGCTGAGGGCGACGTCGACGCCGCCGGAGAAGGCGGAGTCGTGCAGCTCGAGCTTGGTGAGCTTGACGTTCTTCGGGATGTCGAAGACCAGGACGCCGGTCACCTGGTTGCCGGGGTTGATCTCGTTGAAGAAGGTGCTCTGCTCCTGGTTGGCATAGAGGCCCGCCTCGGTGTCGGAGGAGTATTCGGTGCCGTTCGCCGCGTAGGCCTTCTGGCTGCTGCCGTCGAGCAGCTGCGACTCCTTGCCGATGTTCTTGACGTTGACCGTGATCAGGCAGAACTGGCCCTGCGCCTTGTCGCCGAGCATCGAGCTGCCGACCTTGGCCACGCCGCACTTCGACGACTTGACCGTGAACTCGAACTTCCCGTCCCGGGCGGGCTGGCCGACCTTCGCGGTCTTGGCGGGCTTGTCGTCGCCCTTGGCGCCTTCACCGCCGCCGGAGCTGCCGGCGTTGTCGGTGCTGCCGGAGCCGCAACCCAACGCGACGAGGCCGGTGGCGAGCAGGGCGAGGGTGGTGGTCTTGCGCATTCTGGTCTCCTTGACGGGTCTGATGGCCGGGACTGGCGCTGGCGGCCGCCCCGGTGCCGCATCTCATAAGAGCGGCAGGCCGGCAGACAGGCGACAACGCGTCGTGAGAAACCCTGCTATCAAGTCCGCATCGACGAGATCAGATAACCCCCCTTATCACCAAGCCCAGGTTGCTCTAGTTCCTCATCCGTCGGTAGTGTCGCGGCGCGGACAACCGGACGGGTGGGAGGAGGTGGGGACAAATGTCGTCGACCGTCACGCTGGGGCAGATCGCCAGGTTTGCCCAGGTGCGCCGCCCAAGCGTCAGCAACTGGAGGCGCCGGCATCCTGACTTTCCTGACCCGGTAGGCGGTTCGCCTGGGCAGCCACTCTTTGATTCGGATCAAGTGGCCCGGTGGCTGGACCGTCGCCCGGTGCCGGCTCCGCGGGAGGGTGGCTCAGCGGCCAGCACCTACGGAGACAGGTTCCGGGCAAGCATGGACCGTGGTGCCAGCCTCGATGAGGCCCAGCTCGATCCCGACACATTTGCCGATGTCGCGCTCGAGTTGATCGCGCTGCGAGTGGCCCACCAACGCCCACTGCCCGCCGACCTCGCCACCCTCGCGGAGCTGTGCGTCAGCGCCGAGGTTGAGCACCCCGATCTCGTCGGCCTGCTCAGCCATGTCGGCGCTCGCGGCCAAACGGCGTTGTCGATGCTTGATGATGTCGAGCGTCTGGTGTCAGAGCTTGGTGCGGCGGGCGCGGCCGAGGAGGTGCTCTCCGCAGCTGGTCGTCGTGGCTGGTCCGGTGGCCCGGTTGAGACCCCCGCCGAGATCTGCGACCTGATCCTGCGCTTGGCGAACGAGATGCTGGGAGATCTCACCGAGCTTGCCGTAGCTGATCTCGCGGCCGGCCCAGGGAAGATGCTCACCGCCATGATGGGCGCCGCTCGCCCACGCGAGATCCGGTGCGCCGAGGCAGACCCGATGGCGGCAAGGTGGCTGCGTCTGAGGTCCTTCTGCCACGGCCACCAGATGATCACGGTCCTCACCGACGGACAGGACACGGGCAGTCTCTCGGGCTCGGACCTTGTCTTTGTCGACCCGCCATTCCAGCCCGGCGAGCAGGACCACCATGAGGAACACCCGCTGTCCTGGGCCTCTCGGGTGGTGGAGTGCCTCAGCGACGAGGCCGTTGGGTTCGCCGTCGTGCCGGAATGGACGCTGACGCGCACGGGGACGTTGCGCCGTCTTCCGGTGACGTGGGTACGCGAGCAACTCGTGCGTCGAGGTTGCGTCCGCGCGATCATCCAACTGCCCCGTCACATTCACCGCTTCATCGGCGGCACGGACCTTGTGCTGCTGGTGTTGGCACCCGACGAGGGCGACACGGCGCGAGACGTCGTTGTCTGCGACGCCGACCAGATCCGATCCCGGTATGGCGGGTCATGGATCGAACAGACAACGCGGCTTGTGTGCGGGTCGCGGGAGTCGCGCGAAGCTGAGCCATGCACGGCGATTCCCGTGTCCGAGCTGATGGGCAGGCGATCGCTCCTGCCGTCACATCTGTTGGCACCCAAGGCGGCACCTGAGGACCACGTGGTGGAGGTGGTGCGGGCACGTGAGTCCGCGGCGGCAACCTTCAAAATGGGCGCGGATGACGCGATCACCGCGCTGGAACGGATCGGGGTGACCACCCGCGCGCAGGGCATCGCATACCGCACGGTCGGCGAGCTGCTACGCGGCCGGCAGCTCATCCGTCTGCCGGGCCATCGCATACCCGATGCTGATCTGGGTCGCAGCGGACAACGGATTCTGGGTCGCGAAGAGCTGCTCGGAGAGGTGCCCGTCGGCGGGCGTCGCATCGACGTTCTGACGCTCGGGCAGTACGCCGCAGCCGCGATCACCGAACCGGGCGACGTGGTCGTCATGGCGGGCGACCAGCTTCGAGTCATGGTGGACGCTATCGGCGGCAGTGTCCTGCTCACCCCCGTACAGGGCTTGCGCATCCCCGGCTACGTCAAACACTCGTCGGTCTACCGTGACGAGCCCCAGCAGGCATGGATTGGGCCGTACGCGTTGGCGGCCCTGCTCGGCGCGGCGCGCAACGCGGCACGCACCGGTCCACGCGTGCGCAGTGTGACCCTGCACCAGCTGGAGATCCCCGTGCTGACCGCCGCCGATTACGGCCACCTCGATCAGGCGTCCATGATGCTCAACGACCTGGCAGAGCAGGCCCGCAACCAGGCCGCGGCGTTGGATCTGGTCCGTCAGCGGATCGCCGCCGGCGTCGCCGACGGGGCGATGAACCTGCGCTTCAAGCCCAAGACGTCGAACACGAATATCTGAGGAGACGAGATAGTGCCCCCACGCGCGCGCAAGCCGGTAGAGCCGCAATCGGCCGACCTGAAAGACACCCTGTGGAAGTCGGCCGACAAGCTGCGCGGCAGCATGGACGCCGCCGAGTACAAGCACTTCGTGCTCGGTCTCATCTTCCTCAAGTACACCTCGGACGCGTTCGACGAGCGGCGGGCGCAGATCGAAGCTGAGCTGGAGGCAGAGGGCATCCCCGAGGCGAACCGGCCGGCACTGCTGGAGGACCAGGACGAGTACGCCGGCCGCGGCGTCTTCTGGGTGCCGCAAGCCGCGCGCTGGGAGTCTCTCGCGCATCGCGCCAAGACCGCCGCCGGTCAGACCAGCATCGGCCAACTCCTCGACGGCGGGATGAAGGCCGTCGGCGACGCCAACCCAGACCTCAAAGGTGCCCTGCCGCAGGGACTCTACAACGGCCGAGGTGTCGACGAGCGGCGCCTCGGCGAACTCGTCGACCTGATCCACAAGCTCCGTTTCCGCGACCAGTTCGACGCTGACGGCAAGCGCCGCAGCGCCCGCGATGTCCTCGGCGAGGTCTACGAATACTGCCTGGAGAAGTTCGCGCTCGCCGAGGGCCGACGCGGCGGCGAATACTTCACCCCAAAGAGCATCGTCAAGCTCATTGTCGAGATCCTCGAACCGCAACCCGGCGAGCGCGTCTACGACCCTGCGTGCGGGTCCGGCGGCATGTTCGTCCAAGCCGAGAAGTTCATCGAAACTCACGGCGGCGGGGCGTTCGACATCTCGGTCTTCGGTCAGGAGCTCAACCAGAACACCTGGCGGCTGGCGAAGATGAACCTGGCCATCCACGGCATCGAAGCCAATCTCAGCACCAAGTGGGCCGACAGCTTCCACGAGGACCAGCACCCCGACCTGCGCGCTGACGTCGTCATGGCCAATCCACCGTTCAACATCTCGGACTGGGGCGGCGACCGGCTCGTCATGGATCCGCGTTGGGAGTACGGCATCCCCCCGGTTGGCAACGCCAACTATGCGTGGCTCCAGCACATGGCTCACAAACTTTCTCCGAAGGGGCGAGCCGGCATCGTGCTCGCCAACGGTTCGATGTCCAGCAAGCAGTCGGGCGAGGGCGACATCCGCAGAGCGATGGTCGAAGGCGATCTCGTCGCCTGCATGGTGGCGCTCCCCGGTCAACTCTTCCGCTCCACCCAGATCCCGGCGTGCCTGTGGTTCCTATCCCGAGACAAGAGCCCACAGGGCTCGAAGAGGCTCGCCAACCGCACCAACCAAGTCCTCTTTATCGACGCCCGCAATATGGGCGTCATGGTGAGCCGAACGGAGCGCGAATACACCGACGAGGACATCCGCCGCATTGCCGATATTTACCGCACTTGGCGCGGCGCCGACAAGACCATCGAGTACGCGGACGTCCCCGGCTTCTGCAAGTCAGCCACATTGGACGAGATTCGCGAGCATGACTTCATTCTCACCCCCGGCCGCTATGTCGGCGCCGCCGACGTTGACACCAGCGACGACGAGCCGACTGAGGAAAAGATCGCCCGCCTGACGAAGGAACTCTTCGCCCACTTCGTCGAGTCGGCTCGCCTCGAAGCCGTCGTTCGCGAGCAGCTCCGGAGAATCGATGTCTGAGCGGTGTACCTTCAAGATTAGTGACGTGACCGTGTGCCACGACGCCCGCCGCGTACCGGTGCGAGGCGTTGACAGGAGGCCCGGTGAGTTTCCCTACTACGGCGCTTCAGGAATCGTCGACTACATCGATTCATACCTATTTGATGGGGAATTCCTGCTCGTCTCCGAAGACGGCGAGAACCTGCGGACCCGCAAAACGCCTGTGGCCTTTATGGCGTCTGGGAAGTTCTGGGTCAACAATCATGCCCATATCCTCAAGGGGAATCACCTTTGCGACACCCGCTATCTCTGCTATGTCCTGAGTATGACTGATGTCTCCGGTTACCTAAGTGGCTCGACTCAGCCGAAACTGACTCAAGCCGCGCTGAACTCGATCCAGGTGGAGCTCCCGAAACGATCTGAACAGGAGGCGATTGTAAAGCTCCTAGCTTCAATCGACGACAAGATCGGGATCAACGAGCGGATCGCCGAGACGAGTTGCGAGCTGGCGCTTCATTTATTCTCGGAGGAGAGGTGGCCGTCTCGGTCGAGCCTCTCATCGCTGTGCACATTAAGAAAAGTGCAAGTAAGACCGTCTACGCTCGACGTCCGGGCGGTGGCGCATTACAGTCTTCCGGCGTTCGATAATGGCCAAGTGCCGGACGTCTGTTCACCGGACAAGATCTTAAGTGCCAAGTTCCTGGTTGATGAACCAGGTGTCCTGCTGTCAAAGCTCAACCCCGATATCCCGAGAGTCTGGCGGGTTGAGCCAAAGGTGGGTGTGCCGGCGCTCGCGTCAACCGAGTTCCTTGTGCTTGTGCCAAATCCGACAATCACTACTGCAGAGCTCTGGGCCGTTGCTCGCCAGGATCAATTCCTCTCCCGCCTTACCGCACGCGTGACGGGAACCTCGAAGAGTCATCAACGTGTGCGCCCGGACGAAGTGCTCGCGTCTGATGTTGTCGATCCCCGGGCGACTGATGAAGTGACCAGGCAGCAGGTTTCGTCGCTCGTTGAACGGGCGGAGCAGGCTCGTGAGGAGAGCATCGCCCTCGCCCAACTTCGAGACGTGCTGCTGCCAAAGCTCATCTCTGGAGAGCTCAGGGTCAAGGAGGCGGAGCGGCTGGTCTCCGCCGCGGTCTGACAGTCCGCTCGCACATATTTTGCACTCCACGATTCCCGCCCCAGATGGAGAAGCTATGAGTCTGTCGGATGATCCCGTCTTCCCGCACGACGAGTCCGAGGCGGAGTGGGAGCATCACGTCAAGGATCAGCTTGGCGAGTGGTGGCGGCCCATGACCGGCGCCGAACTCGCGCCGTCGCGCAAGGGCGATGGCGCGCGGAAGTCTTGGGGCGATCTCATCCTCTATGGTCGTCTCCGTGAGGCGGTCGCACGGATCAATCCGCAGTTGCCCCAGGACGCTGTGGACGAGGTGGTAGCCGAGTTCGAGAAGCGGACGTCGGCCGACGCGTTTACGGAGCGGTACCGCCTGCACACACTGCTCACGCGTGGGGTTAAGGTCGGCTACGTCGATCCGGCATCGGGGGAGAACCGCACCGACACCGCCTGGGTGATCGACTTTCTCGATCCGTACGGCAACGATCTAATCGCGGCCAACCAGGTCACGATCAAGGATGTTCGCCGCAAGCGCCGGCTGGATGTAGTGGCCTACGTAAACGGTCTGCCGCTGGCAGTGTTCGAACTCAAGAGGGCCGGCGCGACCGACGGGACCCGCGAGGCGTACGACCAGCTCATGACCTATCGGCGTGAGTTTGGTGCGACCGCCCTCGCGGTGCCGGTCTTCGCCGTCGCTAGCGACGGCATCACAGCTCGAATCGGGACGCTGTTCACACCGTGGGAGCACATGGCGCCGTGGGACATCGACGAGCGCGGCGAGGCTGTTGACGTCAGCGATGGCCGTGCACTGGAGACGCTGATCGGCGGGGCGTTCGACCCCAAGCTCTTCTCGGACCTGTTGGTCAACTTCACCGCTTTCTCGCGAGAGCGGGGTGGCGCCATCGACACAGTACGGCTGGCGAAAGCCCACCAGATGTACGCGGTCAACACCGCGGTCGACAAGACAATCACCGCGGTGGGCGGCGACGGCAAGATCGGCGTCGTCTGGCACACGCAGGGCTCAGGCAAGAGCATGGAGATGGCGTACTACACCGCGAAGGTGATGAAAGAGCCGGCGCTGCGTAACCCGACGATCGTGGTGCTCACTGACCGGATCGACCTGGACAGCCAGCTCTTCCTCACCTTCGCCGCCAGTGACCTGCTGCCTGAGACACCTGTGCAGGCGGACACGAAGGAGCAGTTGATGCGCCTGCTGGGTCGGCCATCGGGCGGGATCATCTTCACTACCCTGCAGAAGTTCAACCGCTCCAAGGCGGACAAGGAAGCGAACATCGACTTCCCACTGCTGTCCAAGCGGCGCAACGTGCTCGTGGTCGTGGACGAGGCGCACCGAAGCCACTACGACTTCCTCGACGGCTATGCCAAGAACCTGCACGACGCGCTTCCCAACGCGGCGTTCATCGCCTTCACCGGCACGCCGATCTCCAGGGCCGAGGCGAACACCCGGGCGGTCTTCGGCGACTACATCGACGTGTACGACCTGACCCGGGCCGTCCGCGACGGCGCCACGGTGAGGGTCTACTACGAGAACCGACACATCCCGGTGCACCTCCCTGAGGGCGTGAATCCGGTGGAGTTGGACGAGGAGGCCGAGGACCTGACGGTCGACCTCGACGAGGAGGAGATCAAGCGCGTCCGGCGGGCGTTCGCGCAGTATGAGGATGTCGTGGGCCACGCCGACCGGGTACGGAAGCTCGCCGTGGACATCGTCGAGCACTGGGAACAGCGCCGGACCGAGATGGTCAAGCTGACTGGCAAACCCGGCAAGGGCATGATCGTCTGTTACTCCCGGAAAGTCGCAGCTGACCTCTACAAGGAGATCACCGCGATGCGCCCGGAGTGGCACCACGAAGACGACGACGAGGGCCTGATCAAGGCCGTGTACACCGGCAGCGCCAAGGACCAGGAGCCGATCGCCGGCCACGTCCGATCGACCGGCGCGCTCAAGAAGATTCAGCGTCGAGCCACGGATGCCGACGATCCGCTGGAGCTGGTGGTCGTTCAGTCGCTGTGGCTGACCGGGTTCGACTCGCCGCCGCTGCACACGATGTACCTCGACAGGCCGATGCGCGGGGCGGCGTTGATGCAGGCGCTCGCCCGAGTCAATCGTCGATGGGGCGAGAAGCCCAGCGGTCTGGTGGTGGACTTCCTTGGCATCGCCGACGACCTCACCAAGGCTCTTGCCGAATACACCCGGACCGACATCGATGAGAAGCCGATCGGAAAGGACATCAGCGCGGCCGTCGATATGGTGGTTGAACTGCACGGCGTGATCGGCAGCCAGCTTCACGGCATCAACTGGAAGGCCAAGCGCGACTCGGGCAGACCGCGTGCCTTTTACCAAGCTGCGCTCGACGTCGTGGATTACCTCCGGCGCCCGGAACCAGATCTGGAGGAGGGCAAGCCCACCCTCGCTGATCGCTACGCCGACACCGCCCGCAAGATCGCCCGCGCCTACAGCAACTGCCCGCGTGAGGACAAGCTTCGGCCACTGCGGACGGACTTGGAGTTTTTCGAAGCCGTACGTCTGTATCTGGCCAAGCTGAGGGCCGAGGAGCGGGCGGAGCGGGGGCTCGCCACAGCGGCGGACGTGGAGCTGGCGATCCGGCAGCTAACGGCCAGCGCTATCGCGGTGGACGAGGTGGTGGACATCTACGAAGCGGCTGGCATCCAGCGTCCCGACCTGTCGCACCTGGACGAAGACTTCATGCGCCGCCTGCGCGAGAGTCAGCGCCCCAACCTGGCCATCGAGGCGCTGCGTCGGGCGATCGAGCGTGAGGTCCGATCCGCTCATCCCCACAACGTCGTCGCGCAGGAGGGGTTCACCGCCAAGCTGTTGAAGACGATGCAGCGTTACACCTCCGGCAGCCTCACCGCTGCTGAGATCATCGCGGAGTTGGTTGCCCTGGCCAAGGAGGTCTCCGCAGACCGCGGCAAGGCCGCCGAGATGGGCTTGACCGAGGACGAGTACGCCTTCTACACCGCGGTCGCGCAGAACGAGTCGGCAACGGAACTGCTCGGGGACGTCGTGCTTGGACAGATCGCCAAGGATCTCGTCCGCGAACTTCAGGACCTTCCGGTCGACTGGTGGATCCGGGAGCAGGCTCAAGCCTTGGTGCGCAGCAAGGTCAAGCGACTGCTGGCCCGGTACGGCTACCCACCGGACGCCCGTCCCGAGGCCGTCGAGCTGGTGCTCAAGCAGACCCGCACCTACGTCGAAGACCAGGGGTAGCGCCGCGACGTTTTGGGGCGCATCGGACCGCGGATGTTTTGCGGGGGAGGCAACCGAGGGGCCTCAGCTTATTGTCCACAAACGGTGCTTCAACAGATCTTTAATTAGGCCACGCGTTGTGGTTTTCTCGTCTTGTGCCAGTGGCGGAGAGGTTCCTGCCGGGCGGGCTGGGGCTGACGCGGTCCCGCCGTCGTCGGCACTATGACCTAGCGGACGGTCAGCTGAAGTGAGGCGTTGGTGAGCAGGTTGAACGGGTGATTGAACTACATGACGCAGTCAAGCAGTGCGCCGACCTGTTGGAGCGCCACCGGCGGCGTGCGCAGCGAATTGGTGAGCAGAACACCAAGGCCGGCCTGATTGAGCCCGTCATCGGCGCCTTGGGATGGGACTTGTTCGACCCCGATGAGGTGCACCGTGAGTACCGACGTCGTGGCGCCGACAACCCGGTCGACTACGCCCTCCTATTACTACGCACGCCGCGGCTGTTCATCGAGGCGAAAGGGCTTGGCGAGAACCTTGACGATCCGCGGTGGGCGAACCAGACGATCGCCTACGCCGCCGTCGCTGGCGTCGAGTGGGTCGCGCTCACGGACGGCTCGGAGTGGCGGGTCTACAACGCCCACGCGCCCGTGCCGGTTGAACAGAAGCTCTTCCGCGCCGTCCGGCTTGAGGACGACGTGGACGCGGTCGTCGAGCTGTTGAGCCTGCTCAGTAAGGACAACATGCGGGACAACCGGATCGAGGAGCTGTGGAAGGGCTTTTTCGTCGACCGGCAGGTACACGCCGAGCTCGTCGAGCTGTTCGCCGGCGGGGAGCCTGCGTCCGACCTTGTGGCGCTGCTCGACCGTCGGCTGTCCAAGCTCACTCGGGAGGACATCCGCTCCAGTCTCGTACGAGCGCGGGCGACCTTCGACTTCCCAGCGGCGGCCACGCCGCTGGCCTCCCGACCAGCTCCGGCGGCCCCCGCGCCGCTGATAGCTCAGAGGCAAGAGAGCAGCATTGAAATTCCGCGAGTCGTCCCGGTCGCGGAGGTTCAAGCAAGGTTGAGTTCCACCGCTGGCAAGCGTCGACCCGGTAAGCCGCGGGTCAGTCCAGAAGAGCGAAAACTTCATCTTCCCGACATGATCGACGTAGGTCGGCTGCGGCCGGGCTGCACGCTCGTGGCCAGTTACTTCGGCAAGCAGCACCAGGCCGAACTCTTGGTTGATGGCACTATCCGGTATCGCGGACAGGTCTACAACTCGCCGTCGGGGGCGGGGGAGGCGGTGAAGATCGTCGTGCATGGTCCGAGTGTCTCGGCCACCACCAAGGCGACCGATGGCCTGGACTTCTGGCACACCGAGGACGCACGCACCGGGGAAGTCGTGTCCCTCAAGGAGATCCGCCGCCGGGCCTTGGCGGATCTGTCCGCTTGACGTGTGCTGCCACCCAGGACGACATCTGCGTAGACGCCATAGACCAGCGAAAGGTTGATGATGAGCTGCCGAGGCCTGCACTCTCCAGCACTGCTCCGCGTTTTGGCAGATCCGCGGTCCGTGGCGGACCTACGGCGATACTTCGGCGTTGACCTGCCGAACGGCCTGCCAGCGTTCACCGGTGGCCGGTTTGAGCAGCTTGGGGGCGGCGGTGACCATCCTGCTGTCAGAGACAGGATTACCTCGGACGACTTGATCGCGGTCGAATTGCTCAGCGTGCATGTGCCTGCGCGCGTCGCCCTTGATCTGCTCGAAGGTGCTCTCGGACGGGAAGTCGCGACGGAATTGCGGCGCATCCCAACGGACGTCTCCCTTGCTGACACTGAGGCCCCGCAGTACATCACGGATGGTGGTCCCGCCGACCGAGCCTGGCGTTTGCTGAAGAACAACGGCGGCGTTGGCTGGGTAACTGCAGGGAAGTTGCTTGCACGAAAGCGACCCCGCCTCGTGCCCGTGTATGACGAGGTAGTGCGCTGCGCCTATCGCACCGGCCGCGGCTTCTGGACTTGTTTGCATGAGCGCCTGCGTGAGGACGGGGGTGTTCTTGTGGACCGCCTCACTCGGCTGCAGGCGGAGGCGGAGTTGCCGCCGGAGATCACCACGTTGCGAGTGCTCGACGTGGTGTTTTGGATGCGGCACCGCGACGGCCACACCGGATACCGGTGCCGTGGCCTGGATGGATAGCGGGAAGGAGACTACGAGCCCGACGGGCAGCATCTCCACCGCGCAGCAGGCGAGATCACCTCGGGCTCGGGTCGGCTATTGCAGGCGCTCGCCGACCTGTTCGACCTGCCTGACCTGCCACCGCAGCCCGACTGACCGGACTTTTGGCCCGCACGGCCGCACGCTTGGTCCGCCGCTATGACCGTCGAGGGGGCGGTGTACCGAAGGCCGACCGCGCTCCTGGGCTGCCGCAGGCTGCGCGAATTCGGGGTGGAAGTCGAGGTGGTCGAGGTGCCAGCGGAGATGAGGTCGCAAATCCTCGCTGCCCAGCAGCGTCAGTACCGTTGAGCTCTGGGTATCGGACTTCCTGGGCTGCCTAGCTGGCGAACAACATCCTCGCGGGGAACTCACCGCTGGACCGCCAGGAATCGACGATCTTCGCGGTGATGGCGCTGGCGGCCGAGTTGAAATCGCCGTCCTCGACACTTGCCTCGAGAGTGCTGGGATCGATCGTGAGGATCCGGTCGAACCTGTCCTCGAACCCGAATTCGTATCGGACCTCGTTCGTGGCGGCTTCGATCCGCCGTGCAACCACCATCATTCCCACGGCGTTAACCTCCGAAGTTCGAGTAGTCCTCGTATGTCGGACCGGGGATCGAGTCCTCCCAGTTGGATACGCGGTTGGCCGCGAGGTGTGCCTCCCGGTAGTCCGCCTGTGGATGCGCCCCGTAGTAGCGTGATTCCGCCAGTTCATGCTCCAGTAGCGCGTAGTCCTCAGGCAAAGGGCTGCCCCTCCGTAGACGTAGCCATGCCTCAGCCATCGGCGCGCTCGGATCGTAGCGTTGATGGATGATCCCGCCGGCGTAGTCATCCATCGGGTGTTCCTCGAAGAAGATGTGTCGACGGATCTGCTCGATCTCCGCTGGAGAGAAGCCGCTGGATCCGTCGAGACGAGGGGCATCTGCAACGTGACGGGCAATGGCATCGGTGTCGTCCTGCTGACGAATCACGTCGTATGCCTCCCTCGCCCACCGTTCTTGTCGATCGTAGTCGGCGACGTTGCGGGGGCGGGTGGTGTGCCCCCCGTGCATATCGAGAGCATCGGCTCTTGAGCCATCCGGGCGCCCATGAGTTCCTTCGCGGAGCCGCCCGAGAGCCTGCTTGAGCTTCTCGATGAGGTCGCCGAGTCGGCGGACTTCCGGGATGAGGCGGCGCAGGCTGGCCAGCAGACCGCGCAGGAGCTTCGCGATCCGCGCACCCCAGGAGGCCACCAGCGTGGTGACCTGCTCCACCACCAGCGGCGCGGCGAACCCGCCGGTGACCACGAGTTCGCCCGCGTACACGATGAGGCGGGAGACGCAGGTGGCGATGGCGTCGCGGACCAGCAGCCGGACGGCGGCCACCAGACCCGCCGCCCCCTCGGTGATCGCGGCCAGAGTGTCCGCGCCCTGGGCGAGGCCGGTGATGGCCTGCTGCTGCTCGGCTGCCCAGGCCCGGTAGGCGGGGCCGGCGCTGCCACCCCAGCCTCCGACGTCGTTGGCGATGGCGCGGGCAAGCTCGGCGGCTTCATCGCGGAGTGACCCGGCGACGTTTCGCCAGGTCTGAGCGTGGGCGGTGATCTGTGCGGGGTCGCCGGCGAGCCAGTCGAGGGCTTCGCTGAGGGGCTTGACGTGTTCGATGAGCCAGGCGATGCCGTACTGCAGGAGTGCGCCGACCGGATCGGAGACGAAGGCGAGGGCGTCGAGGCCGGCACTGACCACGCCGAGACTGCCGTCGATCCAACTGCCGGTGCGGATGCCTTGGGCGATGAGCTCGATGTCCTCGCAGATCCAGACTCCCGCCCACGGCGTGGGCGCGGTGTCGGCCGCGGTGGCCACGAGGGGATTGGCCGTCACCCCCGGCCCCCGGCTTGGCGGAGCTGGCGCTCGACGGTTTCGTCGGTGCGCCGGTAGTTGTCTGCGCTGGTGCGCAACCGGCCGGCGGTGTCCCGTATCGACCAGGCGGCGATGCCGATGCCGGCCACGAGGGTCCGCTGGAGGCCGTCGAGCAGCACCGGCACGATGACGCACAACTGCCCGTACGCGCCGTCGCTGAGCTGGATGTGCTGGCCGGCCTGCTTGGCGATGTCGAGACTGTCGGCGCTGCGGTCGAGGCGCGCCGCGTGCCGGGTCAGGTCGTCGGGGTCGACCAGGATGCCGTCAGGCATGGGCCTCGCCCGGGTCGGGCCGCAGGCGACTGCGGTACGACTCGACGATGGCCTGGCCGGTCGGGTCGTCCCGGTCGAGGGTGCCCGCGGTCGCCTCGGTGACCTGCCGGAGCAGGTCGGCCCGCGCGGCGCGGGTGACCTCCAGGATCAGCCGGGCGATGTGCGCGGCGGAGTGCTGCCGGACGCGTTCGTCGAGCCGCAGGTCCAAGAGGCCGCCGGTGGCATCGACGGTGACGGTGACGGCTCGGTCGGCGCTGGTGGCGGTGCCGGTCAGCGCCTGTACCCGCGCCGACAGGCTCTTCGCCTGCTCCGCCCGGTCGGCCAGGTCGGACTGCCACTGGTCGAGCCGGCGTTCCGCCGCGTCCAGCGCAGCTTCGTCCGTCCACATGCGAGCCTCCCGGAACTCCTACCGGCGCGAACCATCGTCACGTTATCAACCGGTGGCGCTCCGTGCGCGTCCGCCCATGCCGGCGGGAGAGGTCCTGCATTTGGCGGCGAATCAAGAGCCGTCAGGTGGTGAGCGTCATCGGCCAGTCGGCGGGATGGGTGCTGGCCGCGGCGACGAACGTTGACCAAGCCGAGGGCGTGAAGGCGAGCGTGGCACCGGCCGGGTCCTTCGAGTCGCGTACGGCAACGATGCCGGGGAGGTTGTCGGCGACCTCGACGCAGGCGCCGCCGTTGTCGCCGCTGCGGGTGCTCTTGCGCCATACGGCGCCGGTCAGATCAGTCATGCCACGTCTCCCCGGTGATCCTCTTGATCATGTCCTTCGATTCTGCCTCGCCGAGGGCGAGCGCATCCAGCCCCTTCCAGACGCGCTCGTATGCGGCTAGCTCGTCGGGCTTGTCGAGATAGAGCGCCCCGGTCAGCGACTCGGAGTAGACAACCGATGGTTCCGGTGCGGCCCGGCCCCCCTTGGTCGGCGGGAAGTCGAGAATCATGAAGGTGCCGGCGACTGCACCGGGCTGAGGCCCTGCTGCGAGCGGTAGCACTTTGACGGAGACATTCGGCAGATCGGACAGCTTGAGAAGGTGGTCGAGCTGGGCGGTCATCACCGCCGGGCTGCCGACGATGCGTCGGAGCACCGCCTCGGACAACACCGACTCCAGCCGGGGCGCTGCCGGCAGCCGTCGCATGAGCAGCGCCTGCCGCTGTAGCCGCACCTGGACAGCCCGCTCGCGTTCCTCGTCACTCAGCGTCCGGCCGAGGCGGTAGAGCGAGTGCGCGTACTCCTTGGTCTGAAGGATGCCGGGGATCAGCGACTCGTCGTAGCCGCGAAGGCGAGACGCGGCGGATTCCAGGCCGACGTACAGCTCGAACCAGCTCGGCACCGCGTCCCCGTACGCGTGCCACCACCCCTTGGACTTCGTCTCCGCCGCCAGCCCCCGCATCGCCTCGGTCATCTCCGGCGACACGTGGTACAGCTCGCACATCGCCTTCACGTCGAGCACCCGCACCGGCCCCAGCCCGCTCTCGATGCGCCAGATCTTCTGCCGGCTGTACTCAAGCGCTTCGGCGGCGGCGTCCAGAGTCACCCCGGCCTCGGTACGGAACTGGCGCAGCAGCCGCCCGAGCTGCCGCCGGGGCACGGTCGATCCGACGTCCTCTGTCACCCGAGCACTCCCTGATTCCATCCCGCAACACTGCGTAACGCGACCACGTAACTCATATCGGTTGCAGTAAAAGAAGTCAATGCTTGAGCCAAGAATTCTGCTGTGGAACGTTGCGCCTCCACTGCGCACTGTCACACGATGACTACAAGGCCCTGGTGCCGTACCGCTGATCGCAAGCTGCGGTGGCAGGGCGGGGTGGGTCCGCGCGTGCGGGGAGGACGGGTGGCCCCACCCCTTCCATCCGACACGAGAGGCAGGCAGCAGATGAGCGTCCGCAATCAACGGTCGAGCTACGGCGCTTTGCCGTACACCCCGCTGCTGCCGTGGCAGGTGCGCGAGCGCCGCTTCAAGCTGGTCGGGCTCGGACGCCGCGGCCTCGAGCCTGACCACGTGTACGCCTTCCTCGACCGGGTCGCCGTGGACCTGGCCGCCGTCTACGCGGCCCTGGCCGCGAGCCGACGGGAAGTCGCCTCCGCCACGGACGCGCTGCGTCGCCAGCAAGGCGGTCACGCCGATCGGGGCTCCGAGGCATGACCCAGCGGTACGTCATCCACCTGCCGGTGGCCGCCGCCGACCTGCCCGCCGCGCAGCGCCTGGCCCGGGTGATCGGCCGGTGGTTGCTGGTGCTGCCGCAGACCGACCCGGGGGAGACCACCGTCTCCGCCGAGGACCACCAGAACGTACGCCATCGGGTCTTCTGTGACCTGCTGATGCCCGGCGGCCGGCGCTGCCTGCTCCGCGCCGACCACGACGGCCCTTGCACCCGTCGCTTGCGCCGCTGACAACGCGAGCGTGTCGGCTATCCGTTACTTCGCTGGCCGCGTCGTGTCGGTCTGCTTCCGTAGCGCGGTGAACCTCATCGACCAGCCGAAGAACGTGGCGAAGCGCTGGTGACCGGTGCTCGGTCCGGCGTGGACGCTCAAACCCGACACTCCTGAGGACACCGGCCGCCAGCCGCTCGCCGTCGAGACTGTGATCGGCACGCAAAGGGCTTGCTGCTCTCTCGCCTCTGCTCCTGGCGTGGCCACGGTTGCTCGCGCTGCCAAAGACCGTTGAGTGGCGCCGGCGGTGACAGTCGTGCGCTGTCAACCGCCGGCATTGGCTTCCTGGGCTGGCTTAGCTCTAGCAAGCAGCCACTCAATGGGCCCTGTCAGGCCATGCTGGGGGCGGCGGCGTGCGGAGCCTCCTTCGGGTCGGCACCGTACCGGTTACTTCCTTGAGTTCCGTCCTTCACGAAGAACACGAGCAGGACGATGGCCCCCACGAGAGGCACGAGTCCGATCAACAGCCACCAGCCCGAGCGATCCGTGTCGTGAAGTCGCCGCACGGCAACGGCCAGGGTCGGCACCAGCAGGGCCAAGCTGACGATGAGACCGATGACGCCGGTAGAGCTCGGCTCCGACCCGATGTCGGTCCCCAGCGCGCCGTCCAGAATTCCGGTGACGATACCGAGGATCAGGGTGAAGAGGACAAACCACCAGTACTCGGACCGGCGAGCTCGACCGCCAAAGCCGGCATACTGGGAGAGGACGGATTTGATGGCATCAATGGGGGACATACATTCTCCAGCGCAGTGAGAGATTGAGACCTGCAAGGTCAACTGCGACGCAGCCAAGCAGACGCCCGGCGGGCGGTCAACGGCCGTTCGGCTGCCCCCCCGCCCGGTTGGAGCCTGGGACTTGAACCCTCAACCCCTCGGGCTAGCTCCTGATCAACTCAAATCGGGCGGAACGGCAGCTGACCTCGGGCGAGCTCTTCTGCTGCCTTACGGCGGTTGACAGCCCTTATCGGCGTCACCTGTGCCTGACGATCTTGCTGAGGCGACTTGAACTGGGCCAACCGACTACCGTCGGCCGTGCTCGATCCCGCAACTGTCTTCGACGCATCCGGCCCGTTGGAGGACCCCCTCACCGACGAGGCTCTGTGGATTGTGGAGGCCCAGCTTGTGCGCCAGCTGCCCGCCACGTACGTCGACCTGTCCCGTCGACACAACGGCGGCTTCCTCGCCCTGACGCCCACTCTGCACCCAGCCGAACCTCCTGGGCCGAGGACCACGTCGGTGTGTACGCACTGGCGGCGATCGGTCGAACTGCACCGCCAGCCACATTAGCGGGCGTCCGTCGTCCGGGGCCCGGTGACGACTGCCGGTCGGGCGGACCAGCGGCGACACGCTCGTGGGCGGAGCCACGTCGGCGCTGCGCGGGTCACGAGGGGCGGACACGCCCGCAGGTCATTTCGGTTCTTGCGCCGTGGCCGGGTGTGATTGTGCGTGACGTGCCAGTGCTAGGGCGGCGTCGAGGATGAGGAAGCCGAGTAGGGTCCAGCCCAGTATGGGGACGGCCCAGCCCACAGCGAGGGCGGCGAGCGCGGTGATGACGAGGGCCGGGATGGGCAGGTGTCGCCAGGTGCCTCGTGGCGGGGGTGTGCCGAGCCGGTAGCGGTGGCTGTGGCGGGTGGGGCGGCGCTGCCACCACATCCGGTAGCCCCACCCGATGGTGACGATCAGTCCGGCGGCGACGAGGGCGAGGGCGATCTGGTTGGCGAATCCGAACAGGACGCCCATGTGCGCTTGAATGCCGAAGGTGGTGAGTTTGGCCAGCGGTGGCTGGTCGGCCCAGCGGACGGTGTCGATGATCTGGCCGGTGTGCGGGTGGACGGCGATCTTGTCGCGGTGTACGGGCCAGGTGTTGTCGGTCTGTGCGACGGTCCAGGCGTGGCCGGGTTCGTCGGCGGGGGTGATGGTGACCGGGCCGCTCAGCCGGGATGTTTCGACGGAAGCGGCGATGGCGTCGAGGTCTGCCTGGGTCCTGGTGGTGCCGCCGCTGCCGTGATGCTTGCTGTCACCGGCCGATGGGCCCGTGGCGCCGAGGCCGGTGGTGAGCGGAATGTTGTCGGAGTTGAGGGTGGCGCTTAGCAGGTCGAAGTTGGCTCCGGCGTGCTGGGACCAGGTCAGTCCGGTGGCCGACAGGAACAGCAGCATGAGCGCGAGCCATATGCCGGCGGTGGCGTGGAGGCTGCGGGTGCGGCGGACCCCTTTGCCCGCGGTGGTTTCTGGCAGGAGGAGTCGGCGGGCGGTGCGTGTGCCGCGCTGCTGGCGCCACCACAGGATCAGTCCGCCGAGGACGAGTACCCACAGCCAGGAGGCGGCTAGCTCGGAGTAGAGCCGGCCGGTGTCGCCAAGGTTGAGGTTGGCGTGCATCTGGTCCAGCCAGGTGGTGATCGGGGTGGCGCCGGACCAGGTCGTCAGCAGCCCGCGGACCTGGCCGGTGTAGGGGTCGAGGTAGACGGTGCGCTGCTTGTCGCCCAGCTCGGGAAGGCTGAACTCGACCTTTGTGGTGGCGTCGGGTGCGGCGGCGGGGTGGATCGCGGCCAGGGTACCTGCGGGTACGACCTGCTGTGCGGCGGCGACCTGCTGCGATAGCGGCAGCCGGGTGGTGCCGACGGTGTTGACGTGGAGTTGGTCGTGGTAGGCGACCTGATCGATCTGCGGGGTGAACGCATACGCCAGCCCGGTGAGCGCCACCAGGATCAGGAACGGGGCGACGAGGATGCCGGCGTAGAAGTGCAGGCGACGCAGCAGCGGCCCGAACCCGCGGTACAGGCTTGCTCTCCCCGCTGATATCTCCTGCGGTACCGGCTGTGGGCCGGGCTGGTCTTCCTCCGGCTGGGTGCTTGGTGGGCTGGTGATGGACATCTTGGGCTCCTGTCAAACCGGGAAAGGTCATGGCTTCCTTTGCCGGGCCGTACCGCCGGGCGTTCCATATGGGACATATATGGCTAGTGACCGTTCGGTAACCTGGCTCCGTCAGGATGGCTGGAGCAGTGACCGATGTCAATGGACGTCAGATGTGATCACGGTTGGGCGAAAGCAACCGACGACTGCCCAGCTCGGACGTCTTGCCCCGACCAGGTGATAGACGACCCACTGGAACCGGATCGGGATGCCTGCCACAACCCAAGCCACACACGCACAAGCGGCTACGGAAGCCATCTTCGGCGAAGCCCGGTGCCACAGGGCAGGAGTGACCATGCAGGTGAACCGAGCGCCGGGGTGGCGATGGATCTGTTCGGCAACGCGCAGCCCAGCCCATCCGGCGATGAAACGGTGGACAGTGTCTACGAGCCGCTGCCGACGTCGCTGAAGGCGATCTGCTGCGACCTGATCTGGACCAGCGACCAGCGCATGAGTTCCGGCAGCGTCTACGCATACAGGCTGCACGCCGAGGTGGTCGCCGAGCGGTACGTCGGGCTGCTACTGCGCTGAGCCACGCACCATCGCCGCCGGGGTGCCGCGCATCGAATACATTCCCACCGCAGGATGCGCAGGCGAGCCGGCCGGGTGGTACGCGAAGCGGAAAGAACTTCTGGAGCGGCACCGGCCACCTCATGCAGTGCGGTGATGGTCTCGTCGGTCTGGTGGGCCCGAAGTCTCCGTCGTGTGCCGCCCATGGCGGCGACGCTCGACCCGTTTATCGACTGGAGTAGCTCGCGGGGCACTGCTCAGCAGCCTGCCGCTGGTCGCGGCGCTGTTCCTCTTCCTCGGGTCGCTCGGCATGGTCATGCCGAACGGCGAGCGCTCGCTTTGGACCGGCACTCCGCCCACGCCGGGACGGCCGCCGCGCTGCTCGCCGCCATCCAGTCCGTCGTCGGGGCCCTCGCAGCGCCGCTGGTCGGACTGGGTGGGGAGGGCAGCGCCGTCCTGATGGCGGTGGTGATCACCGGCTCGGCGGTCGCCTCCCTCGCCGTCGTCCTCACCCTGGCCGCGCGCGAACTTTGGTGAGATCTAGCGGATGTTGGCGGTGTGGCCCAGGGAGTAGCGGCCGGGCTGGGGCCAGATGGTCAATCCGTGTGGACCGGCGCCGACGGGGATGCGAGCGAGGAGTTTCCCGTCGCGGGTACGGATGACGTACACCTCGTCGTGGTAGCGGCCGGACAGCCACAGGGTGGTGCCGTCCGCGGAGAGGGCGCCCATGTCCGGGCTCCCTCCGCCCGGGATCCGCCAGGTGGTGGTCGGCTTCAGGGTGGCCAGGTCGAGCACGGCGATGCTGCCGGCGTCGCGGTTGGTGATGTAGGCGAGCTTGCTGTCGCGGCTGAAGTAGATGCCGTGCGCGCCCCTGCCGGTGGGGATGAAGCCGGTCTGGCGGGTGGCGTGAGCGTCGAAGACGTACACCCCGTGGGCGTGCATGTCGGCGACCAGGAAGTGTTGTCCGTCCGGGGTGAGTCGGGTGTCCTGGGGCATCCCGTCGGGCGTCTCGGTCAGGGTGAACTCGCGCAGCTTGTCGAGGCTGAGGGCGTCCAGCACGAGCATTCGGTTGGCGAACTCGCAGCTGAACAGCATGATCTTGCCGTCGGCGGAGTAGTCCATGTGGTTGATGCCCTCGCACTCGGGAAACCGCACCGACCGCACCCGCTGCCACGTGCCCAGGTCGTAGAAGTCCAGCCGCTGGTACGCCTCGGCCACCACGATGGCCTGCTTGCCGTCCGGCGTGAAGTAGAGGTTGTAGACGTCCTCCAGCAGCCGGAACTTGCCGGGCTTGCCGATGCGGGGGTCGATCGGGACGAGGCCTCCGTCCGGGATCTGGCTGGAGGCCACGTACAGCGTCCGCAGGTCGTACGACGGCACGACGTGCTGCGGCTCGGGTCCACCCGGGAAGGTGTCGATCACTTTGTACGTCTTCGGGTCGATCACCGACACGTCGTTGCTCTTCGTGTTCGGCACGTACACGAGGGCCCGGTCGTTGCGGACCTGCTCGGCCAGCATGTTCGGGCCCGCCGCCGCGTACACGTCTCCCGGTCGTGGATAGGTCGGCATTCCGGCGACCAGTGGGCCGAACGGCGACTCGCCTGGCGGTGGCGGCGGCGACATCGGCTGCTGCTGCTGCCGATCCCCTTCGGCGGCAGTGCATGCGGAAGCGGAAAGGAACAGCACGGCGAGAGCAATGATCCGCTGCGACATCATCACCCCGGCAGGCTACGGGTAAACCGCCCTAACGGGCATCTTTTGCGCGAATTGACTGTGGCTCATGTTGGTGATGCATCGATGTGCCCCACTAGAATGGAGAGAGTGATGTTGACCCATAGAGAGATCTTCGAGCGGTACGTGTACGCCGGCCCCATCAGCCGCAACCCGGACGCGGTCGCTGAGCTGTTCACCGAGGATGGGGTCTTCGAGGCGCCACTGGTACCTGAAGGGCATCCACTGCCACGCCGTCTGGACGGCCGCGAGGCCATCCGGGCCGGTATCGGCGCTTACCACAGGGATCCGGCCTACCAGGGCACGGTGAACACCGAGCGGTCCAGGTACGTGCTGCACGACGCGACGGATCCCGACGTGTTCATCGCCGAGATCGACACGGTTTTCGATGCACCGGAAGGAGGCAGCGCGGCGATGTCACTGGTGCAGGTGTTCCGCCTCCGTAAGGGAAAGATCACTATGCTGCGCGACTATTTTGCGGTTCCATCCACGTAGGCCGACACAGCCGGCAGGCCATGGCGGCGGAACCACCGTCCTCGTTCATCGAAGGAGGGTCTCGGGGACATCGTGCAGTCCGGCAGGTGCGGCCGGTGGGTGAGGAGGAGCGTGTCGGGTGGGCTCGGGAAGTTGATGCCTGCCTACTGGCTGGTGCCGCTGTCGCGTCAGGCTTGGCCCCAGGCGGGTCGCCCGATCAACCCGCGTGGGTCACCGCCCGATCAGCCGGTTTCCCATGGATCGAATCGGGCGAGTTTGGTCGGGTTGAGGGTGATCAGCACTCGGGTGATCCCCTCGGGAGAGGCATCGATCGCGCACAGTGCGACGACGGATCCTGCCCGGCGGACGAGGACGGCTTCCTGCCCGTTGGACTCGACGAAGTCCAGTGAGACGACCGCGCCGAACTTTCTCATGAGGCCGGCGATGTAGCGGGCGACGTCGGCCCGGCCGGTGACCGGTACCCGCGCCGCGCTGACCATGCCGCCGCTGTCGGCGTAGGAGACGACGTCGTTCGCGAGCAGTTTCTCCAGCTGACCGAGATCACCGGAGCGTGCGGCGGCGAGGAAGGCGTGGAGCAGCCGGCCGTGCTCGGCGGGGGCGACCGGCGCGTGCCGTTCTTCGGCGAGGTGCGTGCGCGCCCGGCGCCCGAGCTGCCGCGCGTTCGCCTCGGTGATGTCGAGGACCTCGGCGATCTGCCGGAAGGGGTAGTCGAAGGCCTCGTGCAGCACGTACACGGCGCGCTCGTGCGGAGTCAGTCGTTGCAGGAGGAGGAGCAACGCAAGTCCGAGAGCTTCGCCCTGCTCGGCTCGGGTTGCCGGGTCGACCGACGTCCGGACCGGCTCGGGCAGCCATGGGCCGACGTAGGTCTCTCGCCGGGCGCGTGCCGATGTCGCCGCGTTCAGGGCCAGCCTGGTCGTTGCGGTAACGAGGAATGCTGTCGGGTCCCGTACCGCGCCGCGGTGCGCGCGCTGCCACCGTAGCCACGTGTCCTGGACGATGTCCTCGGCGTCGTGAACGCTGCCCAGCATCCGGTAGGCGATGCCGAACAGCCGGGGCCGGACCGCGTCGAAGGTCCGCACGGCATCCATCGGGACCTCGCGGTGGGACATGCCGTCTCTTTCCTCCCGTTGGTAGCCGCCTGTCGCTGTGTTGCCGAGGTCCTTGTCCCCCTGGTTTCAGCTTGCCGGTTGCCGCGTCCGGTGCCGGCATACCCGTTCCGTGATTCGAATCGCTGACCGTGTCAGCGCGGGCGGCCGGTCGCGCAAGGCCCGGGCAAGGCGTTGTCACGAATCCCTGCCTCACCTGGTCCTTGGTGGTGGATCGGCGAGGCGGCTCGTCGACGAAACCGGAAGGCGCGGGACGAAGCATCGGTTCCGTGCCGATTCCTCGAGGTGTGGTGAAACGGAGGGTGTCGTGAGTTCATCGTTCAGCCGGTTCGCCGTCTCGCGGGCGCCTGACTCGCCGAGCGGGCCTCCGAGGAGATGCTGCCGGCACTGACTGCATTCGCTGGTAGCTGCGGCCGGAGCATCCCCGGCAGGCAGCTTTCCTGTCTCACCGTGTCGACCTCACGCCCTGCGGACGAGAGGTCCGGAACCGTCGGAAGGCGGCCACCATGACTGACATCGGGCGAAACAACCCAAGCGCACTCGATCATATCCCGGACCGCGACCCCGAGGAGACCGCCGAGTGGGCGGCCTCTCTCGACGCCGTCACCGCCGCGGCCGGACCGCAGCGGGCCTCGTACCTCCTGCGCCGCACTCTCGAACACGCTGAGGGCGTCGGCCTTGCGCTGCCGAAGCTGCTCGAGACCGAATACCTCAACACCATCCCGACCGCCGCCGAGCCGGAGTTCCCCGGTGACGAGGAGATGGAACGGCGCATCACCGCGTGGAACCGCTGGAACGCCGCCGCGATGGTGACCCGCGGCAGCCGCTATGGCCTGGGCGGTCACATCGCCACCTACGCCTCCGCCGCCTGGCTCTACGAGACCGGCTTCCAGCACTTTTTCCGCGGTAAGGCCGACGGCTCCGGCGACCAGCTCTACCTCCAGGGCCATGCCGCCCCCGGCATCTACGCCCGCGCCTTCCTCGACGGTCGGCTCACCGAGGGCCATCTCGATCGGTTCCGGCAGGAGGCGGGCGGCGATGGCCTTCCCTCCTACCCGCACCCGCGCCGGCTGCCGTGGCTGTGGGAATTCCCCACCGTGTCGATGGGCCTGGGCCCGCTGTCGGCGATCTACCAGGCGCGGTTCAACCGCTACCTGCAGCACCGTGGCATCAAGGACACCTCAGCCTCGCGGGTGTGGGCGTTCCTCGGCGACGGCGAGATGGACGAGCCCGAGTCGACCGCCGCGCTCGCTCTTGCCGGTCGCGAAGGCCTCGACAATCTCACCTTCGTGGTCAACTGCAACCTGCAGCGGCTCGACGGGCCGGTGCGCTCCAACTTCAAGATCGTCCAGGAGTTGGAGGCGCGGTTCCGCGCGGCGGGCTGGAACGTCGTCAAGTCGCTGTGGGGCTCGGCCTGGGACGACCTGTTCGCGCTCGACATCACGGGCGCGCTCGTCCGCCGGCTGCGCGAGGTCCCCGACGGGCAGTTCCAGACGTACGCGGCCCGGGATGTCGGCTACATCCGCGAGCACTTCTTCGGCGCCGACCCGGCGCTCGTCGAGATGGCGAAGGTGCTGACCGACGCGAAGATCGCCGAGTGCTTCCACACCTCGCGGGCGGGCCACGAACCCCGCAAGGTGTACGCCGCCTATCGGGCCGCCGTCGAGCACCGGGGCGCGCCGACCGTGATCCTCGCCCAGACGGTCAAGGGCTACACGCTCGGCCCCGCCTTCGAGTCGCGCAACGCCAACCACCAGATGAAGAAGCTGACCGGCGACGAGTTCCGCGCGCTGCGCGACCTCCTCGAACTTCCCATCCCCGACAGCAAGCTCACCGGTGAGGTGGTGCCGTACGTTCACCCCGGCGCCGATTCGCCGGAGGTCCGTTACCTCCACGAGCGCAGGGCCGCGCTGGGCGGGCCCGCCCCGGCTCGCCGTGTCCACCCGGTGGTGCTGCCCGCGCCGGCCGCCAAGCCCTTCGACACGTTGGCCAAGGGGTCCGGTAGTCAGGAGATCGCGACGACCATGGCCTTCGTCCGCCTGGTCAAGGACCTGATGCGGGACCCGGAGACCGGCCGGCGTTGGGTGCCGATCGTTCCGGACGAGGCGCGTACCTTCGGCATGGAGTCGCTCTTTCCCACCGCCGGGATCTACTCGCCGCACGGCCAGACCTACGACCCGGTCGACCGCGACACGCTCCTGTACTACAAGGAGGCCACGAGCGGCCAGATCCTCAACGAGGGCATCACCGAGGCCGGTTCGATGGCCGACTTCACGGCCGCCGCAACGTCGTACGCCACGCACGGCGAGCCGATGATCCCCTTCTACATCTTCTACTCGATGTTCGGCTGGCAGCGGACGGCCGACCAGATGTGGGCGCTCGCCGACCAGCTCGGCCGTGGCTTCCTCATCGGTGCCACCGCCGGCCGTACGACGATGACCGGCGAGGGCCTGCAACACGCGGACGGCCACTCCCACCTGATCGCCTCCACCAACCCGGCGGCGATCGCCTACGACCCGGCCTTCGCGTACGAGGTCGCCGTGATCGTCCGCGACGGGCTGCGCCGGATGTACGGCCCGGACGCCGAGGACGTCTTCTACTACCTCACGGTCTACAACGAGGCGAAGGTGCAGCCGCCCATGCCGTCCGGCGCGGACGTCGAGGAGGGCATCCGCAAGGGCCTCTACCGGTACCAGGAAGCCAATGCCACGGAGTTGGCGGCGGATGCCCCGCGCCTGCAGCTTCTCGCCTCCGGCACCGCGATTCACTGGGCCCTGGAGGCCCAGCGGCTCCTAGCCGTCGACTGGGGTGTGGCGGCCGACGTGTGGTCGGCCACCTCCTGGAGCGAGCTGCGCCGCGACGCTCTCGACTGTGACGCGGCGCGGCTCGAGGGTGAGGACCGGATCCCTTACGTGACCCGGGTGCTGAACGGCGCTCCCGGCCCGGTGCTCGCCGTCAGCGACTGGATGCGGGCGGTTCCGGACCAGATCAGCCAGTGGGTGCCGCAGGACTGGCACTCGATCGGCACGGACGGCTTCGGCCTCTCCGACACCCGTGCGGCCGTCCGTCGCCACTTCGGGGTCGACGCGCAGTCGGTCGTGGTCGCGGCGCTGGCAGCCCTGGCCCGGCGCGGCGAGGTCAAGCCCGAGACCGTTCAGGAGGCCCGCAAGCGCTACGGGATCGCCTGAAGGCACTCCTGCCTTGTCGTGATCAGGCCCATGATGATCAGGCGGCGGGTACGGTGAACGTCGTGGAGGATCTCGGCGCGAAGGTCTCGTATCTCGCGCTCCCCGTCGGCATCCGGGTCTACGACGTCGACTCGGCACCCGTCGGCGTGGTCGAGCACGTGCTGACCGACGAACCGAAGGACATCTTCCACGGCATCATCGTGGCACCGCCGGGGCCGGACCAGTCCCACCGCTTCGCCCACCGGGAGCAGATCGCCGACCTGTACGAGCGGGGGGTCGTGCTGTCGGTACCCGGTGCCGAGATGCACGAGCCGGGCGAGGACCCGCCGGCCGGAGTAGTCGAGGAAGCGGCTCACAAACCGGTGCAGGCGGACCTGCGCCGCGCCTGGCAGCGGCTGAGTCGACCCCGCTGAACCCGCCGGCAGGCCCGATGCCAGGGGGCCAGATCGGCGCTGCTCAGCGGCAGTTGATGCCGGCATCCCGTAGCGCGCCCTGGTGATTCGCCCGATGGGGATGAGGCAGGGTCACCCCCCGTCCCAGGAGGCTGTCGAGGTACCAGTTCGCTCGGCATCCGAGATGAAGTGTCCGATCGCGGCGCATTGAGGTCAGGGGCTCGTAACTGGCGGTCCGACGGCGATCGGGCCGGAGAGGAGAACCAGGTGGAATACCAGGATTTCATCAACGCAGTGGCCACGCGGGCAAAGGTGTCGACGGATCAGGCGGCGACACTCACCAGCGCGACGTTGGAGACATTGGCAGATCGGATCAGCGCCGGCCAGGCTGATGACCTTGCCTATCAGCTTCCCGAAGGGCTTGACGATCACCTGCGCAAACCCCCACCGCTTAGCGGGAGAGGGGAACATGCCAAGTCGTTCGGGCTCGAAGAGTTCGTGCGGCGGGTGGCGGACCGCCCGGCCGTCGACCGTGCGCTCGCCGGTGCCGGGGTCAGCGCGGTGCTCACCACGCTACGTGAGGCTGTTTCCCGTGACGAGTTCGACAACGCGGTGGCCCAGCTTCCGAACGAGTTCCGGCAGGTGATCGAACCGGTGGGTGCCCGTGGCGGGCACCGGCCCGGTTCGTAGCACGCACGGTTGAGGCAGGAGCAGGTGCGCCCGCAGCCGGTCGGGGCGCGCGCCGGCGCGGAACGGCGCCCGCAGGTGGAGGCACGAGAGAGAACAACTCTCGACGCCGGTCACGGACGCCGCGACGCACCCCGACTGGTTCGGAAGGAGAACGCGTGAACTACGCCGAGTTTCTCGAAGCGGTGGGGAAGCGGGCCGGAATGCCGGCGGCGGAGGCGGCGAACGTCGTCGGAGCCACCCTGACAACCTTGGCGGAGCGGGTCAGTGGCGGCGAGGCGCGGCACCTGGCCACGCGGCTCCCCGAGGAGTTGCGAGGGTACCTGCACAAGAACGTGGACTTCGCCGAACAGCTCGACCTCGTGGAGTTCCTCAACGAGGTAGGGGTTCGCGCGGGAACGGATGGCGACCGGTCCGCTGAGGTTGCCCGCGCCGTGTTGACGACTCTGCGCGAGGCGGTGAACGCCGAAGACCTCAAGGGCCTGGAATCCGAGCTGCCGAAGGACATCCGGCGGCTGCTTCATCCGTTGGACCGCGGCATCGGGGGCTGAACCGAGCCACGTCCTGGTCCGATCCGGGTACGGTGCGCGGGTGGAGGTTGGATTCGCCCCGCCCGTCTCCGGCTCGTGGGCCACACCGGAGAGCATGATCCACGTCACCCGCCGCGCCGAGCAGCTCGGATACCACTCGCTCTGGACGTTCCAGCGGCTCCTGGTCCCCGCCGACCTCGGCTGGAGCGAGACCTACCACAGCGTCCAGGACCCGGTGACCACGTTGGCGTTCCTGGCGGCCCACACCACGCGGGTCCGGCTCGGCGTGGCGGTGCTCAACATGCCGTTCATCTCTCCGGTGCTGCTGGCCAAGCAGACCGCGACTCTCGACATCCTGGCGGGCGGACGGCTCGACGTGGGACTCGGCCTCGGCTGGGCGGACGAGGAGTATCAGGCGACGGGGGTGAGCAAGCATCGGCGGGGCCACCGGGCCGAGGAGTTCCTCGCCGTTCTTCGCGCTCTCTGGCAGAACGACGTCGCCGAGCATCGCGGCGAGTTCTACCAGGTCCCGCCGACGCGCCTGGAGCCGAAGCCCGTGCAGCGGCCACACCCGCCGATTCTGCTCGGTGGCCAGGCGCCCGCCGCGCTGCGCCGGGCCGGCCGGCTCGCCGACGGCTGGGTCAGTGGCAGCCAGGCGGACCTGCCGGGCATCGGCGAGGCGGTCGCGACCGTCAAGGCCGCCGCTGCGGAGGCCGGCCGCGATCCCCGCTCACTGCGATTCGTCTGCCGCGGCGCCGTCCGCGTACGCCCGGCGGGCCCGCCCGAGCGCGAGCCGCTCACCGGCACGCTCGAGCAGATCCGGTCGGATCTCGGCAGACTCGCCGAAGCCGGCATCACCGAACTGTTCGTCGACCTCAACTTCGATCCGGAGATCGGCTCACCCCGCGCCGACGCGCAGGCGTCGCTGCGCCGGGCCGACGAGGTGCTCGACGCCCTCGCTCCGACCCGCTGACACCCCCGGACCGGCGCTCACCCGGCCGGGTTGGCTGCCGCGTCCGCCGCGGACCACGCCGACCAGCCGGTCACCGCTACCGCGATCACCGGCCCGGCCGGTGGTCGCTGGACGTACTGCGGGTACTTGTCGGCCAGCGCCGCGCGGGCCGCGGCCTCTTCCGCGCGGTCCTCCACCAGCCGGCCGTGCCCGTCCAATCGGACCCACCACAGCCGTGACCAGTCCTCGTCGTACTCGTCGACCAGCAGGCAGGCATGTCCCGTCGCCTGGATGTTCTCCAGCCGGCGCAGCCGCCGGTGACGCTTGGGCTTCTCGTCCACCGCGTGGTAGACGACATCGTCGAGCAGGACGAAGCACACGGGCACCAGGTGTGGACGCCCATCCGCGCCGACGGTGGTCAGCCGGGCCACCCGGGCCGACCCGACCCGGTGCCGGATGTCGTCGGCGGGCACACGCCCGACCGTAACAGCCGACACCTGCCGTGGTGACTCGTTGTGGCCGGCGGGTGTGCCGGCGCCGCACCCGGGTAGGCCCTCCCGATTCAACCCCGGGGAGGCGTGATGGCGAGCGAGGCGCCCGACTACTTCCAGCCCGAGGCTGGTCTGGTGCTCACGCACCTGCTGATCGTTCGGGACGTGGACCGTTCCCGGGAGTTCTACCAGCGGGTGCTGGGCGCGACGGTGGTGCGGGAACGCCAGCCGGCGATCCTGCGGTTCCACAACAGCTACATCGTGATCAACGACGAAGGTGGTCCGACCGACGACAAGCCGGGCGTGCAGGCACAGGCGCCGCCGGATCCGAACACGCTCAGCAGCGCGATGAACGTCCGGGTCACGGACGTCCGAGCCGTCTACGAGCAGTGGCGGTCACGGGGTGGGGAGTTCCTGACCGAGCCCAAGGATCATGGCGTCGAGATCCGGTGCTACCTGCGCGACCCGGACGGCTACCTGATCGAGCTCGGTCAGGGCACCGGGATCCTTGCCGAGATGGGTCGCGCCGCCTCCGACTGAGCGACCGACACCTGCGGGGAACCCAGCCCGGGGCAGCCACGTCGTAGGGGCATGACGGGTAGCAGCGCCTCCGATCCAACGGCCGCCACCGGCGTCCCCCGAGTCATGACGCCAGCTCGGGTCATGGGACTGGCCCTGGTCGCTGGCCTGGCGCTGGTCACCGGCTGTACGGCGGAGCCGGTCCCCGTGCCGCCACGTGACCGGGGAGTGCCGGCCGGCGGGTTCCGCCTCGTCTCGTTCGACTCCTGCCCGGAGGCGCTGCGGCAGCTGAAGACGGCTGCCAAGGCGTACGTCGGGCCCTGGGGGTTCGGGTCGAACGGGGACATCCGTACCTTCGGCCGCGCCGAACAGGCTGAGGCGCCCGCCGCAGCGGGGCGGGCGGACGCGGCGGCCAAGGCTGCCGCCCCCGGCTACTCGGGCACCAACACGCACGAGGCCGGCGCCGATGAACCGGACCTGGTCAAGACCGACGGCAAGCGGATCGTCACCGTGAACCGAGGCAAGCTGTACGTGGTCGACCCGGCCACCCGCCGGCTGACCGGAGAGCTGGAACTGGCACCGGGCGCCGATGGGTACGGCGGGGGCGAAGACGGCCTGCTGCTGCAGGGTGACCGGGCGCTGGTGCTGCGCCGCGACGGGTGGGCCGGGATGGCGAAACCGGCCGTCCCCGGGGGAGGCGCGCCGGCAGACGCCCCGACGCCGGACGGGATCGTCGGGCCCCAGCTGATCATGGTCGACCTGTCCGGCGCGCCGAAGATCATCGGCGAGTACCGGATCGACGGCGGTCTGGTGGACGCCCGCCAGGTGGGCACGACGGTCCGGGTCGTGGTCCGCTCCGCGCCCCGGCTGAACTTCCCGTACCGGGAACGGGCCACCGATGGGCAGCGCACCGCCGCCAACCGCGAGATCATCGACAACGCCACCGCCGACGACTGGCTGCCCCGGTACGAGGTCACCTCCGGCGGGCGAACCAGCGCCGGACGGGTCGGCTGCGAACGGGTGAGCCGGCCGGCCACCTACTCCGGCACGTCGCTGGTGACCGTGCTCAGCTTCGACCTCGGTGCGGCCACGCTCGGCGCCGGCGACCCGGTCACCGTGATCGCCGACGGCGACACCGTCTACAGCAACGGACCCCGGCTGTACGTCGCCAACGACCAGCGCTGGCGGGTGCTGCCGATGCTGACCGAGCGGAACATCGCACCCGATCCCAAAGACGAGACCACCGAGATCTACCAGTTCGACATCTCGGGCGCGGGTGCCCCGCGGTACGTCGCCGCCGCGTCCGTACCGGGCTGGCTCATCAACCAGTACGCCTTGTCCGAGTGGGACGGGCACCTGAGAGTGGCCACCACCAGTGGCCGTACCTGGGGCGACAAGCCGAACTCGACGTCCGGCGTGTACGTCCTGCGCGCCGACGGTACGGCGCTGACCCAGGTCGGCAAGGCCACCGGACTGGGCAAGGGGGAACGGATCTACGCGGTACGGTTCGTCGGCGGCACCGGGTACGTCGTCACCTTCCGGCAGACCGACCCGCTCTACACCGTCGATCTGCGTGATCCGAAGGCGCCGAAGGTGAGCGGCGAACTGAAGATCAACGGGTATTCGGCGTACCTGCACCCGGCCGGCGACGGACGGCTGCTCGGTGTCGGGCAGGAGGCGTCCGACGAGGGCCGTATCCAGGGCACCCAGCTCTCGCTCTTCGACGTCGCCGATCCGGCCGAGCCGAACCGGATCGCCCAGTATCACGTCAAGCAGGGGCACTCCGAGGCGGAGTTCGACCCGCACGCGTTCCTCTACTGGCCGGCCGAACGCCTGGTCGTGGTCCCGTTGACCGTCTATGGCACGAGCGCCGTGAGCAAGCCTGGCAGCCCGGGCCTGCCGAGCAACGTGGCGCTGGCGCTGCGAGTCGGCGACGGCGGGTTCACCGAGGCCGGCACGGTCGACCACACGCTGGGCACGCGCCGCGCCGAGGATCCGGCGCCGATCCGCCGCTCACTGGTCGTCGACGGAGTCCTCTGGACCGTTTCCGACGCCGGCCTCAAGGCGACCAGCCTCGCCACCATGAAGACCCTCGGCTGGCTGCGTACGGCGTGACCCCCATGGCGGGTCCTTTTCCCGCCCGGCCTGCGCAAGAAGGCACGGCAGGCACCACGCGCCAGGTTTGTTCGTCCTGATTCGGGTCATTCGTGGGCAACATCAGGTCGGGGAGACGGTGAGGTGACTGGTTGTGAGCCTCTTGCGCAGGAAGTCCGTCGAGCAGTCGATGCGCGACACGGAGCAGCCGGAGCACCGGCTTCGCAAGGACCTGTCCGGCCTGGATCTCACCGTGTTCGGCATCGGGGTCATCATCGGTACGGGCATCTTCGTGCTGACCGGGGTGGCCGCGAACCAGACTGCCGGGCCGGCGGTCGCGCTGTCCTTCGTCGTGGCCGGTATCGCCTGCGCGCTGGCGGCGCTGTGTTACGCGGAGTTCGCGTCCACCGTGCCGGTCGCCGGCAGCGCCTACACCTATTCGTACGCGGCGCTCGGCGAGCTGATCGCGTGGATCATCGGCTGGGACCTCATCCTGGAGTTCGTCCTCGCCGCTGCGGTGGTGGCGGTGGGCTGGTCACAGTACTTCGCGGTGCTCCTTGAGACGCTCGGGCTGACGCTGCCGTCCGCCATCACCGGGGGCGAGGGCGGCGCGTTCAACCTGCCCGCCGCGTTGATCGTGTTGATCCTCACCGCGGTCCTGGTCGCCGGCATCAAGGTCTCGTCGCGGCTGAACGCCGTGGTGGTCACCATCAAGGTGGCGGTGGTCCTCTTCGTGATCGTCGCCGGACTGTTCTTCGTCAAGCGCGACAACTACACGCCGTTCGTCCCGCCGGCCGAGCCGGCGTCGGGCGGTTCCGGCGCCGATGCGACCCTGCTGGAGGCCGTCTTCGGGCAGGCCCCCGCCAACTTCGGGATCAGCGGCATCTTCGCCGCGGGTGCGCTGGTGTTCTTCGCGTTCATCGGCTTCGACATCGTGGCCACCGCGGCCGAGGAGACCCGGGTGCCGCATCGCGACGTGCCGCGGGGGATCCTCGGTTCGCTGGCTGTCTGCACCACGCTCTACGTCGCCGTCTCACTGGTGGTGGTGGGAATGCAGAACTACGCCGAGCTGGACACGGCGGCACCGCTGGCTGCGGCGTTCCAGGCCGTCGGGCAGCCGTTCATCGCCAACCTGATCACCGTCGGCGCTCTCGCCGGGCTGACCACGGTGGTCATGATCCTGATACTGGGGCAGAGCCGGGTCGCGTTCGCCATGAGTCGTGACGGGTTGCTGCCGCGCTGGTTGGCGCGGGTGCATCCGCGCTTCGGCACCCCGCACCGCATCACCGTCATCGTGGGCGTGGTGGTGGCCGTGCTCGCCGGGTTCATCCCGCTGGAGGAACTCGCGGAACTGGTCAACATCGGCACCCTGTTCGCGTTCGTCCTCGTCGCGGCGGCGGTCATCCTGTTGCGCCGTACCCGGCCGGACCTGCCTCGCGGCTTCCGCGTCCCCTGGGGACCGGTGATTCCGACTCTCGCGATGGTGGCCTGCGCCGTGCTGATGCTGTTCCTCACCGTCGAGACCTGGCTGCGGTTCTTCGCCTGGATGGCGCTGGGGATCGTCGTCTACTTCCTCTACGGCCGTCGTCGCAGTCGCCTCGCCCACGACGGGCAGGAAGGCCCACCGATGCCTGGCCAGCCGGACCTCGACACCGGTTTCGGCTCCTCGTCGCCCCCGCCGCGCTGACCGGCTGATCGTCCCGGCCGAGGACTCCCGGCGCGTACGCCGTCGGTCAAGGTTTCCCTCGCGAGCGGCTTGAGGTCCGAGGCCATCGTCGTGCGGTCCATGGCGATCATGTCAGCGAGGCTGCCGATGTTATGTCTCCGTGAGCACCGAGCTTCTGCCGGGTGCTGAACTGCGTCGCACGAAGACCGGACGAGGCCAGCGCCTTGTCTTGGGTCGCGCCGAGGGGCCGCCTTGCGCAGCGCCAGGTTGTTGCACGGGTCGATGACTCTCGTCACCGCAGTACTCATATCGTGGCCCTCCAAGCTTCCCCAACCCGGAGTAGGAGCAACTGCTCCCATGCGTGAAGGGGGCTCAGTCCGGACCGCCTGACGATTCGCCAATAGGTGTACATCTAGGACGATATGCTTCAACTCCGCGACCGCAGAGGTGCCCTGACGGTCCGCTATGTGACCGAGGCGATGGAAGGACATCCCGTGGATCTGAAGCTCGAACTCATCATGCTGCCGGTATCCGACGTCGATCGGGCCAAGGCTTTCTACGAGGCGGCGGGATTCCGCCTGGATGTCGACAAGGCCGTCAGCGAGGAGTGGCGGGCGGTGCACTTCACGCCGCCCGGTTCCGAGGGCTCGATCATGTTCGGCACTGGGATCACTTCCGCCGCACCCGGCTCGGCCCAGGGCCTGTACCTCGTCGTCTCGGACATCGAGGAGGCCCGCGCGGAGCTCGTGGGTCGCGGCATCGAGGTGAGCGAGGTGTTCCACGATGCCGGCGGACTGATGTACCACGGCCACGACGGCGGAGACATCGTCCACCGCGCCGCCGGCCAGGCGCGGATCGCCGGCCCGCAACCCGCCCGTGCCGACTACGGCTCCTTCGCCACCTTCAGCGACCCGGACGGCAACGGCTGGGTACTCCAGGAGGTCAAGAAGCGGGCCCCCGGTCGCTGACACCACCTCAGTCGCCGAGGGCACGACGGGACGGGACCAGCCTACGTGGCGGCCGGCCCGCTCCGCCCTCGATGCGCATTGGACCTCGTCGGCCGCGTCGCCGCGCAGCTCCCCGATGAAGGACCAGTGCGTCGCAGGGCAGGGCCAGGCACCGAGAGGCGGCTGCCGCCGGGGCGCCCTCCGCGGCCTGAGCGTGACCACAGCCATACGCCGTACGGTGGCGCGGCTGGGCCGACCGGGGACCAGGGCACAACGGCGTTCAGCCGAGATGCAGGCCAGGCTCACGGCCCTCCTCGGCGACCCGAGGCGCGACCTCGGGCACCATCGCCGGCATGCAGCGGCATCAGCGGGCGCTTCGGCGGCGAGCCGGCGTACCGCAGACACGACCAGGACGCCTCGGCCCGGTAGCCCCGCTTCTGCGGAAGCCGCGAGCTTCACGGAGTTTCAGACGCAGTGATGGAGGTGGCAGTGACGAAGGAGGCACCCCGCACCTACGACGTGGTCGTCATCGGCGCTGGCCCGGTCGGTGAGAACGTGGCCGACCAGGCCAGCGCCGCCGGGCTCAGCACCGTGATCGTGGAGCGCGAACTGCTCGGCGGCGAGTGCTCGTACTGGGCCTGCGAGCCCAGCAAGGCGCTGCTGCGGCCGGTGCTGGCACGCGCCGACGCCCGCCGCGTCCCCGGGCTGCGCCAGGCGGTGGCCGGGCCGCTGGACGTCGAGGCGGTCCTCGCGCATCGTGACAAGATGTCCGCGTACTGGAACGACGAGAACCAGGTCGACTGGCTGGACGCGGTTTCCGTCGACCTGATTCGCGGCCACGGCCGGCTCGACGGCCCCCGCCAGGTGGCGGTGCAGACCCCTGACGGCGGCGCTGTCCTGCTGAAGGCACGGCACGCCGTCGCCATCTGCACCGGCACCAGCGCGGCCCTGCCCGACACACCGGGACTCGACACCGTACGCCCCTGGACCAGCCGTGAGGCCACCAGCGCCGACCACGTACCAGGCCGTCTCGCGATCGTCGGCGGCGGCGTCGTGGCCGTCGAGATGGCAACCGCCTGGCAGGCGCTCGGCGCCCAGGTGACCATGCTGGTCCGCGGCGACGCCGGACTGCTGCCGAGGATGGAGCCGTTCGCCGGCGAGCTGGTCGCGGACGGGCTTCGCGAAGCCGGCGTTGACATCCGGTTCGGGGCCTCGTTGACAGCCGTGGCGCGCGAGGACGGCGAGGTGCGGATGACGCTGGCCGACGGCGCAGAACTGGTCGCCGACGAGATCCTGTTCGCCACGGGCCGAGCCCCGCGGACGGCAGACCTCGGCCTGGAGACCGTCGGTCTCACCGCGGGCGACTGGCTGACCGTGGACGACACCGGCCGGGTGACCGCCGTCGCCGACGGCTGGCTCTACGCCGCCGGCGATGTCAACCACCGGGCACTGCTGACCCATCAGGGGAAGTACCAGGCCCGGATCGTCGGTGCCGCCATCGGCGCCCGCGCCAAGGGAGAGCCGGTCGACGACGCCAGGTGGGGCGTGCACGCCACGACCGCCGACGGCGCGGCCGTGCCGCAGGTCGTCTTCACCGATCCGGAGGTCGCGTCCGTCGGCCTGACCACGCGCGAGGCGGATCGGGCCGGACGCCGGGTCGAAGTGGTCGACTACGACATCGCACGCGTCGCGGGCGCGCACCAGTACGGCGAGGGCTATCGCGGCCAGGCCCGCATGCTGGTGGATGTGGACCGCGGCACGGTGGCGGGAGTCACCTTCGTCGGGCCCGGCGTTGGGGAACTGCTGCACTCGGCCACCGTCACGGTTGCAGGCGAAGTGCCGGTGGAACGGCTCTGGCATGCCGTGCCCGCGTTCCCGACGATCAGTGAGGTCTGGCTGAGGCTGCTGGAGACCTACCGGGGCCGGCAGCAGGATCAAATGCTGCCGGCGGAAGCCTGAGTTGTTGCCGGCTCTGTTCGACCGTGAGCATGTGTTGGATGTCGACTTGGTGGCGCCACTGTGACCAGCGCAGACGGTGAGCGAGGTCGCGGATCGGCTGGATGATGAAGGTGTTGATCAGACGGCGGACTTCGTTGACGTCAGCTTGATCAATTTGGTGTCGGTGGGATCGTCGGCTCCGTCGGTGGCGGCGTCAGCGGCGCAGATCGCCAGGACGGCGAGGGCGGCCAGGGCGAGGGTGGCGTGGCGGTGCCAGGAGTCCCAGCGGCGGACCTGGGATGTTCGAATCACCCGCCTGCCACTGGCCAGCCGATCAGCCGCCCCACGATGTCCCGCAGTGCCCGGCTGTGACTGCCGCCGCATCATCACCCGGCGCCAACCGCACAGCCTCCAAACAGCGCGGCCCACGAACCAGGGCCTGACTCCAACGCCACGACCATCGACCACGGCCAGCCAGGGACCATGACGGTCTGGTCCGTGCCGCTGACATGTGCGGCGGCACGGCCGGCGCGTCAGACCTGCGTGATCACGTTCTTGCCGTACGAGGAGAGGGTCTTCTCCTTGTCGTCGTGCATGAGGTAGAGGGCGAAGTTGTGCACCCCGATCTCCTTGAGCTCCTGCAGCCGGTCGACATGGGCTGACTCGGGGCCGACGAGGCAGAACCGGTCGACGATTGCATCGGGCACGAAGTCGGTGGACGGATTGCCGGCGCGGCCGTGGTGTGCGTAGTCGTAGCCCGCGCGGCCCTTGATGTAGTCAGTGAGCGCCTTCGGCACGACCCCGGAGTCGCCGTAGCGGGCGACCAGGTCGGCCACGTGGTTGCCGACCATGCCGCCGAACCAGCGCAGCTGATCCCGTTGGTGCGCGAGGTTCGTGCCCACGTAGGCCGGCGCGGCCACGCACATCGTGATCGAGTCGGGATCTCGACCTGCTGCGGTGGCCGCGTCGCGTACCGAGCCGATCGTCCAGCGGGCGATGTCGGGATCGGCCGTCTGCAGGATGAAGCCGTCGGCCTGCTCGCCAACCAGCCGCAGCGCCTTCGGGCCGTACGCGGCCATCCAGATCTCCAGCCGGCCGTCCCGCACCCACGGGATGCGCACCGGCGTGCCGTGGTGTGCGACCTCGTTGCCTTCGGCCAGCTCTTTGATCACGTGCATCGCTTGCTTCAGCGTGGCCAGGCTCGCCGGCGACTGACCGATGACCCGCCGGGCCGAGTCGCCGCGGCCGATCCCGCACACCGTGCGGTTGCCGAACATGTCGTTGAGCGTGGCGAAGAGCGACGCGGTGACCGACCAGTCGCGGGTGCTCGGGTTGGTCACCATCGGCCCGACGATCAGGTGCTTGGTGGCGGCGAGGACCTGCGAGTAGATGACGAACGGCTCCTGCCACAGCACGCAGGAGTCGAACGTCCACCCGTAGCGGAACCCGTTGTCCTCGGCGGCGGTGAGGCCGGCCACGACGTCGCGAGCCGGCGGGTCGGTCTGCAGTACGACACCGAAGTCCACGGCTTCTCCTTTTCAAACCAGGTACTGACTGAGATCGCGCTTCAGGAACCTGCCGTGCCCGGCCGCGCCGTGGAAGGCGTTGTCGTCGACCACGACCCGACCTCGGGACAGCACGGTGGAGACCTTTCCGGTCAGCTCCATGCCCTCGTACGCGGAATAGTCCACGTTCATGTGGTGCGTGCGGGCCGAGATGGTCTGCCGGGCCGTCGGGTCGTACACCGTGATGTCCGCGTCGGCGCCCGGCGCGATGACGCCCTTGCGCGGGTAGAGGCCGAACATCCTGGCGGGCGTGGTCGAGCTGATCTCCACCCAGCGCGCCAGGGTGATCTCACCTCGCACGACGCCCTGATAGAGCAGGTCCATCCGGTGCTCGACGCCCGGCATCCCGTTCGGGATCTTGGAGAAGTCTCCCCGGCCCAGCTCCTTCTGGTCCTTGAAGCAGAAGGGGCAGTGGTCGGTGGACACCAGCGACAGGTCGTTGGTGCGCAGCCCCCGCCACAGTTCCGCCTGGTGCTCCTTCGGGCGCAGCGGGGGAGAGGCGACGTACTTCGCGCCCTCGAAGTCGGGCCTGGCCAGATCCTCCAGCGACAGGAACAGGTACTGCGGGCAGGTCTCGGCGAACACGTTCTGCCCGGTGTCGCGCGCCTGGGTGACCGCGTCCAGGGCGTGCGCGGCGGACAGGTGCACGATGTACAGCGGCGCGCCGGTGACCTTGGCCAGCGCGATCGCCCGCGAGGTGGCCTCGCCCTCCAGCTCGGGCGGCCGGGTCACGCCGTGCTGCACCGGGTCCGTCTGACCGTTGGCCAGCGCCTGCGCGACGAGCTGGTCGATGGCGATGCCGTTCTCCGCGTGCATCATGATCATCGACCCGGTGTCCCGGGCCTTCTGCATCGCCCGCAGGATCTCCCCGTCCGTGGCGTAGAAGACCCCCGGATAGGCCATGAACATCTTGAACGTGTTGACGCCCGCGTCGATGCAGGCCTCCATCTCCTTCAGCGACGTGTCGTTGACGTCCGAGATGATCATGTGGAACCCGTAGTCGATCGCGCAGCGGCCGTCGGCCTTGCTGTGCCACTTGTCCAGCGCGGACAGCACGGACGTGCCCTTGCCCTGTACGGCGAAGTCGACGATGGTCGTCGTGCCGCCCCAGGCCGCCGCGATCGTCCCGGTCTCGAAGTTGTCCGCCGAGAACGTGCCGCCGAACGGCATCTCCATGTGGGTGTGGCCGTCGATGCCGCCGGGCACCACGTACTTCCCGGCGGCGTCGATCACGCGCTCGGCACCAGCCGCCCACTGCTCGGCCAGACCCGAGTCGGGCGCGGCGAGCGCCGCGATCCGCTCGCCCTCGACCAGCACGTCCGCCGGGTACGCCCCGGTGGCGTTGACCACTGTTCCGTTGCGGATGACGATGCTCACGGCGTCACCAGCGATTCGTACGTGTCGGGACGGCGGTCGCGGTAGAAGGCCCACAGGTCGCGGACCTCGGCCAGCTTGTCCATGTCGAGGTCGCGGACGACGACCTCCTCCTCGGTGTCCGAGGCGGCGTCGCCGACCAACTGGCCGCGCGGGTCGACGAAGTAGGACTGGCCGTAGAAGTCGTTGTCGCCCAGCGGCTCCACCCCGACCCGGTTGATGGCGCCGACGTAGTACTCGTTCGCCACCGCCGCCGCCGGCTGTTCCAGCCGCCACAGGTACTGCGACAGGCCGCGGCTGGTCGCCGACGGGTTGAAAACGATCTTCGCGCCGGCCAGGCCGAGCGCCCGCCAGCCCTCCGGGAAGTGCCGCTCGTAGCAGATGTAGACGCCGATGCGCCCCACGGCGGTGTCGAACACCGGATAGCCGAGGTTTCCCGGCCGGAAGTAGAACTTCTCCCAGAACCCCTTCACCTGCGGAATGTGGTTCTTCCGGTGTTTGCCGAGGTAGGTGCCGTCGGCGTCGATCACCGCGGCGGTGTTGTAGTAGACGCCGGGCTGTTCCTGCTCGTACATCGGCACGATCAGCACCACGCCGTGCTGCTCGGCGACCTCGCGCATCAGCGCGGTCGTCGGCCCGTCCGGGATGGCCTCGGTGTACGAGTAGTAGTCCGCGTCCTGGATCTGGCAGAAGTACGGGCCGTAGAACAACTCCTGCAGGCAGACCACCTGTGCGCCCTGCGAGGCGGCGCTGCGGATGGCCTCGACCGCGTTGGCGATCATCGACTCCTTGTCGCCGGTCCACTTCTGCTGCACCAGCCCGGCTCGGATGATGGTGCTCATTTCTCCCCCTTCGCGTGCGCGGTGTGCGGCATCGACAGCGCCAGGTAGACGAGGAACCCGGCGACCAGCCCGACCACCCAGCTGTAGTCGTAGAGCGGCTTGAGGAACGGGATGAGCCCGTCGGACGGGAACGGCCCCTTGCCGGGTGCGGAGTAGGCGCCACCCACCGCGAGGACCGCGCCGACGACGGTGGCGACGATGGCGGCCCAGTTCCACCCGCCGGAGAACCAGTACCTGCCCTCGGGGCGGTAGAGGGCCGGCAGTTGGAGGCTGGTGCGGTAGCGGACCCAGTACCCGGCGATGAGTACGCCGGCGACCGCGCCGAGCAGGCCGCCGTAGAACCCGAGCCAGACGAAGATGTAGATGTTGGGGTCCTGCACCAGGCGCCACGGCTGGATCAGGATGCCGAGCACGCCGGTGATCAGGCCCCCGGTCCGGAAGCTCACCAGTCGGGGCGCGGCGTTGGAGAAGTCGTACGCCGGGCTGACCGTGTTCGCCGCGACGTTCACCGACAGCGTGGCGACCACGACGGTGAACAGGCCGAGCGCGACGACCAGTGGGTTCTCGAACTTCGCGGCCAGTTGAATGGGGTCCCAGATGGCCTCGCCGTAGATCACGGCCGTGCCCGAGGTGATCAGGATGGACAGGATGGCGAAGAACGACATCGTGGTCGGCAGGCCGAGGATCTGGCCGTACGCCTGCTGCCGCTGACTGCCGCCGAACCGGGTGAAGTCGGGGATGTTCAGCGACAGCGTCGCCCAGAAGGCGATCATCCCCATCAGTGACGGCGCGAACAGCTTCCAGAAGTCGGCGCCCCAGCCCAGCTTCGACGGCTCGGACAGGATCGGGCCGAGCCCGCCCGCCTCGACCAGCACCCAGATCAGCAGGGCGACGGCGACCACGATGACGAACGGTGCGGCCCAGTTCTCGAAGCGCCGCAGGGTGTCCATGCCCCGCCAGATGATCGCCATCTCGATCGCCCAGAACAGGAAGAACGAGGCCCACAGCGTCCACGGGTAGTCCATCACCGTCGCCGCGTCGACCCACCAGGAGCCGAGCAGCTTGCCGGCGATCGCGTAGATCGCCTCGCCGCCGATCCAGGTCTGGATGCCGAACCAGCCGCACGCGATGAAGGCGCGGAGCAGGGCCGGGAAATTCGCGCCGCGGACTCCGTAGAACGCGCGGGCGAAGACCGGGAACGGGATCCCGTACTTCGTGCCCGCGTGGCTGTTCAACAGCATCGGGATCAGGACGAGCAGATTGCCCAGCGTGATCGTGAGAAATGCCTGCAGCCAGTTCATGCCGAGCTGGATGAGCCCGGCGGCGAGCAGATAGGTGGGGATGTTGTGCGCCATGCCGATCCACAGCGCCGCGAAGTTGTACGTGTTCCAGGTGCGCTTCTCGATGGGGACCGGGGCGAGTTCCTCGTTGAAGTAGCGGCTGTCGGCGATCGTCGAGAAGTCACGCAACTCGACTCGGCCATCCGGATGGGTGATCTGTGTGCCCGGCTCGGCCGCGGTGGTTTCGGCGGGGGGCAGGGGTTCAACGGCCATCGGTCACCTCCCTGTCACGCTGCCGCAACGGCGGCCGGCCAACCGGCGCGTGCTGCGGGTGGGGGCGGATCAGCACGATCTTTATCTCGGAATGGTGGGTGTCCCGGACCCGCCACGGGCAGCGGCAAAGTGTCCACGCTTGCCATGAACGGGGCACACTCTGTCCACGGGCATGCCCGCACGGAGCTGTCAATCGCCGCGGTGGCTGGATTCCGGCCTCCTGCCGGACCCTTGACCCGTCACGCCTCGTCGAGTTCGTGCACCAGCAGCGCCACGTACAACGACAACATCGACTCCGGGTCCTCCAGCGACACCCCGAGCACCTGCGCGATCCGCGACAGCTGCTGGTAGTACGCCGTCCGGGACAGGTGCGCGACGCCGGCCGCCGCCGACTTGTTCCCGCCCTGCTCGCAGAAGCAGCGCAGCAGCTCCACCAGCCGGCTGCCCTGGCTGTCATCGCGCGCCAACAGGGGCCCGAGCTCCCGGTGCGCGAAGGCCCGGACGCGCTCGTCCTCGCGCAGCAGGTGCAGCAGGCCGCGCAGTCGCACGTCATCCAAGCGGTGGTAGAGCTGGGTGCCGGGGGAGCGCAGCGCGGCACCGGCGACGTGCGCAGCCTCCCCCAGACTGCGCCGCACGTCCGACACCTGCGTCACCGTCGTCCCGACTGCCACCACCACGGCACTGGCGGCCGAGCGGTGCACCTCTCGGGCGAGGCGGCGCAGGACCGCGTCGACCGCCGCCTGCGCGGGCAACGACAACAACGCGCGCACGCTCGTCTCGTCCACGACGCCCACCAACGCCGGCACGCTCACCCGCCGCGCGGCCAACGCGGTGGCCTCCGCCAGGTCCCGCAACACCTCCTGCGTGGCCAGTGCGGGGGCGCGCGGGGTCATGCTCCCCGGCCGGATCGCCACCCCGACCAGTTGCCGCCGTTCCAGCGCAACGCCCAACGCGGCCGCCCGTGCCGCCAGGTCGGGCGGGGGCAATGCCTGGCCGAGCAACTGCGCGAGCAACATCCGGTGCGTCTGCCGCTCCAGGCTCTCCCGGTCCCGCGCCACGAGCCGGTGCACCGCCAGTGCCGACGCGGCCCGCTCCGCGACCACCACGTGGCGGTGCGGGGGAGGGGCCGGCGAGAGCAGCACCAGTCGTCCCCAGTCGGCGCCCTGCGCGCCGACGGCGGTGATCAGCCAGCCGGCTTCCTCGTCGTAGGCGGTCCGTTGGGACACCGCCACGGACCGGGATCGCTGCCCCCAGTCGGTCAGCAGCTCGATCGGGTCCTGCCCGGCCGCGTCGTACGCGAGCACGTCGTGCCCCAGCGTCTCCAGGACGACCGGCAGCCCGGAGATCCTCGCGACCTCGCGCAACACCTCGGCCGGCTCCGCCCCGGCGACCGTGAGCGCGGTGAACGTCTCGTGCACCTGCTCAGCCGCCCGCAGTTCGGCGAGCTGCGCGTCCACGATCAACGCCACGACCGCCTCCGTGACGGACACGAACTGCGTCTCCCGCCCCAGCGTGATCAACGGCAATCGGTGGCGTTCCGCAGCCGTCACCAGCGCGTCCGGCACGTGGTCGCTCCAGCGCCGGACCAGCTCCACCACGAGCCCCGCCGCGCCGACCGCGGCCAGGTCGTCCACGTACGTCGTCAGCGCCGCTTCCTCGTCCGGCAGCGCGATGCCGGTGGTCAGCACGAGCTCGCCGCCGCGCAGCAGATGGGCGATGTCGGCGACCTCCGCCGCATGGACCCAGCGGACGGGCCCCGGCAAGCCGGCGGACCCGGCGACGACGTGGGGCCTGGCGCGCCGGATCACGGGCAGCGCCAGGGCTTCGGCGACCGTTGGGTACATGCGGCCTCCCGTGCGAGGGATGCACACAACGTAGTGCCCTCGACGCCGACCCGTACAGGTTGTCGGTGGCGGCGAGCACCGAAGTCTCGCGACACTCGGCTCAGTCACGAGATACGGAGGACGCGATGGCGCATCGGGAGCTGCTGCATCGACACCGGTCCGTGCTGCCGAAGTGGCTGGCCCTCTACTACGAGGAGCCCATCGAGATCGCCAGCGCGCACGGCCGCCGGGTGACCGATCGCGAGGGCCGCACGTACCTCGACTTCTTCGGCGGCATACTCACCAACTCGATCGGCTACGACGTGGCCGAGATCAGCGACGCGGTCCGCGCGCAGATCGACACCGGCGTGCTGCACTCCTCGACGCTCTACCTGATCGAGTCGCAGGTCGAGCTCGCCGAGAAGATTGCGCAGCGGTCCGGGATCCCGGACGCGAAGGTGTTCTTCACGAACTCGGGTACGGAGGCCAACGAGACCGCGTTGATGCTCGCCACGCAGTACCGCCGCAGCGGGCAGGTGCTCGCGCTGCGCAACTCGTACCACGGGCGCGCGTTCGCCACCGTCGCGATCACCGGCATCCGCGGCTGGTCGGCCAGTGAGCTCAGCCCGATCAGGGTGAGCTGGGTACACGGTGGCTACCGGTACCGCAGCCCCTTCAAGGACCTGTCGGACGCCGACTACGTCAAGGCGTGCGTCGCCGACCTGCGCGAGGTGATCGAGACCGGGACCGCCGGCGACGTGGCGTGCATGATCGTCGAGCCGATCCAGGGCGTGGGCGGGTTCGCCTCCCCGCCCGACGGCCTGTTCCGCGAGTTCAAGAAGGTGCTCGACGAGTACGGCATCCTGCTCGTCTCCGACGAGGTCCAGACCGGTTGGGGCCGTACCGGCGAGCACTTCTGGGGCATCCAGGCGCACGACGTCGTGCCGGACGCGATGACCTTCGCCAAAGGACTCGGCAATGGTCTGGCGATCGGCGGTGTCGTCGCGCGCGCGGAACTCATGGACTGCCTGCGGGCCAACTCGATCTCCACCTTCGGTGGCAACCCGATCTCCACCGCGGGGGCCCTCGCCACCCTCAACTACCTCCTCGACCACGACCTGCAGGCGAACGCCGCGAAGCTGGGAAACCGTCTGATCCATGGCCTCCGCGCGGTCGCCGCGACGCATCCGGTGGTCGGCGACGTACGCGGCAAGGGTCTGATGCTCGCCCTCGAGCTCGTCGGCCCGGCCGGCGAACCCCACCCCGCGGCCGCAACCGCCCTGTTGGAGGAGGCGCGCCGTCGCGGACTGCTGGTCGGCAAGGGCGGCCTGCACGGCAACGTGATCCGGCTGGCGCCGCCGATGACGCTCACCGAGGACGAGGCCGACGAGGCGCTGGTCATCCTCGCCGAGGCGATCGAGGCGGTGTCGGCATGAGGATCACCCACTGGATCGGCGGCAAGGCATGGACCGGCATCGCCCAGCGCACGGGTGACGTGTACGACCCCGCGACGGGTCAGGTCGGCGGGCAGGTCGACTTCGCCAGCGCCTCGGACGTCGACGAGGCGGTCACCGCCGCCCGCGAAGCCTTCTCCCGGTGGCGCCACGCCTCTCTCGCCCAACGGGCGAACGTGATGTTCGCGTTCCGCGAACTGCTCAACGCCCGCAAGTCCGACCTCGCCGAGATCATCACCGCCGAGCACGGCAAGGTGCTCTCCGACGCGGCGGGCGAGATACAGCGTGCGCTGGAGGCGGTGGAGTTCGCCTGCGGCATCCCGCAGTTGCTCAAGGGCGGGTTCAGCGAGAACGCCTCGACCAAGGTGGACGTGTACTCGATCCAGCAGCCGCTCGGCGTGGTCGGGGTGATCTCCCCGTTCAACTTCCCGGCGATGGTGCCGCTGTGGTTCGTGCCCAACGCCATCGCCTGCGGCAACACCGTGGTGCTGAAGCCGAGCGAGAAGGACCCCTCCGCGGCGAACTTCCTGGCGGAGCTCTTCGCCGAGGCCGGGCTACCGGATGGCGTGTTCAACGTCGTGCACGGCGACAAGGAGGCGGTCGACCGGATCCTCGAGCATCCGGAGGTCAAGGCGGTCTCGTTCGTCGGGTCGACGCCGATCGCCCGGTACGTCTACGAGACCGGAACGCGTAACGGCAAGCGGGTGCAGGCGCTCGGCGGCGCGAAGAACCACATGGTCGTGCTGCCCGACGCCGACCTCGACCTCGCCGCGGACGCCGCCGTCTCGGCCGGTTTCGGCTCGGCCGGTGAGCGGTGCATGGCGATCTCCGTCGTCGTGGCGGTGGATCCGGTCGGCGACGAGCTGGTCGGCAAGATCAGCGAGCGGATCGCCGGACTGCATGTCGGCGACGGTCGCCGCCCGGGCTGCGAGATGGGACCGTTGGTCACCGGGGCGCACCGCGACCGGGTGCGGTCATATCTGGACGCCGGCCGGTCCGCGGGCGCGAAGCTGGTGGTCGACGGACGCGGTCATGCGATCGACGGTGACGACGCCGGCTTCTGGCTGGGGCCGACCCTCTTCGACCACGTCGACGTGGACATGTCCATCTACACGGACGAGATCTTCGGTCCGGTGCTCTCGGTGATACGGGTCCCCAGCTACGACGCGGCGGTCGACGTGGTGAACGCCAACCCGTACGGAAACGGCACCGCCATCTTCACCAACGACGGCGGCGCCGCGCGGCGGTACCAGAACGAGATCGAGGTCGGCATGGTCGGCGTCAACGTGGCGATCCCGGTTCCGGTCTCGTACTACTCGTTCGGGGGTTGGAAGGACTCCCTGTTCGGTGACTCGCACGCGTACGGGCCGCACGGCGTGCACTTCTTCACCAGGGCCAAGGTGGTCACCAGCAGGTGGCTCGATCCGTCCCACGGCGGCGTGAACCTCGGCTTCCCACAGAACACCTGATCAGCTCGACAGCCCCGCCGGGCGCCTACCGGAGGCTCGACGCCGGCGGCGAGTCGGCGAGTTCCGCGATCACCTCGGCGTGACAGCGCTCCGGCACACACCAGCAGCCGAGCCGGCGCCCGCGCAGTTCCGGGAGGAGGGCGAGGAGTTCGGGGCTGTCGAGCAGGTACGCGCGGTACTTCTCGACGACCTCGTCCCGGGTGCCGTCCGGGCCCGGGCGGTACGGGCTGGACAACGGGGAGCGGGGGAGCTGCCAGCCGCCGCGATACATGGCCCGCCCGACGTAGACCACGTCGGCGTACGCCGGGTCGTCGCGGTGGCCCTTCAGGTTGACGACTGTGGTTGCCCGCATGGCTCGGCTCCTCGGTTCTTCCCGGCGAAACGGTAGTCGCTGCGATCCGCGCCCGGCCAGCTTGCCGGTAGGCCAGACTGCACGGGTGAGAGTCACCGCGCTCACCATCAGGTGGACCCCGTGGCGGTTCGTGACCGCATTCGGTGTCGTCAGCCTGCTGTCGGACGTGGTGTACGAGGGCGCCCGGTCGGTCATCGGCCCCTATCTGGCCACCTTCGGCGCGTCCGCGACCGTCGTCGGGCTGGTCACCGGCGCCGGCGAGGCGACCGCCCTGGCCGGGCGGCTGGCCACCGGACCCCTCGCGGACCGGACCCGCGCCTACTGGCCGCTCGTCCTCGTCGGCTATGCCGTGACCATGGTCGCCGTGCCCGCTCTCGGGCTGACCACCGCGCTGTGGCTGGCTGCGGCGCTGTTCGTCGCGGAGCGCGCCGGCAAGGCGATCCGCGGCCCGGCGAGGGATGTCATGCTCTCGAACGCCGCCGCGGCGGTCGGCCGCGGCAAGGGCTTCGCCGTCCATGAGGCGCTCGACCAGGCCGGCGGCGTGGCGGGGCCGCTGCTGGTCGCCGCCGTACTGGCCGCCACCGCCCACAACTACCGGCCCGCGTTCCTCGCCCTGGCCGTACCCGCCGTGGCGGCGATGCTCCTGTTGCTGTGGCTGCGCGCCGGCGTGCCCGACCCGCGCCGCTTCGAGCCGGGCCCTCGACCCGGCGCGGCGCCCGCTCCGCCGGGCGGCCGGCTGCCCCGGGTGTTCTGGATCTATCTGGCGTTCACGGCGGCGACCACGGCCGGCTTCGCGACCTTCGGGGTGCTCAGCTTCCACCTCGCCACGCGGCACGTCGTACCGCTGGCGGTGATCCCGGTCGTGTACGCCGCCGCGATGGGCGTCGACGCGCTCGCCGCGCTGGCCTCCGGGTGGCTGTACGACCGGACCGGCGTCCGGGTACTGGCCGTCGTGCCTGTGCTGACCGCCGTGATCCCGCTGGCTGCCTTCACCACCACCCCGGCGATCGCAGTCGCCGGAGTCCTGGCCTGGGGCGCCGTGCTCGGCATCCAGGAATCCACCATGCGTGCGACCATCGCCGACATCGTCCCCGCCGCGCGGCGGGGCACCGCCTACGGCATCTTCGCCGCCGGGTTGGGCGGGGCGACGCTGGTCGGCGGGCTGCTCACCGGCGCCCTCTACGACTACTCGATCACCGCGGTGATCGTCACCGTGGCCGGCATCCAGGCCGTCGCCCTGGCCCTGTTCCTTGCCATCGTTCGACCGGCGACCTGACGCAACCTCTTGTCAGCTCACCTTCGGGGTGGCGCGGGAGATGATCGCGGCGAAGTCGACGCCGGTCGGTAGGGTGCCGTACGCTTGGCCGTGATCGCCGCCAAGCCGGGACGCGCAGAAGGCGTCGGCGACGGCGGGGTGGCCGTGCCGCACCAGCAGCGAGCCCTGCAGCACCAGGGCGAGCCGCTCGACGACGCGCCGGGCCCGCAGTTCGAGGTCGTCGACATTCGACAGGTCGGCCTGCACCTGGCGGACCGCGGCGTCGAGCCGTGCGTCGGTGCCGGCAGCGGCGCTCACCTCGGCCTGGAACGCCTCCATGACCTGCTGTTCCTTGACGAGAGCGCGCAGTACGTCCAGTGCGGCGACGTTGCCGGAGCCCTCCCAGATCGAGTTCAGCGGCGACTCGCGGAACAGCCGCGGCATGCCCGATTCCTCGACGTAGCCGTTGCCGCCCAGGCACTCGAGGGCCTCGGCGGCGTGTCCCGGCCAGCGCTTGCAGACCCAGTACTTGCCGACCGCGAGGGCGAGCCGCTTGAACGCGGTCTCGCCGGCGTCGCCGCGCGCGGATCGGTCCGTCGCTCCGGCGAGGCGCATCATGAGAACGGTGGCGGCCTCGGACTCGACCGCGAGGTCCGCCAACACGTTGCGCATCAGTGGCTGGTCGACGAGGTACCGGCCGAAGGCCTGCCGGTGGGTGACGTGATGGGCGGCGGTGATCACCCCCTGGCGCATCCCGGCCGCCGCGCCGATGACGCAGTCGAGGCGCGTCAGATTGACCATGTCGATGATCGTGCGGACGCCACGCCCCTCGTCGCCGACGCGCCAGGCGACCGCGTGCTCGTATTCGACCTCGGACGAGGCGTTGGAGCGGTTGCCGAGCTTGTCCTTCAGGCGCATCAGGCGCATCGGGTTGCGGGTGCCGTCGGGAAGGACGCGTGGGACCAGGAAGCAGGTGAGCCCGCCCGGCGCCTGGGCGAGGGTGAGGAAGACATCGCACATCGGTGCGGAGGTGAACCACTTGTGCCCGACGAGCCGGTAGGTGCCGTCCGCCGCCGGGCGGGCGGTGGTGGTGTTGGCGCGCACGTCCGAGCCGCCCTGCTTCTCCGTCATCGACATGCCTGCCAGCAGCCCTCGCTTCGTCAGCGGCGAGCGCAGCCCGAAGTCGTACGTCGTGGCGGTGAGCAGCCGCTCGTACTGCGCGGCCAGCTCCGGGTTGTGCCGCAGCGCCGGCACGGCCGCATAGGTCATCGAGATCGGGCAGCCGTGGCCGGCGTCGGGGCGCCACGTGTAGAACTTGGCGGCCCGGGCCACGTGTGCCCCCGGTCGGTCGTCCGCCCACGGCGCGGCGTGCAGGCCGTGCGTGACCGCGGTGCGCATCAGCTCGTGCCAGGCGGGGTGGAACTCGACCTCGTCGATCCGATGGCCGTTGCGGTCGTGGGTGCGCAGGGTCGGCGGATGCTCGTTGGCCAGCCGCCCGTACTCGATGGCCTGCTCGCTGCCGCCCAGCCGGCCGAGCTCGTGCAGCTCGGCGGCGGCCCAGCCGGCACCCTCCCGCTCGAGCCCGTCGAGCAGTGCCGGGTCGTCCGCCGCATCGTAGCCAGCTAGCGGTCGAACCTGGTTGAACACCTCGTGCGTCGTCACGGCGAGACTCCCAGCGAGCGGTGGATGAAGGCGATCAGGGCAGGGATGGTGTCCGGACCGGCGACCCCGGCAGCCAGCGGACCGACCATGGCTTCGGCCAGGGCACCGACCAGCGCGGTCGCGGTCAGGTCGGGGTTCTGTGGGGGCAGTTCACCGTTCGCCACACCGGCCGCGACGTGGCCGGCGATCAGTTCGGCGTACGCCCGACGGAAGACGAGCCGCTCGGCGTCGACCGCCGGGTCGACCGGCTCGGCGAGCAGGGCGTACGCCAACCGCGGGGACTGCAGCGCGCGCCCGGCGAACGTCTCCACGACGGCCGACATCTGCTCGGCGGCGGTGGCCTCCAGCGCCGCGGCGCGCGCGACCGCGTCGACCTCACGCTGCGAGGCCGTGCGGAACACCTCGGCGAACAGGTCGGCCTTGGTCGGGAAGTGGCGGTAGACGCTGCCCGTCGCCAGGCCCGCCCGCTCGGCGACGGCGGCGACGGAGCAGCCGGCATACCCGTGCTCGGCCATGATTCCCAGGGCCGCGGCGATGATCCGCTCCCGGGACGCGTTCAGCCGAGCCTTCACGCGGTCGGTGCTCCGGTAGGCCACCCAAGGATTGAACCATCATTCAATCCTTGGCGGCAAGGTGGTGTGTCTTCTACATCAAGTGACGGGTATGCATAGTCAGCCGCGAGCGGGGGTAGAAGGACGTCACCGCATTGCAGCGGGTCAGGGGCGGGCCTGCCCCGAGCGGGTTCACGCGTCGATCCGCGCCGGCTGGTACCCCGGCCCTCGGCGATGCCGCTGAGGTGCCGCCTGACCCGTCGGCGGTGCGAGATGACCCCATCATCGCGTTCCAAGGAAGGCGGCCCACCATGTCGTTCCAGAATGGATCCGTTCGTCGATCGCAGTCGCTGGCCGGTTCCCGCACGTGGCGCGGACGTGTCGTCCGCCGGGCCGGGTGATCGCCATGCCCACTGTGTCCGTGCCCCGGCCGGCGCGCACCGCCCTGTCCGTGCCTCGCGGTTACGTGGAGTACCTGCAGGCCAAGCTGCTGGAGGCCGAAGCCAGCCTGACCGCGATGAGCGAGAAGTACGACCGGACGAAGGCCCGCTTCGATCGCTGCTACGCCCGCCACGGCATCACCCCCGAGGAAGACATCGTCAACTACATCAACGCGAAGGGGATGAACCCGGAGCTGAAGTTCTGGTACGCCAAGGTCGAGCACTTCCAGCGGGAGGTGACCGCCTACGGGGCGGCGTTGACCGGACTCGACGCGGCGCGCCGGATGCTCGGCGACGACGGTTACCGCGTCCCCGAGCACGGGCGCGCGCGCAACAACAGGCGTGCCTTGAACCGCGCCGGCTGACGACCGGCGCTCCGCTCTTCGAGGGCGAATGGGCGTGCCCGCACGACGGGCGCTGAGTCGGACCGGACCGGGTGACCACACGTACATCCGCACTGTCAGGCGGGTCCGGCCAGACCGTGCACGCCGACGAGCCGGGGGACAGCGACGCGGCCCAGTTCGGCGCCGGTGCCGGGATCGTGCCAGCTCACGCCATCGTTCTGGCCCACGTAGAGGCGTCTGCCGTCGCGGCTCAGCACGAGGCCGGAAACGGGTTCGCGGACCCGCCAGTCAGCCGCGCGGCCGGGGCGCGTGAGATCCATCGTCCGTACCACCGTGCCTGCGCCGATGAAGAGGCGGTCGCTGTCGGCGGCGGCGTGTGCGGTCCCGACCCCCCTGGGCTGCGTGTCTGTCCGGCGTACGCGCAGCTCCTCGGTGTCGATCTCGGCGACGGTGCCCGACGTGACGTCGGCGACGAAGAGTCGACCGCCGTCGGGGCTGATCGTCATGGCGTGGCCGATCGCGGCCGCCGCACCGAACGGATGTGGCAGGTCGATGCAGTACGCCCATCGCTCGTGGAGGTGCAGCGTGTGGACGAACGCGTGCACGTTGCCCGGCCGCCCGCTGACGAGGTTGCGGGTGTGCTGGTGGTCGGGCTGGTGGGTGTAGAGCGTGTAGAGGGTGGTGCGATCCGGCGAGAGCACGGCCTGGCGTCCGTCGCCGCGCATCTCCTCTTCGGCGCCGGGCGGCACCGGCGCCTTGGCACGGGTGTAAAGCGGACCGGGTGTCCCGGTGGCGAGATCGACGACGCGGACCCGGTAGCGGTCCGGCGCCGTCGCCGGGAGCCACTCGAGGACGAAGAGCCCGGCAAGATCCGCGGTGAACGTCTCCGGTACGAAGTTGCCCCGCAACTCCAGCCGGCGTCGGACGCCGGTGGCGTCGGCGATCAGCACGGGGGTCACGTCCCGCCCCTCCGGGCGCCCCTTGGTGGCACTCACCTCGTTCGACGTGAGCGCCACCATGCCGTTGGCCGAGACGGCCTGCGGCACCCAGCGTCCGGGCAGCTTGACCTGAGTGGAGGTGCCGCCCGTGGCGGTGTCGACCCGCCACAGGGCGGTGTCGGCGCCCTCGGGTGCGGTCGCGTAGATCGCCCGCCCGTCGGCGGTGGCGAGAGAACGCGGGAACGTCCGCCGGTCCGCACCACGCAGTAGGCCGAGCCCGTCGTCGACCTTGACGAGCAGTGGGTCGGGAATCGTGACGGCACGGGCCTGACTCGGGTGCCGAGCTCGATCGCAGCCGACCAACGCCGCGGTGCCCGCACCGGCGAGCACGGTCAGCAGTGTGCGACGCGAGATCCTTGTCGTTGTCAGCATGCTCCGGTGACACCGCCACACCCGCCGAGGTTCCACCTCCGTCCCTGGAACCCATCCGGTGCGGGCGGTGTCATGAGTGTGATCCAACTGGAGGTTTCCACTGGACGACGAGGAGCTCGTCACCGGCGCTCGGGCAGGTGACCTGGGGGCGTACGACCTCCTGGTCGCCCGGCACACCGCGTCCGCCTACCGGACGGCGGTGCTGCTCGGCGCGGGCTCGGACGCGGAGGACGTCATCCAGGAGGCGTTCGTGAAGGCATACCGCAAGCTGTCCCGCTATCGGGGAGAGTCGTCCTTTCGCGCCTGGCTGCTCGCGATCGTCGCCAACGAGACCCGCAACCTGCACCGCTCACGCAGCCGGCGGGACGGACTCGTCCTGCGGGCCGCGGCGGCGAACCCGGAGTCGCAGATCGCCGAGGACGGCGCGGTGGGCGGCGTCCTCGCCGCCGAGCGCCGGGCCACGCTGGTGCGGGCCCTGCGGCTGCTGCCGGTGAAGGACCGTGAGGTGATCGTGTGCCGGTTCCTCCTTGATCTCAGCGAGGAGGAGACCGTGACGATGCTGGGCTGGCCCAGAGGCACGGTGAAGTCGCGGACGTCCCGAGCGCTGGCGAAGCTCCGCGCCCTGCTCGACCGCGAGGAGGTGCGTCATGGATGACCTCGAACACCAGTTGCGTGACCTCGCCGAGTGGCTGGACACACCCGCCGCGCCCGACGTGGCCGACCGCGTACGCGCCCGACTGGCCGCGCCCGCGCGGAGGCGACGCCGGTGGCGCTACTACCTCGCCGTGGCGCTCGTCGCCCTGCTCGTCGCGGTGCTGCCGCCGGGGCGGGCCGCCCTCGCCGACGCCGTGGCGGGGCTGCTGCGCTTCTCCGGAATCATCATCGACACGTCGTCGGCGCCGATCTCGCCCACCGGCAGTCCGTCGCCGCTGCCGTCGCAGCGGCCCGCCTCCCTCCACGAGGCGCAGGGGAAGCTCCGCTTCCCGATCCGCCTGCCGACGAAGCTGGGTCCGCCCGAGCGGGTGCTGGTCGCCGACGCCGACGGCACCGGCTCCTACCGGGTGGTCACCCTGCTCTACCGCGGGGGCGTGCTGCGCGTCGATGCCTTCGACGGTCGCCTCGATCCGGTCTTCCAGAAGCAGGCCGCCGGGCCGGGAGTGGACTGGGTCCAGGTCGACGGGGGCTTCGCGGTCTGGATCGGCGGCCCACACCCGCTGGCCTACGTGGATCGTGCGGGCACGGTCCGCGTGGAGAGCGCGCGGCTCGCCGCCTCGACCCTGATCTGGGAGGAGGCGGGCGTGAGCTACCGGCTCGAAGGCGACCTGACCAAGGGCGAGGCGATCGAGATCGCCAACTCGCTGAACTGAGCGAGGGGCGGCGGTGACAGTCGAGCCGGCTGATCGGGTGGGGAACCCCGAGGGCCCGAGCGGTGTCCTGAATGGTGCCAGGCACGAACGGGTCAGCGGGTACGACGGAGGGCGCGAGATGGGTTCCTGGGGCAGGGTGTTGCTGGGGTCGGCGGTCCTGCTGGCGGCCTGCACGACCACGGGGCGGTCCGCCACGCCGGTCGGCGCTCCGGCCACCACGGCCCCGGCGAATCCTCCAGCGAGCGCCGCGCCGGGCTGCGGCTCACGGGTCGAGACGGGTGTCCTGCCGGACTGGGCGGACGCCGGGTTCAGTGGGGAGGCCCGGATCCCGCACGTCTTCGGCGCGAAGGGCGAAATCGTCGCGGTGCTGTTCGGTCACCCGCTGGCGCTGGGCCGGGACGAGGGGCCCACCAACAAGATTCTCTGGGTCGCCAAGCCTGCGGCGACGTCGCCCGACCCAGCGTCGCCCGCCACCCTGGCGATCACCGCGACGCTGGACGGAACCGACACGCGGGTGACCCGGGAGGTCGCCGGCGGCCCCGGCCCGTCGATCATCGACCTGCCACGGGCCGGTTGCTGGCACCTCGACCTCCACTGGTCGGGACACACCGACACCATGGACCTCGTCTACGCCGAAGGCTAGCGTGATGCCCAGCACCGTTGTCGAGAGCCTACGGCGGTAATCGATGATGCTGGCGATTCGTGGGCCTCGGACGCCCGGAGTTCGGCTACTCGAGGTCGACCGGCCGGTCGACCAGGGCGGCCAGCCGCTTCGGCGCCAGGACGCAGTAGCTTTCCGTGAGCAGTTCGGCGACCTCGTCCCAGTCGACCCGCTCGTCGAGCACCATGCCGACGACGTCGGCGCCCCAGTCCGGCTTGAAGAACGGGTGGCCGACGGCGATCAGCCCGGCGATCTCGTCGCCGGGCGACCGGAACGTCAGCACGCAGATCGGCTGGTCGGTCGCGGCAGCTCGGGCGTAGGCCGCCTGGTGGTCGGGGTCGACCGTGAGCACATGGGCGAACGTGCGCTTGCGGATCCGCCAGCGCGTGCCCACCCACGCCGGCTCCTCGTAGGTCTCCGGCAGCCCCAGGCAGACGGGCCGGAGCCGGTCGAGGATCTCGGGTGGGACGTCCCCAGGGCCAGTCATGTGCGCGACGTTAACCGGCCCCTCCGACAGGCCGGAGACGTCGATTCGTCGTAGCCGGGGAGTACGACTGACGACAGACCGATGAGTTTCGGCTCGGTGGACGGTCTACCCAAGGGACACGAGTGGGAAGGATGAGGATATGAGCGGCGTACGGGTGCTGGTGGGCACGCGCAAGGGCGCGTTCACGTTGACGTCGGACGGCAGGCGCGGCGACTGGACGGTCGACGGACCTCATTTCGGCGGCTGGGAGATCTACCACCTGAACGGCTCGCCGGTCGACCCGAACCGGCTCTACGCGTCCCAGTCCGGCGGCTGGTTCGGGCAGCTGATCCAGCGCTCCGACGACGGCGGCAGGACCTGGAACCCGGTCGGCAACGACTTCGCCTACTCCGGCGAGGTCGGTGAGCACCTGTGGTACGACGGCACCCCGCGCCCGTGGGAGTTCAAGCGCATCTGGCACCTCGAGCCGTCCCGCCACGACCCCGACACCGTGTACGCCGGTGCGGAGGACGCCGCCCTCTACGTCTCCACCGACGGCGGTCTGAAGTGGCAGGAGCTCACCGCCCTCCGTACCCACCCGACCGGGCCGACGTGGCAGCCCGGTGCCGGCGGCATGTGCCTGCACACGATCATCCTGGACCCGGCGAAAAAGGACCGGATCTACGTCGCCATCTCGGCGGCGGGCGCGTTCCGCAGCGACGACGCCGGCGCCAGTTGGCTGCCGATCAACAAGGGTCTGCGTTCCGGGGAGATCCCCGACCAGGACGCCGAGGTCGGCCACTGCGTGCACCACATCACCCAGCACCCGACCCGGCCGGACACCCTGTTCATGCAGAAGCACTGGGACGTCATGCGCAGCGACGACGCAGGTGCGAACTGGCGCGAGGTCAGCGGAAACCTGCCGTCGGACTTCGGCTTCCCGATCGCGGTGCACGCGCACGAGCCGGAGACGATCTACGTCGTGCCGATCAAGAGCGACTCCGAGCACTTCCCGCCGGAGGGCAAGCTGCGCGTCTACCGCAGCCGCACCGGTGGCAACGACTGGGAGCCGTTGACCAGGGGACTGCCGCAGTCCGACTGCTACGTCAACGTGTACCGCGATGCGATGGCGGTCGACACGCTCGACCCGTGCGGGATCTACTTCGGCACCACCGGCGGTCAGGTCTACCACTCGGCGGACGGCGGCGACAGCTGGGCGCCGATCGTACGGGACCTGCCGGCCGTGCTCTCCGTGGAAGCCCAGGTGCTGCCGTGATAAGGGTTGTCCTCCCGGCCCACCTGAAGAACCTGGCTCACGTCACCGGCGAGGTACGTCTCGAGGTGCCCGGTCCGGGCGCCGGCCGGGTCACCCAGCGCCTGGTGTTGGACACCCTCGAGGCGCGATACCCCATGCTCCTCGGCACCATCCGCGACCGCCACAGTGGCAAGCGCCGCGCGTTCGTCCGCTTCTACGCCTGCGAGGAGGACCTCTCCAACGACTCGCCCGACGCGCCACTGCCGGAGCGGGTCGTCGCCGGCGAGGAACCGTTCATCATCCTCGGCGCGATGGCCGGGGGTTAGCCCGCACCGCGGCGACGGCGGGTTCGCGGACATCCGGCTGCCGGGCCGGCTCGCCCGTTCCTCGCCGGTGGTTTCGGGTACCCGGGGCGGATGGCGGAGCTGCTCGAGGACGGCGACATCTACTTCCTCTACCGTCCCCGGGTCGAGGAGGAGCACGTCGACTCCCTGGACGAGGTGCAGCGGCTGCTGGTGGTGATGCACCCGTGGCGGGGGCGGCACCTGCGGCTGCTGGTGGTGGGGCGTAAACGTCTGCCCGATATTGAGAAGCACGACCGCTTCTGGGCGTTCGTCGACGCGGTGGTGGACCGGCCGGAGCAGCTGCACGAGGCGCTGCAGGCGCGCACCTACCGGACGAGGACCCGTGGCGAGCGGGAGCAGCAGCCGGCCCGCCCCGTGGCGGAGGGCGCGTACGTGATCGCCCGGCACGACGACCACACCCATCTCGCGTACGAACTCGAACTTCCGCTGCGGCTCGGCGAGGCGCAGCACGAGCTGAGCATCGAGCCGGAGCCGAGCTACATCGTCACGGTGAAGAACCCGCAGGCACCCTCCCCGCCCGGGGTGGGCCTCCGCGGTTCCCGGAAGGTCACGCTGCCCGCTGCGCTGCAGAAGAAGTTCCACGGTCGCCGCTTCGCCCCGCTCGACCCGCCCGGCTTCCTCGATCACCCCGGGACCGAACTCGTGCTCATCGGCGCCGCCCACGACGCGTCCGAGGAGCTGGAGATCGACCTGGACGCGGAGGTCGAGCGCGCGGCCCGGAGCACCATCTTCGGGGATCTGCGGATCGGCCGCCGGGAGCGTCCGGTCGCTCCGCTGTTCACCGGCGAGTGGGCCTGAGCCCGACGTCAGCGGTCCGGGCTGTCCGCCGGCGCCATCACCCGCAACGCGTTCGCGTCCACCCCGACCCGGATCGGCGTCGTACCGCACAACTCGCCGTCCACCTCGACCCGCGCCGGCCGGTCGGTCTCCAGCCACAGCTCGCGCACCGCGAGGAAGGGCTCCTCGCGCAGCGTCCGCCGGTGCCCGGTGGCGGCGTTGCGGACGGTGGCGCGGATCAGCCCCCGCCGCGTCGCCCCGCCGACCGGGTACGCCACCAGCAGCCGGTCGTCGGCGTCGGCGTCCGCGGTGATCGGCCGGCCGGCGTGGAAGCCGCCGTTGGCCACGTAGAGCTGGTGGGTGACGAGTTCGTGCGTGGTGTCGCCGGCGCGGACGGTGGCGCGCAGTGGCCGGTGCCGGCCGAGCAACGCCAGAGCGGTCAGCGGGTACGCGAGCCGACCGGAGACCCGCTTCAGGCGCGGCGGCGTCCGAAGCATGATGTCGGCGGAGAGGCCCACGCCGACGTGGTTGGTGAACCGCCTTTCGCCGGCGATTCCCAGGTCGACGTCGATGACCTTGCCCTGGGTGAGGACCGCGATGGCGTCGTCCAGGTCCAGCGGAACGCTGACGGTGCGGGCGAAGTTGTTGGTGGTGCCCAGCGGTAGCAGGCCGAGCGCGATGTCCCGGTGGGCGAGCAACCGCCCGGCGGTGCTGAGCGTACCGTCGCCGCCGCCCACGACCAGGACGTCCGGCTTCAGGTCGGCGGCCGCGGCGACGCTCTCCTCCAGTTGCCCGGGCCGGTCGGTCCGGTACGTGCCGAGCAGGTCGAACCCGGCGGCGACCAACCTGGCCCGGGCCCGCTCGCATTGTTCCCGGCCGCGGCGGGAGCCCGCGTTGATGACCAGCGCCGCCCTCCGGTCCCGCCGGATGGCCGCGGTCAGCTCCTGCTTCGTCCGCATGAACCCCGACCCTATATCCCGCCGGACGGTCGTCCGCTCGCATCGGGAGGGAGGCTTCGAGGGTCGCGTCCGCTGAACCCGTCACCTCGGCGGCGGCGGGGTGAGCGACGGCTCGACGCTCCGCGACGGCTTCGGGCTCCGCGACGGGCTCGGCTTGGGCGATCCGGTGGGCGTCGGCGTCGGCTTCCTGGTCGGACTCGCGGTGACGCACGTGCCCGGGTCGCAGGTCGGCCGGGTCGCGGTCGGCGTGGGCTGCGCCGAGGTCGGCTTCGGCGTCGCCGGGGCGGTGGGCGACGGGGTGTCGTCCGGGAACGTCGGCTCCTGGAACCGGTACTTGTCCGGGTCGAGCTTCAATGCGGCCGTGGCCTGTTCCATGAACTGCCGCCAGATCGGCCCCGGGCCGGTGGACCCGTAGACCTCGTAGCTGCCGTCGGAGGTCTTCAGCGGCTTGCCGTCGACCGTGCCGAGCCAGACCGCGGCGGCGAGCGCGCCCGTGTAGCCGACCATCCAGGTGTGCACGTTCTGGGTGGTGCTCGTCCCGGCCTGCCAGGTGCCGGTCTTGCCGGCGGAGTCCCAGCCGTTGTCGAGCTTGGCCGCCTTCACCCGGCTCAGCGTCCAGTTGAGCTGGTTGACCGCCTCCCGGTCGAGCCCGATGTCGGTCTGCACCAGCTGTTCGTCGAGGATCTTCTCGTCGCCCTTGGTGACCGCGCGGACGAAGTGCGCGTCGGCCCGCTTCCCGCCGGCGGCGAAGGTCGCCATCCCGTTGGCGTGGTCCTGCACGGTGATGCCGTACTGGCCGATGCCGACCTCGGTGGAGAAATGCCGCGCCAGCTCCTCACCGGAGTGGCCGCGCAGTTCGATCCGCTTCGGCCGCGGGTTGCCCTTCTCGTTGGCCCACATCGAGTCGACCCCGGCCTTGGTGGCCATGTCGATCACCTTGGCCGTGCCCAGCTGCTCGGTGAGCGCGAAGTAGGTGACGTTGAGCGAGGCGACGGTGGCCTCCCACAGCGCGCAGTCCGGCTGGCACGGTGCCCGCTCGGCGTTGCGGATCGGACCGGCGGGGCTGCCCTTCGTCCGGCCGGAGGCGGGGAACTCCTTGGTCTCCGGCGAGTGGAAGTGCTGCTTCACCGAAATCTTCTCCTGTACGGCCGTGGCCAAGTCGTACACCTTGAACGACGACCCCGGCGGGTGCTGGCCGAAGCCGCGGGCCTCGCCGTTCTCGTCCTGGTACCAGCCGGCGTAGTCGGCGCCGGAGCCGTCGCTGCCGCCGTGGTAGCCGAGCACCCGACCGGTGCCGGGCTCCACCGCCACGAGCGCGGCCTGCCAGTTCTTCGGCTGGCCCCGGACCGCCTCGGGGGCGGTGTCGCGCCGGAGGTCGGCGGCCGCGTCGGCGGCGTCCTGGACCCGCTTGTCGATGGTGGTGACGATTTTGAAGCCGCCGTTGCGGATGTAGTCGGCGGGTTTGCCCTGGAACGGCTCGGTCTGCCGCAGCTCGCTGAGCACGTGGTTGACCACCAGGCCGGTCGGCCGGTCGAGGTTGGACCGGCCGGCGGCGGGATCGAGCGGCTTCACCGTGTCCGGGTACGCCAGGTTGGCCGCCTCGTCCGCCGACAGGTAACCCAGCTTCACCATGCCGTCGCGGATGTAGTTCCACCGGTCGATCGAGTTCTGCCGCGCCAGCGGACTGCGCCGCGGATCGTAGCCGGGGTGACCTTCGGGGTCGTCCGGGTCGGCCTCCGGCTGCTTCACCATGGCGCAGAGCACCATCGCCTCCGCCGTGGTCAGCTGGTTCGCCGCCGGCGCGTCGCGGCGCACCGTCTTGCCGAAGTACGCCTGCGCGGCCGCCTCGATGCCGTACGAGCCCCGCCCGAACGGCACGGTGTTCAGGTAGAAGCCGAGGATCTCCTCCTTGCTGTACTTGTCGTCGAGCTTCCACGCGATGACCGCCTCGCGGAGCTTGCGCGAGTAGGAGACGCCCTTGAGGTCGGCGGCCACCCGGGCGTACTGCTGGGTGATCGTCGACGCGCCCTGGCGCTGGCCGCCGGTGACGTTCGACCAGGCGGCGCGCAGCACCCCGCTGAAATCGATGCCCTCGTTGGTCCAGAACGTCCGATCCTCCGTCGCCACGATCGCCTGCTTGGCGGCGTCGTTCATCTCCCCGTAAGGCACGATCGTGCGGTTCTCCGTGCCGAGCTTCGCCATCGGCGTGCGACCGTCGGCGAAGTAGACCGTGGTCGACTCCGGCAGCTCCAGGTCGCTGGGCGTGGGCACGCTGTCGACGTAGTACGCCCCGGCGGTGAGACCGGTGCCCGCCAGCAGCGCGAGCACGGCCAGGACGATCAGCAGGCGCCGACGCCGCCGTTTCCGCGCCGGCGGAGCGGCGGTCGATCCGGATACGGTGGCGGCGCCGTCGTTGTTACCGGTAGCAGACACCCGCACTCCGTACCCCGCGGCCGGCCTGCCGAATCTTGACCGGTCCGCTGCAGCGAGTTCTCCCGTTCCGGGCCGCTTGATCCGGCGATCAGGTCATGATGACCGGGTGCCGCGCTGGCGGTGCGGTGAACGGGGGAGCGGTCGTGCAGGACGTAACGGTCGAGCCGGTGGTCACCGGCGCACCGGTGCCCAACCTGGCCGAGATGGTGTGGGACAACGCCCGACAGGTGCCCGACGTGGTGCAGTTCGTCCGTCCGGATCCGATTTCCCGGTCCTGGCCGGCGCGCCGGTCCGTGCAGGGCCGGGCGCTGCCGGTGACGTGCGAGCAGTTCCGCGACGACGTGCTCACCCTCGCGCGCGGGTTCATAGCCGCCGGTGTCGCGCACGGCGACCGGGTCGGTCTGATGAGCCGCACCCGCTACGAGTGGAGCCTTGTCGACTACGCGCTGTGGTCCGTCGGCGCGGTCACCGTTCCGATCTACGAGACCTCCAGCGCCGAGCAGTTGGGCTGGATCCTGGCGGACTCGGGTGCGGTGGGGTGTGTGGTGGAGACCGCCGCGCACGACGCGATGCTGGCCGGCCTGCGCGACGACCTGCCGGCGCTGCGCCAGACGTGGCAGATCGACGGCGGTGGGCTGATCGCCCTGGCGGGGCAGGGCCGCACCGTCGACGACGGGCAGGTCGAGGCGCGGCGGCGGGCGGTGTCGGGCTCGGACCTGGCCACGATCGTCTACACCAGCGGCACGACCGGCCGGCCGAAGGGCTGCGCGCTGACCCACCGCAACATCTACTGCGACGTCACCAGCGCGACCTCGGTGCTGCCGGAGCTGTTGCATCCGGGCGCGTCGACGGTGTTGTTCCTGCCGCTGGCGCACGTGTTCGCCCGACTGATCCAGGTGGGGGTGGTACTCACCCGCGCCACGATGGTGCACAGCGCAGACCCGGGCCGAGTCTTCGAGCAGCTGCGCAAGTGCCGCCCGACGTTCATCCTCGCGGTGCCGCGGGTGTTCGAGAAGATGTACGCCAGGGCCCGACGGCAAGCCGAGGACACCCACCGGGGACGGCTGTTCGCCGTCGCGGACGCCGTCGCCGTGCGGTACAGCCGCGCCCTGGACACCGAGCGAGGTCCGAACATCCTGCTGCGGCTGGCGCGCGCCGCGTGCGACGTGCTGGCGTACCGGCGGCTGCGCGCCGCCCTCGGCGGACGGTGCCGGCTGGCGATGTCCGGCGGTGCGCCGCTGGAGCAGCGGCTGGCGCACTTCTTCCGCGGCGCCGGCATCACCGTCCTGGAGGGGTACGGGCTGACCGAGACCTCTCCGGCGGTGACGGCGAACGTGCCCTCGGCGATGCGGATCGGCACCGTCGGCCGCCCGCTGCCCGGCGTGGAGATCCGCATCGCCGACGACGGGGAGGTGCTCGTCCGCGGCGAGATGGTCTTCTCCGGTTACTGGAACAACCCCGACGCCACCCGGGCGACCCTCACCGACGACGGCTGGCTGCGCACCGGTGACCTCGGCAGTCTCGACCCCGACGGCTACCTGCGCATCACCGGCCGCATCAAGGAGATCATCGTGACGGCGGCGGGGAAGAACCTCGCCCCCGCTCCGATCGAGGAGCAGGTCCGCGCGCACCCCCTGGTCGGCCAGTGCATGCTCGTCGGCAACGACCGCCCCTACGTGACCGCCCTGGTCACCATCGATCCACCGGCCTGGCAACGGTGGCGGGTCGCCCACGGCCACCCGGACGCGGACGTGGCCGACCTGCGGGACGACCCCGAGCTGCGCCAGGAGATCCAGGCCGCGGTCGACCACGCCAACCAGACGGTGTCCAAGGCGGAACAGGTCAAGCAGTTCCGGATCCTGCCCCGCGACCTCACCGAAGCCGACGGGGAGCTCACTCCCACCCTCAAGGTCAAACGCGAGGCGGTCCAGGCCCGCTACGCCGCCGACATCGAGGCCCTCTACCGCGGCCACTGACCCGTCCGACCGCCGGTCGCCACCCGGCCGGCTAGGACGACGTCGGTGCGCCGGACGCGGCCCGGGCGAGCGCCGCGCAGATCCGGGGGAGTGCCGTGCCGATCGGTTCGCGGATCACCTCGACGGCGAGGTCGTCGTACGGGGTCGGGTCGCGGTTGACGACGACGAGGCGGTTACCCGCGTTCACCGCCACCGCGCAGAGCGAGGCGACCGGCTCGACCTGGAGTGAGCTGCCGACCGCGAGCATGAGCTGGCTGTGCGCGGCGATCCGCTCGGCGTGGCCGATCGTCGCCGCGTCGAGGTGCTGCCCGAAGAGCACCACGGCCAGCTTGAGGATGGCGCCGCAGTCGAGGCACCGCGGATCCCCGTCGCCGGCGGCCACCCGGGCCAGGGTCTGCTCGCTGGGCGTGCGCGCGCCGCAGCCGGTGCAGACCACCTCGTGCATCGTGCCGTGCAGTTCGAGCACCTTGCGCGGGCTGGAGCCGGCCTTCTGGTGCAGTCCGTCGACGTTCTGGGTGAGGACGCGTACCGCCACCCCGGTCCGCTCCAGCTCGGCGAGCGCGCGGTGCGCCCGGTTGGGCTCGGCCTGCCACGCGGCGTGCCCGAGGTAGGTCTGCCAGAACCTCCCCCGCACGGCCGGGTCGGCCAGGAACGAGCGGTGGGTGAACGCGTCGGCCAGGGCCGGGTCGCGCGTCCAGACGCCGGACGGGCCCCGGTAGTCGGGGATGCCGGAGTCGGTCGAGATGCCCGCCCCGGTGAGCACCGCCACCCGGGTGACGCCGTCCGCCCAGCTCATGTCGTTCATGACCGCCGATGGTAGGGGCGGGGCCCGGTACCGGCGAGCGGGATTCCGAGCCGACCCGCACGGTTGCTTCTGATCGCGCCCGTCCCACCCGGGACGGGCGCGCTTCAGAGCCAGGGCAGCGGGTCGACCGGACGGCCGCCGAGACGAACCTCGAAGTGCAGGTGCGGGCCGGTGGAGGCACCGGTCGACCCGACCAGTCCGATCACCTGGCCGGCGCGGACCCGTTGGCCGGGCGACACCAGCAGCCGGGACTGGTGGCCGTAGCAGGTGGACAGTCGCTGCCCGTCCGCCCGGCCATGCGCGATGCAGGTGTAGTTGCCGTAGCCGCCGTACCAGCCGACCCGCGAGACGCGGCCGTCGGCGGCCGCCAGGATCGGGGTGCCGGTCGGGGCGGCGAGATCCACACCGGCGTGCAACTGCCAGACCTTGTAGTACGGGTCGAACCGGGTGCCGAAGCGGCTGGTGAGTCGGCCCGCCAATGGTCGGCCGAGCCGGCCGCGACCGACCGTGGCGACGGTGCGGGCCGGTGCCGCCACGGCGGGCGCGGCGCGTACCCGACGGTCGATCTCCTGCCGGAGCCGCGTCTCCTCCTGCCGGCGGCGGATGAGTTCGGCCTGGCCGGAGGTGATCGCGCCGGAGAGCGCGACGGCGCGGCCGGTGGGGGTGTCGTCGACGTCCGCGGCGTCCGCCACGGTCAAGGGCGAGGCCGCATCCGCGTCGCCGCCGGCGGTCAGGGTGGTCAGCAGGTGCAGCACCGGATCCGGTACGCGCCGCACCTTGGCGAGGTCGGCGCGGGTCCGGGCGAGGGTGTTCTCCAGGTACTGGATCCGGTGCTGGACGTCGCCGAGCGCGGCGACCTGGCGGGCCTGGGGCGTGCCGGCCGCGTCCACCGGGGGCTGGGGGTAGAGGTCGGCGCCGGGGTCGCCGGCGATGAGCGCGGGCGCCGATCCGGGGTCCACCATCGACCCGCTGCTGCCGGGGCCCGGGACGCCCACCTGTGGTGGCGTGCCGCCGGTCGGCGGGGTGGTCGCGGGCGGCGCCGTCGGCGACGCGGTGGCCGGCGGGGGGGTCGGCGGCTTGACCGGGGGCGGCTTCAGGGGCGGCAGCGTCACCTTCGGCGGTTCTATCGGCGGCGGCGACCCGGGCGGCGACGGGCTCGGCAGGGGCAGCAGGGTCGGCAGGGGCAGGGGCCCCTGCGCCGCGCTCTGCGCCCCGGCGCTCGCCGCTCCGGCATCCAGGCACAGGGCCGTCATCATCAGCGTGGCGGACCCGGCGACGGTCGCCAGCGTGGCCCGCCTCCACCAGTGTTGCTCCATGCCGTACTCCTGCCGCCGGCTCGTGTCGTCCCCTTGCTACATCGGATCGGGGTGCCCGGTTGTTACAGCCGAATCGGCCGGCGACGGACCCGGACGCCGCCGCAGCCGCCGACGGGCCAGCAGCGCCAACGCCGCGACCGCGCCGGCCACCGCCGCCGCGATGGCCGGCACCCGCATCGACCGTCCGGGCGGCGGGACCTCGCTCGCCGTGGCCGTCGATCCCAGCGGCGGATCGGTGGGCGTGGCCGTCGAGCCCGGGAGCAGGTAGGCGTTGCTGGTGGTCCGGGCGCCCGTCGCGGTGGTCTCCACCGAGGTGACACCGACCCGGTTGCGGACCACCGTGCCCGGCGGCGCGCCCGGGCGGACCCGCCCGGAGATCGTGATCCGCGGCGCCGCCCCGCGGGGGCCCAGGCGCAGGTCACCGAGGTCACAGACGACGGTACGCGGGGACGCCGTGCACCGACCCGGCTCGGCCCGGGCGGTGACACCGTCGAGATCGACCGTCGTGGTGAACGTGACCCGCGTGGTCGTGAGGGTGCCGCTGCCGGAGATCGTGACGGTGTGGGTGACCTGTTGCCCGGGCAGCGCGCCGAACGGTGTCGACGTCAACACCGGCGCGGCGTCCACCGACGGCGGCGGCGTCGGAACAGCCGCTGCCATGGCGGCCATCAGGCCCACCGCCGGCGCGGCGATCGATTCCCACATGGGCACACTGTAGGCCGACGCGACTGCGGGCGCTGAGCCGGCGATCAGGGTGGCGTCCGCGCCGGTCGCCGGTGGCGGTTGCCGGTCGACGGGCGGGGCGACGCGGACGCGGTCACCGCCCGCTCAGCGGCTGGTCGGTGGGCACAGCAGCCGCTGCACCAGTGGCAGCTTCAGGGGTTCGAGGCAGAGGTCGAGCATGGGGGCCTCGGGCGCCGGTAGCGCCGTGGTCGGGCTGGGAGCGGTGGTCGGCGGCGGCGTCGTGGTCGGGGGCGGCGTGGTGGTCGAGGGCGGCACGGTGGTCGGGGCCGGCACGGTGGTCGGGGCGGGGCCGGGAACTCGGTCCGTCGGCGCGTCCTCCGCCGCCGCGGCGGCCACGCTCGTCCGGGGCCGGCGCGGCATCGGTCCCACCACCCGAGGGGTGCCGCCGTCGGCGGGCGCCGTTGTCGCCGTGCCGGTCGGCGCGGGGGCCGGACCGCTGTCCGGGGCTTCGGGCGCGGCGGGGGTGTTCGGGGTGGTGCCGTACTCGGCGGCCGGCGCGTCGGTGCCGGCGGTGCCGCCGGCCCCGAGAGTCGCCCGGTAGGGCGGGCCGGCCTGCTCGGTCGCGGACGTGCCGGCGGAGAGCGTCGCGAACGCCAGCGTGACGACGACGGCGGCGGCGGCGACGGCCGGGCGGTCGGGGCGCACCGCGGTCAGCGGGGCCCGGGCCGGGTCGGCCGGTGCCGGTGGTGTCGGCCGCGTGTGCTGGTGCCCGGCCAGCAGGGCGTCGACCTGCGCGGCGACGGCGGCTCGCTGCCCGGTGGCGGCGGCGAAGGCGAGGGTCAGGTAGAAGCGGAAGTTCACCGTGGCGTTGGCCGGTACGCGCAGCCCGGCGAGCGGACCGCCGTCGGCGGTGTGCAGCAGGGTCAGTGGGACGTCGGGGTGGTGTGCCGGCCCCACCATGTCCGCATACGTCCACTCCCGGCAGCTCGCGTCGCCGGAGAAGACGACCCGGTGGTTGGTCACGACGGCCATCCCCGCGTCGACGACCCGCAGGCCCGTCGGCAGCCCGCGCCGGGGCGGGTGGGCGCCCGGCGCCGTGACGGTCAGCTCCGGCACGGGCAGTCCGGCGATGTGCCGCGCCCCGGCCTCGGCCAGCTCCGCGGTCGGCTGCACCCGGTAGACGACCTCGTCACGGCCCAGGTCCATCGGCAAGCTGTCCCGCGGGTGCGCGTACCCGTGGAAGCCGGCGGCCTCGATCCGCAGCCGGACCAGGTGGTCGTTGCGCCGGTGCCAGGCCGCGGTGGCGCTGTCGAACGAGCGCCGCCGGCGCTCGTTCTCGCGCTCCGCCCAGGTGACCCGCCATCGGGGCGCCCGAGCCGGCATGGTGGTGGGTGAGTGTGCCGTCACGTCGAGTACAACCACTCGCGCCGCGCCAGGACACGCGCCGGAGATCGATGCGTACCTTTCGCTCCGAAAGGAGAGATTTGGCTCGCGGTCCACCAGCGCCGGGCCGGGGTCGGGGTCGACGGCGTTATTCGGTTGCCGGCCGACGGACGCGCTGGTCGACTGGGTGGGTCACCGCAACCGACCGCGAAGGATCAAAGATGCGCGCTGCGTTCATGTCCAACCACCTGGGAATGATCATCAACCCGAAGGACATGACGCTCCGTGAAGACCTTGAACATCGGCATCCTCGCGCATGTTGACGCCGGCAAGACCAGCCTGACCGAACGCCTGCTGCACGCCGTCGGCGTCATCGACGACCTGGGCAGCGTGGACGACGGCACCACCCGGACCGACTCGATGGCCCTGGAACGGCAACGCGGCATCACCATCCGATCCGCGGTGGCCTCCTTCGTCGTCGACGGCGTCACGGTCAACCTCATCGACACCCCCGGCCACCCGGACTTCATCGCCGAGGTGGAACGGGTCCTCGACCTGCTCGACGGTGTGGTGCTCGTGGTCTCCGCCGTCGAGGGCGTGCAGGCCCAGACCCGGGTGCTGATGCGCACACTCCAGCGGCTGCGCCTGCCGACCCTGATCTTCATCAACAAGATCGACCGGGCCGGTGCCGATCCCGACCGGGTGCTGCGCGACCTCGCCGCCCGGCTCACCCCCGCCGTGGTGGCGACGGGCGCCGTCCACGGCGCCGGTACGCCGGCGGCCCGCTGCGTACCCCACCCCGACACCGACCCGGGCTTCACCAGGCGGCTGCTCGACCTGCTCACCGCGCACGACGACGCGCTGCTGACCGAGTACGTCGAGGACGAGCGGCGACTGACCGGACGGCGACTGCGCCAGGTCCTCGCGGCGCAGACCCGGCAGGCGCTGGTCCACCCGGTGTTCGCCGGCTCCGCGATCACCGGCGCGGGCGTGGCACCTCTGATCGCCGGCCTCACCGAACTGCTGCCGGTGGCCGAGGACGGCGCCGACGGCCCGACCTCCGGCACCGTCTTCAAGGTGCAGCGGGGCCCCTCGGGCGAGCGGATCGCCTACGTCCGGCTGTTCGGTGGCACCGTACGGGTGCGGGACCGGCTGCCCGTCGGTGCGGGACGGCTCGCCACGGTCACCGGGATCGAGGTCTTCGACCGCGGCTCGACCGTCCGCGACGACGCCGTCGGCGCCGGCCGGATTGCGCTGCTGCGCGGCCTCGGCGACGTCCGGATCGGCGACCCGGTCGGGGCGGCGCGGCGCACCGGAGCCACCGGCGGCCGCCACTTCGCCCTGCCCACCCTGGAGACCGTCGTCGTCCCCGAGCGGGAGGCGGATCGGGGCGCCCTGCACGCCGCGCTCAGCCAGCTCGCCGAACAGGACCCGTTGATCAACGTCCGGGTGGACGAGATCCGGCGGGAGATCACCGTCTCGCTCTACGGCGAGGTCCAGAAGGAGGTCATCCAGGCGACGCTCGCCGAGGAGTACGGCGTGGCGGTCGGTTTCCGGGAGACGACGACGGTCTTCGTGGAACGGCTGGTCGGCACCGGAGCGGCGGTCGAGCTGATCGGGGTGGCGCCCAACCCGTTCCTGGCCACCGTGGGTCTGCGGGTGGCACCCACGGCGACCGGCACCGGGTACCGCTTCCGGCTCGGCGTCGAACTCGGCTCGATGCCGCCCGCCTTCTTCACCGCGGTCGAGGAGACCGTCCGGGCGACGCTGCGCCAGGGACTGCGCGGCTGGCAGGTCCTCGACTGCGAGGTGACGATGACCCACGCCGGCTACTGGGCCCGGCAGAGCCACTCCCACGGCACCTTCGACAAGAGCATGTCCAGCACCGCCGGAGACTTCCGCAACCTCACCCCGCTGGTGCTGGTCGAGGCGCTGCGGCGCGCCGGCACCCGGGTGGAGGAGCCGATGCACCGGTTCCGGCTGGAGATCCCGGGCGACGCGCTCAGCGCCGTCCTGCCCGTGCTGGCCAGGCTGGACGCGGTGCCCCACGCGACGCTGGCGCGAGGCTCGTCGTACGTGGTGGAGGGCGACGTCCCGGCGCGGCGGGTGCACGCCGTGCAGCAGCGGCTGCCGACGCTGACCCGGGGTGAGGGGATCTTCGAGTCCACCTTCGACCACCACCGCCCGGTCCACGGCGAGCCGCCCACCCGCCCCCGCTCCGACCACGACCCGACCGACCGCAAGGAGTACCTGCTGGCCGTCGCCCGCCGGGTGACGGCGCGGCGGGGCGAGCGGTGACGGGTGCCCCCACCCCCGGGGGCACCCGTCAGTCGGCCCGCCGCTCAGGCCAGGTCGAGCTGCACCGTGGCGATCTCCCAGGCGCGCAACGGCAGCCGGACCAGACCGTCGGCGTCGACGCTCAGCCGCTCGCCCGGCCGGCCGAGCAGGTCGGCCCGCCACGCCCCCCGGACACCCCGCCCGGCCCCGATGACCGCGCCGGTGTCGGTCGGGGTCTCGGCCACCACCCGCACCTCGACCCGGCCCTGCCGGTCCCGGACGCTGGTGAGCGCGACCCCCGGGCCGGTCACGGACAGGCCGGTGGCCGGGGCCGGTAGCGGGACGGACGGCTGCGCCGTGCCGGCGAAGGCCAGCGGCTCGTGCCGGTACGCCTCGGCCGCCTCGGTCACCCCCGCGCCGTGCCACTCGCCCCGGAACGGCAGCACCGCCAGCTCGACGGTCCGCTCGCCCCGGCACTGCGCCGACGGGGTGGGCAGCTGCGGGCCGGCCGGCTCGTCCCGCAGCGCGTGCCGGTTGCGCGACAGCATCCCGATCGACCGCAGCACCGTCACGGCCAGCTCGCGCCCGGAGTCGGTCAGCTGGTATTCGGTGGGCTGGGTCAGCAGCACCGCCAGCCTGCCGTCCGCCCCGCCGGCGGCCACGAACCCGGACGCCGGGAACGTCGGCAGTGGCACCTCACCGCCGCCGCCCTCCGCGGTCAGCCCGCGCTCCACCACCGCGAACTGCCCCTCGGCGTACGACGCGCGGGCCGGGGACGGCAGCGGCAGGTGCAGCCGCACCCGGTGGTCGTCGCAGCGGTTGTCGAACTCGATCCGCAGCCGGGCGAACCGCTCGCCGGAGCGCAGCTCGACCCGGGTGGTGACCACCACGGCCTCCCGGTCCACCGCCCGGGAGCCGGCGTCCACGTCGGCCGCCACCGGCCAGCGGTACTCGCGCACCACGTCCACGACGGCCGCCAGCGGACCCGCGTGCCGCACCACCGTGCGTACCGCGCGCGGCTTGTCGACCAGCTCGTCGGCGGTTGGCGGGGCGTAGTTGTAGCTGTCGCCCACGTCGCCGCCGTCGACGATCCGGCCCACCCCGTCCACGGTGACGCCGTCCGGGGTGGACAGCCGCAGCGTGCCGTCCTCGGCAACGTCGACGCGCAGCAGTCCGTTGTCCAGGCTCCGGTCGGCGACGGTGACCGGTCCGGGAACTCCGGCGGCGCCGGCCGGCAACGGCACCGGCCGCACCGCGGCGTGGCCGAGCGCGGGCACGTCGACCAGCGCGGCCACGGTCAGCCGGGGCGCGGCGACGATGCGGACCCGCCAGTGGTCCGGCCGGCCGGCGTCGGCCAGCGCCAGGCGGACGTCCTCCACGTCGAAGGCGGGGTCGCCGTGCCGGGCCACCTCGAAGGTGAGGGTGGCGTCGGCCGGCGACACCGACCACCGGGTGACCTCCTGGCCGTAAAGCTCCCGGCCGTGCACCCGGGTGAGCACCCCGGGCAGATCGACGGCCGGCACCAGGTCGTCGGCGAGCAGCGTCCGGGCCCGGTCGAGGACCTGCGCGGCCACCGTCGTACCGTCCGCGCCGGCCAGCCCCACCGCCGCGCCGCCGGGCGCCTCGACGTCGAGGCGCACCAGCGCGGTCCGGGCGGTCGGGCCGGGGTTGAACACCAGGTACCCGTCGCGCGGCACGGCGGCGGCCAGCCGGGCACCCACCAGGTCGCAGACCGCCCGGCCGAGCTGGTCGGCCTCGGCCAGCCGGGCGGCCACCTGCTCGGCGGTCTCGTCGCAGCCGCACCCGGTCACCGAGTCGTGGCAGCTCGCGTCGATCAACCGGGTCCACGCCATGTCCAGGAAGCGCTGCACCGACGGGTCGTGCCAGAGCGCGGCGAGCGGTTCGGCGTACCGCTCCACCCGACGCTCGGCGCGGCCCATCGCCTGCTTCAGGTGGGCGCGCACGGAGATCACGCCGGGCAGGATGTTCGCCCGGGCGTGCGAGCGCAGCTCCCCGCGTACGGTGGGCAGCCCGTCCACGGTGGTCGGCTGGGCGGCGAAGTACTCGGCGAGCGTGCCGAGCCGGAACCGGATGCCGTCGACGTCGGCGGCGGCGAGCAGGTCGGGGGCGTCCGGGGCCGGCGCGGCGTGGTCGGTGCCGTACATGGCCAGGGTCGGTCCGCCCGCGCCCTCGGGTCGCCAGCCGCCGAGCCGGTCGGCCAGGTCGGTGGCCCGGCGGGTGACCAGGGCGGCGTCGTCCATCAGGCCGGCCGCGTTGCCGTACCCGCCGGGCAGGTACTCGGTGCGCACCGTGGTGCCGTCCGGCGCCTGCCAGGCGAACGCGTGGGTGCGGACCCGGTCGGGTACGCCCCGGAACACGCAGGCGTGGGCCAGCCCGGCCCCGGCCAGCAGCTGCGGCATCTGGGCGATGTGGCCGAACATGTCGGGCAGGTAGCCCACCGGCATGGCCCCGCCCAGCTCGGCGCTGCGGGTCAGCCCGCGCTCCAGATTGCGGACGATGTTCTCCCCGGAGCAGAGGAACTCGTCGAGCAGGATCTGCCACGGCCCGACCGCCAGCCGTCCGGCGCGGACCAGGGCGATCACCTGCTCGCGCCGCTCCGGGCGCACCTCCAGGTAGTCGTCGACCGCGGCGAGCTGACCGTCGAGGGTGAACCGCTGCCGCTCGTCGCGTTCCATCCGGTCGAACACGTCGTCCAGCAGCGCCACCAGCCGCAGCCGGAACCGCTGGAACGGCTCGTACCACTCCCGGTCCCAGTGGGTGTGCGGCACGACGATGATGTCGGTCGGTCGTGTCATGAGCTGGCCGCCTCTCCGCCGATCGCCGCCCCGGTCAGCTCACCGAAGCGGCGTACCACCTGTTGGCTGGTCCGTACGTCGGTCGCGCCCTCGGCGATCCCGGTCAGCGGCGGCGCGCCCGCGGTGACCATCGCGTGGAAGGCGACCAGCTCCTGCTCGAACGCCTCGGTCACCGACCGGAACGCCGCCCGCCGCTCACCGCCGCCGTGCGCCTCCACCAGGGTCAGCGTGGTGGGCGCGTTGAGCAGGTACGGCGACGGGAAGACCAGCTCCAGCGAGCCCCGGGCGTGGTGCAGGGTCACCGTCTCCCGGTAGGCCGGGTAGTCGGGCAGGTTGAGCCAGCGGATGCCGTAGCGGGCCCCGCCCGGCAGCCGCCCGCTGATCTCCACCGACGGCTCCGCCGGCCCGTCCGGCGCCAGCGGCCAGGTCGCGACATGCTCCACGGTGGCCGGCGCGCCGGTGAGGAGCCGCAGCAGGGACAGGTCGTGGGAGATGCTGTTGATCAGGATCTGGTAGAGGGTGCGCGCGCCCGGGTCACCGCCGACCGCGGCGTCGAGCAGCGCGGCGTCGGCGGCGCGCAGCCGGGCCACCTCGGCGGGCGGCACGTCGGCGGGGGCCGGCGGCAGGTTGGCGAAGGCGAGCTGTTGGTCGCCGCCGGCGTGCAGCACGCTCACCTCCACGGCGTGGACCCGCTCGGCCCCGCCCCACTCGTCGAGGAGCCGGGCGGCCTCGGCCACCGCCGGGTCGTACTGCTTCATGTAGCCGACCATCAGCGCCGGCGCGCCGCCGCTCAGCTCGGTCAGCCGGGCCGCCTCCGCCAGGGTGTAGGCCAGCGGCTTCTCGCAGAGCACCGGCAGGCCCGCGCGCAGCGCCGACGCGGCCAGTTCCCCGTGTGAGCCGGACGTCGCCAGCAGCAGTGCGTCGTACCCGCCGTCGGCCAGCATCGCGGCGGCGTCGGTGTACCGGCGGCCCGGCTCGACGCCGTACCGGCCGCCCAGCTCGGCCACCCGGGTGGGGGAGAGGTCGCCGAGCGCGACGATCTCGAACAGGTCGGCGCGGCGTTGCAGCAGCGGCAGGTGCACGGTACGGGCGATGATGCCCAGCCCGACGACGGCGATCCGGATCCGCTTGCCCGGTTCGGTCATCGCAGCGCCTCCTCGAGCCAGCGCCGGTTGGCGTGCTGGTCGGCCAGCGTCCGGTCGAGGTCCCGCCCGTGCGCCGGCGCGTCCTGTTCGATCACCAGCCAGCCGGTGTAGCCGATGGAGTCGAGGCCGGCGAGCACCCCGGCGAAGTCGACGTCGCCGGCTCCCAGGGCGCAGAAGCCACCGGCGGCGACCACGTCGGCCAGGCCACCGCCGGCCGCCCGGACCCGCTCGTGGACGGCCAGGTCGGCGTCCTTGAGGTGCACCTGCCCGATCCGGCCGGCCCACCGGCGGACCGCCGCGACCGGGTCGCCGCCGGCCAGCAGCAGGTGCCCGGTGTCCAGGCAGACCGCGATGTCGGTGAGTTCGAGCAGCCGGTCGGCCTCGGCCTCGGTCTCCACGTCGGTGCCGAGGTGGTAGTGGAACACCGGTTCCAGACCCCGATCCCGGCACCGGTCGGCGGCCTGCTGCACCCGGGCGGCGAACTCCGGCCAGGCGGTGGCCGGCAGCACCGAGGTGAGGTCGGGTGGGGTGCCGGGCCGGGCCATCCGGCCGGGGTTGCCGGGGCAGGCCAGCGTGGGCCGGGGGGCGAACCGAGGGTCGTCGGCCGGTACGGCGGTGAACGCGTCGAGCGCCGCGTCGAGCTGGACCAGGTCCGCGCCGAAGCCGTCCGGGTCGGTGTAGCGCAGGTCGACCCAGCCGCCGGCGAGCCCGATGCCGGTCGCCGCGAGCCGGCCGGCCAGCGCCTCGCCGGTGCCGAGGTAGCCGATCGGCCCGGAGTCCACCCCGTCGTACCCGTCGCGGGACAGGGCCGCCAGCAGGTCGTCCGGGTCGAGGAGCGGGTCGTCGTGCTGGTAGATGCCGTGGTTGACCGGTGCGCCGGCCACCCGGGTGCGTCCGCTCAGCTGCACAGTGCGATCACCTCCATGCGGTGCGATTCCAGGACGTGCAGGCCGTCGCCGGCCGGGAGCCGGCACCGGTCGCCGCGGACGACGCGGTGGCTGCCGTCGGGACAGCCGAGCAGCATGCCGTCCGCGTCGAGGGCGAGCAGTTCGTCGCCGAGGCGCAGCAGCAGCGGCGCGTCGGGGCCGGCGGACACGGCGGTACGACCGGCGGCCAGCGCGTCGAGCACGGCGGCCTGCGGCTCGCGGTCGTCGTCGACCAGCAGCCAGGTGGTGGGGGAGCCGGGCGGCGCGTCGTCGCCGGGGCGGTGGAAGTCGCTGCCCCCGATCGGCACCACGTCCGGGCGCCAGGCCCGCGCCCACGCCAGCGGGGCGCCCCAGGTGCGGTCCCACCAGCCGGAGTGCCACACCTCGGCCAGCCGGGTACGCGTGGCCAGCGGCTGCCGCCAGGCGCAGTCGCCGCCGAGGGGGTGGTTGACCGACATCAGCCCGCCGGCCCGCTCCGCGCCGGCCAGCCACTCGTCGGGCGGCTGCCGGAAGTCGACCCAGCCGACCGGGCCGAACACGTTGGCGTGTCCCCGGTCGGTGGTCACCTCCTGCCCCGGCAGCAGGGTGAGGCCGTACCGGGCCGAGGCGGCGGGCAGCCACGGGTGGTGGCTGACGGTGTTGTGGTCGGTGACGGCGAGGAAGTCCAGGCCCCGGGCGGCGGCGAGGGCGGCCAGCTCGTCGATGGTGGCCGCGCCGTCGCTGTGCACGGTGTGCGCGTGCAGGTCGCCGGCGATCCAGCGCCGGCCGTCCACCCCGGGCAGCGCGCGGCGGGGCGGGCGGTCCGGGCGCGGGGGCGCCGCCGGCGGCGTCGGGGCGTCCGGCCCGGAGGTGCTGGTGGTGGCGGTGACCTCGTAGCTCAGGCCCTCCGGTGGGATGCGGTGCAACCGGAGCAGCACCTGCCATTCGCCGGGTTCCAGCTCACCGGGCAGGTAGCCGGGGGTGGCCCAGTGGGCGGCCACGGTGTAGCCGTCGCGGGCACCGCCGGACCAGCCCCGGAAGCCGGCCGGCCCGAGGCAGCCCAGGTCGAGCACCCCGGCCTGCCGGGGGTAGTCGAGTCGTACGGTGAGCGCGGCGGTGCCCGGCGGCACGGTGACCGGCAGGGTCCGCAGCACGCTCTCGGCGCGGTCCGCCAGCGTCCACCTGCCCCGGTGCACCGCCATGCCTCACCGCTCCGCGCCGGTACGCGCGGCGGGCACGGCCGCCGCCGTCCCGCTCACCAGCTCGCCGTCCCGGTAGAGCAGTGACCGGCCGGGCCGGGGCACCACCCAGCCGGTGTCGCCGGGTTCGGGTTCGCGCCCCTCCGGCACGACGACCTGGACGCTGGTCCCCGCGGCCCCGGCGACGTCCCCGCCGGCCACGTCCAGGGAGACCAGCGAGAAGCTGCCCAGGTTCTCCACCACGACCACCTGCCCGCTCAGCGCCCCCGGCACCGGTTCGGCGGAGTAGTCCAGGTACTCCGGACGTACCCCGTAGACGAGCTTCTCGCCGGCGCTGACCCGGTCCCGGACGTCGTCCGGCATCGGCAGCCGGGTGCCGGCGACGGCCAGTTCGCCGTCCTGCGCCTCGGCGTCGACGAGGTTCATCGGGGTGGAGCCGATGAACCCGGCGACGAAGGTGTTGGCGGGGCGGCGGAACACCTCGGTCGGGGTGCCGACCTGCCGGATCCGGCCGCCCTCCATGACGGCGATCCGGTCGGCGAGGGCGAGCGCCTCGGCCTGGTCGTGGGTGACGAAGACGGTGGTGACGCCCAGTTCGCGTTGCAGCCGCTTGAGGAAGGTGCGCGCCTCCAGCCGCAGCCGGGCGTCGAGGTTGGACAGCGGTTCGTCGAGGAGGAACACCTGCGGGTGGCAGGCCATCGCCCGGGCCAGCGCGACCCGCTGCTGCTGCCCGCCGGAGAGCTGCCCCGGGCGGCGTTGCAGCAACGCGGACAGGCCCAGCTCGTCGGCGGTCTCCGCCGCCTTCTCCGCGCGGCCGCGACGGTCCATCTTCTTGATTCGCAGCGGGTAGGCGATGTTCTCCTGCACCGTCATGTGCGGGAAGAGCGCGTAGTCCTGGAAGACCATCGCCACGTCCCGCTTGCCGGGCGGCAGGTTGGTCACGGCGCGGTCGCCGATGTGCACGTCGCCGCCGGAGGCGACCTCCAGCCCGGCGATGGTGCGCAGCAGGGTGGTCTTGCCGCAGCCGGAAGGCCCGAGCAGGGCGAAGAACTCGCCGTCGGCGATCTCCAGGTCGAGGGCGTCCAGGGCCCGCACCCCGTTGGGGTAGACCTTGGTCAGGTCGCGCATGGTGATGGCGGACATCAGCGCTTGATCCCTCCGTGGAAGCGGAATCCGTACCGGCTGCTGACGAAGACGAACATGAGCGCCACCGGCAGCGAGTAGAGCAGCGAGAACGTGGAGAGCAACCGCAGGTCGGCCTGGCCGCCCTCGGTGTAGAGGGTGTACATGATCACCGCGGCGGGGGCCTTCTCCGGCCCGCGCAGCAGCAGGAACGGCACCAGGAAGTTGCCCCAGACGTTGGCGACCGCCCACACCCCGACGGTGGCCAGGCCGGGGCGGACCAGCGGCACCACGATGTGCCGCATGATCTGCAACGGGCTGGCGCCGAAGACCCGGGCGGACTCCTCGTAGGACGTCGGGGTGGCGTCCATGAAGTCCTTGAGGATGAAGATCGCCGCGGGCAGCAGCCCGCCGGTGAGGATCAGGATGACGCCGAGCCGGGAGTCGATCAGGTTGAGCCGGAACGCCAACTCGAACAGCGGCACCATGGTGGCCGTGCCGGTGACGATCGACGAGAGCAGCAGCAGCCCGTAGAGCAGCGCGTCGCGGCCGGGCACCCGGACCCGGCTCAGCGCGTACGCGGCCAGCGCCCCGAACGTCACCACCAGCGCCGCGGTGCCGCCGGCCAGGTAGACGGAGTTGAGCAGCGAGCTGAGCGCGTACGGGTTGTCCAGCAGAGCCCGGAAGTTGTCCAGGGTGAATCGCGGCAGCGAGGCGGTGATCGTCGGAGTGTCGTCGAACGGGGCGGTGGCCAGCCAGAGCAGCGGCAGCGCGAAGAACCCGAGGACGGCGCAGAGGAAGGTGTAGCGGGCGACCCGGCCGAGCAGGTGCCGGACGGCTTCCGTGCCGCCCTTCGGGTCGGTGGTAGGCGCGGGCGCCGTGCTGGTCGCGCTGCTCACGCCGTCTCCTTCCGCCGGCCCAGCATGCGCAGGTAGACCAGCGCGATGACCAGGTTGATCAGCAGCATGACGAACGAGATCGCGGCGCCGAAGCCGAGTTCACCGCCGGAGAGCGCCACCTTGTAGACGTAGACCGGGAGGATCTCCGAGCGCTGCTCGGGGCCGCCGGCGGTGATGAGGAACGGCGCGAAGTCGTTGAACGTCCAGAGGCTGATCAGCAGCAGATTGGTCAGCACGTGCCCGCGGATGCGGGGGAAGACCACGTCGCGCAGTTGCTGCCAGGTGGACGCGCCGGCCAGCCGGGCGGTCTCCAGGTGGGAGCGGGGCACGTTCTCCAGGGCGGCGGCGTAGAGCATCATCGAGAACGCGGTGCCGCGCCAGGTGTTGAACACGATGATCGACAGCATCGGGTGGTCGAGCAGCCAGGCCGTGCCCGGGATGCCGAGCAGCGTGTTCAGGGTGCCGCCGTCCCGGTCGAGCAGGGCGATCCAGAGGAAGGCCACCACCGAGCTGGGCAGGATCCAGGAGAGCAGGACGAACGCCTCGACCACCCGGCGCAGCGGGCCGCGCCGGTCGCGCAGCGCGAAGGCGATGGCGAAGCCGAGCCCGGCCTGGCCGATGACCGCCGAGCCGAGCACGAACTGCAGGGTCAGCACCAGTGAGGAGCGGAACCGTTCGTCGCTCAGGGCCCGGGTGTAGTTGTCCAGGCCGACGATCTGCGGGTTGGCGGCGGCCAGGCCGGTCAGCCGGTAGTTGGTGACGCCCAGGTAGATCGTCCAGGCGGCCGGCACCACGAGGAAGAGCAGGATCAGCACCATGCTGGGCACGAGGAACCCGGTGGCCCGGGCCCGGCCCAGGCCGGCGGCGTCGGGGGCCGGGGAGGCGCCCGTCTCCGGGCGCCTCCCCTCCACCACCTGGTCAGGAGGTGACGTTACCTGCGCCACCGACGATCCCTTCCAGCTTCTTCTGGTACGCCCCGGCGGCCTCGTCGGCGCTCCGGCCCGACGCGGCGGCGGCGGTCGCCTCCTGCAGCGCCACCGACACCTGCGGGTACACCGCCAGCGGCGGCCGGTACGCGGTGACCGGCAGCACCTTCTCGGTGACGAAGCTCAGCATCGGGTCGCCCGCGAGGACCTCCTTGTTGACGTCCATCCGCGCGGTGATCCGTGCCTCGCCGGCGAGTTCGGCCTTGACCGCCTCCGCCGAGTGCATGAAGGACAGCAGTTCCCAGGCCTGGGACGGGAACTTGGAGTTCGGGTTCAGCACCCGTACGCCGCCGCCGGACATGCTGACGAAGTCCTGCCCGCGGATGCCCGCGCCGGGCTGCTTGGCGGGGATCATCGCGAACCCGACGGTGGTGTTCCGGTCGGCCATCTTGGCGATGCCGGTGCTCGGGTTGATGACGCTGCGCCAGAAGTAGTCGCCCTCGGCCAGGATGCCGATCTTGCCGGCGGCGAACTCCGCGAAGGACTTGTCGCGCCCCTTCGCCTCCTGTTGCAGCTTGGGATCGCCCAGGCCGCCGCCGTAGATCTTGGTGTAGAAGTCGAGCATGTCCTTGACCGGCTGGCTGGCCCCGGCCCACTTGCCGTCCTTGTAGATCTCGCCGCCGGCGCCGACGAGCAGCGGCAGCGCGCCCTGCATGGAGGTCGCCTCGCCCATCGCGGTGCCGGCGTTGATCTGGATCGGGGTCACCCCGGGCAGTGCCTTCAGCTTGGCGCCGGCGTCGAGGATCTCCTGCCAGCTCTTCGGCTGCCAGTCGGCGGGCAGGCCGGCCTGGGCGAAGAGCTTCTTGTTGTAGTAGAGGACCCGGCCGTCGGTGCCGAGCGGGATGCCGTAGCGCTTGTCCTCGAAGCTGCCGAGGCCCTGCACGGTCTCCGGGATCTGCGACCAGCCCTCCCAGGAGTTGGCCTGGTCGCCGGCCACCTCGGACAGCGGCTTGAGGTAGCCGGCCTGGACGAACTCGCCCACCCAGATGCCGTCCACCGCGATGACGTCGGCGCCGCCCTTGGAGCGCAGGTCCAGGGCCAGCTTGGTCTTGTACTGCTCGTCGTCGACGCCGCTGGGCACGAACGTCACCTTGGCGGTGACGCCCTTGGCCTTCTGCGCCTCGACGAACCGGGGGATGACCCACTTCTCGATCCACTCCGCGCCGGCGGAGTTCTTGCCGCCCACAATGGAGTTGGCGGAGATCGTGAGGGTGATGTTCTTGGCGTCCTTGCCGGCCGGCTCGGACGAGTCGCCGCAGGCCGTGAGGCCCAGGGCAAGGGTGGTGAACGCGGCGAGCACGCCCGCTGCGCGTCTCGGCTTGGATGTCATGGGCTGCTTCCCTTCGCAAGGAGACTTCGAAGAGACTCGCGGGTCGCCCGCCGGCCGCACGTCCGCCGCCGGCGGTGTTTGCGGCCACAATGTCATGACAGCCTGACGACGTAAATACCTGTCACTGAAATGAGCCCGAAACATCCACCGTCACCGCTCGGCGACGGTCACCTCGAGGGAGTAGCGGCTGGCCCGGTAGAGGTGCGCGCCGTGTTCCACGTACCGGCCCTGGTCGTCGTAGGCGGTGCGGGTCATGGTGAGCAGGGGCGCGCCGCGCCGCTCGCCGAGCATCTGTGCCTCGGCGGCGGTCGCCGCCCGCGCGCCGATCCGCTGGTGGGCGCCGCGGATGCGCATGCCGCCGGCGCGCAGGATCGCGTACAGGCCCTTGGCCTGCAACGCGTCCATGCTCAGCCGCACCAGGTCGGGCGGCAGCCAGTTCTCCATCACCGCGAGGGGTTCGGAATCGGAGAACCGCAGCCGGCGCAGGTGCTGCACCTCGCTGCCGACCGGTACGCCGAGCGCGGCGGCGACTTCGGCCGGGCAGGCCACGGTGGCGAGTTCGAGCACCGAGGTGGACGGCTGCTGGCCGGCGCGCAGCAGGTCGTCGTGGAGGCTGGTCAGCTCCACCGCCCGGCGCACCTCGCCGCGTACCACCTGGGTGCCGACTCCGCGGCGGCGCACGATCAGTCCCTTGTCGACCAGGTGCTGGATCGCCTGTCGCACCGTCGGGCGGGACAACCCGAGCCGGTCGGCGAGCTGCAACTCGCTGTCCAGCCGGTCGCCGGGCGCGAGTTCGCCGCGCTGGATCGCCGCGGCGAACTGCTCCGCGACCTGGAAGTAGAGCGGGACCGGGCTGCTCCGGTCGACCGCGATCTCGGGGCCGGTCACGGCACCTCCTCGCTGGGCACGCGCGGGATCTCGGGGCACGATGATGGGCGCCACTGTACCGAAGCGATCACCGAACGCAGAGGGCGGATGTCATGACAACACATTGACAGAACTCGTAGAGCGCTGTTACCAATCAGGGGCAGGGCCGGCGGGCACGGCATCGCCGGCCGGGGAAGGACGCCGCATGCTCGATGTGCTCACCATCGGCCGGGTCGGGGTGGACATCTATCCGTTGCAGATCGGCACGCCGCTGGCCGAGGTCGAGACGTTCGGCAAGTTCCTCGGCGGCAGTCCCACCAATGTGGCCGTGGCGGCGAGCCGGCAGGGGCTGCGCGCCGGCGTGATCACCCGCACCGGCGCCGACGCGTTCGGCGACTACGTGCACCGGGCGCTGCGCGACTTCGGCGTCGACGACAGTCAGGTCCACCCGGTCGACGGGCTGCCCACCCCGGTGACCTTCTGCGAGATCTTCCCGCCGGACGACTTCCCGCTCTGGTTCTACCGCACCCCGACCGCCCCCGACCTGCAGATCCGCCCCGAGGAACTCGACCTCGACGCGATCGCCGCGGCCCGGGTCTTCTGGCTCACCGGCACCGGCCTGTGCCAGCAGCCGAGCCGGGACGCGCACGCGGCCGCGCTGGTCGCCCGCGACGGGCGCCCGCACACCGTGCTCGACCTGGACTACCGGCCGATGTTCTGGTCCGACCCGGCGGCGGCCACCGCCGCGGTCGCCGAGCTGCTGCCGCGGGTCACCGTGGCCGTCGGCAACCTCGACGAGGTGGAGATCGCCGTCGGCACCCGCGACCCCGAGCGGGCCGCCGGGCTGCTGCTCGACCGCGGGCCCCGGCTGGCGGTGGTGAAGCTCGGGCCGGCCGGGGTGCTGGCCCGCACCCGCACCGAGACCGTCCGGGTACCGCCGGTGCCGGTGACGGTGGTCAACGGGCTCGGCGCCGGCGACGCGTTCGGCGGCGCGCTCTGTCTGGGCCTGCTGCGCGACTGGCCGCTGGAGCGGACGCTGCGCTTCGCCAACGCCGCCGGCGCCATCGTCGCCTCCCGCCTGGCCTGCTCCGCCGCCATGCCCGATCACGCCGAGACCGCGGCGCTGGCCCGTGCCGTCCAGTCGGAACCGGCGTCGTCGACCGCCGCCGGGGGAGGAGAAGACCGGTGAGCACCGAGTACGACGCGCTGACCCTCACCCGCGCCCACCGGCCACAGGCGATCGCCGAGGCCGCCGCCCGCCGGACCCGCCGACCGTGGCCGGACCACGGCCGGCCGCTGTTCATCATCGCCGCCGACCACCCCGCCCGCGGCGCCCTCGGCGTGCGGGACCGGCCGATGGCGATGGCCGGGCGCGCCGACCTGCTCGACCGGCTGCGCCTGGCGCTGTCCCGGCCGGGCGTCGACGGCGTGCTCGGCACCCCGGACGTCCTGGAGGACCTGCTGCTGCTCGGCGCGCTGGAGGACCGCCTGGCCATCGGCTCGATGAACCGCGGCGGCCTCTCCGGCGCCACCTTCGAGCTCGACGACCGGTTCACCGCGTACGACGCCGACAGCATCGCCGCGATGCGCTACGACGGCGGCAAGATGCTCTGCCGCATCGACCCGGACGACCCGGGCACCGCCCCGACCCTGCAGGCCTGCGCCCGGGCGGTCACCGCCCTCGCGGCGCACCGGACGGTGGCCCTCGTCGAGCCGCTCTGGGTGGCGCGCACCGACGGCCGGGTGCACGCCGACCTGCGCCCCGAGGCGGTCATCAAGGGCGTCAGCGTCGGCCAGGCCCTCGGCGCCACCTCCGCGTACACCTGGTTGAAACTGCCGGCGATCGACGAGATGGAACGGGTGATCGCCGCGACCACCCTGCCGGTCCTGCTGCTCGGCGGCGACCCGGTGGAGGCGCCGGACGTCGTGTACGCGCGGTGGGCGCGGGCGTTGCGGCTGCCCGGTGTGCGCGGCCTGGTGGTCGGCCGGGCGCTGCTCTACCCGCCGGACGACGACGTGGCCGCCGCTGTGGACCTGGCCGGATCGCTGCTCTCCACCGGGCAGCAGGCGTGAGCGCCGTCGAGGCGCACCTGCCCTGGGGCGCCACCACCCGGGCGCCGTGGGCGCTGGAGGTCACCCCCGAGCGGGCCGGCTGGCGCTACGCCGGCCTGCGGGTGCTCACCCTGCCCCCCGGTGGCACGGTCACCTTCGCGACCGGCGACGAGGAGATGCTGGTCCTGCCGCTGGCCGGCGCCGCGACGGTGCACTGCGACGGGCTGAGCCTCACCCTGGCCGGCCGCGCCTCGGCCTTCGCCGCCGTCACCGACTTCGCGTACCTGCCGCGCGACGCCACGGTGACGGTGCGGGGCGAGGGCCGGTTCGCCCTGCCGTCGGCGCGCGCCACCCGCCGGCTGTCGCCCCGCTACGGCGCGGCCCGGGACGTGCCGGTCGAGCTGCGCGGCGCGGGACCGGCCAGCCGCCAGGTCAACAACTTCTGCTCTCCGGAGGCGTTCGACTGCGACCGGCTGGTGGCCGTGGAGGTGCTCACCCCGGGCGGCAACTGGTCGTCCTACCCGCCGCACAAGCACGAGGAGGACCGCACCCACGACGACGGCCGGGTCGAGGCGGAGCTGGAGGAGATCTACTACTTCGAGGTGGCCGGCGGCGTGCCCGGCGACCCCGGGGGCCCGGTCGGCTACCAGCGCGTCTACGGCACCGCCCGCCGGCCGATCGAGGTGCTGGCCGAGGTGCGTGGCGGGGACGTGGTGCTCGTCCCGTACGGCTACCACGGGCCGTCGATGGCCGCGCCCGGCTACCACCTCTACTACCTCAACGTGCTGGCCGGGCCCGGTCCGGCGCGGAGCATGGCCTGTGTGGACGACCCCCGGCACCACTGGGTCCGGGGCAGCTGGGCGGACCAGCCGGTCGACCCGCGGCTGCCGCTGACCGGCCCGACGACGCGGGAGGCGTGATGCCCAGACTGACGGTGGCGCAGGCGCTGGTGACGTTCCTGGCCCGGCAGTGGTCCGAACGCGACGGGGCGCGGCGGCGGCTGATCCCGGCCTGCTTCGGCATCTTCGGCCACGGCAACGTCGCCGGGATCGGCGAGGCGCTGGCCGGGCCGGCGGGCGCGGAGCTGCCGTACCACCTGTGCCGCACCGAGCAGGGCATGGTGCACACCGCCGCCGCGTACGCCCGGATGACCGACCGGCTCAGCACCCTGGCCTGCACCACCTCGATCGGTCCGGGCGCGACGAACCTGGTCACCGGCGCCGCCGGGGCCACCGTCAACCGGCTGCCGGTGCTGCTGCTGCCCGGCGACATATTCGCCACCCGGGTGGCCAACCCGGTGCTGCAGGAGCTGGAGGACCCACGGTCCTACGAGGTCAGCGTCACCGACGCGCTGCGGCCGGTCTCCCGCTACTGGGACCGGATCAACCGGCCGGAGCAGTTGCCGGCGGCGCTGCTGGCCGCGATGCGGGTGTTGACCGATCCGGTGGAGACCGGCGCGGTCACCCTCGCGCTGCCGCAGGACGTGCAGGCGGAGGCGTACGACTGGCCGGCGGAGCTGTTCGCCGAACGGGTCTGGCACGTGCCGCGTCCCCGCCCGGACTCCGCCGCGGTCGCCCGGGCCGCCCGGGCGGTCACCGCGGCACGCCGGCCGCTGGTGGTGGCCGGCGGCGGGGTGATCTACAGCGGGGCGTGCGCGGCGCTGCGCCGCTTCGCCGAGGAGCACGGGGTGCCGGTCGCCGAGACGCAGGCCGGCACCGGCGCCCTGCCGCACGGTCACCCGCTCGCGCTCGGCGCGGTCGGCGTCACCGGCACCACCGCCGCCAACGAGATCGCGGCGACCGCGGACCTCGTGATCGGGGTGGGCACCCGCTACAGCGACTTCACCACCGCCTCCGGCACCCTCTTCGGCGACGACGCCCGGTTCGTCAACGTCAACATCACCGGCTTCGACGCCGCGAAGCTCTCCGGCGTGCAGGTCGTCGGGGACGCCCGGGAGAGCCTGGCGGCGCTGGACGCCGCGTGCGCGGGCTGGGGCACCGAGCCGGCGTACCGGGCGTCCGTGGCGGAGCTGACCGAGCGGTGGCGGGCCGTGGCGGACCGGGCCCGGCACGCCGACCCCGAGGCACGGCCCACCCAGACCGCCGTGATCGGCGCGGTCAACGACGCCGTCGGGCCGCGCGACGTGGTGGTCTGCGCGGCCGGGTCCATGCCCGGCGACCTGCACCGGCTGTGGCGCAGCGCCGACCCGAAGAGCTACCACGTCGAGTACGGCTACTCCTGCATGGGCTACGAGATCCCCGGCGGGATCGGGGTCCGGCTGGCCGCGCCGGACCGCGAGGTCTTCGTGTTGGTCGGTGACGGCTCCTATCTCATGCTGCCCAGCGAGCTCGCCACCGCGGTGGCGGAAGGGGTGAAGCTGGTCGTCGTGCTGGTGGACAACCAGGGGTTCGCCTCGATCGGCCGGCTCTCGGAGAGCGTCGGCGCGCAGCGGCTCGGCACCGCCTACCGCGACCGGACCGGCGGCCGGCTCCCGGTCGATCTGGGCGCGAACGCGGCGAGCCTCGGCGCGGACCTGATCCGGGTGACCACCACGGCGCAGCTGCGGGCCGCGCTGGCCACCGCCCGGGCGGCGGAGCGCACCACGGTCGTCCACGTCGAGACCGACCCGTTCGAGGCCGGCCCGGACGGCGGCGCCTGGTGGGACGTGCCGGTCGCCGCCGTCTCGACCACCGCGCGGACGCGGGCCGCCCGGGCCGCGTACGAGGCCGGGTCCAAGGCCCGCCGTACCCGCCTGAGCGGTGATGCCACGGCCTGAACCGGCTCCGGCCCGCCCGCTCCGAGCGGCGACACCGCCCACACCGGCCCGATCGGGACGCCGCGTCCGTCACGGGCGCCTGCGGTGGTGGGAGGTTGGACGGGAGCCTGCCGGGTAAACGCCGCCATGGCCCATCGTCGTCCGGGCGACGGTCCCGTGCGCTCAGCGCTCGACGCGGTCGCCGAGCGGACCGTCCGGTCGGTGGCCGAGGCCCGTCGGCGCGGCGGCGCGGGCGGTCGGGTACGGCTACGCCAGCTCGAGGTGACCGTCGTGATCGCGGTGCAGGCCGGACTGGCCGCGGCGCTGGCGGCCCTGATCGCCCAGCACCTGCTCGGCCCCGGGGCGCACGTCTTCGCCCCGGCCGCGGCGGTCGGCACCATCGCCACCGCCATCGGTCAGCGGGCCCGCCGTACCTTCGAACTGCTGGCCGGGGTCGGGATCGGCATCATGATCGGTGACGGGCTGCGGTTCCTGCTCGGCTCCGGCCCCTGGCAGACCGGGGCGGTGGTCGCGTTGGCGATCGCCAGCGCGCTGCTGGTGGCCGGTCGGGGCGGGGCCCTGGTCGGGCAGGCCGGCGGTACCGCGGTCCTGATCGCGACGCTCGCCCCGATGGAACGGGGCCTCGAGCTGCCCCGCGTCTTCGACGCGCTGGTCGGCGGCGCGGTCGGCCTGCTGGTGGTGGCGCTGCTGCTGCCGATCAATCCGCTGCGGGTGGTGGACCGGGCGGCCGCGCCGCTCTTCGCCGCCGTCACCGAGCAGCTGTACGCGGTGGCGGACGCCCTGTCCCGCCGGGACGCCGACGCCGCGATCCGGGCGCTGGACCGGCTGCGGGGGCTGGACGCGGACCTCGGGCGGCTGAACGAGTCGCTCAGCGGGGCGGACGAGGTGGTGACGCTGGCACCGGCCCGCTGGCACCGCCGGGCGCGGTTCCACCGCTACGCCCGCAGCACCGAACACCTGGAGCGCCTGATCCTCACCAGCCGGGCCCTGGCCCGCTGGAGCGCGACCGCCCTCCAGTACGGCGAACCCGTCCCGGTGTGCCTGCCCCGGGCGGTTCGTCGGTTGGGTGACGGCGTGGCGGAGCTGCGCCGGGAGAGCCGGGCGGATGAGGAGCCCGAGCGGACCCGGCAGCTGGTCCGGGAATGCGCCCACCTCGCCGGCCGGGCCTGGGCGGAGGGGGTGCGGTCGTACGGGGACGCCCTCGTCACCGATCTTCGTACCGCCGCCAGCGACCTGCTGCGGGGAACGGGGTGCGATCCGGAGGACGCCAACCGGATGGTGCGCCAGGCCGCGCTGGCCGGGGTGGCCGAGGTCCGTCCGCCGCTGCGCCGGGAGCTGCGCCGGCCGCGGCGTACCAGGATCACCGGCACCCGGCGGCGGGCGCGGCTCGCCAGGCGGGCCCGCCCCGAGGGGCGGGCAGCCGCGTCGTACCCGCCCGCGCGCTGAAGCGCTGCCCGGCACCCGGGCCGGCTGGCGGACCCCGGGTGCCGCGTGGGCGGCACCCGGGGTCGCGCCGGTGGTCGGCGCGGTCGGCCCGGTCAGGTGGCGACGCGGGCCAACAGCGTGAACGCCCGGACCGGATCGTCGGCGAGCTGGGCGCGGTCGGCCTCGGCGATCAGCGTCGCCCAGTCCGCCGGCGCGCTTCCCCGGACGACCGCCGCCTGGGCGGCCTCGCGGGCCACCGCGAGGATCGCGTCGTTCCGCGCGGCAGAGCCCTGACCCGTGCCGAGCTGCCGGCCGAGCGGCCGCAGCACCTCCGGCGCGTTGCGGAGTGAGCCGTCGGTGTTCCAGTTGCCCGGCGCCAGCGCCGCGCGCAGCTCCGGCCGCTGGTCGGCCACGGCCGCCAGCCCGGACCGGCCGTGGTCGGTGCGCAGTCCCCAGCCGAACGGGTACAGCGGTTGGTAGTCCCGGTCGCCGACGTTGATCGGCACCTGGGCCTCGCTGCGCGGCCAGGTCACCGGGAGGCGGCCGGTGAAGGGCCGCCGGCCGAAGAGGACGTCGGCGACCCCGGCGCCCTCGCTGCCGGGCAGCCATGACGCCACCAGGGCGTCGATCTTGCCGAGCTGGTCCGTCACGATCTGCGGCCGTCCGGAGACCACGAGGACGACGCACGTCTCGATCTCGGCGCAGACCTTGTCGATCACGGCCTGGTCGGCGGGCTGGAGGCGCAGCGACTTCTCCTCCTGCTGGGGCGTCGAGCACCAGCCGCACTCCGGGCCGCCGACGTCGCCGTACCCCTCGGCGTACGGCGTCTCGCCGACCACCACCACGCCGACGTCGGCGCCGGCAGTGGACGCCGAGGCGTCCGCGCTGTAGGTGACCCGGGCCTGCGGTGCCACCTGCCGGATGCCCTCCAGGATCGTGGTGCCGGGGATGAGGTCGCCCGACTGGCCCTGCCAGGTGATCGTCCAGCCGCCGGCCTGGTTGCCGATGTCGTCGGCGTTGCGGCCGGCGACGTACAGGTTGGCGTCGCGGCGCAGCGGCAGCGCCCGCCCGGCGTTCTTCAGCAGCACCTGCGACTTCGCCACCGCGTCCCGGCCGATCGCCCGGTGCTTCGCGCTGCCGACCTGGTCGACGTTCGCCGCCGAGGCGTACGGCTGCTCGAAGAGCCCGAGCTCGAACTTCTTGCGCAGGATGCGCCGCACGGCGTCGTCGAGGCGCGCCCGGCTGACCCGGCCGGCGGTCACCTCGGCCAGGAGCAGCTCCTCGAACTGCGGGGCGGTGTTCGGTTCCATGAACATGTCGGTGCCGGCGTTCACGCCGACCCGGACCTTGTACGCGGTCAGGCCGGTGTTGGTCGGCTCGGCCGGGTCGGGAATCTGGTGGATGCCCTCCCAGTCGGAGATCAGGAACCCGTCGAAGCCCATCCGGCCCTTCAGGACATCGGTGAGCAGCTCCCGGTTGGCGTGCATCTTGGTTGGGTTGCCGAGCCCGTCCTCGGTCCAGTCCACGCTGGAGAAGGAGGGCATCACGCTGCCGACGTGGTGTCGCCACAGGGCGGGACCGTAGGGCGAGAGGTCGGTCCGGGCGAAGTGGGCGCGGTCGGTCACCGTCACGCCCTGGTCGATGGGGTACCGCTGCTCCCACCACGGCTTGCCCTCGTTGGCGGCAGCAATGGCCTCGTCGTAGTCGGTGTCGCCGTCGCCGGCGTAGTGCTTGGCGGTGGCCAGCACCCGGTCGGCGTCGTCGAGCTGGCCGGCGCGGCGCCCCTGCAGGCCGTCGATGACGGTCTCCATCGGAATGACCAGCGCGGGGTCCTCGCCGAAGCTCTCGTAGCTGCGCCCCCACCGCTCGTCGCGGGAGACGCACACGCACGGAGCGAAGTTCCACGGGATGCCGGTGGCGCGCACCTCGGTCGCGGTGGCGTGCCCGACCCGCTCCACCAGGGCGGGGTCGCGGGTGGCCCCGAGGCCGACGTTGTGCGGGAAGACGGTGGCCCCGTACACGTTGCCGTGCCCGTGCACGGCGTCGATGCCGTAGATCATCGGGATCTGCAGTCGGGTGCTCAGGGCCTGGGCCTGGAACTCGTTGACCATGTCGACCCAGGCGGCCGGCGTGTTGGTGGCGGGCGTCGAGCCCCCGCCGGACAGCACGGAACCGAGCCGCCACTGCGCGACCAGCGTGGGATCGGCGGCCACGGCAGCCCGCTCGGCCTGGGTCATCTGGCCGATCTTCTCCTCGACCGTCATCCGGCCGAGCAGGTCGGCGACGCGCCGGTCGACCGGCAGCCTCCGGTCGAGGTACGGCAGGCCGTGCGCGTTGACCACCAGGGCCGGCTGGCCGTCGACGGTGGCGCCGGTGGAGCCCGTGGCGAGCGTCAGTGGGATGCTCTCGGCCGTCTCGGCCGTCCGGTCGCCGTGGACGGTGACGGTGATCGGCCGGGCGGTGCCGGACCGGCTGCCGGCCGGAAAGGTCAGTGCGCCGGCGGCGGGGGCGTAGTCGGCGCCGGCCGTGGCGGTGCCGCTGCCCGTGGTGTAGCGGACGGTCGTCGGGGCCGCCAACGGGCGTCCGTCCGACGTGGTCACCGAGACGGTGACCTCTGCCCGGCCACCCTCGCCGACGGTCTGGACCGACCGGTCCGCGGCGACGGTGACGGTCTGGGTGCTCGCGGCCGAAGCGGCCGACGCCGGCAGCAGCGATGCGGCCAGGACGACGGTTCCGACGAGTGCGACGCGGCTGCGCCAGCATGAACTCATGTGGTGCCTCCCTACGGGAGTCGGCCGCCCGCACCCTCTCGGTGGGGATCGCCCTCGTCCCGGTAAGGAATCCTTCCCAATCCCATCAGGGCGCGTCAATATTACGGCGCAATAAAAGTCGGGCGGAGGCGGGCGGCGGCACCGGACGGGGTGGCCGTGGCCGCGCGCGCTGTCGCCGGCGTCGGTCAGGCCAGGGCGGCCACGGCGGCGTCCGCGCCGTTGCGCCAGAGCACGCCGACCTCGCTGAAGCCGGCGGCGCGCAAGGCCGCCAGGTGCCAGTCCACCGGCGGGTTCCACTCCGGACTGTGCCCGGTCGGGTAGATCTGTCGCCGCTTCTCCACCAGGGGCGCGAGGGCCGGGTCCGCGGCGGCCTGCTCCCACCATCCGCTCCACGACTGGGCCGCCCCGGCGGCGTGGCGGGCCGTACGCCGCTGCCGGGCGCGGTCGGCCAGCCCGGCGGTCAGCGTGGGCAGGGCGTCGTCGGGCATGTGATCGGCGTTGACGAACACGCCGCCGGGGCGCAACGCGGCGCGGATCTCGCCGTACAGGGTGGCCAGGCGGGGGCCGTCGAGCCAGTGGAGGGCGGTGGCGGTGAGCACCGCGTCGTACCCGTGGTGGGGGAGCGCGGCGGTCCAGTCGGGACGGTTGAGGTCGGCGGTGACGACGGTGGCGCGGCCGGCCAGGGCGGCCTCGGCGATCGTGAGCAGGACCGGGTCGAGGTCGGCCAGGGTGACCTGCGCGTCCGGGTGGCGGGCGAGGGCGCGCAGGCTGATCGAGCCGGTGCCGCCGGCGAGATCCAGCAGCCGCAGCGGTCCGTCGCCGGCGATTGCGTCGGCGGCGTCGAGCAGCGCGGCGAAGCGGTGTTCCCGGTCCGGCAGGTACGCCTCCTGCTGCCGGTCCCAGCTTTCCTGCCAGGCCCGCGCGTCAAATTGGTAAGGAGTCATGACCCCGACGTTAGTTACCGGGAGGCGGGCTGTCGAGAGCTGGCGCGAACTTGTTGCCAACGATTGGCAATTGCAGCAAGCTGCCGATAGCGGGATGCGCCGGCGGTGCGCACCGCGCGGGCGGATCGATGTGGGCCGGGACGGAGATCCCTCGACCCGGACGCCGGCCGGGGTCGCCGGGACCGCTGTCCGGGGAGGGATCGCTACGCTGCTCGCATGGCAGACGAGGGCGTGTCGACCACGCATGCCGAGGTGGTGACATGGTCGGTGGACGACCCGATCGTGGCGGCGGTGCGGCAGGTGCTGGCGGCGATGCCGTCCGGGTGCAGCTGGCTGCTGCCGGTGATTCAGGACGGTGAGGTCGTCGACTTCCGCGTGGCCGCCACCAGCGAACAGGGCCGCGACGTCTACGGCCGGGGAGCCGGGCGGGTGGGCGGGCTGCTCAGCGCCCTCTATCCCGGCCTGGTCGGCGGCGTGCTGTGGCAGGCGTACCACCGGGTGCTGGCCAGCGGCGTGCCGGCCCGGGTGCCGGACTTCCGGTACGAGGGCAAGCAGGCCGGCGTGGTCGCCGACTCGGTGTTCGACATCAGCGTGCAGCGGGTGCTGGGCGGCCTGCTGGTGTGGTGGGAGCGGCTCGACGAGCACCAACGTCGGATGGAGCGTACCGAGCTGCTGGGCAGCCTCGGCTGGGCGGAGTACGACCTGATCACCGGCCTCAGCGAGTGGTCACCCGGGATGTACCGGATCTTCGAGCGTGATCCGGCGCTGGGCCCGCTGTCGCGGGCCGAGCAGTCCGCGGCGATCGTCCCCGACGACCACGGGCTGCGGGAGGCCGCCTGGCAGACGTTGGACAGCGGTGCGGCGTCGGACGTCACGGTGCGCTTCCGGGCGGGCTCGTCGGTGAAGTACCTGCGCATCCTCTCCGACGTCGCCCGGGACGCCGACGGCGCTCCGGTGAAGATCTACGCCGTGGTGCAGGACGTGACGGCCCGGGTGGCTTCACGTACCGCCATCGAGCGGCTCAGCGACCAACTGCACACCCGGGAGCTGACGGCGCTGGCGGAGCACCGCCTGGCCCGGCAGTTGCAGAACCTGATCCAGCCCGTGCCCCACGAGCCGGTCCCGTTGGCCGGCCTCGAGGTGCTGGTCGGCTACCTGCCGGCGGAGAGCGCCGTGCAGGTCGGCGGGGACTGGTACCACGCGCAGACGTTGCCCGACGGGCTGGTCGCGCTCGCCGTCGGCGACGTCGCCGGGCACGGCCTGGAGGCGGCCAGCGGGATGGCGCACCTGCGGTTCGCGCTGGTCGCCTGGCTCTCGATCGGCATCCGGGACCCCGGAGTGCTGCTCGGGCACATGAACCGGCTCTGCGGGCAGCTGAGGATCACCGCGACCGCGGTGGTCGCCGTCTACGACCCGCCGACCCGGTCACTGTCCTGGGCGCAGGCGGGCCACCTGGCCCCGTTGCTGGCGCGCGGCGGGACGACCGCCGAACTCGACCGGCCCGCGGGCATGCTGCTGGGCGCCGACGCCGACTCGACCTATCCGGTCGTCGCCCCACGGCTGCGCGGGGACGACCTGCTGCTCTTCTACACCGACGGGCTGGTGGAACGTCGGGTCGGCGACCCGGTCGACCTGCTCGGCCCGGTGATGCGGACGCTGTCCGACATCTCCCGTGACCCCGACGCGCAGACCCTGCCGCGGCTGCGCGACGTGCTGCACCAGCCCAGCCCGGAGGACGACACCTGCACCCTGGCCGTGCGCGTGCTGCGCTGACCCGTCCTCAGAGGTGGAACCGGAGCCGCACCACCGTCCCGGCCGGGGTGGGCTCGACGGCGACCTCGTCGCAGATCCGGGCGACGATCGCCAGCCCCCGACCGCGGATCGCCTCGGCGGTGGGCATCTCGCGGACCACCGTGCGCGGTCCGCCCTGGTCGACGACGTCGCAGACGAGCTGGCCCGCCTCGACCCACACCCGCACCAGGCCGCCCCCGTGGGTGTGCTGCAACGTGTTGGTCGCCAGTTCGCTCACCGCCAGCGCGAGCAGCTCCACCCGGGCCGCCGGCAACCCCCGGGCCAGGGCCCGGGAACAGACGAACGCGCGGACGTGCACCAGGTCGTCGGCGTGCGCGTACGGCATCGCGGCGACGGCGGAGGACGGGCCGGCGGGACGGTCAGACATCGTCGTCCTCCACCGGCCGGCGGGCCGTCACCGCGGGTCCACGCCGTCGTCGGTGGGCGGTCGCAGCAGGTCGGCGACGCCGGTGATCGCCAGGACGTTCGCGACGGGCCCGCGGGCGTTGACCACGTACAGCCGGCCGCCGGCCGCGCGGGCCGCGTGGTGGGCGGTGACCAGGCCGTGGATGCCGGTGGAGTCGAGAAAGTCGAGCGCCCCCGCGTCGACCAGCACGACCGGGGCACCGGCCACCGCGGCCAGCAGCACGGCCGTGAGCTCCTCCCGCGCGGCGAGGTCACACTCGCCGGCGAGCCGCACCACCGCCCGCCCGGGTTCGGTGGACGTCCTCGCCTCGAAGTGCGCCATAGGGCAGCTCATCCTTCCCCGCGCGGAGCAGTCGGCCGGTTCGCGCACATGATGTCACCTCCCCGGCGAACGTCGCGCCCGGCGCGGCAGCCCGATGTTCCGCCACGGGACACCGGGTGGCGACCTGGCCGCTGGTGACCGCCGCCGGCGTGGCTCCGCCGCAGGTGGGGGCGGGTGGCGAACGCTCCCGCGGGTCAGGCGGCGGGCTCCAGCCAGGCCACCGCCCGGCGCGCGGTTGCCTCGGGTACGTCGTGCCCACCGTCGAACTCGTCGTAGGTGACGTCGTAGCCGAGGGTCTGCAAACGCGGCACGAGGGTCCGGCTGCACCGGTCGATCGGCAGCACCCGGTCGGCGGTGCCGTGCGAGATGTAGACGCGCGGCGTGCCGTGGGTGAGCAGCGGGGCGGCGAAGCCGGGAGAGAAGGCCAGGACGGCGTCGAAGACGTCGCCGTTGATCAGTCCGATCGACAGCGCGTACGAGGCGCCGTCGGAGAACCCGCCGATCAGCATGCCGGCGATCGGGTAGCCGGTGACGATCTCCTGGAGCACCCGGTCGATCCGCCGTACGTCGGGGCCGAAACCGACCCCGATCACGTCCCAGGTCGCCGCGGCGGACTGCGGTGCGACGAGCAGCAGGCGTTGGTCGTCGGCGACCGGCAGCATCAGCTCCAGGGCCTGCCGGGGTGACCCGCCGGCGCCGTGCAGCAGCAGGGCCAGCCGGTACGGGCCGCCGTCCGCCGGCGCCGGCACGTAGGCCTGGGCGACCAGCTCACCGTCCGGTGCGTCGAACGACACCAGGCCGGTGCGGCCCGAGGCGGCGACCGGTGGACCCGGTCGTACGCTCAGGCGGCCGTGCCGGGAGTTCTCCTCCGGCTGCTCGTGCGGTCGGGCGGTCTCCGGGGTGATCGGCATGGGTGCCTCCGCTTCGGCGGGACTGTCCGGCGGGCTACCCGGTCCGGCGCGAAGCAATCCCGCCCCGGCGGGCGAAGTGGTCCGGCGTGCGTAAGGGCGCCTGAAGCGAATCGTAAGCGGGATCCGGCAATGTTTTGGGCGTCACCGGAGAGCACCACCGACATCCCAGGAGATCCCGATGCGCAAGCTCATCAACTCGACCTACATCACCCTCGACGGCGTCATCGAGAACCCCATGTGGACCATGCCGTACTTCGACGAGGAGGCCGCCGCCTTCGCCGCCGGGCAGACCAACGAGGCCGACGCGCTGCTGATGGGTCGGATCACCTACGACGGCATGTCCGCCGCCTGGCCGACCCGGGACGAGAGCGACCCGAGCACCGGCGCCGCCTACTTCAACAACGTCAAGAAGTACGTCGCCTCGACGACCCTGACCGACCCGACCTGGAAGAACAGCGAGGTGCTGCAGGGCGACCTGATCGAGGAGGTGACCCGGCTCAAGGCGCAGGACGGCAAGGCCATCCTCCAGTACGGCTTCGGCTCGGTCACCACCCAGCTGATCGCGGCCGGTCTGCTCGACGAGGTCCGGTTCTGGATCCACCCGGTGCTGGAGGGCGGCGACAGCGTGACGGCACCGCTGAAGGACTTCAAGGCGTCGTTCGAGCTGGTCGACACGAGGGTCCACCGCAGTGGCGTGATCATCGCCTCGTACCGGCCGACGGCGGCCCGCTGACGGACGCGCTCTCCAGCTGGGCCCGGGCCTCGCCCGGGCCCAGCTTGCCACCCTCGGCGACCAGCGCGTCGAAGCGGTCCCGGCCGAGGGCGGCGACCAGCCGTACCGTCACCCGGTCGGTCTCGTCGCGCTCCGCCGGCGCGGCCGGGGCCCGGGCGGCCTCCCGCGCGGCGGCCGCGGCGCCCAGCAGGCGGGCCGCAGCCTCGGGCGAACGCACCGCCGAGGCCATCCCCTCCAGCGCGTTGACGGCGTCGCGCGGGGACTCCATCGCCTGCGCGGCGTCGAACGCCTCGACGTGCAGGGCCAGAGCGGCGGCCGGGTCGCCGTTCTGTTCGGCCGCGTAGCCCAGCTCGACCAGGACCATCGGCAGGTACAGCGCGGGCTGCGTCTCGCGGCGGCCCTGCTCGGCGATGCGGGTCAGGTGCGTGACGGCCACGTCGAGCTTGCCCTCGCGGCGGGCGGCCAGGCCGAGGCCGATCTCCGCGAAGATCATCGCGTTCGGCGCGTCCTGCTCCACCGCCAGCTGGTACGCGCGTTCGGCCAGCTCCCGGCCCTGCCCGTAGTCGCGGGTCTGCACCGCCAGCCAGGCCAGCCAGGACAGCTTGCTGCCCACCTCGGGCCAGAGCGACAGCTCCTCGGCCCAGCGCAGCCCCTCCCGGTGCAGGGCGGCGGCGCGCTCGTGCTCGCCGCGCATCTCGGCCAGGCCGCCCACCCAGTCGGTCGCCTGCAACCGGCCCCAGCGGTCGCCGAGCTGCGCGAACAACGCCGCGCTGCGGGTACCGGCGTGCTCCAGCGTGGCCAGGTCGCCGGTAGCGTGGGCGAGCTTGGCCCGCGAGCTGAGCACGGCCGCCTCGGTCCAGGCGTCGTCGACGGTGGTGGGCAGCAGCTCCGCCGCCAGGGTCAGGTCGCTGCGATCGAGGACCGCGTTCGCGACGAACCACGCGGCCCGGCCGCCGGGGTCGCCGGCCAGGGCGGCGCGCAGGTCGCCCGGCGCGATCGGTTCGCCCTGCAGCAGCGCGAACCCGGCCCGCCACGGCGCGGCGCGCGCCTCCTCGGCCGGGTCGCCCCGCACCGCCAGCGCCCGCCGCGCCTCGGTGAGCCGGCCGCGCAGGAACCAGTACCAGCTCAGCGCGATCGCCAGGCGCAGCCCGCCGCCGTGGGCCAGCGCCGAGCGCAGGTTCGCCGTCTCGGCGTCGAGCCGGGCCAGCCACTCCTGCTGGTCGGCGCCGCGCAGCTGCGGGTCGGCGCGTTCGGCCAGGTCGGTGTAGTACGCCGCGTGCCGCGCCCGGACGTCGTCGGCGTCCTCGAGGCGTTCCAGGCAGAACGCGGCGACCGACTCCAGCAGCCGGTAGCGGGGGCTCCCGCCCGAGTCGTCCACCACCACCAGCGAACGGTCCACCAGCCGGGCCAGCGCGTCGAGGTCGGTCCGGCACACCTGCTCGGCCGCGTCGGGCGTGCAGCCGTCGCTGAACACCGCGAGCCGGGCCAGCACCCGGCGGTCGGCCTCGGCCAGCAGGTCCCAGCTCCAGCCGATCACCGCGGTCAGCGTGCGCTGCCGCGGCGGCATGTCCCGCTGCGCGGTGGCGAGCAGTTTGAACCGGTCGTCGAGCCGGTCCACCACGCCCTGCACGCCGAGCGCGCGTACCCGGGTCGCGGCCAGTTCGAGGGCCAGCGGCAGGCCGTCCAGCCGGCGGCAGAGCTGCGCCACCGCCGGCGCGGTCCGCTCGTCGAGGTGGAAGCCGCGGTGCTGCGCGGCGGCGCGGGCGGCGAACAGCCGGGCCGCGGCCGAGCGCCGGACCGCGTCGAGGTCCCGGTCGTGCTCGGGTACGGCCAGCGGCGGCACCTCCCAGAGCAGCTCACCGGTGAGGCCGAGCGGTTCCCGGCTGGTGGCCAGCACGGTGACGCCGGGCGCGTCCCGCAGCAGCCGGACGACCAGCGCGGCGACCGGCTCGATGACGTGCTCGCAGTTGTCCAGCACGAGCAGCAGCTGCCGGTGCCGGAGCACGGCGGACAGCCGGTCGACGGCGGACACGCTGGCGCCCGCCGCCTCGCGCAGGTCCAACGCCCCGAGCACCTCGTCGGCGACGCGCGGGTCGCCGACCGGCAGCGGCGCCAGCTCCACCAGGTGGGCGCCGTCCGGGAGGACCAGCTCGCGGGCGGCCTCGGTGGCCAGCCGGGTCTTGCCGACCCCGCCCGGCCCGACCAGCGTGACCAGCCGCTGCCCCGGGAGCAGGGCGCGCAGCTCGGTCAGCGCCTCGGCCCGTCCGACGAGCCCGTCGAGGCGGGCCGGCAGGCTGTTCCGGATGATCGCGGCCTTCGGCGGGGGGCTCAGGCCGGCGTCCTGTTCGAGGATCCTGCGGTGCAGGGCGACCAGCTCCGGCCCCGGGTCGAGGCCCAGCTCGTCGACGAGTCGGTCGCGCAGGTCGGCGTAGCTGTCCAGGGCCTCGGAGGTACGGCCGGCCGCGTAGAGCGCGCGCAGCTGCAACGCCCGCAGACCCTCGCGCAGCGGGTGCCGGGCGACCAGCTCGGCCAGGTCGGCGGCGACCAGGTCGTGCTCACCGCGCGCCATCCGGGCGTCGGCGAGCCGTTCGTGCACCACCAGGCGCTGCTCGGCCAGGCGGGTGGCCTCGGCGCGGGCGAACTCGGCGTCGGCCACGTCGGCGTACGCGTCGCCGCGCCACAGGGCGAGGGCGGCGGTCAGCCGGTCCACGTCGGTGGCGGTGGCCAGTTCGGCGAACCGGTCGGCGTCCACCGCGCCGGTACGCAGCAGGTAACCGGGCGGTCGTGACTCGACCAGCTCGCGTGCGCCCGGCTCGGCGTCGTTGAGCGCCTTGCGCAGCTGGGACACCCGCACCTGGAGGGCGCCGGCCGGATTGGCCGGGACGTCCTCACCCCACAGGTCGTCGATCAGGCGGTCCGCCGAGACCACCTGGTTGCGGTGGGCCAGCAGGTCGGCCAGCAGCACCCGCACCTTGGTGCCGGGTACGACGACCGGCTCGCCGGCGTCGGTGCTGACGGCGAGCGGCCCGAGCACCCCGAACTGCACGGCGGCCATCCTATCGACGTGGAAGGCGATCTGAAGCCGACCGTAAGCGCCGTGGCCCACCGTGGGCACATGGACATCCACCACGAAGAACACGGCACCGGCGAGGGCCGCCCGGTCGTCCTCGTCCACGGGGCGCTCTCCGGCATCGGCACCTCGTTCGGCAGGATCCTGCCGCTGCTGGCGAAGAGCCGGCGGGTAATCGCGGTCGAGCTGCAGGCACACGGTCGCACCCCGGACATCGACCGTCCGCTGACCGTGGAGAACTTCGCCGCCGACGTGGTCGAGCTGCTCGACCGCCTCGGTGTCGAGCGGGCGGACCTGTTCGGCTGGAGCATGGGCGCGGCGGTCGCGCTGCGCCTCGGCACGGACCACGCGGACCGGGTCGGGCGGCTGGTGCTCGCCTCGGTGAGCTTCGACGACGCCGGCCTGCACCCGGGACTGTTGGACGGCATCCAGGACCTGCAACCGGAACACCTGCACGGCTCGGAGTTCCACGAGGAGTACCTGCGGACCGCGCCCGACCCGGCCGGCTGGCCCAACCTGGTCACCAAGATGAAGGTCCTGGACGCGAACCTGCCGCGGTGGACGCCCGAGCAGATCCGCGCGCTGGCCGCGCCCACGATGATCGTGCTGGCCGACTCGGACATCGTCCAGCCCGAGCACGCCGTGCGGATGTTCCGGCTGCTCGGCGGGGCGGTGGCCGGGGACCTGACCGGCCTGCCGTCCTGCCGCCTGGCCATCCTGCCCGGCACCACCCACACCACCATCCCGCACCGCGCCGACTGGCTGGCCCCGATGATCGACGAGTTCCTGGACGAGGATCACCGCGGGTAGTTGCCTTCTCGCAACGGTCGCGGAAATTTCCACCGTGGGTAACCTGCGAGCGTGAACGACGATGCTGCGGCTTTCGACCCGGGGCTGGTGAGCCCCCGGCCGACCGCGGTGTCCGTGCTCATGTCCGAGGACTTCACCGCCTCCACCGTTACCGCCCTGCGGCACCGGTTGCGGGCGGCGGTCAGTGGCGCGGGACTCGTGGGTGACGAGGGCTACGACTTCGTTCTCGCCGTGCACGAACTGGCCACCAACGCGGTGCGCCACGGTGGCGGCCACGGCCACCTCGACCTGTTGCGCCAGGACGACGTGCTGATCTGCGAGGTCAGCGACCACGGGGTGACCGCGTCAGGTCTGCCGGTGCGGCTGCCCCCCGTCGACGTCGCCGGGGGACGCGGCCTGTGGCTGGCCCACCGGCTGAGTGAGGGCCTGCTGCTCACCCGAGGGGTCGACGGCGTCACCGCCACCGTGACCGCGTGCCTGGACGCCGTCGCCGGCCCGCCCGTCGTCGACGGCGCGACCGCCGAGCCGCACCGGTCCGCCGAGGACGACCCGCGATGACGCCGCGGTCGGGCTGACGGCACCGGATCAGCGCCGGCGATACCAGCCCGACGGTCGACTCCGGACTCCGCCCGGTGCCGGCCCGTCGGCGGTCGCCGTCAGGGTCGGCGGCGCGTCGGGTCGGGCCCCTGGTCCCACTGTTCGCCGCGCCTGCGGCGGTCCTCCCGTACAGCGCTGCGGATCGACCGCAGGGTGGCGTCGGGGGCGAAGATGAGCGCGTACCAGCGGTCGAGCATCGCGTGCAGGTCGCTGAGCGTGGCCGTCGCCCGCTCCGTCTGTTCCCGGGCCGTCCTCAGCTGCTCGCGGGCCGCCTGTGCCTCCGCCTCCAGCTCCGCCACCCGCACCCGCATCGGTTGCACGAGGGTCAGTGCCGCATCGGTGAGCATGTCCGCCGCCTCCGCCTTGAACTTGCCGCGTTGGGCCACGACGGCGGCGATGGCGGCCAGGCCGCTGGCGCCGCCGAGCACGCCCAGCACGGACAGGAGGACCTGCACCCACTGTGGCGCGGTGCTGGTGTCGGCCGGCGGCGTCATCGTCGGCCGCCGGTGGGACAGTTGCCGCTGTCCACGTCGGTGTTGCGGATCAGCCTCCGCAGGTCGAGCAGGATCTCCGTGGCGCGCCACCACGAACCCACCGCGACCGCGGTGATGAACGACGCCGCGGCGATCGCCATCCGGCCGGACATCACCACCAGGGCGACGGAGTACATCCCGGCGAGGGTGCCCAGCAGGAGCATCGCCGCGAGTTCGATGCCGAGGGCGGTGGAGACCCGTCCCGGCCAGGTCAGGCCGAGCAGGCCGCCCAGCCCGGCGACGACGAGGCCCAGTTCCCAGCCGATCCGGATCGGTTGCGGCATCGCCATCTCCACCGAGGGTGGGCGCACGTTGAGGGTGATCAGCAGGAGCCCGCACACCGGCGCGGTGACCAGGACGGTGTTCTCGAACGGTCGCCGGTTGCGCCAGATTCGCATGCTCTGCACGGCAACTCCCTGAGGTCGTTGCGGGTACCCCGTCGGGAGCGGTTGCCGGAGGCGTACGACCACGCAGGCCGGGGTGGCACCCGCTGCGGTACCAGGGTGTGACGACGAGCGCCATCGGTGGTCGACACCTCTAGTCATACCACCCGTTTCCGGTCGCCCCAACTGATGGGATCCGACATAAGCGCTGGTCAGGGGTGGCGCGAGCGGTCTCGGACGGGCCGCCGCGGGAGGTTGAAGGGGTGAGTCGAGCGACGTCCGGATGTCCCCTCTCGACTGTCGAGCAGGCGGCCTCGCCACTGTTCAGGAACAAGACACCTTCCGGGCAAATAGCCAAAAAAGCGCAAAACACCAATGAACCCGGTCACCAGGTGCCGACGGCGGAGCGTTTGCCGACCGTGGCCGCGGGTAGCCACGCTGCCTCGCCACCGGAAGGACGTCGCATGGCCGAGCTGAAGTTCGTCGAGAAGGTCGCCGCACGGGCGGGCGTACCGCCGGAGACGGCGCGGTCCCTGACCGAGGCCACCCTGGGCACCCTCACGCAGCGGATCAGTGGCGGCCAGGCCGGGGCCCTGGCCGGCCACCTCGCCGACGAGTTGAGCCCGTTGCTGATCAAGGGCACGGAGGATCCGGAGGTGTTCGGCTACGACGAGTTCCTGCGTCGGGTGGGCGACCGCGCCGGGGTGGACCGCGGGGTCGCCGAGCGGGGCGTACGGGCCGTCCTGCAGACCCTGCACCGGGTGGTCGGACACCGGGAGTTCGAAGACGCCATGGTGCAACTGCCGGCGGACCTCCGGGCGCTGGCCGAGCCCCTGCCCCACGGGCCCTGACCGACGCCGGCCCCCGGTCGTACCCGGGCCGGCCGGCGACGGTGGATCCCCCGGCGCGCCGCCGCGCGGCCGACCGGCGCCGGCCGGGGGTGGGGGCGGGTCAGCCGACGGCGACCGCGGCCAGGTACTGCTCCGCGCGGTCCGGCGCCATGAACCAGTCGTCCAGGTCGTTCGGGTCGCAGAAGCCGTAGGCGAACCGACGGGCGACCGCCGGACTGGTCGCGGCGGTGGCGAGGATCTGCTGCACGTGTGGGGGCAACGGCTGGAGCATGGCGTTCGTCCAGTGGGTGACCGCCTGGCCGGTGTCGGCCCAGAACCGCTCGAACGTCCGCTCCATCCACTCCGGGTCGAAGGGCTGGTCGGCGCGGTCCAGGATCGACCGCAGGTACGCGTCGGCGCACTTCGCGGCGGTGTTGCTGCCCTGGCCGGTGATCGGGTCGTTGGCGATCACCACGTCGGCCATGCCGAGGACGGCGCCGCCCGAGGGGAGTTCGCCGACCGGGTGGCGCACCGTGGGGGTGTACCGGCCGGACAGGGTGGCCCGCCCGTCGGTCAACTCCACCCGGGCGCACCGCTCGTGGATCCACGGCGTGTACTGCCGGGTCAGCTCCAGGGTCAGCCTGAGGTGCTCGGCCGGATCCCGCCGCTCCTGCCACAGGTCCAGCGGCCCGCCCGGCACCGCCTCCCAGAACAGGATGTCGCACGGTCCGGACATGGTGAGCGCGGGAATGACGAAGAGTTCCCCGAGCCCGGGCACCGCGTTGAAGCTGACGTGCGGCTGCGGCCACAGCGGGTCCGGCGTCATGCCGTGCACGTACGCGACGGCCAAGCCGCGCTGTGGCGTCGCGTAGACCGACCGCTGCGGGTCACGGTCGAAGACACCCACCAGATCGCCCTTGCCGGCCGCCACGACGGTCAGGTCGTAGCGGCCGAGCCGGGTCAGCCCGTCCAGGTCGGCCGTGGTCACGCCCTGGTAGTGCACGGTGCCCCCCCGCTGCTCGAACAGCTCCAGCCAGGCGGCCATCTTCAGCCGCTGGTCGGTGCTCTGCGCGGGGTCGTCCAGCGGGCAGGGAACGCGCAGGGCCCGCTCGCCGGGCGGCGCGGACAGCGACACGTGCAGCCCCTGGATCTGCGGCGTCTGCTCCGTCCAGAGATCCAGGCCGTACCGGCGTTCGGTGTGCAGGGCGGCGGCGAACATGGCCTGTGTGCTCATCACCCAGCCACGGCGGATCTCCTCGGGCGTACGGGCCGACATGATGGTCACGTCGTAGCCCTCGGCGAGCAGGCCGAGTCCGAGCTGCAGCCCGGACTGACCGGCCCCGACGATCAGGATTCTGCGCATCTGTACCTCCAGGTGGGTGAGCTACCGGACCGCGCCGGCGGTGCTGGCCATGGTGTGTTCCACGACCGTCACCAGGGCCCGCGCGACCGACGAGGGGTCCCGGACGTCGCAGGCGACCAGGGGAACGTGGGCGGACAGTCCGAGGGCCGCCCGGACGTCGTCCAGGCGGTGGGTGAGCACGCCGTCGAACAGGTTGACGCAGACCACGAACGGCAGGTCGGTGTCCTGCTCGAAGTAGTTGACCGCGGGGAAGGACGCCTCCAGGCGTCGGGTGTCGGCCAGGACGAGGGCGCCCACCGCGCCGCGACACAGGTCGTCCCACATCGGCCAGAACCGGGGCTGGCCGGGCGTGCCGAACAGGTACAGCACCAGATCCCCGCCGATCGTCAGCCGGCCGAAGTCCATCGCCACGGTGGTGGTCGTCTTGTCGATCCCCGGATCGAGCCGGTCCACGGTCTCGCTCGCCGCCGTCATCCACGCCTCGGTGTTGATCGGCGGAATCTCCGAGATGGACTGCACGCACGTCGTCTTGCCGACCCCGAAGCCGCCGGCAATGACGATCTTCGCCGACGTCGGCAGGGGGTGCTCAGGCGAGCTGACGGAGGCCATCGCGGAGTCTCTCCAGAAGGCGGTGGTCGAACGGGGAGGCGGCGGTGTCGCCGTGGATGCACAGTCGGTCGGTCGCGGCGAGATCGTCAACGACCACCCGGGTCACCCCCAGCGACATGCCGCAGACGGCGGACAGCTCGGCGACCGACCGGGTCGTGCGGGCGTGCTCGTAGAGCGAACGGGGCTCTGGCAGCAGGCCCGAGGCGAACACGGCGTCGTAGTACGGCACCGACACCAGGGTGTGCACCAGCAGGTGCTGCCGGGTGCGGGTGCGCCCGCCGGTGAGGACGTAGGGCCGCACCTTCCAGTACGGGGTGGGCATGGTGGAGACCTCCTTGGGCTCCGGGACGGTCAGCGGGCCGGCCGGCCGGCGGTGTGGCGGTGCAACTCGCTACGGACCTGCGGGGTGAGCGCGTGCCGGACGGCTCCGACGAACTGTGTCATCCGGTAGGCGACGACGCGGAGGTCGCAGCCGGCCGTGGCGGCCACGGCCAGGCCCGCCGACTCGCCCACCCGCATGAACAGCAGGTGCCCGTGGGGCAGCCGGACCGTCAGGTACTCCGACGTCCCCAGGTCGAGCAGGGCGGCGCTGCGGTCGGCGATGCTGAGCAGCCCGGAGGTCAGGGCGGCGAGCTGGTCGCCGAGGTCGCGGGGCACCCGACCGGACGCGGCGAGCTGCAGTCCGTCGAGGGAGACGAGCACTGCGTGGGTGACGCCGGGTACGTCGTCGGCGAACTGGCGGACCAGCCAGGCGCAGTCCGGCGGGCTCTGGCCGGCGATCTGCTGGTGGCGTGCGTCGAGCGGTCCGGTCATCAGGGGTGTCCTTCGTCGAGGGTGGCTGGTCGGGCGTCGCCGACCCCGGCGGCGAAGTCGGCTGTCTCATCGGGCCAGGCAGACCCGCCGGGCGCTGGGGCCGGGGGCTGGGGTGCCGTACCCGGTGGCGGCGGGCGGTGCGCTCCGGGCGAGGGAGTCTGCCCACGTACGCTCTCGCGTACCCGGCGGGGCAGGCCGCCGGCCGGCTCCGGCGGGCGGGTGTCCGGGGCCGGGCCGTCGCCGGCCGGCGCGGCGTCGAGGAGGGTGGCCAGGCGCACCGTCGGGGCGCGCCTGCTGTCGTCGGACCTGGACATCTGCGCGCTCCCTTGCGGGATTCCGGCCCAGACGGGTGGCCGGCCGCCCGCCGTCGTCGGCGCGGTGCCGGCAGGCCCCGGCCGGGCGGCGGGCGCCACCTCGCAGAGCAGGGATCCGGGGATCAGCACCGTCGCGGTGGTGCCGCCCGAGGGGCGGGCGGTGAGGTTGACCCGCAGCTGGTGGGCGCGCGACAGGTGCGCGACGACGAGCAGGCCCAGGTGGGCCGCGGGGTTGCCGGTGGCCGGTGCCGGCGCGGTGCCGGCCAGCATGGCGTTGAGCTGCGGTAGTTGGCCAGGGTCGATGCCCACGCCGGCGTCCTCGGCCCGGAGCAGCACGCTGCCGTCCTCGGTGACGTAGGCGGAGACGACCACCGACGAGGTGGGCGGCGAGAAGCGGGTCGCGTTGTCGAGCAGTTCGGTGAGCACCCGGATGACGTCGTCGGCGGCGAACTCGACGACGCCCAGGTCCACGACGTGTCCGACCCGGACCCGCGGGTAGTGCTCGATGGCCGAGGAGGCGGCCCGGACCACGTCGACCAGGGTGACGGTCTGCGGGCTGGCGTCTTCGACCCGGCGGCCCAGCAGCACCTGGAGGTTCTCCGCGTGGCGGCGGATGCGGGTGTTCGCGTGGTCGATGCGGTAGAGCCGTTCGAGCCGTTCCGGGTCCTGCTCGTCGGTCTCCACTGCTTCGAGGTGGCTGCCCATCTGGTACGCCGAGGCGAGGATGCGCAGCGCGAACTGGTCGCAGATCGCCGGCCAGAGATCCTCCGCGTGGTTCTCGGGTGGGGGTGGGCTCGCCGCGGCGGCGTCCGCCTGCGCGAGCGCGGGATCGAGCCACCGGGCCGCTCGCTGCCGCCACGTCATGCGTCGACGATGCGGTGCCGTCACTGTGGACATCTCGTCGTCTTTCACGAAATAGCAGACCTATCGGTAATCAGGGTTTCTGACACGGTGCAGCAGTCAACCACCGTTCCCTGATGGTGGCAACGCCGTACGGCCGATCTGAGGCTTTTCGCACCGCGCCACCACCCTGTCCGAGGCCGCGCAGGACGGGGTGGGCTGCGCGATGACGGCAGGCGTACGGGTCGATCTGCGTCGATCAGCCGGTGGTCGTGCCGCCGCATGCCTGCCGTCCCGGTTCCGGGCCGGTCGCGTCGATGCCATGTCTGTACATCGCGCGCAACGGTCAGAGCGCAACATCATTTTCTGGGTGACCACCGCGCACGGCTGGTCAGGTGCCGTCCACCGTCCCCGCTGGCCCCGACGAGGCGGTGTCAGGTGCGGACGTCGGGCGGCGGAGTCACCGGCCGGTACGGGGTCACGGACCGCGCCCCGCCAGTGCGCACGAGGGCCCCGCCCGGCGGCCGGCGCCGCCAGTGCGCACGAGGTGGTGGCTGCGGAAGCCGGTCGGGTCGGCCGGGGCGGTGGCGGCCGGTGTGCAGCGCCGATCCGTTGCCGTGACCGACCGACCCGGCCGGGTGGCACGACGCCGCGCCGGCCCGGACGGTCAGCCGAGCAGGTCCCCGGTGGGCAGCGGCAGCCCCGGCAGTGACGGCAGCAGCGACGGGCTCGGCGCCGGCGGCGGGGGAGGCTTCGGTAGCGACGGCAGCGACGGCAGGAGCCCGGATCCGGAGCTGGGCCGCGGCGAGGGCCGCGCCGACGGCGACGCCGGGGCGGTCGGGGGTGGAGCCGGGGCCGGAGCGCTCGGGGAACCGCCGGTCGTCGAGGCGGCCGGCGCGGGCGGCGCAGGCGGGGCGCACCGGGGCCAGCCGGGGCAGCTCGCCGCCGCCAGGTCGCGCAGGACGGCGTCGATCTCGGCGCGCAGCCGGGCCGCGTCGGCGGGGTCGGTGACCGAGGTCAGGTCCTGTTGGGCCCGGTCGACCCAGTGTCGGGCGTCGTCGAGCCGGCCGGCGGCGACGGCGTCGCGGGCGCGGGCGATGCTCTGCTCGACGGTGCGCACCGCGGCCTGCTCGGGATGCAGGACCTTGGTCAACGACCACAGCGGGCTCGTCGGCCCGGCGTTCTTGCTGCCCACCCCCAGTCCCGTCGCCAGCACGAGGACGGCGGCCACGGCGGCGGCCAGCCGCAGTGCCCACGGCCGGGGCCGTCGCGGTCGGACGCGGCCGGCCCGGGCGTCGTACGGCCCGGAACGGAGGTCGGCCCCGCCCCGCCCGCCGGCCTGGGTGCCGACGGCGGGGAAGCGGTCGCTCGTCCCGGTCTCGTCGACGCCGGCGGTGACGTCGGCCTGCCAGGCGGCGAGCATGGCCGCCAGGTCGTCGCCGTCGGTGCCCTCCTCGCCCCGCCCGAGCGCGTCGAGGAGCAGGTCGTCGCGGGTGACTGTACCGAGGTCCAGCTGCTCGCCGCCGTCGGGCTCGTTCCTGGTCATGCCGCCACCTCGTCAAGTCCGCTGCCCGCAAGGGTACGGAGCCGGGCGAGGGCCCGGGACTGGGCCACCCGTACGGCCGCCGCCGACATGCCGAGGATCGTGCCCACCTCCTCGGCGGTCAGGCCGACCGCCACCCGCAGCGTGATGATCTCCCGCTGGACGTCGGGCAGCCGCTGCAACAGCACCGACAGCCGGCGGGCCAGGTCGGTGGCGACGGCCTGCTGCTCCGGACCCGGCGCCGCGTCCGGGTGCTCCACCGGGGTGTCGGTCATGGTGACGGCGGAGTCGCGTACCGCCGCCCGCTGGGCGTCGGCGACCTTGTGCGCGGCGACGGCGAAGACGAACGCCGAGAACGGCTTGCCCTGCTCCCGGTAGCGGGGCAGGGCCTTCAGCACCGCCAGGCAGACCTCCTGGGCGACGTCGTCGGCGGTGGTGTACGCCCCGCCGACGCGGCCCAGCCGAGCCCGGCAGTACCGCACCAGCCCTGGCCGTACGTCCGTGAGCAGGGCCGAGACCGCCGTCGGATCGCCGACAGCGGCTCGACGGACGAGCTCTGGCTCGATCGATGTGGTCATGGATTGCGAGACACCTTCGTTACCGGCGGGTTAACCGCACGCTATCGAGACGTGGGCCACTTTGCATAGGTCACCCTGGGTGCCCGCCCGCCTGCGCAAAGAAGTGTGTTGCGTTCCGTCCGGCCGGCGCGATGTCAGTGATGTCGACGGAGGGAGGGCGCATGGGTGTCGAAGTGGCGGTGCAGGGACTGACCAAGTCCTTCGGCGGGCAGCCGGTCTGGTCGGACGTCAGCCTGACCCTGCCGGCGGGCGAGATCTCGGTGCTGCTGGGCCCGTCCGGCACCGGCAAGTCGGTGTTCCTGAAGACCCTGGTGGGGCTGCTCCGGCCCGACGCCGGTTCGATCTGGATTGAGGGCAAGGACCTGCCCCGGCTCTCCGAACGCGCGCTGTACGAGGTGCGAAAGCTGTTCGGCGTGCTGTTCCAGGACGGCGCGCTGTTCGGCTCGATGACCATCTACGACAACGTGGCGTTCCCGCTGCGGGAGCACACCCGCAAGTCCGAGTCGCAGATCCGCGACGTGGTCAACGAGAAGCTCGACATGGTCGGCCTGGTCGGCGCCGAGAAGAAGCTCCCCGGGGAGATCTCCGGCGGCATGCGCAAGCGGGCCGGACTGGCCCGCGCGCTCGTGCTCGACCCCCGCATCGTCCTGTTCGACGAGCCCGACTCCGGGCTGGACCCGGTGCGCACCGCGTACCTGAACCAGCTCATCATCGACCTCAACCAGCGGACCGGGGCGACGTTCCTGATCGTCACGCACGACATCAACACCGCGCGTACGGTGCCGGACAACATCGGGCTGATCTACCACGGGCACCTGGCCATGTTCGGGCCCCGGGAGATGCTGCTGTCCAGCACCGAGCCGGTGGTGCGACAGTTCCTCAACGCCCAGCGGGTCGGCCCGATCGGGATGGCCGAGGAGAAGGACGCCGAGGAGTTGCAGGCCGAGGCGGACGCCGGGGCCGAACTGCCCCCGCTGCCGCCCATCCCGCTGCAGCTGCCGCCCTCGGACGGGCTGCCCCGCCAGGCCGAGCGCCCGCCGGGGCAGTGGTGCCGGGACAACGGCGTCACCCCGCCACCCGGCTCCTTCGAGGGCCGTCGCGACACCGCGCAGCCGACCATCGAGCTGGGCCGGGAGCTCGCCGCCGACAGGCGGCACCACCGGGAGGTGGCCGGATGAGCGCCCCCGTCGCCGCCGTCCGCGCCACCGGCGACTTCTTCGCCTTCTGCCTGGACACCCTGCGCGGCCTCGGCCGCCGGCCGGTGCAGGTCCGCGAGTTCGTCCAGCAGGCCTGGTTCATCAGCTCGGTGTCCATCCTGCCGGCCGCGTTGGTCTCCATCCCCTTCGGCGCGGTCATCGCGTTGCAGCTCGGCTCGCTGGTCCGGCAGCTCGGCGCGCAGTCGTTCACCGGGGCCGCGTCGGTGCTCGCGGTGGTCCGCGAGGCCGGCCCGATCGTCACCGCGCTGATCATTGCCGGCGCGGGTGGCTCGGCCATCTGCGCCGATCTCGGCTCCCGCAAGATCCGCGAGGAACTCGACGCGATGCAGGTGCTCGGCATCGACCCGATCCAGCGCCTGGTGGTGCCGCGCGTGCTCGCCTCGATGCTGGTCGCCGTCCTGCTCAACGGCCTGGTCAGCGTGGTCGGGGTGAGCGGTGGCTACCTGTTCAACGTGGTCATGCAGGGCGGCACGCCCGGCGCGTACCTGGCCAGCTTCCAGGCGCTGGGGCAGCTGCCTGACCTGCTGGTGGGCGAGGTCAAGGCCCTGCTGTTCGGTGCGGCCGCCGCGCTGGTCGCCTCCTACAAGGGGATGACCGCCAAGGGCGGCCCGAAGGGCGTCGGCGACGCGGTCAACCAGAGCGTCGTGATCACCTTCATGCTGTTGTTCGCGCTGAACTTCGTCGTGACGGCCGTGTACTTCCAGCTTGTACCGCAGAAGGGAAGCTGACATGCCGGGCCTGCGGTACCTTGACGACCTGGGCGGCCAGCTCGCCTTCTACCTGCGCGCCTTCGCCTGGACCCCGCGCACCGTGCGCCGATACAAGCGCGAGGTGGTCCGGCTGCTGGCCGAGGTGAGCTTCGGCTCCGGCGCGCTCGCCGTGGTAGGCGGCACGGTCGGCGTCATCTGCTTCCTGACCTATTTCACCGGCACCGAGGTCGGCCTGCAGGGCTACCAGGCGCTCAACCAGATCGGCAGCAGCGCCTTCACCGGCTTCGTCTCGGCGTACTTCAACACTCGTGAGATCTCCCCCCTGGTGGCGGCGCTGGCGCTGTCGGCCACCGTCGGCTGCGGTTTCACCGCCCAACTCGGAGCGATGCGGATCTCCGAGGAGGTGGACGCCCTCGAGGTGATGGGCGTGCCGTCCCTGCCGTTCCTGGTCACCACCCGCATGATCGCCGGCTTCATCGCGGTCATCCCGCTCTACGTGGTGGGGCTGCTCACCAGCTACCTGGCCACCCGCACCATCGCCGTTTTCTACTTCGATCAGTCGGCCGGCACCTACGACTACTACTTCAATCTGTTCCTGCCCCCCGTCGACGTGCTGTGGTCCTTCTTCAAGGTGCTGGTCTTCAGCGTGATCGTGGTGCTGGTGCACTGCTACTACGGCTACACCGCGAGCGGTGGACCGGCCGGCGTCGGCGTCGCGGTCGGGCGGGCCGTCCGGCTCGCGATCGTCGCGGTCAACATCGTCGACTTCTTCCTGTCGCTGGCCATCTGGGGCGCGACCACCACCGTCCGGATCGCGGGGTGAACATGAGAAATCGCATTCTGGGCATCGTCTTCATCGCCCTGCTGACCGCGGCGCTGACCGCCTCCGTGCTGCAGTACAAGAAGGCGTTCACGCCGGTCGCCTGGGTAACCCTGCACGCCGGTCGGGCCGGGCTGCAGCTCAGCCCGGGCGCCGACGTCAAGGTACGCGGGGTGGTCGTCGGCGAGGTGCGCTCGGTGGGCAGCGAGGGCGCCGGCGCGAGGATCCGGCTGGCCCTGGACCCGGCCACGACGCCACTGATTCCGGCCGACGTCAGCGCGCGGCTGCTGCCCAAGACGCTCTTCGGCGAGCGGTACGTCGAACTCGTCCCGCCGACCGGCGGCCCGGCCGCACCGATCCGCGACGGCGCGGTCATCGGCCAGGACCGCAGCCGTACGGCCGTCGAGCTGGAACGGGTCCTCGACCAGGCGCTGCCCCTGCTGCAGGCGGTGCGGCCCGACCAGCTTGCCGCGACGCTCGGCGCCATCGCCACCGCGCTGGAGGGACGCGGCGAGCAGCTCGGCGCGAACGTCGAGCGGCTCGACGCATACCTCAAGCAGCTCAACCCGGCCATGCCGACCATCGCGGAGGACATCCGGAAACTGGCGGTCGTGCTGGACAGCTACGACGCCGCGCTGCCCGACCTGCTCGCCCTGCTGCGCGACGTGACCGTCACCTCCCGCACCGTCACCGACCAGCGTGAACAGCTGGCGGCGTTCCTCATCGAGACCACCGACACGGCGGACCTCACGCGCGGCTTCCTGGACCGCCACGGCGACCAGCTCATCTCCCTCGGCCAGGTCAGCCGACCGGTGCTGCAACTGCTTGCCACGTACTCCCCGGAGTACGCGTGCATGATGAGCGGCCTGGTCGCCCTGCAACCCCGCGTCGAGGAGGTCTTCGCCGGCGGGCGGATGCACATCACCCTCGAGGTCACCCGTGACGGCGGCAAGTACGAGAAGGGCCGCGACGAGCCGGTCTACGGCGCGCACGACGGCCCGCACTGCCGGGGCGTGCCCGACCCGGGGAAGCCGGCGCCCGAGGTGCCCATCAACGACGGTTACGACTACCGGGGCGAGCGCCCTCGTACCCCGCTGCCGGTCGGCCTGCTGGGGACCTCGCCGGCCGGCGGGTCCCCGGGCATGGGCCGGGCCGGCACCGCTGAGGAGCGTGCCCTGGTCAATCCGCTCGTCGGTGCCGTCACCGGCACCCCGCCGGCGGAGGTTCCCGACATCGCGGTCCTGCTCTGGGGGCCGTTGCTACGCGGAGGGGTGGTGAACGCCCGATGAGCAGCAAGACCATGGCGCCCCTGCTGAAGCTGGTGGTCTTCGCCGCGGTGACCCTGCTGCTGACCGCGCTGCTCGCGCAGACCCTCGGTGCCTTCCCGCCCGGCGGCGTCACCTACCGGGCCCGGTTCACCGACGTCACCGGGCTGCTCCCCGGGGACGACGTACGCGTCGCGGGGGTGAAGGTCGGCCAGGTCAGCCGGATCAAGGTGGTCGACAGCACCGTCGCGGAGGTGGCCTTCAACGTCACCCGCGACGTCCCGGTGGCTACCAGCGTCCGCGCCAAGATCCGCTACCGGAACCTGGTAGGTCAGCGATACCTGGCGCTCAGCGAGGGGCCGGGGGAGGGGCGGCCGCTGCGGGCCGACGGCGTCATCCCGCTCGGCCAGACCACGCCGGCGTTGGACCTCACCGTGCTGTTCAACGGGTTCCGGCCGTTGTTCACGGCCCTCGACCCCGACGACGTCAACAAGCTCGCCTACGAGATCATCCAGGTGCTGCAGGGCGAGGGCGGCACGGTGAGCAGCCTGCTGCAACGCACCGCGTCGCTGACCAACACCCTTGCCGACCGGGACGCCGTCATCGGACGGGTCGTCACCAACCTCAACGGCGTCCTGGCCACGCTGGCCGAACGGGACCGCAACCTCGACCAGAGCATCAGCCAGCTGCAGCAGTTCGTCTCCGGGCTCTCCGCCGACCGCAAGGCCATCGGCGAGTCGCTGGTCAGCATCGGTGAGCTCACCACCGCCACGTCCGCGCTGATCGACGAGGTACGACCACCGCTCGCCGCGGACATCCGAGCCCTGGACGAACTCAGTGGCAACCTCAACCGCAACGCGGCCGTCATCGACGGCACCCTCGGCCGGCTCCCGGAACGGTACGCGTCCCTGACCCGCGTCGCCTCCTACGGCTCCTGGTTCAACTTCTACCTCTGCGACTTCGACGGCAACGTGGCGGTGGCCGGCCGGGCGCCGATCGACGTGCCCACGTTCAGCGCCCCGGCCGCCCGATGCGCGGGAGGCAGCCAGTGAAACCGTTCCGGGAACGCAACCCCGTCGTCATCGGCACGGTCGGGCTGGCGCTGATCGTCGCCGCGCTGCTGGGCGCCTTCCAGCTCGACCGGCTGGCCGACCTGACCGGACGCGCCTACCAGGCGGCCTTCCACGACGCCAGCGGCCTCACCACCGGCAACGAGGTGCGGGTCGCCGGGGTGCGGGTGGGCAAGGTGACCGCGGTGGAGCTCGCCCGAGACGGCGCGCCCTACGTCCGGGTCCGGTTCCGGCTGGACGACGACAGCGTCCGCCTCGGCAGCGACACCAGCGCCATGATCAGGATCAAGACGGTGCTCGGCCAGAAGTACCTGGCCCTGATACCGGCCGGGCCCGGGCGGCTGCGCGAGGGCGGGCAGATCCCCCTCGCCCGGACCGCGGCGCCGTTCGACGTGGTGCAGGCGGTCACCGGACTCGCCGACACCCTCGACAAGATCGACACCGAACAGCTCGCCGCCGCCTTCACCACCCTGTCCGAGACCTTCGCCGACACGCCCGACAGCGTGAACGCCTCCCTGGTCGGACTCTCCCGGCTCTCCCGCACGGTCGCCGACCGCGACGCCGAACTGCGGACCCTGCTCTCCCGCGCCCGCTCGGTCACCACCGTGCTGGCCAGCCGGGACGAGGAGTTCCGCAAGCTGGTCGCCGACGGCGAGGCGCTGCTGGCCGAGGTGAGCCGGCGTCGGGACGCCATCCACAAGCTGCTCGTCGGCACCGACGAACTCGCCACGCAGCTCTCCGGACTGGTCACCGACAACCGCGCCCGGATCGAGCCCGCGTTGCGCAAGCTGCGCGAGGTGGTCGCCATCCTGCAGCGCAACAAGGAAGACCTGGAGAAGACCATCCAGCGGATGGGCCCGTTCGTCTCGACGTTCGCCAACGTGGTCGGCAACGGCCGCTGGTTCGACTCGTACGTGGCCGGTCTGCTCCAGCCGTACCAACCGACGAGGGGAGGCCGCTGATGCCCGGTCCCATCCAGCGCTGGCGACGACCGGTCGCCGTCGCCACCGCCCTGCTGGTGGCCGTCGCCGCCGGCGTGGTCGTCCTCCGTGACGGCACACCCGACCGGCGGGTGGTCGCCTACTTCTCGCGTGCCGTCGGGGTGTACCCGGGATCGGACGTGCGGGTGCTGGGCGTTCGCGTCGGCGAGGTGCTCACGGTCACCCCGCAGGGCCGCAGTGTCAAGGTCACCATGTCCTACGCCCCGGGGATCGACGTCCCCGCCGAGGCGCAGGCGCTCATCGTTCCGCCCAGCGTGGTCAGCGACCGGTACGTGCAGCTCACCCCCGCCTACGCCGGCGGCGCCAGGCTCACCGACGGGGCGGAGATCCCACTGGAGCGGACCGCCGCGCCGATGGAGATCGACGATGTCTACCAGGCGCTCGACGACTTCAACCGCACCCTCGGCCCGGAGGGGGCCAACCGCGACGGTGCCCTGTCCGACCTCGTCGCGACCGGCCGGGCCAACCTGGAGGGCAACGGGCAGAACCTGCACGACACCCTCGACGGCCTGTCCCGGGCGCTGACCACCCTCTCCGACGGCCGGCAGGACCTCTTCGGCTCCGTCGCCAACCTGCAACGCTTCACCACCGCGCTGGCCCGCAGCGACCGGGAGGTGCGCGCCTTCAACCAGCAACTCGCCGACGTCGCCGAACAACTGGCCGGCCAACGCGACGAGCTGGCCGCCGCGCTGCGCAACCTCGCCACCGCGCTGGCCGACGTCACCGCGTTCGTCAAGCAGAACCGAGCCGCGCTGACCTCCAACGTCGCCGCGCTGACGGAGATCACCGGCGTGCTGGTCGGCCAGCAACAGGCGGTCATCGAGATCCTCGACGTCGCCCCGCTCGCCGTGAACAACCTCGCCCTCTCGTACAACCCACGGTCCGGGACCCTGGACACCCGCAACAACGCGATGGGCCCGTACGACCCAGCCAGCTTCGCCTGCTCCCTGTTGGTCGACCAGCTTCCCGCCGCTGAGGTGCCCGCGAAGTGCATGGCGCTCGCGCAGACCCTGCACCAGCGCGGGCTGCCCATGACCGACCAGCTGCGCAAGCTGCTCAAGCTGCCGCCCGGCGCCCCGGCGACCGGCGGGTCCTCACCGGGACCTCCCATCAGCTCCCCCGGTGCGTCGATCCCCGACCAGGCGCCGGGCGGCTCCGGCATCACCAGCGACCCCACCCTCGGCGGCATCCTGCGGGGCACCCCGTGACCGCCCGGGCGCTGCGCGCCCTGGCCGGCGCGGTCCTGATGGCGCTGCTCCCGACCGGGTGCGGCCTGCCCGACCTCGCCGACCTGCCGCTGCCCGGCGGCGCCCCGAAGGGCGAGGGGTACACCGTCACCGCCGAGTTCAGCGACGTGCTCGACCTGGTGCCGCAGGCCGCCGTCAAGGTCGACGACGTGACCGTCGGAAGCGTGGAGAAGATCTCCCTCGCCGGCTGGACCGCGCGAGTCACCCTGCGTATCGGCACCGACGTGCGCCTGCCGTCCAACGCCACTGCCGCGGTCCGGCAGAGCAGCCTGCTGGGCGAGAAGTACGTGACCGTCGCGGCGCCGATCACCGGAGCCTCGACCGGCCGACTCGCCGACGGCGACGTCATCCCGCTGTCCCGCACCAACCGCGGCGCCGAGGTCGAAGAGGTCCTCGCCGCCCTCGGCCTGCTGCTCAACGGTGGCGGGTTGGCTCAACTGCGGACCATCAACCAGGAACTCGGCACCGCACTCGCCGGACGGGAACCCGCCGTCCGGGACGCGCTGGGCCAGCTCGACGAGTTCATCGGCGGGCTGGACAAGCAGAAGGCCGACCTGGTCCGCGCCCTCGACGCCCTCGATCGGCTGACCGGCCGGCTCAACCGGCAGAAGCAGGTGCTCGGCGACGCGGTGGACTCCCTCGCCCCCGGCCTGACCGTGCTGGCGCAACAGCGCGCCCAACTGACCAGCGCGCTGACCGCCCTGGACAAACTCGGCGACGTCGGCACCCGGGTCGTCAACCGCAGCCGCGACGACACCGTGGCCAACCTCCGGTCGTTGCAACCGATCCTGGAGGAGCTGGTACGCGCCGGTGACGACCTGCCGAAGTCCCTGGACTTCATGCTGTCGTACCCGTTCCCGCCGAACGTCACCGGCGCGATCGTCGGCGACTTCGTCAACCTGTCCGTCACCGCCGACCTCGACTCGGCCTCGATCCTGGCGAACCTGGCCGCCGCGGCCCCCTCGCCGGCAGGCCCGGCGGCGGCGCCGAGAACGGCCACTCCGGCCAGGCCGCCCGCCGCCGGCGGGCCGTCGCCCGCCGTCCCGCTGCCCGGCACCGGTCCGTTGCCCGGCCTGCCGATCCTTGAGTGCCTGCCCGACCCGGACAGGTTCCCCGCCACCTGGACGCCGCCGAAGGACTGTCTGCTGCCGGAGGGCTGCGTCCTGCTCAAGCCCGGCTCGACGGTGCCCGTCGGCGGACTGATCCTGCCCAAGGGCGTCGTGCCACCGGGCACCGCCTTCCCCGCCGGGACCGAACTGCCCCCGGGCACCGTCATGTCGGCGCAGTGCGTGCTGCCGGTGACCGGCGCGGTGACCGGACAGATCGGCGGCCTGCCGGACATCCTCGGAGGGGGACTGAAGCCATGATCGGACGTACCGCGAAACTGCAGGTTCTGGCGTTCGTGCTGGTAAGCGTCCTCGGCGTCGGCTACGTCGCCGTCCGCTACGTCGGTGTCGGCGACCGGCTGCTCGGCGGAAGCTACGTCGTCCACATGGACCTCACCCGAGCCGGTGGGATCTTCCCCAACGCCCCGGTCACCTATCGCGGGGTGCCGGTCGGCCAGGTCACCGCGGTCGCCCTGCACGGCGACGGGGTCCGCGCCGACCTGCGGTTGCAGCGCGACGTCCGGGTGCCCGACGACCTGCGGGCCGTGGTGGCGCAGCGCTCCGCCGTCGGCGAGCAGTACGTGGACCTGCGCCCGGACCGCGACGGCGGGCCGTACCTCGCCGACGGGGCGGTGATTCCGGCGGACCGGACCGGCGTCCCGCTCGCCCCGGAGGTCCTGCTGACCAACCTCGACGCCCTGGTCCGCTCGGTCGACCCCGAGGACCTCACCGTCCTGATCACCGAACTCGGCACCGCGTTCGAGGGCAACGAGACGGCGCTGGCCAGCATCCTCGACGCCGGGGATGCGCTGCTGACCGAGGCGGACGCCCGGCTGCCGGAGACGCTCGCGCTGATCGACGACGGACGTACCGTGCTCACCACCCAAGCAGAGTCGGCCGAGGCGCTGCGCCGGTGGGCGGCCGGCCTGGCCCAGCTGGCGGCCACCCTCCGCGAGGCCGACCCGGACCTGCGGCGGCTGCTCGCCGCTGGACCTCCCGCCGGGCGTGAACTGTCCGCACTGCTGCGGGGACTGGAACCGACGGTCGGCACCCTGCTCGGCAATCTGGTGACCGTCAACGGCATCGCCGCCCGGCGGCTGCCCGGCATCGAGCAGATGCTGGTGGTGTACCCGATCGCCGTCGCCGGCGGTTTCACCGTCACCCCGGGCGACGGCACCGTGCACCTCGGTCTGGTGGTCAATGCCAACGACCCGCCGTCCTGCGTGTACGGGGGTGGCAACGCGAAGTGCGACGCCGGGGAGCGGGCGGCCGGCGCCAGCGTGCGCGGCAACGCCAACGCCCCCCGACCGGGGGGCCGGGAACCCGCGGCCGGCCCGGCGTCGTCCGGCGCCGCGCCGAGGGCCGGAACCACCACCGGTGGGTACGACCCGGCGACCGGCCTGGTGCTCGGCGCCGACGGTCGACCGTTGCAGTTCGGCGGGACCGGTGGTCAGTCCCGGATGGCCGGGGACCAGTCGTGGAAGCAGTTGCTGCTCGCCGGGGTGACCCCGTGACCGGCGCGAAGAAGGAGGTGGCGATGCAGGCACGCAGGAACCACACGCTGAAAGTCATCAAGGGGGCGAAGCCTGGAGTGCCGGGCCGGGCGGCGCAACGCCGGATGGTCCCCCGTCAGCTTCCCCAGCCGGAGGAGCCGATCGAGGACGTGCTGAAGCGGCTCGACCAGGAACCGGTCGAGGACCCGGCGGAGTTGGCGGATCCGGCGGCCGGTGACGACCCGGCGGACGCGGACGCTCCCCCGGAGGAGGCCGCCGGGGGCCGCCCCGCGGAGAAGCGGGCCACGCCAGCGCCGACGCGACGGCGGCGCCCGCTGATCGTCCTGCTCGTGGTGGTGCTCGCCGCGGCCCTCGCCGCCGCCGGCATGGCCGGTCACCGGTGGTACGTCGACCGGGCGACGGACCAGGCCCGGCAGGAGGCGATCGCCGCCGCGAAGCAGGCCAGCGTCAACTTCGTCTCGGTCAGCGCGGCCAGCGTGGACCGGGACATCCAGCGGATCACGGCCGGGGCCACCGGTGACTTCAAGGACGAGTTCAGCCGGGGGCAGTCCCAGGTCCGGGCCGCGGTGGTGGAGAACAAGGTCGACTCGCGCGGGTCGGTGCTGCGGGCCGGGCTGGTCTCCGGTGACCGCGGCCGGGCGGTCGTGCTGGTGGCGGTCGACGCCACCGTCAAGAACGTCAAGTCGCCCGAGGGGCGGCCGTCGCACTACCGGATCCAGATGGACCTGGTCCACGACAAGGACTCCGGCCGGTGGCTGGTGTCCCGCCTGCAGTTCGTCGGATGAGAGAGGGAGGACCCGTGCGTACCCTGGTCGACTTCGCGCGACGGCCGCGCGTGCTCCGGCGGCCCGCCGCCCGGATCGGGCTCGTCCCGGCTCTGGTCGTGGCGATCGTGGTCGCGACCGCCGTCGCCGGTCTGGCGTGGTGGGGCGACCACCGCGCCGAGCAGCGGGACACCGCCGTACGTCAGGCGCTGGCCACCGCGCCCGCCGCCGCCAAGGCGATCTTCTCCTACGACTACCGCACCTTCGACGACAGCGTCGCCAACGGCCGCAGCTTCGCCACCGGCTCCTTCGGGAAGGAGTACGAGCAGACCACGGCGGCGTTGAAGCAGACCGCCGCGAAGCAGCAGGCGGTCGTGGCTGCGGAGGTGTCCGCGACGGGCGTGGTGACCGCGACCACCGACCGGGTCGAGCTGCTGGTGTACCTCAACCAGTTCCGGCGCAACGTGAACACCGCCGGGGAGAAGGTCGACCAGAACCGCGTGGTGCTCACGCTGGTCCCGGTCGACGGCGAGTGGAAGGTAGCCAAGGCCACGGCCATCTGAGGTCCTCGTAGGCGGCTCTCCCGGACGGCATCGCCACCCCTTCTGCCCGACGGCGGCGATCCGGACCGGCGGGCGCCGGCGGCGTACCGCTGGTCAGGAGCGGTGGCGGGTGACCGCCGTCGCCTGCAGCGTCGGGCGGCGCACCACGGCTATCCGGTCGCCGCGGGCGCGGATCGACGTGCGCCCGCCGCGCCGGCGGCGCACCGTGAGGTCGACGGTGGCCCGTCCCACCTGTACGCCCTCCAGCGTCAGGTCCGGCAGCCACTCCGGCAGGTGCGGGTCCACGAAGATCGTCCGCAGCGGTGCGGCCGGGCGCAGCGCCAGCAGCGCCTGGACCAGCGCGACCACCGAGCTGGCGGACCACGCCTGGGGCGAGCAGGAGTCGGGATAGACGCCGGGATGTGGATGGGCGTCGTCGCGGGGCAGGCCGCTGAGCACCTCCGGCAGGCGGTGGTCCTCGAAGAGCGCCGCAGCGGCGAACATCCCCTCGGCCAGCCGGTGCAGCTGTGCCCAGCAGCCGTACCGGGCCAGGCCGAGACCGATGGTGCCCGCCTCCACCGGCCACACGCTGCCCCGGTGGTAGCTGAACGGGTTGTACGCCGGATGCGCCGCCGACAGGGTCCGCACCCCCCAGCCGCTGAACATGTCGGGCGCCAGCAGCCGGCGGGCGACCAGGCCGGCGACCCGGGTCGGCACGATGCCGGTGGTCAGCAGGTGGCCGTCGTTGGAGTTGACCGACCGCACCTGCCGCCCGTCCGGCCCGAGCGCCATCGCGTAGCAGCCCTGATCGGGCATCCAGTAGGCCCGGTGGAAGCGGCGACGCAACGCGCGGGCCCGGGCCACCAGCTTCGCGCCGAGGGCGGGCCGGCCCGTCGCGGCGAACACCACGGCGGCGTGCCGTAGCGCGGCGTACCAGTACGCCTGGAGTTCGCTGCTCGCGATCGGGTTCGGCACCACCTGCCCGTGCTCGTCGACGACGGCGGTGTCCGAGTCCTTCCACCCCTGGTTCTTCAGGCCGGACCGGGCGCGGCAGTGGTACTCCAGGAAGCCGTCCCGGTCCAGGTCGCCGTACCGGTCGAGCCAGTCCAGGGCGCGGTGCGCCGTCGGCAGCAGTTCCCGCACCGTGTCCAGGTCCCCGGTCCAGGCCAGGTACTGCCCGAGGAAGACCAGGAAGTCCGGCGCCGTGGACCAGTCGCCGTGGTAGTGGGTGAACGGGTCGAGCCCGAGCACCGACACCGGGCCGAGGCGGGCCTCGTGCAGCGGTTTTCCCGGCTCCTCGTCGCGCCGGTCGTCGACGCGCTGCCCGACGTGGCGGGCGTTGAGCCGAAGGCTGTCCGCCAGCATCGTCGGCCCGGCCACCAACGCCTGCCACGACGCGGTCATCGTGTCCCGGCCGAAGATCTCCTGGTAGATCGGCAACCCGGCCATCGGCGCCGTCGGCCCGGCCGGCTCGCCGAGCGGCAGCACGGTCAGGTCGTCGACCGCGCACCGCCAGGCCGCCGTGACGTCGAAGTTGCTGCTGCTCAGCCGGGTGAACTCGCGGGCGAGGCGGGCGCCGGCGGCCGTGGCGGCGTCGGTGGGGTCGGTGAACGTCGGCGGCGGCGCGACCAGGCGCTCGCCGTCGAAGACGGGCTCGACGAGGAGATCCACCCGGCTGCTGCCACCCGGCGGCACCGTGACGTCGACGGCGAGCGCGCCGTCGACGTACCGGACGGGGGCGTCGGCGCGTATCCGGATCGCCACCGCCCGGTCCAGGTCGTCGCGCAGGTAGGTCAGGAGCAGTTCCCGCTCCGCCGGGTCCCACGCCCGGTCGACGTCGCCGAACTGCCGGCGGCGTCCCGTCTCGGCCTCGCTGGTGTCCGCGAAGTCGGCGGCGAGGTGGATCCGCACCGGCAGGGTGCGTGGCCGGGCGGCGTAGCTGACCACGCTCAGCCGGGTGCGCAGCCCGTCCCCGACGAACCGTTCCGTCAGCAGGTAGACCGCCTGCGAGGGCAGCGCCTCGCCGTCGCCGAGTTCGGCGTACGACAGTTGCGCGTGACCCCGTACGTTCGCGGTGCTGAACGCGACCGGTTCCCGGCCGTCCACCGTGAGCCGCTCGGCGCTGAGCATCCGGGTGTTGCGCGCGAAGAAGCCCTGCGGCTCGGCGCCGGTGATCCGGCCGCGCACGTCGGTGACCAGGGTGCTCCACCCGCTCGCCACGTACAGCAGGTCGGGGCGGACGCGCAGGTTCCGGACCCGGCTCATCGGCGGTGCGGCGGCGGGTGGCGCCGGCCGGGTCGGACGCGGTGACCAGGTGACGCCTGCGCAAGCGGCATCGCTCCCGCCCCCCTGATCCGCGATTCGAGCCCGGCCGCGGCGCAGCCGGTCGGCCGGGCCCGCCTACCCGCTCCCGCCGCCGGTACACCCCGCCGCCTCCCGGCGCCCTCCTTCAGAGAAGGAGTGGCCATTCCAGCTTCCAAGGCCACTCATTCTCCGAAAGGGCACCCGCATGCGCGGGCGGGCGTCGGCGCGGGCCGGGGGGTGCGGGCCGGAGGCACCGGCGGCCCCCGGACGCACGAGGGTGCGGGCGTGCACCGACAAGGTTTCGCCCGGACGGCGGCGGGTAGCCGTCGCCGGACAGATCCACCACCGACGGGAGACGGCCGTGGGGTACAGGGCGCGGCAAGGAAAGCAGCCGGTCGATCCGGAGCACGCCGAGAACGAGGCCGGCCAGGCCCGCCTCGTCCAGGTGGAGGCGGACACCGAGGTCCCGGCCCCGGACGACACCGACGTACGCCCGGACCTGGTCACCGAGGACGACGGGTCGGGCGTGGCCGGTGGGTCCTCCGGTGGTAGCGGCGGTGGCTCCGGCATGCGCGGGCACCCGGACGCCGCCCGCTGACCCGTCCACCGGTTGACAGCGGTACGCGACCAGCCGGGCGTTCACACCACTGCAATCGACGGCAGCGAACAGCAGTACCCGGCGGTCCACGTCGCCTGGTTAGGGGACCGGGATGAATCCATGGTTAACGGGTCGGATGCGATGCTTCACACCCTTTGGGGTTCTTCGCTCGTTTAGCCGGCTTACCCGGCGGTAGCTATTGGCATATGAAGAACCTGATGAATGCGCCGCGGTTGGCCGCGGGCGCGCTGACCCTGTCGTTGACCGTCGTCTCAGTCCCCGGCGTCCCCGCTTGGGGCAGTGCGGTAACCCCGCCGCCGGGGAGGTTCGAAGTGGACAGCACCTCCGACGCTCCTGATCGGACGCCCGGGGACGGGCGGTGCCGCACCGCCGACGGCGTCTGCACGCTGCGGGCTGCGGTGATGGAGGCCAACGCACAGTCGGACTCGACCATCGTGGTCCCCGCCGGGCGGTACACCCTGCGCATCCCGCCGCTGGTCGGCCGCGCGTTCACCGACTACACCCTCGCCGACACCGCGCATGGCAACCTGAAGATCGTCAAGCCCACCACCATCGTGGGCGCCGGCCGGGACCGTACGGTGATCGACGGCGGTCGGCTCGACCGGGTCTTCACCGTCCTGCGACCGGCCACCATCTCGGACCTCACCATTACCGGCGGCGTGTCGGCCCCGGTCGCCTCGGTCTACAACTACTACGGCGGGGGCGCCGCGCTGAACGCATCCGACCTCACGATGGAGCGGGTCCGGCTCACCGGCAACAGCGCCCGCTTCGGCGGCGCGGTCCAGAGCATCCCGTTCACCTCCTTCACCCTGCGCGACAGCCTGGTGGACGACAACGAGGCGGGTGAGGCCGGCGGGCTGCGGTTCGACTCGGTCGGCCTGGTCGAGCGGTCGACGATCACCCGCAACAGGGTCAGCAATCCGCACGACCCCACCCGCCCGGGGGAACTGGCCGGGCTGGGCGGTGGCATTGACGTCCGCGGCGTACGTACCGTCACCGTGGTCGACTCCGAGGTGACCGAGAACTACGCCGAGGACGGCGGGGGCGGTATCAACATCTCCCTGGCCTACCTGCCGGGGAGCACCGAGGACCGGTCCGGACCCGGCGCGGTGGAGCTGAAGGGTTCCGTGATCAGCGGAAACACCAGCCGGAGTGGTCCCGGCAACTGCCGGGCCGTCCGGGCGCGCATCGTCGACCTCGGCGGCACGACCGACTCCGACGGCAGCTGCGCGACCACCCGGTAGCCCACCGGGCGGCGTCGGTTGACCGGGTCTGCTGGCGCCGCCCACTGGCACCCGGTTTCGTACCGAGTGCCGGGTTTACTGACCGTGACGGCTACAGGATCGACTCAAGAGTCGACGTGATCTAGGTACGTCCTGCCGAATCAGGTACCGTCGCCTGTCACATCGTCTTTGCACCAACACTGGCTGCCTGTCACACGGGCGCCGAACCGGAGGGACACAGCGTGACTTTCCACAGCGCAGTCCGTAAGGCTGGCCTGATCGTGGCGATCGCCACCCTCGCGGTGAGCGCGGGATGCGCCAAGAAGGATGACAGTGAGGTCCAGGCCAGCGGGGTCAAGCTCGTTGAGAAGGGCAAGCTGACCGTCTGCACCCACCTGCCGTACGCGCCGTTCCAGTCCAAGGATCCCAGCGGCAAGGTGATCGGGTTCGACGTCGACGTGATGGACCTGGTCGCCAAGGAACTGGGCGTGGAGCAGAAGATCGTCGATACACCGTTCGAGGGGATCAAGTCCGGCCAGGACCTGAACACCGGCAAGTGCGACGCGGCTGCCGCCGGCATGACGATCACCGAGGAACGGCAGAAGGTGATGAACTTCTCTGACCCGTACTTCGACGCGACGCAGGCGATGTTGGTCAAGACCGGCAAGCCGCTCAAGTCGCTGGACGACCTCAAGGGGAAGAAGCTGGGCGTCCAGGCGGCGACCACGGGCCGTGACTACGCCCGGAAGTTCGAGAAGGAGAAGGGCCTGCAACTCGTCGAGTTCGAGGATCTCGCCGCCCTGCAGCAGGCCCTCGCCAACGGCCAGGTGGAGGCCGCCATCAACGACCTGCCGGTCTGGACCGAGTACATCAAGGAGCACCCCGGCGGCTTCGAGGTGGCGGCCGAGTTCGACACCGGCGAGCAGTACGGGTTCTCGGTGAAGAAGGACAGCAACCCGGAACTGCTCAAGAAGATCAACGAGGTGCTGGCCAAGGCCAAGCAGGACGGCAGGTACGACGCCGTCTACGAGAAGTGGATCGGCAAGCGGCCGAACGCCTGATCGAACCCCACGACCGGAGGGTGCGCGCCTGTCGCGCGCCCTCCGCGTATTCAACCTGTGCGTAGCAAGGAGCATCGAACAGTGAAGCTGCGACGCCGCCAGCGAGAGCGGCTGTTCCTCTGGCTCCAGTACCTGGCCTTCATCGCCGTCATCGCCGCGGTGATCTTCGCCGCGGACTGGGACAGGCTCAGCGAGGCGTTCTTCCGCGTCGACATCATCGAGTCGATGTTCCCGACGATCATCACCGTCGCGCTGCGCAATACGATCCTCTACACGCTGGGTGCGTTCGCCTTCGGCCTCGTGTTCGGCACCATCCTCGCGCTGATGCGGCTGTCCCGGGTGGCGCCGTACCGCTGGGTCGCAACCGCGTACATCGAGCTGTTCCGGGGTCTGCCCGCGCTGCTGGTGCTCTTCCTCGTCGGGTACGGCATTCCGATCGCCTTCCCGGAGCGGGAGATTCCGGGCGGCGTGTTCGGTTCGATCGCGATCGGTCTCGGGTTGACCGCCGCGGCGTACATGGCCGAGACCATCCGGGCGGGCATCCAGGCCGTGCCGAAGGGGCAGATGGAGGCGGCGCGCACCCTCGGCATGTCGCACTTCACCGCGATGCGCACCATTGTCATCCCGCAGGCGTTCCGGGTCGTGATCCCACCGCTGACGAACGAACTCATCCTGCTCACCAAGGACTCGTCGCTCGCGTACGTGCTCGGCGTGACCGCGCAGACCATCGAGGTCACCAAGTTCGGTCGGGACACGCTGAACGACCGGGTGAACGCCACCCCGCTGCTGGTGGCCGGGTTCGCCTACCTGGTCATCACGCTGCCCCTCTCCCAGGTGGTACGACGTCTCGAACTCCGCTACGCCAAGGCTCGGTGACTGACATGACGACCACCCAACCCCGCCCCGCCGTCGAGATCCGCGACCTGCACAAGTCCTTCGGTCCGCTCGAAGTGCTCAAGGGCATCGACTTCGAGGTCGGCCACGGCGAGGTGGTCTGCGTCATCGGGCCGTCCGGATCCGGCAAGTCGACGCTGCTGCGGTGCGTCAACCTGCTGGAGGAGCCGACCGCCGGCAAGATCTGGGTAAACGGGGTCGAGATGACCGACCCGGATGTCGAGATCGACTCCGTACGTCGCGGCATCGGGATGGTCTTCCAGTCGTTCAACCTCTTCCCGCACCTGACCGTGCTGAACAACCTCACCATCGCCCAGCGCCGGGTGCTCCGGCGCGGCCGCGCCGAGGCAGAGCGGATCGCGCGCAACAACCTGGAGCGGGTCGGGCTGACCGACAAGGCCGACGCGTTCCCGTCGCAACTCTCCGGCGGGCAGCAGCAGCGGGTGGCGATCGCTCGGTCGCTGTCGATGGAGCCCAAGCTGATGCTCTTCGACGAGCCGACCTCCGCGCTCGATCCGGAACTGGTCGGTGACGTGCTCACCGTCATGCGCAACCTGGCCGAGGACGGCATGACGATGATGGTGGTCACCCACGAGATGGCGTTCGCCAGGGACGTGGCCGACCGGGTCGTGTTCATGGATGGCGGCGTGGTGGTCGAGCAGGGGCGGCCGCAGGAGGTGCTCGGTGCGCCACGGCACGAACGGACCCGCTCGTTCCTCTCTCGGGTCCTCGATCCGACCCAGGTCGCGCAGCTTGGTCAGCCCGACCAGTCGCCCGAGCCGCCGGAACCGCCTCGCCTGCCGGCCGACGACCGCCACAATCTGTGACAGCCTGGGTGCGCCGCCGCATTGACCCGCCCCGCGTCAGCTTCTCCTGAACGCCGCTTCGCTGCGTCGATCCCGTTGGTGGCGGATGCGATGTTCCTACCGCGGTGAGCGCGGCTGTGCGGACTGCCGCCGTCGCCGGCGTGGCCGATGCGGTGTGGCCGTGTCCTGTCCTGACGGATGCGGACGTTCAATGCGGGTGGGGTTGCCCCGTACGAGCTCGTCGTGGATGCGCCATCGGGCGGTGGTGGCGGCGCGCCGCGCTGTCTCGTCGCCGTGCTCGATGCGCTGGCGCAGCAACTGGACGGCAATGCGGCGGTTGAGGCTGAACTGCCGCTCGGTGTCGACCACGACGACGATGCCGGAGGGACGGTGGTTGCCCGTACCGCCGTGCTGGCCTTGTTGCGGTGCTGACCGCCGGGGCCGCCGGTACGGCAGGCGACGATGTCGACATCTGCTTCCGTAAAGGTCGTGACCGGGCTGTCGACCCGGCACGGTCGGACGGTGACGTACCAGTTCTTCCGGCCGGCGTCCGCGCGGTAGGGGCTGGGGGCCTGCCAGCACAGGGTTCCGCTCCACGAGGCGGCGAACGCCTCGGCGCCGGCGCCGGAGATCTCGACCAGTGCCGACCGGTAGGTGCCGGGCCGGTCCCCGGGTACGGTCTGGACCCGATGGGTCACCAGGTTCTGCCGGGTGGCGTCGGCCGCCAGCCGGCCCAGCAGCTGGGCCAGCGCCCAGGCGCACTCCTGCGGGCCACGCCCGGCGGACATGAGCAGGTGGACGCTCATGGCCGGCCCCGTTCACGGCGGTGGTTCCGGCGGTCCGATCGGGGCGTGGACCCGATGTCGGGCGTCTTGTAGGTGACCAGGGGGACGGTGGTGGCCACGGGGGTGGCCAGGTCGTGGTCGACGAGGTCGCTGATCACCTGCTCGATGCGTTGTAGGCAGTGGGCGCCTCCTCGAAGAGCAGTTGACGGTCCCCGCACACCACCAGCGACCCCACCGGGGTACGGCGCAGTTCCTCGACGGTGTGCTTGGCCCGGCCCCGGCGCAGGGCGTCCGCCCGGGACATCTTGCGGCCCGCGCCGTGGGCGACGGAGTGGTTGGCATCCGGGCCGGCGTGGGCGGCCACGAGGTAGGAGGGAGTGCCGCGCGTACCGGCGATGAGCACGTCGCGGCCGTCACCCGGCGCCGCGCCCTTGCGGTGCAGGTAGACCCCGTCGCGGACCTCGACCAGGTTGTGGCACTGATCGACGATCGGCTCGGTGGGTTCCGCTCCCAGGGCGTGGGCGACCCGGGCGGCCATCAGCCGCCGGTTGAGCGAACCCCAGCGTACGGCGTCGTCATGCATCGCCAGGTAGGCGGCGGCATCAGGGGTGCGGCCCGCGCCGTGGACCTCGGTGTGCGCCCGCAGGATCCGCTCGCCCAGCCCTCGGGAACCGCTGTGGACGATGAGAACGAAGTCGCCTGCGGCGAGCCCGAGACGGCTCGCGTGGCCCGGCTCGACGACGCTGTCGATCCGCGCCAGCTCGACGAAGTGGTTACCCCGGCCGACCGTTCCGAGGCCCTCGACGTGACCGGCGGGAACGTCGCCCGCCATGACGGCCCAGGCCGGGTCGTCGGCATCCCGCTCGGGGTCCAACGGGCGGTCGAGGTCGGGGAATCGGGCGGCGAGCTTCTCGGGTACGGCGCGCTTGAGCTTGATGGGAAACACGGCAATGCCGCAACCGATGTCGGAGCCCACCAGGAACGGATACAACACGGTCGACGCCATGGCGGCGCCGATGGGGGCGCCCTTGCCCGGGTGCAGGTCCGGCATGCCGGCGACGTGGATCATGCCGTCGAGGGCGGCCACCTGCTGGCACTGCGCGAGGGCATTCGACTCGATCCAGCTTGTGGGGGAGGCGAACACGGTGACGGTGGCCGGGGTGGACGGCGGCCGGGAGTGGTGCTGAGACAAGGACGCTCGCTTCTCGCGAAAGGGTACGGACGGGCGGCATGACGGCGCCGGTCGGCGCCGCGGTGGCCTGAGCAGGGGTGCTGTCCGTCAGAGCGTCATGGACACCACCATCCCGGAGCCCACCGTGCGCGGCAAGCGACTTTCGACCGCGCGGGGCAGCGGGACAGCGGCCCGGAGACCCTCCGGCACCTCCTCGCCTGACCTGATCAGCGCGCGCATCCAGCCTGCGCAGGCGTCACTCAGCCGCCGCGGGCGAACAGGGCCAGGCGTACCCGGTTGGGGCTGTTGGTCTTGGTCATCAGGCTGGTGATGTGGGTCTTCACCGTGGTGACGCCGATGTGCAGCCGGTCGGCGATCTCGGTGTTGGACAGCCCCTCGGCGACCAGGTTCAGCACGTCCTGCTCGCGCGCCGTCAGCCCCGGGGCCGGCTGCGGCGTCTCGGGGCGGGCGTGCACCGCGCGCTGGACCAGGCGTTGCAGCACCTCCTGGCTGAACGGGCTGTCGCCCACGGCGGCCCGGCGGACGCCGTCGAGCAGGTCGGCGGGGGGTGCGTCCTTGAGCAGGAACCCGCAGGCACCGGCGGTCAGGGCCGGATAGAGGTGGTCGTCGTCGCCGAAGGTGGTCAGCACCAGCACACGGGTGGCGGGGCGGTCGGCGAGGATCCGGCTGGTCGCGGTGATCCCGTCGACGCCGGGCATGCGCAGGTCCATCACGACGACGTCGGGTACCAGCCGCGCGGCGAGGCTGATCGCGTCGCGACCGTTGTCGGCCTCGCCGACGACCTCGATGTCGGGCTGGGCGTCGCAGAGCATGCGCAGGCCCGCGCGGATGAGGTGCTGGTCGTCGACCAGCAGGACGCGGATCATGCGAGCTCCGTCTCGTGGGGTGCGGCCGAGCCGGCGCGGGGGACCGGCGGGCAGGGGGGAGCGGTCGACGCGGCGGCCGGGAGCACGGTGCGTACCCGCCAACCCGCGCCGGTCGGGCCGGCCTCCAGCCGGCCGCCGAGAACCTCGACGCGCTCGCGCATGCCGGTGATGCCGTGGCCACCGCCGGGCGGTACCGCCGCCGGCACCCGGCCGTGCCCGTCGTCGCGGACCTCCCAGTGCACGGCCCCGTCGACCACCGACACCGCCAGGCGCGCCCGCGCCGACGTGCCGACGTGTTTGGCCACGTTGGTCAGTGCCTCCTGGGTCAGCCGCAACACCGCCAGGCCCCGGACGGCGTCGAGCGAACCGACCGCCGGGTCGATGTCGGCCTCCACGGTGACACCGGCCTGGCGGGCCCGGTCGACCGCCGCGCCGAGTGCCGCCGGAAGCGCCGCCGGCTCGATCGCGGTCAGCGCCGCGTCACCGCGTACCCCGTCGGGGTCGCGCAGGACCGCGACCAGCCGGCGCAGGTCCGCCAGGGCGGCGGTCCCCGTGCCGTGCACGTCGTCGAAGACCTCGCCCACCCGCGGATCCAGCTCCGTCAGCACGTGCCGGGCCACGCCCACCCGCAGCACCATCGACGCCACGTGGTGCGCGACCACGTCGTGCAGCTCGCGGGCGATGGCGCTGCGTTCGTCCGCGCGGGCGGCGCGGCTCTCCGACTCGCGCCGGCGCTGCTCGGCCGCGGCCCGCTCCTCGGCCTGCCGGCCGAGCTCCCGGGTGGTGCGGATGACCAGGCCGAGCAGCAGCGGCACGCCGACCTCCACGGTCAGCCCGAAGACGCCGGAGAGGAACCGCCGGAACGGGTCGCCGATCGAGTCGGTCAGGTCCACCGCGGCCAGCAGCCCGGCGGCCAGCCAGATGAGCCGCGGCCGGTCCGCCCGCATGGCCAGCTCCAACAGGGCCCAGCTGGCACCGACCTGGTTGATCGTGGTGTCGTCGACGAGCTGGATGGCGACCGCCAGCAGCGCGGCCTGCGCCACCAGGTTGACCAGCGCCCGGCGGTGGCACACCAGCCCGACGGCGAACGCGACCAGCGCGAGGATCCACTGGGTGGTCGTCGGTGAGCGTCCGGCGTGGGCGCCGAAGACCAGGTAGCCGACGCCGCTGAGGTCGAGCAGCAGCATCCGCGCGAACGTGTCGCGCGCGTCGAAGAGCCGTCCCACCCACCCCACCGGATCAGCCTAGGCGCTGCGACTCGCGGGCCGGAACGACCGCCGGCCGGGCCCACCTCGCCCGGAGACCGAGGTAGGCGGCCAGCCCGAGCGGCCCGAGCAGGATCGTCAGCACCAGCACCGGAGCCATCACCAGCGCCGGCACCCCCCGTTCCCGACCGTCCAGCCAGGCCCACCGGCCGACGAACAGGTCGAACCCGACCATGTGCGCCCAGGCCGCCGCCGCGCCGTCGGTGCTGCCGAGCAGGTCGCGCACCCCCGGCAGGGTCGGCGCCGTCACGGCCGGCAGCACGTCGGCGAGCGCCGGGAGCACCAGCAGCGCGTAGCTCACCAGGACCGGCAGCACGATCAGCGGAGAAGAGATGATCCGGGCGGTCCCGGACCAGCGCGGCAGCAGCAGCATCAGCGCCCAGAACGGCGCGGCCAGCGCGAAGGTCAGGGTGAACAGCGTCCCGGTCATGCGGCCAGCGCCAGTTCGGAGCGGCGTCGGCGGACGAGGACCAGCGCGGCGGCGGTCGCGGTCGCGGCCGCCAAGGCCGCGGCGGCGGCCAGCGTGAGGGCGTCCGGCCGCAGCAGCGGCTGTCCCCGCAGCGCCTGCCAGGTCAACAGCATCGTGAGTACGCCGTAGGCGGCGCCCGCGACGACCACCAGCCGCACCTGGCTGCGCTCGTCCAGCCACGCCCCGAGGAACCGGCTCAGCAGGATCGCCAGGATCGGTAGCGCCTGCAGGGCGTGCAGCCCCACGAAGTGCCCGATCCGCAGGTCCCCGCCGGTGGTGCTCCAGCCGACCAGCGGGAGCCCGGGCCCGCCGTCCGGTACGCCCACGCTGTGCGCCCCGGCGATCCCCTCGGCCGCCAGGTCCTGGCCGGGCACCACCATCGGTATCGCCGCCAGCATGCCGAGCAGGGACAGGCCGAGCCCCCACCCGACCGCGTACCTGGCGACCCGGTTCGCCATCGGCTGCCGCAGGACCACGATGCCGATGACGAGGTGCGCGACGAAGAGCACCATGATCGACGCGCCCATCACCTGCCACAGTGCGGCGTTCAGCGGAGTCGTCTCGTTGTAGTGGCTGGTCGTGCCGCGCAGCACCTGCCCGACGATCACCGCCATCTCGGCCAGCGACATCGCGACGATGACCGTGCCCGCCCGCTCCGCGGTCCGGCTGCGTCGCGGCAGCAGGGAGAGCATCCAGGCGAGGGTGGTGCCGTACAGCACGAACGACACGGCGAACTTGAACGGCTTGAGCCAGATCGGGACGCCGGTGAGGACGCGGGGATCGGCGAGGATGCCGATCGCGGCGACGACGGCGAGCACCGCCATCCCCGCGACGAAGACCATCATGGGGCGGTGCCAGTGTGCCGCCCGGCGCAACGAGGTAGTCATACCTGTAGATGCTCGTGAACCGGTCGTCGGGGCGCGCCCGACCTCGGGCCCCGGTTGCGGCCGGCGGTCGGAGCCCGGTCTCCTCCCGCGGGAGGAGGCGGCGCATGGGCGCTACCCGGCGGTCGGCGCCACGCAGTAGACGTCCCCGGAGTTGACCTCGTGCGGCAGCGACCTGAGCCGCTCCGCCAGTTCCGTCGCCGACATCCACTCCCCGAAGGCCAGGGCCATGTCGTCGCCGAAGGCGATGTTGAACGCGTCGAAGCCGAGCGCGGTGAGGCGGGCGACGCAGCGCCGCGCCACGGCCCGCTCGATCGTGGTGAACTCGAAGGACAACGCGGGCAGCGGGCGGCTCAGGCCCGCCAGCACCGCCTCCTCGAAGCCCTCCACATCGATCTTGACGAAGGTCGGCGTGCCGTGGCGGCGGATCAGGGAGTCGAGCGTCGTGGCGGCCACCTCGACCGTGGCGTCCCACACCTCGTCCTCCCAGCCGCCGGCGCCGTGGGCCGCCTGCAGGAAGTGCGAGGACGCCGTGGTCACCGTGGGATTGCGGGAGTTGACGTGCAGGCGGACGCTGCCCTCGTCCGCTCCGCAGGCCGCCTCGACGACGACGACGTCGTCCTCCCCGGCATAGATGCGCCGGATGGCGCGCACGCACAGCTGTTGCGGCTCCACGGCGACGACGCGTGCCCCGAGGCGACGGAAGCTGCCGGTCCGGTCGCCCACGTGGGCCCCGATGTCGAAGACCACGTCGCCGGGCCGGACGAAGCGGGCGTAGAACTCGTCCATCGCCGCCTCGCGCTCCGGATCGCCGTAGTAGGACTCCAGCGACCGGCGCAGCGACGACATGGCCGGATCAGCCTTGAGTGCCTCCACCGCGCGGGTACGAGCCCTCACCGGAAGACCGTAGCCCGGACCGGGCCCGGAAACGCCGGCAATCGACAACAGTCAGGTGATCCCCGGCCGGGCGGGGGAGGCTCCGCCGGCCGCGGGGACGGGGCAGGATGGGTGGGTGGACATCGAGCCGGTCGACTGCGCCCCGGAGCAGCGGTTCCGGCGGGCGATCCTGGGGCAGCGCTGGGAGCACCTCACCTTCCTGCACTGGGCGGTCGCACCGGAGGTGGTCGCGCCCCTGCTGCCCGCCGGCACCCGTCCGGACACGCTCGACGGGCTCAGCTACGTCGGCCTGATCGGTTTCCGGATGGTGGGGCTGGGCCTCGGCACCGGGCCGGGGGTGCCGTACTTCGGCAGCTTCTGGGAGACGAACGTCCGGCTCTACTCGGTCGACCACACCGGCCGGCGGGCCGTGGTGTTCCGTTCGCTCGACGCGTCCCGGCTGGTGCCGGTGCTGGTCGCCCGGGCGACCCTGCGACTGCCGTACCTGTGGTCGGCGATGCGGCTGGACCGCGACGGTGACCACTTCACCTACCGGTGCCGGCGGCGTTGGCCCGGACCGGTCGGAGCGACGAGCCGGATGGTGGTACGGGTGGGGGAGCCGATCGCCGACCCGACCCCGCTGGAGCACTTCGTCACCGCCCGCTGGGGGCTGCACACCCGCGCGTACGGGCGCACGCTGCACCTGCCGAACTGGCATCCCCGTTGGCCGCTGCACCGGGCCGAGCTGCTGCGCCTGGACGACGAACTGGTCGCCGCCGCCGGGTTGCCGCCGCCGGCGGGACCGCCGGCCAGCGTGCTGTATTCGCCCGGCGTTCCGGTCCGGTTCGGCCCGCCGGTCACCCTGCCCGAGACCCGGTGACCGCGACGCCCGTCGCTCGGGGAGGTGGGACGGGACGCCGCGCCGCCGTCATCTGGTGGCGGTGGCCGACAGGATGGGCAGGCGGGCCAGGACGTTGGCGGTCGCGACCCGCACCGGATCGGGGTCGGCCCAGCTCCAGTTCGGGTGGGCCCGGTTGGTGAGGAGCACGAAGACGGTCCGGCGGGCGGGGCTCACCAGCAGCGACGTGCCGGTGAAGCCGGTGTGCCCGAAGGTGGTGGGGGCGCTGAGCCGACCCATGAACCACGGCTGGTGCAGCACCACGCCGAGCCCGTGGTCGGCGGTCCGGTTCGGGCGTTCCGGGTCGACGGCGGGCAGCCCGGCGTTGGCGTTGGTCAGCATCCGGCGGACGGTGCTCTCGGCCAGGATCCGCTGGCCGCCGTACGTGCCGCCGTCGAGCAGCAACTGGCCGATGACGGCGACCTCCTCGGCGGTGCTGAAGATGCCGGCGTGCCCGGCGATGCCGCCCAGGTGGTTGGCCACGTCGTCGTGCACCACGCCCCGGAGCAGCCCCCGCGAGGAGCGCGCGTCGGTGGCCACCAGCCGGGTGGCCCGGTCCATGGCGCTGAGCCAGGTGTTCGGGTTGAAGCCGGTCCAGCGCAGGCCGAGCGGGTTGGTCAACTCGGTCCTCAGCGCCTGGTCGAGCCGTTGGCCGGTGACCTTCTCCACCAGCCTGCCCACGACCATCAGCCCCACGCTCGAATAGCGGAACACCCGGCCCGGGATCGCCCCGCTGACCAGCGGGGTGGCCAGGACGGCCTGCCACTTCTCGGCCAGCGTGGCGTAGCCGGTCACCGTGGCACCCACGGGGAGCCCGCTGGTGTGCGCGAGCAGCATCGCCACCGTGACGGCCGACTTGCCGGCACCGGTGAACTCCGGCAGGTAGCTCACCACCGGCGCGTCGAGGTCGAGTCGGCCCTTGTCGACCTGCCGCAGGGCGAGGATGGACGTGTAGACCTTGGTGATCGAGGCGAGGTCGAAGATGGAGTCGGTGCGCATCCGGACCCGCTCGCCGGCGGGCAGGAGGACCGGCCCGGCACCGAAGCGCAGGGCCTCGCCGACGGCCGTCTCGGCGTACGGCTGCCCACCGTTGAGCGCGAGCGCGACCGCCCCGGCGTACATCGGGTGGGCGGGGTTCAGGCTGGTCGGCTTCAGGTGGCCGGTGAGCACGGTGGTCAGCCGCCGGCTGACCGGGGAGGTGCGGACGACCGGCCCGGTGACCGCGGCGGCGCCCTGGCCCGGGGCCGACGCGCCCGGCGTCCGCCACGAGCCGGCGTGGCCCGTGGGCGGTGCCGCCCGGCAGCCGGTGAGCGCCGCGGTGGCGGCGGAGAGCCCGAGTCCGAGCAGCGAGCGACGGTCGACCGGCATGGCTGGATCATGCCAGGCCGGCGGGTGCGGAGACACCGTCGTCCGCACCGCCTGACGGTAGTGGAGCAGCTACGGACGCAGGACCGGCCGGTTAGCCGACCCGGCATCGACCGAGCGCGAGACGCCTAGACCCAGACCGACCCCCTTCGGGAGCAGTTTGTCCAGGACGACGTCGCCGATGTGCGGGATGAGGTGCACGCGGACGTGGGATTCGTAGCCGCGGCGGGTGTTGTCGTCGACGGTGAGCCGCTGCAGCCAGGAGGAACCGGGCGGTCGACGGCATCGGCACGTTCGTCTTCCAGGATGGGCTGATCCGCTTGCAGACCGTGCGCTACACCCTCCTACCGAAAGACTGACCTCTACTTTGGATCCCTGTCCTGAGAACCCGGGGCACCTCAGCCAGGCTGAGCAGGGCTTGGCAGACGTCAGCTCTGCGTTCGTAACGGGCCGATTGAAGCAGTCCGCCCAGCCGGGTCAGCGGCGGTTTGAGGATGGGTAGCTGCTACCGTGGGCGGCCGAGGGCGTCTATCCGCCCCCATCGTCCAGGAATGTCGAGAAGTTCGAGCCGGCCGATCAGCTTCGGCAACGCGGGCCGGATAATCAGATGATCAGCGTGCGGTTCAAGGCCGAGAATGACGCGCAGCAGCAGCAGCGGGGCGCCTGATGACAACGCCCGAGGACTGCAGGCGGCCGGATACTCGACCGGGTACTCCGTCAGCGCTCGGTCATAACCGGCGAACGCCTCCGGTAGCCGCCCGTCGAAGAACTCGGCCGCCTCGATCATCGCCCCAGCGATCCGCCCCGCCTCTTCCGAAAGGCCGCAACGGCGCAATCCCCAGGCGATGAACGAGTTGTCGAAGGGCCACACCGTACCCACGTGACGGCCGACCGGATTGTACCGCCCCGCATCCGCGGCCAGGGTCCGCACGCCCCAACCAGAGAACAACTTCGGGCCGAGCAAATGCTCGGCGACCTTACCGACCCGGGACTCATCGACGATTCCGCTCCAGAGCAGATGGCCCATGTTCGACGTGAGTGCGTCGACCGGTCTGCCCTCGGCGTCGAGGGCGAGGGCATAGTACTGCCGATCCTCAATCCAGAAGTCCCGGTTGAACCGCTCCTTGAGGTCGGCGGCCTCTCGCTCCAGCCGGTCGGCATACGCTGGGTCACCCCAGAACCGTCGGGCCAGGCGGGCACCGCGGAGCTTGGCGTCGTACGCGTAACCCTGCAACTCGCAGGTCGCTCGCGGGAATCCCGGCAGCTGGCCATCGTTGTAGGAGATCGAATCCCAGGAGTCCTTCCAGCCCTGATTCACCAGGCCGCTCTGCTCGTTGCGGCGCTGATACCAGACGTAACCATTGCCCATGATGTCGGCGTACGTGTCGAGCCAGGCGAGCGCGGCACGTGCCTCGTATTCGAGCTCGTGCACCACGGCGTCGTCACCGGTCCAGCGCTCGTACTCGTCGAGCAATATCACGTAGAGCGGGGTGGAGTCGGCGCTGCCGAAGTATGCCGTGTGCGGCTGCTCCTCGAACACGGCCGACTCCCCGTAGCGGAACTCGTGCAGGATTTTCCCCGGCTCCTCCTCGCGGAAATCGTCCAGCCGGCTGCCCTGTGGAACTGCCAACGCGAACAGCGTCGCCTCGGCGAGCTCCGGCAGGAACGGCAGCGCCTGCAGGCTGGTGAGGATGCTGTCCCGACCGAGGACCGTCATGAACCACGGCAGGCCGGCCGCCATCAGGGTCCGGATCCGCCCGCCGGAGACCAGCGGTGTATAGCGCAGCGAGGCGAGATCGATGATGCTCCTTCGGTACGTCCTCAACAGTGGCTCGAAGTCGCACACCAGAGTCGGTGCCTGGTCCAGCCAGTGCTGCAGATCCTCCTGCAGCTTCCGCTTTGCCCGGCTGATGGGTTGGCCACGCAAGCTCAGGCGAACCTCCTGCCCATCCGGGCCTAGCGTCGCCACACGCAGTTGGGTGACCCACTTCCCATGCGGTTCGAGTCGGATGGCAAAGGTCAGCCCATTCTCATCGATCTCTGCCGACGCACTGGACGAGATCACCGTCTCTCGGCGGAACGTCTCCCGGTCGTAGCTCAGCCGCAGGCACCCGTCGTCGATACGCGCGAAATACCTGCCTTTCTTTTGTCGCATGTCCTTGATCTCGAACAGATCGGCGAAATCGCTGCCAACCTCCAAGCGGACAGTGAGATCGACGAACTTGTTTTCGTGATTGAGAACCGTCAGCTCCTCGTCAAAACCTGCGCCAACCGAACGCTGACGGATCACTGTCACCTTCGCGTCGATGTAGTGGGTCGGGGCGCCCGGAACGAGATAGAACCGCGTCTCGAAATACTGAAGATCATTGACAGCGAGTGCCGTCAGTCGCTCGCCATTGATACTTAGATGCCATCTCGACAAGAACCTGGTGTCGAACGAGAACAACCCGGTGGGCAGCGACGGCGACGCATCAATGTCGCCATTGCCGTCGCTGATCACGAAAGTATTGCCATCCAGGATACTGACCAATTCGCTCATCGTGCCAGGCTCCCGGGCCCGCCGGCCAGATTTCGTGGGTCACGTGCCCCAACAGGCCCTGGAAAGAGCCGTTCGAAGGCGCGGAACAGGTCCGTCCTTCCCGCGATGTAAATCCGGTATCCCAACCACGCCACGATCGCATTCCCCTCGCCCGTGACAAAGCGGCAGAACAATGTCTTGTCAGCGCGGATGAGACAGTCGGCGTCACGCTTCTCCCGCGATATGTCCATGTCGCCATCTTTGATGTCGACGAACCAATATTCAATCCGCCCGTCCGCAACCAGATCGCAGCGGATAGTGCCCGTGATCTTCCTAACCGCCGTGTCATGCCGCAGGGTGAGCGCGGTGAAGAACTCCGCAATCGGGTCTGCCATCCGCCATCCCCTCCGCCCGCCTCGATCCGATAACCGTTAGTCAAAATCACCTCACCAACGGTAGCGTGGATCACTCGCAGCGGGTGAGAATCGGGCAGGACCAGTGCCGATGATTGTCGGCACGCAGGATGCGATAGAGGGTGGAGATCGAGGCCAGGCAGGCGGCTTCACCGAGCAGCGTCGCAAATGCCTCGGTCACGGTGGTGTCGACGAGCCGGTCGCGGTCGAGCACCGCCAGGACGTGGGCGCGTTCGGTGTCGTTCGCCGCCCCCGTCAGCCGCGCCTACTACGAGCCGTAGCGACCCTGCTCAGCGGCTGACAGTCAGTGACGGTGGCATGGTACGACGTATCTGTCTTGTCGTAGTGGGTAGCGAAGCTGCGGCAGTGCTTGAGGCGGTTGAAGCAGTGCTCGACGACGTTGCGGTACTTGTAGAGCTGCTTGTCGAACGTCGGCGGCCGCCTCCTCGGCTGCCACGCCCTACATCATCCGACACCAAGATCCTTTGACGACACCGCCTAGGCCGGTGGCTCGTCGGCGGTCTGTTCGTGCCAGCGGGCGCGCCAGGCGGCCTCGTGCTTCTCGTAGCTCGTCCGCTCGTCGAGGGCGGCCTGCCGCAGGGCTCGCCGGGCGTCCGCCATCACCACGACCTCGACGGCCACCAACGCCACGCAGAGCGCGGTCAGCAGGGCGAAGGCGGCCAACCCCGGCAGGTGCGTCGCGGCCGGGATGGCGGCGGTGAGCGCGAGCACGGTGCCGACCCGGCTCCAGGACAGGGTGTGCAGGGTGCGCAGCTGGAACAGCATGTCCGCGCACAGGTAGCAGATCACCCCGCCGAACAGCAGCGGTACGCCGGGACCGTGCGCCGGCTCGGCGAGGCTGATCGACGGGTCGGCGATCTGCCGCACGATCTCCTCGGCCCCCAGGGCGAACAGGATCACCCCAGCGATCATCACCAGGTGCAGATAGGCGTACGCGTCGCGGGCCATCGACACCCGGGCCTGCCCCTGCGCGACGTGCTGCGCGATCCGGGCGGCCGGTGCGACCACGTCGTAGTGCGTCCACCACAGGGCGGCGGTGAAGACGATGCCCAGCACGGCCGCGGTGATCGCCGGCCAGGTGACCGGCTGGCCGAGGAGGTTGCCGCCGACGCCGACGGAGATGATCGACTCGCCCAGCGCGATGATCAGGATGAGGTCGTAGCGCTCGGTCCAGTGTTCGGCGGAGGTGACCATCCAGCCCCACGCCCCGGCGACCAGTCCGGCGCTGTACTGCAACAGGACGACGCTGACCCACAGCCCGTCCCGGACCAGCCCGGCCACGCCCGCGTCCTCGATCCGCGGCGGGATCAGCGCGGCGCTCAGCAGAAGCAGGGTGCTGGCCACCAGCTCCGGGGAGTACTTCAACAGCAGTCGCCGCTCGCCCGGCCGCTCCTTGGCGACGTGCCAGTACAGCAGCAGGTGCACCCCGCGGAACACCACGTAACTGATCGCCACCACCATCGGCCCGGCGGCCGTCTGTTTCGGGTGGTCGAACGCCTGCGGCAGCGACAACGCGAGGCAGAACACCGCCGCCATCCCGGCGACCATCAGCACCGGAACGAAGCCTTCGCCCAACCGGACCCGGGTGGCCACCACGCTGTGCACCACCCAGCACCACCACAGCACGGCCAGCACGAGCATGGCGTGCAGTAGTTGCCGGCCGGTGATGTTGGCGGCGGTGGCCCGGGTAATGATGAAGAAGGAGAAGACGAAGACCAGGTCGAAGAAGACCTCGAACCGGTCCACCCGGGCGCCCGGCGCGATCCCGACGGCCGGCCCCAGCCGCCCGCGCCACCGGTTTCCCACCAACCCACTGTGCCAGCCGAGGACCGGCCGGGGCCGAATTACAGTCGGATTACAGTCGGCCCTTTCGCCCGATCGCTACTCGCACCTGTCCTCGGAGCCCCGGCCGTACGGTTCGCAGCAGTCGACGCGGTGTCGGTACACCCGCAGGTCACGCCCGTGCCGGTGGGCCCGCTCCGAGGTGATCTCGTACAGGCAGGCCTGCCAGAGGACGGTCTCCCCGCCGCCGGGGACGACCTGGCCGTCACCCGGCCCGCCGCGCAGCAGCACCTCCATTCGATCGACGCTACGTGCTGTCCGGGCCGGGAGCGGTCGGTACGACCGTGCTGCCCGCCGGCGGCAGCTAGGTGACCGATGCCGTGGGACCGGTCGATGCCGGTCCCGATCAGGGTCCGACTTCCGCCCGGGTATGGACCTGGCCGTCCTCCACCCCCCATACTTAGGCGGATGGCTAAGTATTCCGGCGAAGGTGGCGGCGCGGGCGACGCGTCGCTGGACGACGTGTTCCACGCGTTGTCGGACCCCACCCGCCGGCGCGTGGTCGAACTCCTGGGCCGGGGCCCCGCCACGACCAGCGACCTCGCGCGTCCGTTCGGGATGGCACTGCCGTCGTTCACCCAGCATCTGAGTGTTCTCGAGCGCTCGGGCCTGGTGACCTCGGAGAAGAAGGGGCGGGTGCGGACCTACCGCCTGGCGCCCCGGTCGCTGGAGCGGGCCGACAGTTGGCTCGCCGCGCAACGTGCGCTCTGGACCCGCCGCCTCGATCAACTCGATTCGCTTCTCTACGACCTGAAGGAGCAGCAGACATGACCGCCTACACCATGAACCCCGACCTCGACCTGGTCCTGGAGCGCACCGTCGACGTCGCCCCGGAACTGGTCTGGAAGGCCTGGACCACGCCCGAGCTGATCGTGCGGTGGTTCGCCCCGAAGCCCTGGTCGACCTCGTCCTGCGAGATCGACCTGCAGCCCGGTGGCCGGTTCCACACCGTCATGCGCTCGCCGGAGGGTGAGGAGTTCCCCAACGACGGCTGCATCCTGGTGGTCGAGGAGGGCTCCACCCTGGTGTTCACCTCCGCCCTGGGCCCGGGGTTCCGCCCGCAGGTCGCCGAGGACGGCTTGCCGTTCACCGCGGTGGTCCGCATCGCGCCGGACGGCGCCGGTACGAGGTACACCGCCACGGCGATCCACGCCGACGCCTCGGCCCGCAAGCAGCACGAGGACATGGGCTTCGCCGAGGGCTGGGGCGCGGCGCTCGACCAACTGGTGGACGTCGTCAAGTCCCTCTGACCCGCGAGCGGGCCCCACATCGGAGCGGACCGGCTGGGGCGGTCGACGTCGGGCGCTCGCCCAAAGGCGGCGGCGGCCAGGGGTCGGCCGCCGCCGCCGGATCGCCCGGGAGGCCGCCGTCAGCCGCGATGCCACTTCTGGTTCGCGCCGCCGGTGCACTCCCAGAGCTGGAGCACCGCGTCGTTGTTCGGGTTCCAGCCGGCGATGTCCACGCACTTGTTCGCCTGCGGGTTGACCAGGTCACCCGCCGCACTGAGCACGAACTGCTGGGCCGGGTTGCCGGAGCAGGTCGCGATCTGGATGGCGGCGCCGTTGGCGGTGGAACCCCAGGCGACGTCCATGCACTTGTTGTTCTGGGTGCGCAGGGTGCCGTTGACGAACTCCCAGCGCTGGTTGGTGCCGCCGTGGCAGTCCCAGACGATGAGCCGCTGGCCGTCGGCGAAGTTCCAGTTGGGCACGTCGACGCACTTCTGGTGCCAGTTGCTGACCACCAGGTCGCCGGTGGCCGGCGGAGTGGTCGGCGGCGGTCCGGTCGGGCCGCCGGCGCCGAACGGCGTCAGGGTGATGGCGGCCGAACGCGGATCGCCGCTGTGCACCAGCGATTCGAAGCCGCCGACGTCGTCGTAGGCGAAGCCGTACGCCTTACCGTCGGCCATGTTGGCGTGGATGATGCGGGAGTAGTGGTTCGGGGCGCTGTTCCGGTAGAAGGTGGTGGCGTCGAGCCGCGGCTCGGTGTCGAACTGGCCGAGGGTGCCGCGGTTGAGCGCGGTGCAGAGGGTGCGCTTGATCTCCGGCTCGATGAACGGCGGGGTGTTCGGGGCGTTGAAGACCCCGTCGCAGCCCCACACGTTGCCGGTCGTCGGCCTGGCGACCGTCGCCACCTGGGCGCCGGACGAGTCGGTGAAGACCATGGTGCTGCCGACGGTGCGGCCGAAGAACCGGCGGTTCGGCTCGTTGGTGCGCGGCACGACCGTGAGGGTACGGCTGGTGTACGCGTTCCACGCCGAGCTGATGTACGAGTCGAGGTAGGCGGGGTCCATCAGGCCGGCGTCCATGGCCTTGCCGGGCGCGAGGACGCGCAGCACGGTGCCGTCGGCGCGGGTGACGACCGACCGGGCGAAGGCCGGCTGCGCCTTGACCGCGTTGATGACGTTGTTCCGGCCGTTGTTCAGCAGCTCGCCGGTCTTCGTGGTGACGCCGCTGCCGCTGGTGACGGAGACGGCGTGCGGCACGGCGAACTGGTCCACCTGCGAGCTGTTCAACCAGAGGCCGGCGTCGTTGTAGGTGAACTCGGACCAGTCGAACAGGACGTCCCGGTTCGGGTCGCCGGCGGCCCAGGGCGCGGGCTGGACGACCCCGTCCGGGGTGAGGCGGAAGTCGAGCTTGCGGCCGAACGAGAAGTACATGCGCCCGGAGATGAAGCGTGGGAACCGGACGGTGACGCTGCCGCCGTTGGGCGGGCCGGCGATCGACACGTCCGGCGCCGGGGTCGGTGGGATGCCGCCGGCGGGCCAGCGGGTGAAGGCGCCGGCGGCGTTGACGTAGCCGAGGCCGCCGCCGGGGCGGATGTCGGTGCCGAGGATGTAGAGGTGGACCGCCTCGCTGCGGCCGGTGTTGTTGGTGACGGTGACGGGGAGCAGGTCGGGGCCGACGGCGAGCGCCCGGGTCTGGGTGGCGGTGAGGGCGACGGGTACGGCGAGCACGAGCGCGGCCAGCGCGCCGATGGCGGCGGCGAGTCGTGCCCGGCGCGAGCGTCTGTTGGTCACGGGAAACTCCTCGATGGTGGGGACGGGCACCATCTCGTCGACCCGGGTCGCGGCCGGCCGACGAAGGGCGTGGGGGATTGGGGGTACGTCGCGGTGCGGGGTCTAGGCGCGCGACCACTTCTGGTTGGCGGCGCCGGTGCAGTCCCACAGTTGGAGCTTGCCGCCGTTGGTGGTGACCCGGTCGCGTACGTCGACGCAGCGGTTGGCGCTGAGGTTGACCAGGTCACCCGTGGCGGTGAGGGTGAAGCGTTGGGCCGGGTTTCCGTTGCAGCTCACCAGGTTGACCTCGGTGCCGTTGGCGGTGCCGGCCCAGGCCGGGTCCATGCACTTGCCCATGGCGCGCAGGGTGCCGTCGGCGGCGAAGGTCCACGCCTGCGCGGCGGTGGTGTTGCAGTCCCAGATCTGCAGCTTGGCCCCGTCGACCGGGTTCGCGCCGGGGATGTCGATGCACCGGCCGCTCGCCGCGCCCCGGATCCGGGTGGTCCCCGGCGCGGGCTCGCCGCCACCGGAGGTGTAGCCGGAGACCCGGACGTAGTCCACCAGCATCTGCTGCGGGAACTGGGTCGACGCGTCCGGGTAGCCCGGCCAGTTGCCGCCGACCGCGACGTTCAGGATCATGAAGAACGGGTGGTCGAACACCCAGCGGTTGCCGCCGAGCCGGGCGGGGTCGACGCGGTGGTACTCGACGCCGTCGAGGTACCAGACGATGGAGTTCGGCTCCCAGTCCACCCGGTAGGTGTGGAAGGCGTCGGCGAGCGGCGCGGCGAGGGTCCGGCTGCCGGTGATCCCGCCCGCGCCGGAGTAGCCCGGGCCGTGGATGGTGCCGTAGACGGTGTTCGGCTCCCGGCCGATGTTCTCCATGATGTCGATCTCGCCGGCGTTCGGCCAGCCGACGCTGCCCATGTCGTTGCCGAGCATCCAGAACGCCGGCCAGATGCCCTGCCCTCGGGGGATCTTGATGCGGGCCTCGAAGCGGCCGTACGCCTGCGTGAAGGTGGCGGCGGTGAGCAGCCGGGCCGAGGTGTACTCGCACCGGCCGTAGTGGCACTGGTAGTTGGCCGGGTTCTCCCGGCGTGCGGTGATGACCAGGTTGCCCTGACCGTCGTGTACCGCGTTGCTGGTGCTGTTGGTGTAGTACTGCCGTTCGTTGTTGCCCCAGCCGCTGCCGCCGATGTCGAAGCGCCACCTGCTCTGGTCGACCGGGGTGCCGGCCCCGGCGTTGAATTCGTCCTGCCAGGTGATTCCGCCGATCGCCGCCTCGGCGGGGCGGGAGTCGACCGGTACGGCGAGGGCCACCGTGGCCGCGACGAGCGCGGCGCCGGCGAGGGCGAGCGCGCGGGGCCGGCGGCGGGCGCGGATGGGGAACATGGGACCTCCTGCGGGACGGGCGCGAACCTGTCGCGGGTTCGACGGGGGGAGAAGCGACCGGCACGGCGGCGGGATCGGTGGGGTGTCGGTGTCCGCCGGGCCGGGGGAGCGGTGGTGTCAGCCGCGACGCCACTTCTGGTTGGCGGTGCCCGCGCAGTCCCACAGTTGGAGGCGGGCGCCGTCGGAGTTGTTCCAGTCGGTGATGTCGACGCACTTGTTGGCCTGGGGGTTGACCAGGTCGCCGGCGGCGGAGAGGACGAACTGCTGGGCGGGGTTGCCGCTGCAGTTGGCGATCTGGATGGTGGCGCCGTTGGCGGTGGAGCCCCAGGCCACGTCCATGCACTTGTTGTTCTGGGTCCGCAGCGTCCCGCCGGTGAAGGCCCAGGCCTGGGCGCTGGTGCCGTTGCAGGTCCAGGTCTGCAGGGGTACGCCGTCGGAGAAGTTGGAGTTCGGTACGTCGATGCAGCGGTTGTTCCAGTTGCTGACGATCCGTTGCCCGCCGCCGGTGGTGACGAGCGACAGCCCGTAGACCCCGAGGATCTCGTTCACCGGCTGGAACCAGGTGGTGCCGCCGGAGGAGCAGTTTCCGGAGCCGCCGGAGGTCACCCCCTGGGCCTGGTTGCCCGAGATCCACGCGCCGCCCGAGTCGCCGCCCTCGGCGCAGGCGTTGCTGCGGCTGAGCCCCGACACGGCTCCCTGCGGGTAGACGACGGTCTCGTTGCGGCCGAGGATGGTGCCGCAGCGCCAGCCGGTGGTGCGCCCGGAGCGGCAGACCGAGCTGCCGATGGCCGCGTCCTGCGATCCGGCCACGGTCACGTTGCCGCCGGAGTAGCTGTTGACCCACGGCTGCGGTGTCCAGGAACTGTTGGTGCGCACCCAGGCGTAGTCGTCGCCGGGGAACGACGAGCCGGCGAACGTGCCCTGCGAGACGTTGTTGAAGCCGAGGGTCGGGCTGCCGACGCGTCCACAGTGGCCGGCCGTGACGAACCCGCCGACGACCGCGAAGCCGACCGAGCACAGGGTGTTGCCGTTGATGACGTACTGGTCGCCGCCGCGGATGTCGTAGAGCGGGCGCGGGGCGGCCGGGGAGGTGACCACCCGGACGGCCCCGGCGGGAACGCCGCTGGCCCGGACATACGCGGTGGCCGCGGCGGTGGCGCCGGGTCGGGCCGTCACGACGACGCTGTTGCTGACCACGTCGACGTGCCAGCCGTGGAGGTCCCGGGCGTCCGCCCTGGCGCGTCGCCTGTCCAGGGCCCGTTTGACCGCGTCGAGCGTCCTCTCGCTACGGCCGGCGACGGTGACGTCGGCGCCCTCGGCGCGGACCCCCGGGGCGAGCGCGGGATCGGTGACGGCCACGGTGAGGCGGTTGCCGTCGGTGGGCAGCCACGCGCCGGCGAAGGCGGGGCCGAGCTTCGCGCGCAGCCGCCGCTCGACCGCCGGGGCGGCGGCCTCGGTGCGCAGGCGGTCGCCCACCTGCGCGGTGGTGAGGCCCAGGTCGCGGCGCATCGCGTCGACCAGGCCCGGAGGGAGGTCCGCCGGGGCGGCGGGGTGGGTGGCGGCGGTGGTGGCCGGCGGGCCGGCGACGCCCGCCGCCGGCGGCGCCGCGCCGACGAGCAGGAGAGCGACGGCGAACGAGCCGAGCAGGCGCGGGTGTGGGGACATGGGGGTCCTCCCGGGGTACGGCGAGGGTGGCGGGCGGAGCGGGCGAGAGAGCGCTCTCACGATGAAGTTTGTCGATGGTTAACAAATCTGTCAAGAAGGTTGCCTATTGTGCGCTCCGGACCCGCCCGAGCCCGCCTGGTCAGCCGGCCCGGCGATGGCCGGCCGGCGGCGTCACGCGCCGACGGTGTCGGTGGACAGCAGTCCGTGGCCGGGCCGGTCGCCGCCGCGGCGCTGCTGCTTCACCCGGTAGAGGCGCCGGTCGGCCACGTGCAGCAGGGTCTCCAGCGTGTCCCCGTCGCGCGGGGCGGTGGCCGCGCCGATGCTGACGCCGGTGTGAAGGCGCACCGCCGCCTCGATCCGGGCCGCCACCGTCCGTGCCGTCGCCTCGTCGGCGTCGCTGAGGACGACCACGAACTCGTCGCCGCCGACCCGGGCCACGGCGTCCTCGGGGCGCAGCACCTCCCGCGTCGCCGCCACCGTCCGCTTCAGCAGCTCGTCGCCGGCGGCGTGCCCGAGACGGTCGTTGACGCTCTTGAAATCGTCGAGATCCAGACAGAGCATGGCCGGGCCGGCGCGACCGCACCTGCGGAACAGGTGTTGGGTGAAGTCCGCCAGGCCGCGCCGGTTCAGGGCGCCGGTCAACGGGTCCAGCGCCGCCAGGGCGCGCAGCTGGGACCGCTGCCGCGCCAGCTTCCGGGTCTGCGCGCCGCAGACCGAGATCAGGACCAGCATGCCCGCCATGTAGAGGAAGACGTGGCCGGGCCGTGGCGGTTGCCCGAGGGCGGCCACGGCGAGGTACGACGCGAGCAGGAGCGCCTCCAGCGCCATCATCAGCCGCAGGTGCGGGGTGTAGGTGGCCACGAACACCGTGGTGGTCACGAACCCCAGGGCGGCCGGTGAGGCGGCCCCGCCGTCGCAGTACGCGCCGAGCGCCGCCATGGCGATGGTGACCAGCAGGATGGTGAACGAGACCCGGTAGCCGGCGGCCTTCGTGGTCACCGTCCGTGCCGCCCAGATGCCGACGGCGCCGGACGCCATCCCGCAGCTGTAGGCGGCGAGCATCAGGGGCCGATGCGGCTCGCCGGGCGTCATCAGGCAGTAGAGGACGGCGATGCCGTGCGAGACCACGTGCAACGCCGCGGTGAGCAGCATCCTTCGCCGGCGCTCGTTCACTCCGCCCACCGCACCCTGACGACGGCTGCTGAGGAGGCAGCAGCACGAACGGTCGGGGTGGCCATGTCGGTGGTACGTGTCGAGGCCGCTGCGCGGAGGGGCCCTGCCACGCCGCCATTCAATGATGTGCGTTACATCACCGTCAATACCCGAAACGGCGCATCTGCCCTGGCCAGCGCGCGGGTGGCCGAATTCGGCCGGCCGCCGCACTGTGCGTGCCCGTCCCGCTGCGCCCCGCGTTGGCCGGTCGCGGGGGATGACAGCCATCCGCCGGCGTGCCACCATACCGACCAGTCGGTATTCCATCCCGAGGGGGCCCGCGATGCCGGGAACGACCGCGACGCGTACCGCGTACCGCACCTGTCCGCTCTGCGAGGCGACCTGCGGGCTGACCCTGACCATCGCCGACGACCGGGTGACGCACGCCCGGGGCGACCGCGAACACGTCTTCAGCCACGGCTTCGTCTGCCCGAAGGGGGCCGCGTTCCCGCAGCTCCTCGCCGACCCGGACCGCCTGCGCCGACCGCTGCTGCGGGTCGACGGCACGCTGCGCGAGGTGGGCTGGGACGAGGCGTTCGCCGCCGTCGAGGCCGGCCTGACCGCCGCCCGGGCCGGCGGCCGCGACGCGGTCGCCGCCTACCTCGGCAACCCCACCGTGCACACGATGGCCGGGGGGCTCTACGCCGGCCCGCTCCTGCGAGCGCTCAGCACCCGCAACGTCTTCACCGCCAGCACCGTCGACCAGATGCCCAAGCACGTCTCCTCCGGCTACCTGTACGGCGACCCCAACACCATCCCGGTACCCGATCTCGACCGCACCGACCTGCTGGTGCTGCTCGGCGCCAACCCCTGGGAGTCCAACGGCAGCCTCTGCACCGCGCCCGACTTCCCGGGCCGGCTGCGGGCGTTGCAGGCGCGCGGCGGCCGGTTCCTGGTCGTCGACCCCCGGCGCACCCGCACTGCGGCGGCCGCCGACGAGCACCTGCCCATCCGGCCCGGCACCGACGCGCTGCTGCTCTTCGCCCTCGTGCACACGCTCTTCGACGAGAACCTGGTCCGGCTCGGCCGGCTGGCGGAACACGTCACCGGCCTGGACGACGTCCGGGAACTGGCCACCGCGTTCGCGCCCGAGCGGGTGGCCGACCGGTGCGCGGTGCCCGCGCCGCGCATCCGGCAGCTCGCCCGGGAACTGGCGGCCGCCCCCACCGCCGCCGTCTACGGACGCGTCGGCACCTGCACGGTCGCGTTCGGCACGCTGACCAGCTGGCTGGTCGACGTGGTCAACGTGCTGACCGGCAACCTGGACCGGCCCGGCGGGGCGATGTTCCCGCTCGCCGCCCACCAGCGAACCCGGGCCGCCGGCCCCGGCAAGGGGTTCCGCACCGGGCGCTGGGCCAGCCGGGTGCGGGGCCTGCCCGAGGTCAAGGGCGAACTGCCGGTCGCCACCCTCGCCGACGAGATCGAGACGCCGGGGGAGGGCCGGATCCGGGCGTTGATCACCGTCGCCGGTAACCCGGTGCTCTCCACCGCCAACAGCGAGCGGCTGGACCGCGCGCTTGCCTCGCTCGACTTCATGGTCAGCGTCGACCCGTACCTGAACGAGACCACCCGGCACGCGGACGTGGTGCTGCCGCCACCCGACCCCGCCCGCGCCGGCCACTACGACTTCGCGTTCCTCACCCTGGCCGTGCGCAACGTCGCGAGCTACTCGCCGCCCGTCCTGCCGCTGGCGCCCGACAGCCTCGACGAGTGCGACATCCTGGCCCGGCTCACGCTGATCGCCGCCGGGCAGGGCGCCGACGCCGACCCGGCGGGGCTGCACGAACAGCTGCTCGGCCAGGTGCTCGCCGACGCCGCCGAGGCACTGGACCGGCCCGCGGAGGAGCTGCGGGCGCTGGTCGCCGGGGACCGGCCGGCCGAACGCCTGCTCGACGCGCGGCTGCGGCTCGGCGCGTACGGCGACCGGTTCGGGCAGCGACCGGACGGGCTGTCCCTGACCCGGCTGCTGGAGCACCCGCACGGCGTCGACCTCGGGGCGCTGCGACCGCGGCTGCCGGAGGTGCTGCGCACCCCGAGCGGCACCGTCGAGCTGTGCCCGCCGCCGATCGCCGCCGACGTGGCCCGGCTGCGCGCCGCCCGCGACGCGCCCCCGGAGGGCTTCGTCCTGGTCGGGCGCCGGCACCTGCGGTCCAACAACAGCTGGATGCACAACGTGCCGGCGTTGGTGAAGGGCCGCGACCGCTGCACCCTGCAGGTGCACCCGGAGGACGCGGCGAAGCTCGGGCTGGCCGCCGGGGAGGACGCCCGCGTCACCTCGCGGGTCGGCTCGCTCGTGGTGGCCGTGGAGGTCACTCCCGACACCATGCCGGGCGTGGTCAGCCTGCCGCACGGGTGGGGCCACGACGTGCCCGGCACCCGGCAGGCGGTGGCCCGCGCCCACGCCGGCGTCAACAGCAACGTGCTCACCGACGAGACGGCCGTCGACCCGCTCTCCGGAAACGTCGTGCTCAACGGCATCCCGGTGCGCGTCCAGCCGGCCTGATCGGCGGCGCCTTGCGTACGCTGGCGCACCGGGCCGGCGGGCGGCCCGGAAGGGCGGGGGCACCGGTGGGTCGGACGGGCGACGGGGAGGCGCTGCCGCAGCGGCTGCTGGCGGTCGCCACCAGGCTGTTCGCGGAGAAGGGCTTCGAGAAGACCTCGGTCCAGGAGATCGTCGAGGCCGCCGGGGTCACCAAGGGCGCGATGTACCACTACTTCGCCGCCAAGGACGACCTGCTCCAGGAGATCTACCAGCGGCTGCTGCGCATGCAGCGCGACCGCCTGGAGGCCATCATGGCCCGCGACCAGCCGGTGGCGCTGCGGCTGCGGGCGGCCGCCGCCGATGTGGTGGTCACCGCGATCGCCAACCTGGACGACGCCACGGTCTTCCTCCAGTCGATGCATCTGCTCTCGGCCGACCGCCGGCGCGCGGTGCGGGCGGCCCGCCGGGAGTACCACGAACGCTTCCGCGAGCTGGTGGAGGAGGGCCAGCGCGCCGGGACGTTCCGCGCCGACGTGCCGGCCGACCTGGCCGTCGACTACTTCTTCGGCGCGGTGCACCACCTCGGCGCGTGGTTCCACACCGGCGGCCGGCTCACCGCCGAGCAGGTCGGCGCGCACTTCGCCGACCTGCTGCTCTCCTCGCTGCGCCCGGACCCGGCCGCCGATCCGCGGCCATCGCGGTGACGCTGCGATGTCGGGTCGGTCGCACCCGTCGAGCCGCGCCGCTGGTGGCCGCGCCCGTCGTTCGCCGGGCAGCCGCGCGAGCAGAGCGGGCCGCTACGCCGCCTTCTCCCCTCGACGGGGGAGCTTCCAGTCCGGCCGGACGAAGTGGCAGGTGTAGCCACCGGGATTACGCTCCAGGTAGTCCTGGTGTTCGGGCTCGGCCTCCCAGAACGGGCCGGCGGGGGTGACCTCGGTGACCACCTTGCCCGGCCACAGGCCGGAGGCGTCCACGTCGGCGATCGTGTCCTCCGCGACCTGCCGCTGCTGCTCGTCGGTGTAGAAGATGGCCGACCGGTAGCTGACTCCCACGTCGCCGCCCTGACGATTCTTCGTGGTCGGGTCGTGGACCTGGAAGAAGAACTCGAGAAGATCCCGGTAGGAGAGCTTCTCGGGGTCGTAGACGATCTCGATCGCCTCGGCATGGGTGCCGTGGTTGTAGTACGTGGCGTTCGGCACGTCCCCGCCGGTGTATCCGACCCTGGTGGCGAGCACGCCAGGGCGTTTCCGGATGAGATCCTGCATCCCCCAGAAGCAGCCGCCGGCCAGGATCGCCTTCTCCGTCGTCTCGCTCATCGCTCTGCCCTCCGGTGCGGGTGCTCGTGCTCGTACCTCGGGACCCGGTGCGTCCTGCTGGCGATCGTGGCCTTCCCGTTCCGGCTGCCACCATGCCGACCGACGAGAACCTGGCGGCCGGTACGGGGCGACCCGCGCCGCGCCGGGCGGGCTTTGGGCCGGATCAGCAGAACCAGCCGTCCTGGACCCAGCCGCGGCGGTTGATGTGCCCGTAGGCGAAGCCGTAGACGTAGCCGCCGCTGCGCGGGCCCTCGACGAGGAAGGTCTGGCCCCGGTAGAGGGTGCCCATCCAGGCGCCGTTGGGCTGGGTGCGGACGAACAGGTCGGCGGCGCAGACCGTCTCGCGCTGCCCGATCGTGCCGGTGTCGGCGTGCGCCGCGGCCGGTGCGGCGACGAGGGCGAGGGTTCCCGCGAGCACGGCCGCCACCGCGCGAGCGATGCGTCGGCTCACCATGAGTCGTACCCCCCGATGCACTCGATGCGCAGGTAGCCCCAGTCGTTGGGGCCGAAGTCGAAGGTCGCGGCCCAGCCGTTGTAGACCGGGTGCGCCCCGGGCGTGTGGCCGATCTTGTTGCCGTAGGGCAGGACCCGCTTCAGGCCGTAGGGGCCGCTGACCGAGTCGTAGTTGTCGTAGAAGCTGGCGCTCTGGCAGATGACCACGGCGTGCCGGGGCACCACCGGATCGGCCTGCGCCGGCACGGCGCCGAGCGTGGCCACCGCGGTGCCGATGGCCAGGACGGCGACTCCGTGCAGGATTCGTCGGGGCATACCCATCTCCCGTCACTGGGAAGATAATTGCCAGCCACGGTATCAAGAGCGTCAATATCTGTCGATGTCTGACCCATCGACGGTCACCGCTCGTCGGTGGGCTCGGGCGGCCACCTCCGCGGCCTTGCGGCGGTGGGCGGCGGCGTCGTCGGGACGGCCCAGCGCGGTGGCCAGGTCGGCGAGGTGGCCGGCCACCGGCCCGAGGGTGAGGACCCCGCTGCCCGCGCCGGCCAGCTCATCGGCGGCGGGCAGCAGCTCCGCGTACACGTACCGCATGGTGGTGCGGTCGTCGAGGGCGAGCGCGGCGCGGGCGGCGAGGCACAGCCGCGCCTCGCGGAGCAGGTCGTGCGGCGACTCCGGGAGGGCGCCCAGCGCCACGCCGGCCTCGTCCCGGCGGCCGGCGGCGAGCAGGACCAGCGGCCGGACCCAGGGCTCGTGCGGTCCCCAGTCCTCGCGCTGCCACCTGTCGGTGGGCCCGCGCATATCGGCCGGCCGGTCACCGGCGGCCGGTTCCGGCAGCCGCAGCGACAGCAGCGCGAGTGGGAGCAGCCCGTTCTCCATGCCGGTCATCCCGGCGGCGGGGAGGCTCGCATGGGCGGCCCGGTACGCAGCCTCGGCGGCGGCGACCTGCCCGCCGACGGCCAGGCGCAGCGCCGCGTACCAGCGGGTGAAGACGCCCACCAGCGGCAGCTCGTACCGGTCGGCGAGGCGGTCGGCGGCCGCGGCGTGGGCGTCGGCGGCGTCGAGATCGGCGAGCGCGCAGCGGGCCTGGAGCAGGACCAGGTGGCCGAGCACCTCGAAGGTCACCAGCTCGTGCTCGCGGGCCAGCTCGACCAGTTCCGCGCCGATGCGCGCCCGCTGCGGGGCCAGGCCGGCGCGGGCGAAGGCGTGCATGAAGCGGGCGTTGAGGGCGAACGCCAGCAGCGCCGGGTCGGCCAGGCGCCGGGCGATCGCCTCGGCCTCCACGGCGGCCCGGTGTCCCCGGTCCGTGGTGTCGCCGCGCAGCTCCAGCGCCAGCGTGCTCAACAGGCGGCTGCGATCCGCCGGCCGGTCCCCGCCGAGGGCGGCCAGGGTGCGCTCGGCGGCCTCGACGATGCGGTGGGAGAGGCGGTCGTCGTCGTTGCGTGTCCAGATCGCGGGCACCTCGAAGGCCGCGAGGACGTCCGCGGTCACCCGGGGATCGTCCAGCCGCTCGGCCGCGGTGAGCGCCGCGCCCCGGTGCCGGCGTGCCCGGTCCAGGTGCCCGGTGACGGCAAGCGCGCGGCCCAGCCCCATCAGCGCCCGCAGCCGGCCGTGCGGATCGTCGTCGGCGAGCTCGTGGGCGTCGAGCGCCTGCTGCCACAGCCGGGCGGCCAGGTGCGGCAGGGAGCGGCGTTCGGCCTGCTCGGCGGCGGCGGTGGCGTACCGGGCGGCGCGCGGCGCGGCCCCCCGCGTTCCGGCTCGGCAGAAGTGGTGGGCGAGAGCCGTGACGTCGTCGGGGTGCAGCCGTTCGAGGGCGGCACCGGCGGCGGCGTGCCAGCGGCTGCGGCGCGGCGCCGACAGGTCGCCGTACACCGTGTCCCGGACCAGGATGTGCGCGAACCGCAACCGCGCCGCCGGGCCCTGCTCGGTCAGGACGCCGGCGCGCACCGCGTCGTCCAGCGCGTCCAGGACGGCCGCCTCGTCGCCGGTCATCGCGGCCAGGAGGTCCGGGTCGACGTCGCGCCCGAGCACGGCCGCCTGCTGCAACACCGTGCGGGCGGGGCCGGGCAGCTGCGCCAGGCGGTGGCGGATGACGTCGCGGACCCCGGGTGGGACGGTCTCCAGCGCCGCCGGGCCCTCCGCGGCGAGCAGCCGGGCCAGCTCCCGGACGTAGAACGGGTTGCCGCCGCTGCGGCGGTGGATCAGGTCGACGCTCGGCGGGTCGAGGTCCCGGCCGGCGACCGCCCGGGCGAGTTCGCCGGTGGCGGGTGCGTCCAGACCGTCGAGGTAGACCCGGACCGGTTCGCTGCGGGCGAGGCGGGCCAGGGCGGCCGCCAGCTCGGGGCCGATCTCGGTGGACCGGAAGATGCCCACGACGAGGACGGGACCGGTGACCGGCTCCGGTTCCGCGAACAGCGCGGCCAGCAGGTCGAGGGTGTCCTCGTCGGCCCGGTGCAGGTCGTCGAGGACCAGCAGCACCGGTCCCCGGCCGGCCGCCGCGGTGAGCAGGTCGACGGCGGCCCGGTGCCGGCGGAACCGGGCCACCGCCGGCTCCTCCGTCGGGCCGACCGATGACGGGTCCGCGACGGCCAGCGCCCGGGTGATCTGGGTCCACGGCCAGGCCACCGGCGCGCCCTCGTACTCCGGGCTGCGTCCCCAGGCGGTGGCCCAGCCGGCGCCGGCCAGCCGCCGGATGAGCGCCTCGGCCAGTGCCGTCTTGCCCGCCCCCGCTCCGCCCGAGACCAGGGCGAGGGCCGGCCGGCGGTGCCGGGCCACCGCTGCGGCCGCGGCCCCCAGCAGCCCCTGCTCCTCGCGCCGGCCCACGAAGGTACGCGGCGCCTCCGCCGGCACCTCGCCGACGGTGGACGCCGCGGCCGGGACCTCGCCCGGCGACGGCCCGACGTCGGCCCTGCTCACCGGGGGCGCCGGGTCCAGGTGCGGCGCCTGGGCGAGGATGTCGGCCTCCAGTCGACGCAGCCCGGGGCCGGGGTCCAGGCCGAGCTCGGCCACCAGGGTCTCGCGGGCCCGGCGCAGCGCGGCCAGCGCCTCGCCCTGCCGACCGGACCGGTACAGGGCGGTGGCCCACAGCCGCCAGGCGTCCTCGCGCAGCGGCTGCGCGGCGGCGTGCTGTTCCAGCTCGACGGCGGCCTCGGCGGCCCGCCCCAGCGCCAGCAGCGCCTCGCCCCGGCGTTCCACCGCCAGCATCCGCAGCTCGTCGAGCCGGGTGACCTCGGCGCGCGCCCAGCCCTGGTCGGCGAACTCCGCGTACGCCGGGCCACGCCAGCAGGCGAGCGCGTCGGTCAGCCGGGCCAGCGCCGAGCCGGCGTCGCCGTCCCCGATCAGCCGGGCAGCCTCGGTGACCGCCGTCTCGAACCGCCACGCGTCCACCGCCTCGGGGTCGGCGCGCAACGCGTAGCCGGGGGGCGCGGTCACCAGCAGCCGGGCCGGCTGGCGGGGCGCCCGTTCCGGCTCCAGGGCCCGGCGCAGATCGGCGACGAAGGTTCGGACCGCCGCCACCGCCTGGTCCGGTGGCGTCTCCCAGAGGTCACCGACGAGCCGGTCCACCGACACCACCTGGCCTCTTGCGACCAGCAGGCGGGCCAGCACGGCCCGATGACGCGGACCCCGCAGCGGTACGGGCCCGGCCGCGCCGATCGCCTGCACGGGCCCCAGCACGCCGAAGGTCACCGCCGGTGCCCCCGCCCGCCGACTCATGGCACCCACTCTAGGCACCGCCGAGCCGGGCACCGGTCGGCGGCCGGGCACTCATCCGCTGCTGATCCGCTGCTCATCGCCGCCGGTCAGGCTCGATCCCGACGACCGGTCACGGGGCGCCGCTCCCGGCCGGTCGACGGACACCCGAACGAGCAGGAAGGTTCCCGGTGAACCCCAGGATCAACGGATTCGATCATCAGCGCGTCACCGTCGCCGACGGCGTGGCCCTGCACGCCGCGGTCGGCGGCTCGGGCAGCCCGATCGTGCTGCTGCACGGCTTCCCGCAGACCCACCTCATGTGGCGGCACGTCGCCGCCGACCTCGCCGCCGACCACACCGTCATCTGCCCCGACCTGCGCGGCTACGGCGCCAGCGACAAGCCCGCGGCGACCGCCCCGGAGGTGTACGCCAAGCGGACCATGGCCGACGACATCGTCGCGCTCGCCCGCGCCCTGGGCCACGACCGCTTCGCCCTGGCCGGCCACGACCGCGGCGCCCTGGTCGCCGTGCGGGCCGGCCTCGACCACCCGGAGGCGGTCACCCACCTGGCCGCGCTCGACGTCCTGCCGACCCTGGACATGTGGGACGTCCTGCGCGGCACCTCCGCCGCCGTCGGCTTCCACCTGTACCTGATGGCCCAGCCGCCCGGCCTGCCCGAGCAGCTCATCGCCGCCAGCCCCGACGCCTTCTTCGGCCACTTCCTCGACATCTGGACCCGGGACCCCGACGCCATCCCCGCCGAGGTCCGGGCGGCCTACCTGACGGCGTCCCGGGCGGCCGTCCCGTCCATCGTCGCCGACTACCGCGCGTCCGCCGGCATCGACGTGGAGCACGACACCGCCGACCGCGCCGCCGCCCGGCAGCTGCGCATGCCGGTGAGCGTCCTGCAGCAGGACTGGGGCGCCGCGCTGGGCTTCGACGCCGCCGGCCGGTGGCGCGCCTGGGCGCCGGACCTGCAGCACCGCACCGTCTCCTGCGGGCACTTCATGGCCGAGGAGGCACCGGCCGAGGTCGTCAAGGCCCTCCGGGCGCTGCTGACCCGATGACCAGCGCGGGCTCCGGGCGCGTGGCCCCGCCCGGAGCCCGCCGGCGTCCCCGGGCCGATTCGGTCCGGGCTGCTCGCGTGCCGGGCCGATTCGTCCCCGGCCCTCCGCGTCCTGGGCCGCTCGCTCACCTGCGGGTGCGACCGGATGTCCTGGCCTGGGCGGATTCGGACCTTGATGCGACCTGACGGCCGGGGTGGACGTGGCGTCGGCGGCATGGTCGGCGGCGGCCAGGGTAGGCCGCAGTCCGGGGAGAGGCGAGGCGAGGTGAGGTGGACGATGGCGGGTACCTGGTTGCTCGGTGCGGGAGCCGAGACCTCCCGGCAACGGCCGACGGCGGTGCTGGTCGCGGTGCGCGAGGACGACGGCGCGGGCGGCAACGGCCCCGGCAGTGAGGTGTCCCTGGAGGAGCTGCGACGGCTCGCCGACACCGACGGCCTCAACGTCGCCGACGCGGTGGTGCAGCACCGCCCGAAGCCGGATCCGGCCACCTTCCTGGGCTCCGGCAAGGTCGACGAGCTGGCCGCCGCCACCGAACGCGCCGGTGCCGAGCTGGTCATCGCCGACGGTGAGCTGAGCCCCGGCCAGGTGCGGAACCTGGAGGAACGGGTCGGCGTACGGGTGGTGGACCGCACCGCGCTGATCCTGGACATCTTCGCCGAGCACGCCCGCACCAGCGAGGGGCGGGTGCAGGTGGAGCTGGCGCAGATCGCGTACCAGTTGCCCCGGCTGCGCGGCGACGGCCGGTCGATGTCCCGCGTCGGTGGCGGCCGGGTCGCCGGCGGCGCCGGCATCGGTGTGCGTGGACCGGGTGAGATGCGGCTGGAGACCCAGCGTCGGACGCTGCGCCAGCGGGCCACCCGGCTGCGGCGCAACGCCGGCGAGCTGGCCCGGCGGCGGGAACGCACCCGGGGCCGGCGGGCCCGCAACCAGATCCCCTCGGTCTCGATCACCGGCTACACCAACGCCGGGAAGTCCGCGCTGCTCAACCGCCTGACCGGTGCGGACGCCCAGGTGCAGGACGTCCTCTTCGCCACCCTCGACCCGACGGTGCGGCGGATCAGCACCGGCCAGCTGACCTACACCGTCACCGACACCGTGGGTTTCGTCCGGCACCTGCCGCACCAACTGGTCGACGCGTTCCGCTCGACCTTGGACGAGGTCACCCGCAGCGACCTGGCGATGCACGTGGTGGACGCGTCCGCGCCCGACGCGTTCGGCCAGATCACCACGGTGCACGGCGTGCTGCACGAGATCGGCGCGGGCCAGGTGCCGGAACTGCTGGTGCTCAACAAGATCGACATTGCGCCGCCGGAGTGGGTCGACGCGCTGTGCCGCGCGTACCCGGACGCGGTGCCGGTGTCCGCGCTGACCGGCGCCGGCATCGACGAACTGCGCCGGACGCTGGCCCGCCGCCTGACCGGGCGCTGACCGCTCGACGACAGCCCCGCGTGGGGTGAGCTGTCCCGGAGGTCGGTGGTCGGGGAACACGGCGTGGCGACCCCGGCGAAAGTGCTTCAATCGGGACGAAGGGCAACGTGCCCGCTGAGCGGAGGAGTGCGGGATGCAGATGACCGCGACCGACAACCATGCCGTCGCCCAGGCCGTCCACGACGTCGGCTCCGCGCTGTGGTTCGGCGGCACCGTCATGGGCGTCGCCGGCGTCAACAAGTCCGGCAGCGATTTGCAGCAGGGCATCGACCGGATCCGGGTCGCCGAGTCCGCCTGGAACCGGTTCAGCCCGGTGCAGTGGCTCGGCATCGGCGCGACCCTGCTCGCCGGGTTGCGGCTGACCCAGGTCGGCGGACGCCGCATCGCGTTGCAGAAGGGGTTCGGCACGGTGGGCGCGTTGAAGGCGGGGATCACCGTCGCCGGTGCCGTGGCCACCGCCTACTCGGCCTACTGCGGCAACCGGATCGGTCAGCTGGCCGAGGCGGCGCACCAGCGGGGCGACCGCCTCGAGGTGCACGACGCCACGGTGCCGGCCGCGGGGACGCCGGCGGAGATCGCGACGTGGCAGCGGCGCCAGCGCCTGGCGCAGTTCGCCGTGCCGGCGCTGGCCGGCGCGAACATCGTCTGCGGCTCGTACCTCGTGCAGTCGTACCGGCTGGGCGCCACCGGGAAGGGTGTCCTCCGGCGGCTGTTGCCGGACTGACCCGCCGTACGAGGCCGGCCCCGCGAGGGGCCGGCGGGGGAGAGGAGCGTCGGCATGACCGATGGACCGTTCGACGTGCCGCCGGAGGCCGACGCGCTCGAGCAGCGCCAGCCGCTGCTCGACGAGGGGCAGCCCGACGAGCCGCCGGAACCGCAACCGGACGCCACCGAGGCCGACCTGGCCGAGCAGGGCGCCTCGGTGCCGGGGGAGCATGCGCTGCCGTCGACGTCCCTGCCGGAGGACGCCACCGCCGCGGACGCCCTGGAGCAGCGCCAGGTGGTCGGGCCGGGCGACGAGGACCGCCGGGACTGACCCGGCCGGCACCACAGGCCCGGGGCGCGGCCAACGAGCCCTAAGCGAGATCCGTCATGGCCCGGCAGCGCGTCCGTCTCATCGCTACCGTCGATCTGATGGGACGGATGCGCGGCGTCCAGGAGCGACCGGCGGGGCTGACGTATCAGCCTGAGCTGGTCAGCCCCGACGAGGAACGCGCGCTGCTGACCGTCCTCGGGGCGATGGACTACCGCGAGATCCGGATGCACGGCCAGGTCGCCCGGCGCACAGTCCGGCACTTCGGTGTCGACTACGACTACGGGTCGTTCCAGCTCACCGAAACCGAGGCGCTGCCGGTGGAGCTGCACGAGGTCCGCCGGCGCTGCGCCGACCTCGCCGGCGTCGCGGTGGCCAGCTTCGCGCAGGCCCTGGTCACTCGCTATCCGCCCGGCGCGGTGATCGGCTGGCACCGGGACGCCCCCGCGTTCGGCCCGACCGTGGCCGGTGTGTCGCTGGGCGCCGCCTGCCAGTTGCGTTTCCGGCGGGACACCGCGGGACAGCGCCGGGTGTACGAGGTGGAGCTGGCGCCCCGTTCGGCGTACGTGCTGGCCGGCGCCGCCCGGTCGACCTGGCAGCACAGCATTCCACCGGTCCCGGAGCTGCGGTATTCCATCACCTTCCGCCAACTCCGCCGGCCCTGACCCGCGGCGACCCGCCCGCCCCGGCACGCGGACGGGCCGCGACGGTGGCGGGCCGGAGACCCTCCCGCCGCGACGCCCGTCAGACGACGCAGAACTCGTTGCCCTCGGGATCGCCCAGGACCACGGCGTAGTAGTCCATCGCCGGCTCGTCCATCGTCCGCAGGATCGTGGCCCCCGCCCGGACGACCCGGTCGACCACCGCGTCGACCCGCTCGGTGCGCAGCTTCAGGTCGACCGTGCGGCCGCCGCCGACCTTGAGATCGAGGTGCACCCGGTTCTTGGTCACCTTGGGCTCGGGCACCTGCTGGAACCAGATGCGTGGCCCTCGGCCGGTCGGGTCGACGACCGACTCAGGGGTGTCGCCGGCCCCCTCGGGCAGCTCCTCCGCCGGCACGCCCGTCGCCGCCCAGTAGTCCCGCCAGGTGCGGTGGCCGCCCGGCGGTGGCTCCGGCACGTAGCCCAGCGCCTCGGCCCAGAAGGCCACCATCCGGCGGGGGTCGGCGCAGTCGATCGTCACCTGCAGTGTCATCTCCACCGCGGGAGCATCGCAGCCGGGTACGACAGGGGCCGCCGTGCCCCGAGGACGTGGCTTTCGTCACTCGGTCACCCGGACCGCGCCCGCGTCCCCGAGCCGCCGTCGCGACACCGGGTCGCCCGCTCGCCGGGGACCCGGGGCGGCGGTAACCTGGGGCCTTGCTCCGGCTCGGGGGGTCGTTTCCCCTGCTCGCGCGGTGGCAGCAGGGTCGGGCGATCGAGGGGGCACGGGTGCCGGAGCGGGGCGGCTGGGGGTCGGTGGCGAACGGCCGGGCGGCGCGCCGTCCGAACTCGGGCGCCGCACTGCGACCGGGCGCGCGATCCTCGTCCCGGGCACCGAGGTTCGGCGGGCCCGGCGACGGGGTACGGGCACCGCGATGAGGTGTATTCGAACGTGACCAGCCCCACCGAGGAGCTGTTCGGCAGCGGCAGCGCCACCGGGCGGTTGATGGCCCGGCTCGACTGGGCGGCCACCCCGCTCGGCCCCGTCCAGTCCTGGCCGCAGAGCCTGCGCGCCGCCGTGCGGATCGTCCTGTCCTCCCGGTACCCGATGCTGCTGCTCTGGGGCGAGCAGTTCACCCAGCTGTACAACGACGCCTACTCGGCCCTGATCGGCGACAAGCATCCGGGTGCGCTCGGGGACGACGTCCGGACCACCCTGGCCGAGGGCTGGGACGTGCTCGCGCCGCTGATCGCCGATGCGATGGCGACGGGCGTGGCCAGCTGGGTGCCCGCCCTCCAGCTGCTCCTCGACCGGTCCGGCTACCGGGAGGAGGCCTACTTCAGCGTCTCCCACGCCCCGGCCCGTGACGACGACGGCCGTACCGTCGGCGTGTTCACGGTGTGCAGCGAGGTCACCGAGCAGGTGGTCGGGGAACGGCGGCTGGGACTGCTGCGAGACCTCTCGGTGCGCGGCGACGGGCGCACCGTGGACGTCGCCAGCACCTGCGCCCGGCTGGTCGAGGCGATCGGCGGGCACCGGTTGGACGTACCGTTCGCCGCGATCTACCTGCGGGAGGGTACGGCGCTGCACCGGGTGGCCTGCACCGGTGACGGTCCGGTGGCGGCGGTGCTGCCCGACGTCGTGGTCGACGGCGACCCGGCCTGGGGACTGTGGGCCGCCGGCGGGGGAGCGATCACCGAGGTCCACGGGGTCGCCCAGCGGATGACGCTGCCGGCCGGGGCGTTCGACGAGCCGGCGGCCACCGCCGTGGCGTTGCCACTGCCCTCCGCGGAGGCCGATCAGCCCCTCGGGGTGCTGGTGGCCGGGGTGAGCCCCAGCCGCGCCCTGGACGAGGCGTACCGGTCGTTCTTCCACCTGCTGGCGCAGCAGGTGGCCGTCGCGGTGCGCAACGCGCGGGCGTACGAGGAGGAACGTCGCCGGGCCGAGGCCCTGGCCGAGCTCGATCGCGTCAAGACCAACTTCTTCACCAACGTCAGCCACGAGTTCCGTACGCCGCTGACGCTGATGCTCGGCCCGTTGACCGACGCCCTCGCCGACGAGCGGCACCCGCTGCCACCGGAACAGCGGGAACGGGTGGACACCGCCCGGCGCAACGCCGCCCGGCTGCTCACCCTCGTCAACAGCCTGCTGACCTTCTCCAGCCTGGAGGCCGGGCGCGCCCGCAGCCGGGCGCGGCAGGTGGACCTGCCGGAGCTGACCGCCCAGCTGGCCGGCGTGTTCCGCTCGGCGGTGGAACGCGCCGGGCTGCGCCTGGAGGTGGACTGCCCGCCGCTGCCCCGGCCGGTGGCGCTCGACCCGGCCAACTGGGAGTGCATCGTCACCAACCTGCTGTCCAACGCGCTGAAGCACACGTTCGTGGGGCGGATCAGCGTCGGGCTGCACGCCCACCCCGCGGAGCTGCGGCTGACCGTCGCCGACACCGGCATCGGCATCGCCGAGGAGGAGATGCCCCGGCTCTTCGAGCGCTTCCACCGGGTGGACGGGGCCCGCTCCCGCAGCCACGAGGGCACCGGCATCGGGCTGGCCCTGGTCGGCGAGCTGGCCCGGCTCGAGGGCGGCGACGTACGGGTGGACAGCCAGGTCGGGCGCGGCAGCACCTTCACCGTCGCGCTGCCCTGGTCGGCGCTGCACCGCGGCACGGACGACACCGTGGCGGCGAGCGACCTCGGTGACACGGCCCGCGCCGCGGCGCAGGAGGCGAGCGGATGGCTGGTCGACCCCGTCCGGCCCGAGCCGGCCGAGGAGGGGTCGCCCGGGACGCTGCCCGACGACGGGCCGGGCGTGCGGATCCTGGTGGCCGACGACAACGCTGACATGCGCGCGTACCTGGCCCGGTTGCTGACCGCGCAGGGCTGGCGGGTGGACACGGTCGGCGACGGTCGGCAGGCCCTCGACGCGATCCGGCGGGACCCACCGGACCTGGTGCTGACCGACGTGATGATGCCCGAGGTCGACGGCTTCGCCCTGGTGCGCACCCTGCGGGGACAGCCGGACACCCGGGCGCTGCCGGTGGTGGTGCTCTCCGCCCGCGCCGGCGCGGACGCCGCCGTCGAGGGCCTCGACCTCGGCGCTGACGACTACGTGGTCAAGCCCTTCACCGCGGCCGACCTCGTCGCCCGGGTACGGGCCACCCTCGAGGGTGCGCGACGGCGCCAGCGGGCACCGGACGCCGAGGACGACCGTCCGGAACCGCCGCGGTCGACCCGTCCCGCCGGTGCGGCCCCGACCCCTGCTCCACCGCCTACCGGCCCGGTCGGAGGCTCCGCCGCCGGGGCCACGGACTCCACGCGGTCGTTGACCGGTACCGCCGAGGCGGCCCTCGCCGGGGCGGCCACGGACTCCACGCCATCGTTGACCGATACCGCCCAGGCAGCCCCCGCCGGGGCGACCGTGGACCCCACGCCGTCGTTGACCGGTACCGCCGAGGCGGCCTCCGATCCTGCGCCCGCGGCGGCCAGGACGATGGACGCGGCCTCGCCCGAGGTGGCCCCGGCCGTCCCCGGCCATCCGGTGGCGGGCCCCCGGCGGGCCGCCGCCCCCGCCGGAATGCCGACCACCGTGCGGGTTGCGCACGGCCACGAGACGGCGTCCGGGGTGGACACCGGATGGAGCTACCCCTCGGAGGCCATCTCCGCCTCGGCGATGCGGCGGGACGTGCGGAGCTCGCTGGAGGCGCTGCACGTGCACCCCGATGTCGTGCAGGACCTCCTGGTGGCCGCGTCCGAGGCGTTCAACAACGCCGTCGAGCACGCGCAGCAGCCGTCCCGACCCGAGGTGCGGGTCCGCCTCCAGGTCGGCGCCGGCACCGCCCGGCTCACCGTCCGCGACTTCGGCAGCTGGCGGGACCGGCGGTCGGCGATGGACCGCGGCCGCGGCGCCACCCTGATGAACGCCTTCGGCGACGTGCGGCTGATGTCGACCGCCTCCGGCACGACGGTGACCATCGAGCGTCGCCTCACCGACGACCAGGGCTGACCGGCTGCGCACCCGCCGCCGGTCTGGTACCGGGCGTCTAGTCCCGGGCGATCAGGCCCGGCCCGGCGAGCAGGGCGATGTCGCCGTGGTCGACCTCGTGACCCTGCTCGCAGCGGAGCACGGCGCGGACCCGGCAACCGCAGTCACGGTGGGTGGCCAGCACCGGCGGGCCGGTTTCGTCGGCTGCCCAGGTGTCCCCCCACTGCCGGAGCGCGGTGATCACCGGCAGCAGCTCGCGCCCCTTGGGGGTGAGCTGGTACTCGTACCGGGTGCGCTGCCCCTGCTCGCGGTAGGGCGTCCGTTCCAGCAGACCGGCGCCGACCAGTTCCCGTAGGCGGGCGGCCATCGCCGGCTCGCCGATGCCCACCCGGCGGACGAAGTCGTCGAATCGGCGCGTGCCGAGGAACGCGTCCCGCATGATCAGCATCGCCGACCTGCTGCCCACGATGTCCATGGCCCGCGCGATCGAGCAGTTCGTCATCGACCACGCCTCCCGATCGTCCCGCAGATCCTGCACGACCCCAGCGTACGGGCTGACTTGCGTTGACGCTAGTCAGAGTGCTTCACTGGGCGAGCTGACTTTTCAAAGGAGAAGTCAGGTTTGCCCAGTGAACCTCACAGACAGGATCTTCATGGACATCTCGGCCACTACCGCACTGGTCACCGGCGCCAACCGGGGCTTCGGCCGCGCCCTGGCCAGCGAGCTGCTCGCTCGGGGCGCCACCGTGTACGCGGCGGCCCGCAACCCGGCCCTGATCGACCTCCCGGGCGCCCGGCCACTGGCGCTGGACATCACCGACCCCGCGTCCGTGGCGGCGGCCGCGGCGGCCGCCGGCGACGTCACCCTGCTGGTGAACAACGCGGGCACGTCGACCGGTGCCGACCTGCTCACCGGGGACCTGGACCAGATCCGCCTGGAGCTGGAGACGCACTACCTCGGCACCCTCTCCGTGGTGCGGGCCTTCGCCCCCGTCATCGAGCGCAACGGCGGCGGCACCGTCCTCAACGTGTTGTCCGCGCTGTCCTGGTTCGCCCTACCCACCGACGGCGCCTACGTGGCGGCCAAGGCCGCCGAGTGGGGAATGACCAACTCGCTGCGCCTCACCCTCGCCCCGGCGAAGATCCGCGTCGCGGGCCTGCACGTGGGCTACATGGACACCGACATGGCCCGGGCGGTCACCACCCCCAAGGCCGACCCGGCCGACGTGGCGGCGTACGCCGTCGACCAACTGGCCGCGGACGCGTACGAGATCGTCGCCGACGACGTCAGCCGAGGCGTACTCGCCGGGCTCTCCGGCGGCGTGGCGGCCCTCTACCCGCAGCTGCCGTAGCCGGACACCGCCCTCCACCCGCGGCGGCGGGCTCCGTCCGGCCGACCCCATCACCTCTGCAAGGAGTAGCTGTGCCCGAACAGCAGACCGCCACGACGGGTTGGCGGGCGACCACCACGCCCAGCCCGCCCACCCCGCCCGCCGCCGCGCCCACCGGGCGGACGACCGTCCGTGGTTCGCACGCGGCGACCCTCGTCGCCATGTGCCTGGGTGCGATGGTCACGTTCCTGCACCTCACCGCGACCGTCTCCGCGCTGACCACGATCCAGCGGGACCTGCGGGTCGACCCGACCAGCCTGGTCTGGATCCCCAGCGCCTACACCCTCATGCTGGCCGGCCTCGTGCTCTCCGCCGCAACGCTCGGCAGCCGGTACGGCCGCAAGCGGATGTTCAGCGCCGGTGTCGCCGCCATGATGGCCGGAGCTGCCGTGGTCGCCCTGGCCACCGCCCCCGGCTGGGTCATCGCGGGACAGCTCGTGGCCGGTGCGGGCGGGGCGCTGATCCTGTCGAACAGCCTGGCGATTCTCGGCGTGACGTTCACCGACCCGCACCGCCGTACCGAGGTCATCACCGCCTGGGCGGCGGCGTCCGGCGTCGGGTTGTCGGTGGGCCCGCTCATCGCCGGGGCGCTGCTGGCGCACGTCCACTGGCACGGCGTCTTCCTGTCCACCGTGGTGCTCGGTCTGGTCACCCTCGCCGTCACCACCCGCTGGGTGGCCGAGTCGCGCCAGCCCACCAGCCGGGTCGACCTGCCCGGCCTGCTGCTGGGCACGCTCGCCGTCGCCGCCGCCGTCTACGCGCTGATCGAGGGCGGTCGTAACGGCTACACCAGCCCGACGGTGGGGGCCGCGTGGCTCACCGCCGGCGCCGCGCTCGTCGCCTTCGTCATGGTCGAGCTGCGTACCGCCGCGCCGATGCTGGACGTCCGGCTGTTCCGGTCGCCGTCCTTCAGCGCCGTCATGCTCGTCGCCGCCGTGTCGCTGTTCGGCTTCACCGGCGTGTCGATCCTGCTGGTGCTCTTCCACGAACGCGCCCAGGCGCTCAGCCCGCTCGACACCGGCTGGCGGATGCTGGTGCTGTTCGGCCTCTACGCGGTCACCGCCTTCGCCGCCGGCCAGGCGATCCGCCGCACCGGCTTCAAGGCGCCGCTCACCCTCGGCCTGCTGCTCGGCGGCCTGGCCAGCCTGGGCCTGTCCACCCACACCCCGGGCACCCCGTTCAGTCAGAGCTGGCCGCTGCTCGCGCTCTTCGGCGCCGCCTGCGGCCTGGTCGCCGCGCCGGCCACCGCCGCGGCGCTGGCCAGCGTCGCGCCCCCGCAGGCGAGCATGGCCGCCGCGGCGGTCAACACCGCCCGCCAGTTCGGCGCCGTGATGGGCGCGTCGCTGCTGGGTACCCTGCTCAGCACCACGCTGATCGCCGACCTGCCGGGTCGGCTCGCCGCCCACGGCGTACCCGAGTCCACGCGGACGGCCGTGCAGGCGGCCGTGCGGGCCGGCACCAGCGACACCGCGACGCCGCCCGGGCCGGTGCGGCAGGCGCTCGCCGAGTCCCTGAACGCCGGCGTGCAGGCCGGGCTGCGGGTCAACGGCGTCGTCTTCCTCGCCGCCGCCGTCCTGGCGCTCGCCGTCGTCCGCAACCGGCCGCATCGGCACCAGCCGGCGGCCGACGACCGGCGGTGAGTCCGGTGCCGTGAACCCGAGCGGTACCTGGTCATGAGCGCGGGGGTGGTGGCCATCTCGGTGGCCGCCGAACTGGCCATCACCCACCCGGCCGGGGAGCGGTTCGGGGCCGATCGGATCGGTCGCGCCGCTGCTATCGTCGGCGTCCCGGGCGGCGACCGGCCGGCCCGGCCAGCCACGAACAGGCGGTCGCCGGTGACCCGAGCACGTGCCCTCCTCCCGCCGGCGCTGCTGGGCGTCGTCCTCGTCGCGCTGGTCGTCTCCGGCATCCGGCCGTACGACCGGCTGACCTGGCTGCTGGAGACGGTGTGGGTGATCGTCGGGATCCCGGTGCTGCTGCTCACCTGGCGCCGCTTCCCACTGACCACACTGCTGTGCTGCCTGCTCGCGGCGCACGCGATCGTCCTCATCGTCGGCGGTCACCACACCTACGCGCGTACGCCGGTGGGCAACTGGGTGCGGGACCTGTTCGACCTGACCCGTAACCCGTACGATCGGCTCGGCCATTTCGCGCAGGGCTTCGTGCCGGCCATCCTGGTCCGCGAGATCCTGGTCCGCCGTTCGCCGTTGCGGGGCAGCCGGTGGCTCGCGCCGCTCGTGGTCTGCGCCTGCCTGGCCTTCAGCGCCCTGTTCGAGATGTTCGAGTGGTGGTCGGCGGTGGTCGCGGGCTCGGCGGCCGACGACTTCCTCGCCACCCAGGGCGACGTCTGGGACACCCAGTGGGACATGTTCCTGGCGCTGGTCGGCGCGATCACCTCGTTGGCCCTGCTCAGCCGCCGGCACGACCGCCAACTCCCGCCGCCGCCCGCCGGCCCCCGCCGGTCGTCGCTGCGGCCCGACCAGCCGAGGACGACCGCGTGACGGTCGGTCGCCGGCCGGGCGTGGCACTGCTGGACACCGCGGCGCTGGAACGGTCGGCGGTGGTGGCCAACAACGCGATGAACCGCGAACGGCAGCTGGCCGGGGTCAACAGCTACGCCCGGGAGCTGGGCTTCAACCCCGTCGAGGTGCTCACCGACCGGCTCGCCGGCGCCGCCGCCAGCGCCGGCTGGCTGGACCTCTGCTGCGGTACGGGCCGGGCGCTGATCCAGGCGACCGGGCAGCTGCGCCGGGTCGCGTTGACCGAGCGCACCACCCTCGTCGGGGTCGACCTGGTGGACGCCTTCGACCCGGCGCCGACACCGCCGGCGAACTTGCGGCTGGTCTGCGCCTCCGTCGCCACCTGGGCACCGGACCGGCCGTTCGACCTGATCACCTGCCTGCACGGACTGCACTACGTCGGGGACAAGCTCGCCGTGCTGGCCCGCGCCGCCGACTGGCTTACGCCCGAGGGCCGGTTCGTGGCCGACCTGGACCTGTCCAGCATCCGGCTCGCCGACGGGCGCCCCGCCGGGCGACGCCTCACCGCGCTGCTGCGCGACGCCGGCTTCGCCTACGACTCCCGCCGCCGCCGGATCAGCCGCACCGGCCGCCGCGAGGTGCGCCTCCCGTACCGTTTCCTTGGCGCCGACGACCGCGCTGGCCCCAACTACACCGGCCAACCGGCGGTCCACTCCCACTACGCCGAGGAGCGCTGACCGTCTCGCCGTCCGGCGCCCCGGCCGGCAACAGCGCCTTCCCGCCCGTCCGCTCGCGGCCGTCGGCACCTGGATCGTCGCCGGCTACCTCGGCCGCAAACTCCCGCAACACTGGCAGGACAACCGATCCACCGCGTGCCGGGGGCGGCTCCGACCGGGAGCCGCCCCCGGTGCCGCCCTGCTCGCCGCGTAGGCCGATCGGCTCGCCCCCGGGACCGGCCGTCTCCCCGGCCCGGTCACCGGGCCTGCCGCCCGCACCGGCGCACGCTGCCCCCGGACTGGTGATTTCACCGATGCGGGGGCCACCCGCTCCGCCGAACACTGATCCACGTCGATATGCCCCGACTGCAGGGAGTGCCCGACGTGTCATCACCAACCACCACCCGTCCCCGTTCCGCCGTCCGCGCCGCCGGTCTGGCCGTGGCGGCCGTCCTGGCCGCCGTGGGCGGCCTGGCCGCGGCGCCGGCCGCGCAGGCCGCCGACAACCCGTACGAGCGCGGCCCCGCCCCGACCGTCGCCCTCCTGGAGGCCAGCCGCGGTCCCTTCGCCACCGCGTCGCAGAGCGTCTCCTCGCTCAGCGTGACCGGCTTCGGTGGGGGAGTCATCTACTACCCGACCAGCACCAGCGAGGGCACCTTCGGGGCCATCGCCATCTCGCCCGGCTACACCGCCGCCTGGTCCAGCATCAGCTGGCTCGGTCCGCGGCTCGCCTCGCACGGCTTCGTGGTGATCGGCATCGAGACCAACAGCCGCCTCGACCAGCCGGACAGCCGCGGCCGGCAACTGCTCGCCGCGCTCGACTACCTGGTGCAGCGCAGTTCGGTGCGGAGCCGGATCGACGGCACCCGGTTGGCCGTCGCCGGCCACTCGATGGGCGGCGGGGGCAGCCTGGAGGCCGCCGTCTCCCGGCCGTCGCTGCAGGCCGCCGTGCCGCTCGCCCCGTGGAACCTGGACAAGAGCTGGTCCGACGTCCGGGTGCCGACGCTGATCGTCGGTGGCGAGAGCGACACCGTCGCGCCGGTCTCGTCGCACTCGGAGCCGTTCTACAGCAGCATCCCGGCCTCGTCCGAGAAGGCCTACCTGGAGCTCAACGGGGCGAGCCACTTCTTCCCCCAGTCGGTGAACACCCCCACCGCCCGGCAGATGGTGGCCTGGTTGAAGCGGTTCGTCGACAACGACACCCGCTACGAGCAGTTCCTCTGCCCGGGCCCGAGCGGCCTGGCGATCGAGGAGTACCGCAACACCTGCCCGAGCGCCTGACGCTTCCCCGGGGCGGCCGCCGACCGGCGGCCGCCCCGCCATGTCCGGCCCCGGCCGCCCCGCCCCGCCATGTCCGGCCCCGGCCGCCCCGCCCCGCCGGGGCCGAGTCGGCCGGGCCGCTTCCCGCCGGCCGGCAGCCGTCCCGGCAGGGCGGAACGGCTCGACGGTGGACGGCAGACCTCAAAAGACGCACTCGCAGTGCCGACATCCGCCGGGCATCCCGGCGGGAGGTGCGCCTCGCTCGCCTCGGCGCCGGGCCGGCATCTACCCGCCGTGATTCGCGGTGGTCGCAGCCCTGCTGGCCAACCGATCGACGCCGCCCAGCGGACAGCGCGTACCAGTCAACTCTTTCCAACAGGTTTCCGATAAGTGACACTCGATGGATGGTTACTGCATCAACAGTGCAATTAACCGTGCTGCGGGGCCGCGACGACGAGTGCGCCGCGATCCGGCGGCTGCTGACCGACCTGCCCGGCGGCGGGGGAGCGCTGCTGCTGCAGGGCGAGCCTGGCTCCGGCCGGACCGCCCTGGTCGACTACGCCCACCGGCACGCCGACGGCTGCGCCGTCCTGGCCGGCGTCGGCCTCGCCGAGGAGGCGGCGCTGCCGTACGCGGGACTGCAACGGCTGCTGGAACCGGTGCTGGACCGGGCCCGCACGCTGCCCGAGCAGCAACGACGGGTGCTGCGGCGCGCCCTGGCCGGCGCCGGCTGCCCGGCCCACCGGCGCCTGGCCCTGTCCATGGCCGTGCTCGGGCTGCTCGCCGCCGCCGCGCGCGACCGCCCCGTGCTGTGCACGATGGACGACGTCGACCGGGGCGACCAGCCGACCGCGGAGGTGTTGGCGTTCGTCGCCCGGCGCCTGCGCCACCTGCGGGTGGCCGTCCTGCTCACCACGGCGACGGACGCCTCCGTCGGGGGAGTACCCGGTCACCGGCTCCGCCCGCTCGACGACCGCGCCAGCGCCGCGCTGCTCGCCGACCGGCTGACCGGACAGCCGGTGGCCCCGCCGGTGGCGGCGGCGCTCGGCGCGGTCGCCGGGGGCAACCCGCAGGCCCTGGTCGACCTCGCCGGCGTGCTCACCCCCGGCCAGTGCCGAGGCGAGGAACCGGCGCCCGCGGCACCGCCGACCGACGGCGGGCTGGGCCGCGCCTACCGGAGCCGCCTGGAGCGGCTGCCGGCCGAGACCCGGCGCGTCCTGCTGCTCGCCGCGCTGGACGAGGAGGGCGAGCCGGGCACCCTGATCCGGGCGGCGCGGGCCGCCGGCACGACCGTCGAGGCGCTCGCCCCGGCCGAACTCGCCGGCCTGCTCCGCGTCGAACCGGGACAGGTCACCTTCCCGCAGCCCCTGGCCCGCGCCATGGTGCGCGGCGCGGCACCACTGGCCGAGCGGCGCGCCGCGCACCTGCTGCTCGCCGGGGCGCTCGACGGTCCCGGTCAGCGGCTGCGCCGGGCACTGCACCTCGCCGCCGCGGCGGAGGGCCACGACCCGGCCCTGGCCACGGAACTGGAGCAGGCCGCGGCCCACGACGGGGTCGGCGGCGACGCCGCCTCGGCGGCCCTGCAACGCGCCGCCGAGCTCACCGACGATTCGGCCCGCGCCACTGCCCGGCTGGTGGCCGCCGCAGGGTACGCCTGGTCGGCCGGCCGGTCCCACCGCGCCCGCCTGTTGCTGGGAAACCTTCCCGCCGTCGCCGAGCCGACCGTGACCGGGCGGGCCGCACTGCTGCGCGGCGAACTGGACCTGCGCGGCGGTCGCGCCCGGTCCGCGCTGACCGCGCTGCTGGCCGCCGCGGACACGCTGGCGGGCAGCGACCGCGCACTCGCCCTCGGCGCGCTGGTCCGCGCCGGCGAGACGGTCTGCTTCTCCGGCGACCAGTACCGCTACGCCGAGGTGGCCCGGCGGGCGGAGCCGCTGCGCCGCCCCGACGACCCACCCGCGACGGAGCTGCTCAGCGCGTACGTCGCAGGGGTGGCGGCGACGCTGCGTGGCGACCACGAGCGGGCCGGGCCGGCGCTGCGCCGCGCGGTGGTCCTCGGTGGACACCTGGCCGGGTCGGCGCTCACCCCGGCGGCGCTGACCTGCGCGGCGGCGGCCGGCCTGCTGGTGGCCGTGGACGCCGCGGCGCACCGGCTCGCCGAGCGCGCCGTCGAGCTGGCCCACCACCGTGGGGAGCTGTCCGCCCTGCCGCGCGCCCTGGAGCTGCGGGCGGCCGCCGAGTACTGGCTGGGTCGGCACGACGCCGCGGCGGAGACCTCGCGGGAGGGACTGCGGATCGCCCGTGACACCGGTCAGGACAACTGGGCCGGGGTGCACCTGGGCATGCTGGCGGTGCTCGCCGCGGTCCGCGCCGACCGGGACACCAGCCTGCGCCGGATCCGCGAGATCGGCGAGGACCCGGGCGGGCACAGCCGGCCACGCGCCCTCGCCCAGTGGGCGCTGGCCGTGCTCGACCTGGCCGCCGGTCGGCACGCCGCCGCCGCGGCGCGGCTGACCGCGCTGGCCCGGCCCGGCACCGGCCGCGGGCAGGTGCTCGTCCAGGTGATGGCCACCCCGTACCTGGTCGAGGCGGCCGCCGCCGGCGGAGACCGGGCGGCGGCCGGCGCCGCGCTCGCCGTCTTCGACCGCTGGGCCAGCAGCACGGCGAGTCCGTCACGCCGGGCGCTCTCCGCGCGCTGCCACGCCCTCCTCGCGCCCCGGGGCAGCGCCGAGGCCGAGCGGGAGTTCCGGGCCGCGCTGCGGCTGCATCCGGCTGACGCCGGCGCGTTCGAGCGGGCCCGCACCGAGCTGCTGCTCGGCCGCGAGCTGCGGCGCAGCCGGCGACCCCGGGACGCGCGGGAGCACCTGCACGACGCCCGGGAGGCGTTCACCCTGATCGGGGCGACCACCTGGGCAGAGCAGGCCGCCGCCGAGCTGCGGGCGGCCGGGGAGTCGGTCGGCGCGCCGGACCTGTCGGCGGCCCGACTGCTGACCGGCCAGCAGCTGCGGATCGCCCAACTGGTCGCCGAGGGCGCCACGAACCGGGAGATCGCCGCGCGGATGTTCCTCTCCACCCGCACCGTCGACCACCACCTGCGCAACGTCTTCCACCGGCTCGGCATCCGCTCCCGGACCGAGTTGGCCCGCGCCCTCTCCTGACACCGCCGGCCGCCGGCCGGTCGGCGTCGCCGGCACCCCGACGGCCGCCCGCTGCGCCCCGACCCGCCCCAGCGCCCGGACGGCGGACGCTGTCAGCGACGCCGCCGGCTACCCCGCTTCAGCACCGGAACGATCTGGCGCATCGTCACGTTCTACTCATCCGGTTCCAGGCTATGAGCAGGTCGAAGAGACGTCGGTCGCCGTCGAGCTTCAGGGAGTCCAGCGGAATGCGGCCGTAGAAGGCCAGGACCAGCTCACTGGCCGTGCCTCGGGCGGAGGCGTCGGCCGCGTCCGGGTCCTCGCCGCCGGCGGTGGCGGGCATTGTGTCGGGTGTGGGCAGGCGGGCGGCTCGTGCGCCGTCGGCGGAGAGCCAGTTGCGCCAGGAGCGGCCTTCGGTGGCGTGGTAGTCGACGGCTGCGGGCTCGTGCGGCCAGGCGGCCGTCGTGGTGCAGCAGGTGGACAGGAACTCCTCGACACCGTCGAGTGCCACCTCGTCCGGCAGCGGCTGCGGGGCGCCCAGGGTGACCTGGGCGTCGTAGGTGTGCACCGCGATCTCCTGGAGCTGGTGTCGGGCGACGGCACCGCAGGTCTGCGGCGACTGCGACGTACCCCACCACGTCCAGCAACCGCGATCCGGGCCGGCCTCCCGCAATGCGTCCAGTAGCTGCTGCGTCGATGCGGCCAACCAGGCCAGCAGGGCCTCGCGCTCCCGAGGCGCAGCCGGGCCCTCCGATGCGGACCTGGCCGAGGCGGTGGGCCCTGCGGCGACGGTGGCGGCCCAGGAGCGGCGCCCCTCGCCCAGGTGCTGCACCAGATCGAACAGCGTCCACTCGGGACAGGTCGGCACCTGCACGTCGAGGCTGGGCGCGGAGGCGACCGCGGCGCGGAAGGCGGTCGACCGTTCGTCGATCAGCCGCAGCAGATCGGGGAACTCCAGAGTCTTTTCCACGCCGGCTGCCTATCACCGTGCTCCGGCAACCGGACAGCGAATTTCGCCGCCGACGCGGCGGGCGCGGCGTCCTCATTCTGAAGCGATCGGTCGGTCCTGCTCCATTGCCGGTACGGACCGTCGATGTGCCATCGTGTCCTCCAGCCAGTCGACGAGCGGCAGCCACGGCGGGGAAGGGGAGTGGCGATGGGGGAGCAGCGGACCGGACCGCTCGACGGCGTCCTGGTCGCGGACTTCTCGCGCATCCTCGCCGGGCCGTACGCGACCATGCTCCTGGCCGACCTCGGCGCCGAGGTGATCAAGGTGGAGGGGCCCGGCGGGGACGACACCCGGGCCTGGACGCCGCCGGCGCGCGAGGGTGTCTCCACCTACTACCTCGGCGTGAACCGCAACAAGCGCTCGATCGCGCTGGACCTCGCCGACCCCGACGACCTGGCCGTCGCGCGGGAGCTCGCCCGCCGCGCCGACGTCATGATCGAGAACTTCCGCCCCGGTGGCCTGCGCCGCTTCGGCCTCGACTACGCCAGCGTGGCGGCCGGCAACGACCGGATCGTCTACGCCTCCGTCAGCGGCTTCGGCGCCCACGGCGGTGCGCACCTGCCGGGCTACGACCTGATGGTCCAGGCGGCGTCGGGCCTGATGAGCCTCACCGGCGACGCCGACGGTCCGCCGTACAAGGCCGGCGTCGCCGTGTTCGACGTGATCGCCGGCCTGCACGCGGCGGTCGGCATCCTCGCCGCCCTGCACCACCGGGCCCGCACCGGTGTCGGCCAGCACGTCGAGGTGAACCTGCTCTCCTCGGCACTGTCCGGTCTGGTCAACCACACCAGCGGGTACGTCGCCGGCGGCGCGGCCCCGCACCGGATGGGCAACGCCCACCCGAGCCTCTTCCCGTACGAGCCGTTGCCCATCGCCGACGGCGACCTCGTCGTCATCGCCGGGAACGACGGCCAGTTCCGCCGGCTGTGCCAGGTGCTCGGCCTACCCGAGCTGGCTGACGACCCCCGGTTCGGGCGCAACCAGGACCGCACCGTGCACCGGGACGCCCTGCGCCCGATCCTGGTGGCGCGGTTGGCCGGGCGGACCCGGGACGAGTGGTTCCGTGACCTGACCGCCGCGGGCGTGCCGTGCGCCCCGATCACCACCGTCGACGGCGGGGTCGCCCTGGCCGAGCAGCTCGGGCTCGACCCGGTGGTCACGGTCGGCGGCGTGCCCGGCGTCCGGCACCCGATCGGCTTCTCCGAAACCCCGCCCCGCTACGACCTGCCACCGCCTGGCCTCGACGAGCACGGTGCCGACATCCGCGCCTGGCTGACCGGCTGAGCTACCAGTCGGTGGAGTGCGGCCAGCGGGATCACCCCGACCGGGTACCAGAGCAGATCGACCGGATCGAACTGGACCCCGAGCGCCAGCCGCGCGACCAGACTCCGGGCCGACAAATCCGCCGGCACCCCGGTGAGCTGCGCGCATTCCACCATCCAGCAGAACAGCACCGCGATCACCCCGACCGGCGCCGGCGCCATCCGCGGCCACAGGAACAGCACTCCCGCCCACACCATCGACGCGTACAGGGCGGTGCCGGAGTACTGGCGCACCGGGCCGTCGTCGACGGCGCGGATGGCCAGGGCCACGCCGAGGAAGAGCGCCGCCGCCACCGGCATGAACAGCCGGACCGTCTTCGGCGTGATCGACATTTCGGGGATGCTAGTCACCGCACGTCCAGCGTGCCGCCCCGATGGACGCAGTCGAGGGGCGGCGCGGCGGGAGAGGACCGCTCGGAGGCGCTTCGCCCCCGGTCCGGGCGCAACCAGGACCGCACCGTGCACCGGGACGCCCTGCGCCCGATCCTGGTCGCGCGGTCGGCCCGGCGGACCCGGGACGAGTGGTTCCGTGACCTCACCGCTGCGGGCGTACCGTGCGCCCCGATCACCACCATCGACGGCGGAGTCGGGCTGGCCTGACTCCCGTCCCCGTGCTTCGGTGACCGTCCCTAGTCGAGCCAGCAGATGACGGCGTCGCCCTCCCGCGCCGCCGCCGCGAAGAACCGCTGGGCGTACGGCAGGTGGTGCGTCACCCACGACAACTGGTCCGGCCGGTCCCAGACCTGCGGGTAGATGTCGGCCCGCTCCAGCTCGGCCTGGTCGACGCCGCGGCTCAGGTCGTCCTCGGTGAGGCCGTCGAGCGTCGCGGCCGCTTCGGCCACCTGCTCCGGGGTGAGATAGCGGGGCGGCCCGTAACCCCAGTCGTGCTCCGGATCCCCCGCGATGGCGTCCTCGTCCTCGTCCTCCGCGTCCGGCGTCTCGACGAACGCCTCGGCCCCGTACACGATCGGCAGCTCGACGCCCTGCCGCTCGAGCAGGAAGTCGAAGGCGTGCCACGCCTTGCCGGTGCCGTCGACGCGCTCGCCCTCCCCGTCCATGGCCGCCTGCGCGAAGTCGTACGCCCAGCCCAGGTCGTCCTTCGCGCGCGCCAGCTCGGCCGGGGTGACCCGCAGCCAGTTCCCGTTCATGCTCACGGGACGGCAGCCTAGGTGCCGCGTCCGACACCGCAGTGTCAGTGCCGGAGATCGTGGCACCGGCCGGGTACGATCCCTTGCGAGATCCCGTCGAAACGGAGCGCGGATGACCGATCAGCGCATTCTCCACATCGGCACGATCGGCAAGCTGAGGTTCGGTCAGGACGTCGCCGAGTACGACGAACGTCTCGACTCCTACTTCCTCCGCACGGGCACGTACTGGGCGCTCGTACACGACGAGACCGACCTCGTCATCGGCGCGAAGGGAACCGGCAAGAGCGCCATCGCGCGGTTTCTGACCCGCCCGGACGCCGACATCGAGCAACTCGCCGACGTGATCATCATGCCCGCCTTCAACATCCGCGGCTCGATCCTGTTCAAGCGGCTCACCAACCAGATCGACGCCGACGACGAGGCGGTCTACCGCGAGCTCTTCCTGGCGTACATGGTCGGCCTGGCCGGCAACTACATCGTCAGGACCTTCGCCGAGGCCGTCAGCGTCGGCTCCCTGCACAACGGCATGCGCAGCTGCGGGCTCCTGGTGCAGGAGCCGACCCCGCACACCGTGTGGCGGCGGGTGCTCAGCCGGGTGCGTCCGAAGCTCGAAACGACCATCACCATCTCGGAGGCGGAGACGGACCGCAGCCGGGTGGCACGGCCGCTGGACGAGTCCGGTACGTCGGGCGGGGCGGCGGAGCCCGTCACGCTCGAAACCCTTGAGGGACTGCTGGACCTCATCTACGAGGCGCTGGAGCAGCTGGACCTGCGCCTGTGGATCCTGTTCGACCGGCTGGACGAGGCTTTCCCCGACCGCCGCGACATCGAGGTCTCGGCGCTGCGCGGCCTGCTGCGGGCACACCTCGACGTGTGCAGCTACGGCACCCGGATGCGACCGAAGCTGTTCCTGCGCCTCGACATCTTCGACCGCATCACCCAGAACGAGGGGTTCGTCAACGCGACCCACCTGCGCACCACGCGGATCCTGTGGGACTCGGACTCCATCCTGCACCTGATCTCCCTGCGCATCACCGCCGGCAGCGACGAGCTGGTGGACCCGGCGGTCAGGAACATGCTGACCACCTCGGCCGGACGCCGCAAGCTCTGCCGCAGCATCCTCCCCGGGCGCATCGAGAACTTGGACCCGCTGGTCTGGCTGCTGCTGGTCACGGTGGACGCCACCCGGGAGTTCAACCCGCGCAACGTGCTGACGCTGCTGCGCAGCGCCCAGATCGCGGAGATCCAGATCGCCATGCGGGACCGGTCGCCGGGGGCGGCGAAGGACGCGGACCTGTTCCTGTCGCCGCGGGCACTGCATGTCGGCTACAAGCAGCTGTCCGTCGCCCGGCTTCAGGACACGTTGTACGCGGAGAGCACGATCGCCCGGACGTACATCGAGAAACTGCGCGGCAAGACGGTCCGGTTCACCCGGGAGAAGATCTCGGACCGACTCGGTGTCGACGGGGAGGAGTTGGAGGAGATCCTCACCGTCCTGCGGTACGTCGGCTTCCTGCGCAACGACAACGGATCCTTCATCATCCCGCCCCTGTACCGTCCGGCGTTCTTCCGCTCCATCCACGGAGCCGAGCTGCGGCTGGGGGCGGGGGAGGCGAGCGAGCTCGACGGGTTCGCGGAGGCCGACGAGCGCGACCCGGTGGCTCGGGAGCTCATGGAGGAGGAATCCGAGCAGGATTCCGACCCGTCGGATCAGCCTTCCGTCCCGGCGCCGCGGCGGCGGGGTAAGCGGGCGCGACCGAAGCGGGGTTCCACCGGGCGTGACGAACTCGTTCCCAGCAATACGCCGTCGGAGATCAGCGACCAGCAGGACTTCGCCGAGGAGTTGGGGAACGCGCTCGGCGGCGACGTCGACCTGCGCCCCAAGTCGGTGGCCACGGCGGAGTCCGGCGACGCGGCGGACCCCGTACCCCGTGTCCAGCGGGTCCCGCTCGGCGGGCCGAGCGCGGGGGCCTGGGCCGCCAGCCACGCGCGGGACCTGGGCGAGCAGGGGGACCCGGTGGGGGGCTTTCATCTGCTCTACCCGCACCGGACGTCCCATGACGGGGCCGCCTGCGTGGCGGCGGATCTCGCCTATCTGTCGGCCGACCCGACGATCATCGGGCTCGCCAAGGAGATGCTCCAGAGTGGGAACCGCCAGCGGTCCTGGCCGGCCCGGGCGCGGCTGCTGGTGCTCGCCATCGCCACGGACGACGAAGGACTGATCGCCTCCCTGCTCCGAGCCACCAGCAAGAGGTTCGCCCAGGAGATCTCGATCGCCGTGGTGCGGATGGTCAGTCAGGTCCCCGAGAAGGAGGCGGAATTCTGGCACCGCAGCCTCCTGGCGGTCAGTACGCCGACCTCGCCACCGTCGGCCCTGCGGTCGATATGGCCGCTCCTGGCGGCCTCCCGCGTGATGGCGATCGGCCGCAGCTCGTGGGAGCGCGGAGTCGGCGACGTCGCCGCCGACGTCCGCGCGCTGCGGGAGCGGATCTGGGCAGGGGAGCTCTGGCACTCCAGCGTGCGGCACGTCGAGGGCTTCCTGTACGCCTACGCCTCCGGTGGCCCGACGTCGACCGTCCCGGTCCTCCTGCCGTATCAGATCCTCTCCTGCGCCTCGGTGATCGAGAGCGCCGGTCGCCTGACCCCGGCCCTGCGGGCGGGGATCGCCAAGTCGCTCGGAACCCAGCTTGAGGGCACCGACGACCGCAACCGTGAGCGGTTCCTCGAGTGGGTGCAGTACTGCCCCATCGTGCTGGAGGTGGAGCTGCCCGGCCCGGAGGTCAGAAGGACGGCCCAGCCGGGCGGCTCGACGTCGGCCCGTGGCGCGGCGAAGGCACCGGACCGGGAAATCTGCGACTTCGTCGTCAAGGTGATTCAGGATGGGCTCTTCGAAGGGGCGTCGACCATGTTGCTGTCGCAGCTCGGGAGCCGGCTCCTGGCTCGGTCGCCCGGATTCAACTACCGCGCTCTGGGGTTCGCTTCGCTACTCGAACTGGTCAACGCGGTGGCCGAGGCGGACCAGCGGATAACGGTGGGGAAGAACGACGATGGGCACCCGTTCGCCGCGCTCGCCTGACGCGGGCGGCGCCTACTGCGGTTCTTGGAGCCGGACCCTGGTGAAGGCCGAGATGAACATGGCGACCAGGAGCGTCAGCAGGGTCAGCCAGATGACGGGACCGGCCACCAGCGGCAGGGGCCCCTCGGTGCCCATGAAGACGACGAGCATCGCGGCCGTTTCGCCCAGCGCGAAGACGGCGAGGAGAATGGCGAGCGGCATCGACCGGAAGACCAGGCTCTGCCGGCTTCCCGAGAGCCGACTCATGCCGTAGCCGACGAATGTGGACCATCTCTGAAGCACCAGCGCTATCGCGAGGGCGGGAAGCACCTGCGCGGACAGTGCGTAGAAGTCAACATTCCGCACAAGCGGATCTTAGCATCGGCGCAGCGACCGCCTCATTTAGCTGCTTCCATGTCAGGCGACCCGCGGTGCGGGCAGGATCGGCAGCGCCGCCCGGTGGGCCGTACCCGAGATGTCGCCGGTCTGGATGACCTCCGTGGCCTCCGCCGCGACCTCGCCGCCGGCGGTGGCCGTCGCGCCGCCCGACCCGGCGGCCGGACGCGCGGCGTCCGAGTCGATGGCGGTGAGCAGGGCCCGCAGCCGGCCCACGTCGTCGGCGGCCAGCCGGAAGGACCCTCGGCAGACGGGCCCGCTCCACAGTGAGAGCACCACGGCACCGCGTTCCGGGTGGTAGCTGACCCGCATCGTCCGCTCGTCGCCCCGCGTGTCGGTGAACAGGTCACCGAAGCTGGGCATCGGTAGCACCTCTCCCATCACCCCAGCATGCCCGAGCGGCGGGCGCGCGGGAAGGCCGCTAGAGGTCGGCGAAGGGCTTCGCGTACGCGAAGGGGCCCTGGATGTCGGGCCGCCAGGCGCTCAACGGCCGGGCCATGAAGTACCGCGGACCCCAGGGGCCGGGCGGTGTCACGCCCAGGTCGACCGCCGGCCGGAACCCGAACCGCGGGTAGTACTCCGGGTGCCCGAGCAGCACGACCAGCGGCTCGTCCAGCGCGTCGGCCGCGCCGAGCACCGCGTGCATCAGCGCCGACCCCACGCCCCGGCGCTGCCAGCCGGGCAGCACCCCGAGCGGTCCCAGGCCGAGCGCCACCGGCGCGCCGGCCACCGTGCCCCGGGTGCAGACGACATGCCCGACGACCTGCCCGTCGGCGTCGGTGGCGACCAGCGAGAGGGCGGGCAGCCAACCGTCGTCGGCGCGCAGCGCGTCGACCAGTGGGGCCTCGACGGGTACGGCGTCCGGGGCGTCCGCCGAGGCGAACGCGGCGGTGTGCACCGCGCGGACGGCGGCGATGTCGGCGGGGGTCTCACGTCTGATCAGCATCGCTCCGGGATCCTGCCGGAGTCGGGCGGGACGGGCCACCCATTTCGTCAGGCGACGCGCCACCTTGGGTAGCGTCGGGACGTGACGACGAACCGGCTGCCCGTGCGGACGACGACCGTGGACGTTCCGACCAGCGGCGGCGGCGCCGACGCGTACCTGGTTCGGCCGGACGGGGACGGGCCGTTCCCGCCGGTCCTGCTCTTCATGGACGCGTTCGGGCTGCGGCCCCGGCTGGCCGAGATGGCGCAGCGGATCGCCGCCGCGGGGTACGTGGTGCTGGTGCCGAACCTGTTCCACCGCGCCGGCCGGGCACCCCTGGTCGACCTGACCGGCCTCGGCGACCCGGAGCAGCGCGGCGCGCTCTTCGGCCGGCTGATGCCGCTGATCACGGCGCTGACCCCGGACGTGGTGGCCCGGGACACCGCCGCCTACCTCGACTTCCTGGCCGCCCAGCCCGGCGTGACGCCCGGCCCGGCCGCCGTCACCGGCTACTGCATGGGGGGGACAACCGCGCTGCGCGCCATCGAGGCGCACCCGGACCGGCTCGCCGCCGCGGCCAGCTTCCACGGGGGCCGGATCGTCACCGACGCGGCGGACAGCCCGCACCTGGCCGTCGGCGCGGTCACCGGCGAGCTGTACTTCGGGCACGCCGACAACGACCAGTCGATGACCGCGGAGCAGATCGAGACGCTGGAGAAGGCCCTGGAGTCGGCGGGCGTCCGGCACCGCTCCGAGGTCTACCCCGGCGCGCACCACGGCTACACCATGGCCGACACCCCGGCGTACGACGAGCGGGCCACCGAGCGGCACTGGGCCGCCCTGTTCGACCTGCTCGACCGGACCTTCCGCCGCTGACCCCGGGATCGCCGGAAGCAGTCCACGAGTACGGAAGTGGCCGGCCACCGGACCGGGCCGGGCGCACTACGGTCGGCGAATGAACGTCGATGCCCCAGACCTGCGCCGGCGGTTCGCGGCGCTGACCACCGCCCACGTCGCCGACGCCTGCCTGCGCGCCGGAGTGCCGGTACGCTGCGCGCCGGCCGCCGTGCGACCCGTCCTGCCCGGCGGGCGGCTCGCCGGCCGGGTGACGCCCGCCCGGCACGTCGGCAGCGTCGACGTGTTCCTCGAGGCGATCGACCGGGCGTCGCCCGGCGACGTGCTCGTCGTCGACAACGGCGGACGCACCGACGAGAGCTGCGTCGGCGACCTGGTGGTGCTGGAGGCGCAGGCCGCGGGCCTGGCCGGCGTGGTGGTCTGGGGCCTGCACCGGGACACCGCCGACATCCGCGCCGTCGGGCTGCCGGTGTTCAGCCTGGGCGCGATCCCCACCGGCCCGCAGCGCCTCGACGCCCGGCCGCCGGGGGCGCTGGCGTCGGCCGAGGTGGGGCAGCAGACGGTCGACGCCGGCGATGTCGTCCTCGGCGACGACGACGGGGTGCTCTTCGTGCCGGCCGAGCGGGCCGGGGAGCTGTTCGACCTGGCCGAGTCGATCCGGGACACCGAGCGGCGGCAGGCCGACCTGATCCGCGCCGGCGTGCCGTTGCGGGCGCAGGTGGGCTTCGGCGCGTACCTGGCCCGGCGGGCGGAGGACCCGTCGCTGACCTTCCGCGAGCACCTGCGGGCGGTGGGCGGCGCGATCGAGGAGTGACCGGTCAGCCCATCGCGGTCGCCGAGGGCGGGGCGCTGCCGCCCTGCGGCGCCTCCCCGGTCATCAGCGCGACGATCTCCGCCCGGTCGGCCGCCGAGGGCCGCCCCCATTCGGGCTGGTAGCCGTACACCTCGCGCAGCGGGGTGGAGGAGGTCCGGCCGTCGAGGATCTCCACCGTGTCGGTGTCGATCAGGCCGGGGTGCTCGACACCGCACGCCTCGGCCACCTTCACCAGGTCCCGCCGCAGCGTGCGGATGTAGTTGGCGGCGCGTACGGACTTCAGGGTGGGGTCGAGGCCCCGGGCGAGCCACGGGTTCTGGGTGGCGACGCCGGTCGGGCAGGTGTCGGTGTGGCACTTCTGCGCCTGGATGCAGCCGATCGCCAGCATCGCCTCCCGGCCGACGTTGACCATGTCGCAGCCGAGCGCGAACGCGACGACGGCGTTGTCCGGCAGGCCCAGCTTGCCGGCCCCGACGAAGACCGTCCGCTCGTGCAGGTCCTTCTCGGCGAAGGTGCGGTAGACGCGGGCGAAGCCCTGCTGGAACGGCAGCGACACCGAGTCGGTGAAGATCAGCGGCGCGGCGCCGGTGCCGCCCTCGCCACCGTCCACGGTCACGAAGTCCACGCCGCGCCCGGTGTCGCGCATCAGCGTGGTCAGCTCCTCCCAGAAGCCGAGGTCACCGACGGCGGACTTGATGCCCACCGGCAGGCCGGTCTCGGCGGCGAGCAGCTCCACCCAGTCCAGCAGGCTGTCGCAGTCGGAGAACTCGGCGTGCCGGGACGGGCTGACGCAGTCCCGCCCCTGCGGGACGCCCCGGGTCTCGGCGATCTCGGCGGACACCTTCGCCCCGGGCAGCAGTCCGCCCAGGCTGGGCTTGGCGCCCTGACTGAGCTTGACCTCCAACGCCCGCACGGGGGCGCCGGCCACCAGGTCCCTGAGCCGGTCGAGGCTGAACCGGCCGCGCTCGTCCCGGCAGCCGAAGTACGCCGTGCCGATCTGGAACACCAGGTCGCCGCCGTTGCGGTGGTACGGCGACAGCCCACCCTCGCCGGTGTTCTGCAGGCAACCGGCCAGCGCCGCGCCCTTGTTCAGCGCGGTGACCGCATTGCCGGACAGCGAGCCGAAGCTCATCCCGGAGATGTTGACGACCGACTCCGGGCGGAACGCCCGGGCCCGCCCCCGCGCCCCGCCGAGCACCTTCGCCGCCGGCAGCCGCACGTCGTGCCCGGCCGTCGGCGACGACGGCGGCACGGCCCGGCCGAAGGTGCGGTGCTTGATGATCGGATAGCCGGGGGTGTACTCGATGTCGTTGTCCGTGCCGAAGCCGAAGTAGTTGTTCTCCTGCTTGGCCGAGGCGTAGATCCAGCGCCGCTGGTCGCGGGTGAACGGCCGCTCCTCGTTGTTGCCGGCCACGATGTACTGCCGCAGCTCCGGCCCGATCGACTCCAGCAGGTAGCGCGCCCGGCCGACCACCGGGAAGTTGCGCAGCAGCGCGTGGTCGCGTTGCAGGACGTCGCGTGCGGCGAGGCCCGCGAGAGCGGCGGCGACGACGGGTACGGCTCGACTGGCCCACTTCATGCCCGCCACACTCCCCGGTCCCGCCGCCGCCCAAACAGCCGGCGGGCGCGCTACCTCGGCCCGGCGCTGCGGCTCAGGCCTGCGCCTGGGTGATGTTGACCATCCACGGGGTGCCGAACCGGTCCTCGCACTGGCCGAACTCGTCACCCCACATCTGCTTCTCCAGCGGCACGCTCACCACGCCGCCGGAGGAGAGCTGCTCCCACCAGCGGCGCAGCTCGTCGGCGTCGTCGCCGCTGAGGCTGACCGTGTTGGCGTTGCCGCGTCGGATCTCCATGCCGGGTGGCATGTCGGAGGCCATCAGCACGTGGCCGTGGGCCGTCCGGAGCAGGGCGTGCATGACCTGGTCGGCGATCGCCGGGTCCTCGGTGCCGAACTCGCGGAACGTGGTCAGCGACAGGTCCCCACCGAAAACCTGCTGGTAGAACTCCATCGCCTCGCGTGCGTTGCCGGCGAAGTTGAGGTATGGGTTGAGCTGGGTAGCCATGGCACCCCTCCGTGACTTGGTGACCAGCGCATCGTCCCACCCGTCCGGGGTGCGATGGCGCCGTACACGCCGATCGGGACACGGACCGGCAGGGACGCGGGGGAGCAGGCGGCGGTGGCTGGGGTGCCGGCGTTCGCCGCCGCGTTCGCCGAGATCAGCACCCGGCTCTTCGCCGGCTGGCCTCTACCTACAGCGGGTGAGCTGCCTGGAAGGCGAGCCGTCGGTCCGCGTCGGCGGCGAGGCGGGTCAGGATGTCGTCGAGATCCATGAAGGCCTGCCACGGCTCGCTGCCGGTGGCCCGGGTCAGCCGGTCGACCACCAGCTGTTCCAGCTCGGCCACCCGCTTGCCCTTCCAGACCTTGTCGGCGAGGCTGACCAGCAGGTCGTCGAGATCGACGTCGCCGCCCCGCCAGCCGGCGTGGGTCGCGGCGAACCGGGCCAGCGCGGCGTCGACACCGTGGCGCAGCAGCAGTTCCCGACCGGCCGGCTCGTGGGCCGACCCGGGCCCGTGGAGTTCCTCGGGGTGGACGACCTTGCCGATGTCGTGGGTGGCCGCGCCGAAGAGGACGGCTGCCCGGTCGAACTCAAGCAGGGGGGACCAGTCTGCCAGGGCGGCGGTCAGGTGCCAGGCGACATCGTGCACGGCGCGCAGGTGCGCGGCGAGCCGCGGCGGCGCGTCGAGGGTGGACAGGAGTTCGGCGACCGCTGCGGGCAGGGCCCGCAGCGGTGGTGGGCCGGGGTCGGTGAGAGCGCGGTGCAGGGCGGCGGCGGTCACGGGTAGCAAGACTAGGTCGGCCTGCCGTCGTCGCCGCATGAATCCGGGTGCGCGGACTGGGTCCGGTCCGGCGGGCGGGCGGTGCTGACGGAGGATGACCGGCGGTGACCCTGCGTCGTACCGTGCGGGGGTGACCCTGTGGTGGGCCGGGACGGCCGTGGTGGTGCTGCTGTTGGTGGCGGTGGTCTGTGGTCTGCTGCGCCGGGGCCGGCGGCGCGCGCGAGCGAGCGGCCGCGAGCAGGCGCTCCGCGAGGCTCGCCGGGCGACCCGCCAGATCTCGCGCGAACGGCGGCGGACCGGTCGGGGAATCCTGCGCGGCCAGGGCGCCGGGGGCAGCCAGGGCCTGGCGTCGGACGCCGCCGTCGGCACTGACGGCGGCACGCCGAGCGGACTGTGAGGGCTACGGCGCCCGGGCCTGCGCAAGAGTGCCGGATCGAACCCGGCGGGGGCAGGGCGGACGCGCGGAGCTGGCCGGCCGTCCGCACCGGTCCCGTCGACGGGGCCCGGTGAGGCGTCGCGCCGACCGCCCCACCGAGCCCCGTCGCGTCCTCAGTCCTGGCGGAACGACTGACGCACCACCCCGCCGACCAGCGCGCACCACGTGCTGGTGCTGACCTTCCCGTTGTCCGGCAGCCCGTGCAGCTGCTGGATGTCCTGGACGGCCAGTTTCGTCGCGTGGTCGTACTCGCCGGTGACGGCGACGTCGGCGTAGCCCTTCACGTTGAGGATGAACTGCACCGCCTGGACCGGCAGGCCGGTGGCGTCCTTCTCCAGCTCCGGCGCCAGGGTCTCCCAGGTGGGGCCGGTGATGGTGGCGTCGATGTCGACCGGGATCCCGTTGCGGGCCTGCCAGTCCTGCACGGCCGCCACGGTGGCGGCGTCGAAGGCGCTGTTCGGCGTGACGGCGTAGCCGCGGTACGCCAACAGGTACTGCGCGACCCGGACGGACGGGGAGCCGACGAAGCGCCACAGGTCCGGCCAGCGGCGGGCCGGCACGTAGGCGAGGTCGGTGCCGAGCTTCTCGAACACCCGGCGGCGCACGTCCGGGAAGAGCCGGTAGAACGTCGCGCCCGGGCAGAGGGTGTTGCGGAAGTCCCAGTGGCCGAAGATGTCGTGGGCGTGCAGGCCGTACTGGCGGCAGATGGTGGTGCAGAGCTTGACCAGCGAGTCGAGCAGCTCGTCCGGCGGGGTGTCGGTGACGTAGGTGCCCTCGTTCTCGATGCCGATCGCCCGGCCGTTCTCGCCGGGGCAGTGCGCCGAGACCATCTGCCGGTCGCCGGCCTGGAGCCGCTCCAGGCTGCCGTGCCGCCCCTCCATCACGTAGCCGCCGCGGCTGATGGTGAAGTGCTGGCCGGTGTCGGACCAGCGGTTGCCGTCCATGTGCAGGTTCTGGCAGTCCCGGGCCAGCTTGATCGCCTGCGCCTCGGAGTAGTCCGTGACGTTGGGGAACGCCATGTGGTGCACGATGATCTTGTTGGTGGGGATGGCGCTGATCACCAGCGGGTCGGCCGGCGGGCGGGCGCCCCACTCGTCGCAGCTGTAGATCCAGTCGAGGTCCGCGCCGGGATCGGCCTGCGCGGCGACCGGAAAGGCCAGTTCGGACCCGACGACCGCGACGGCCGCCGCGCCCAGACCGGCCCGCAGCAGGGTACGACGGTCGAGTTCAGGGTGGTCGAAGTGCATGGCATCTCCTCGGCGGGCCGGCGGTGGCCCAGGGGCAGCGATGAAAGAGAACTCCAGGGTGCGCGCGTGAGGTGGAGGATATTGCCATGACCGGCCCGGGCGCTAGAGGCCCGCGTCGATCCGATGTGTCCGGACGGGCGCATCGGCGGCGTCAGGACGTCGGGGCCACGACCCGGCCCCCGTGCGGCATCCGCCAGCCCTCGGCCAGCCGGGACGGGTGCACGCTGCGCCCGCCGCCGAAGAACTCGCAGAACTTCATGATCAGCGGATCCCAGCCCAGCGGGTCCACGTACGACGTGCCCGGGATGACCAGTTCCTCCTCGACGTGCGCGCGCAGCACCTCCACCTGGAAGGCGGTGGCGTGCGACGGCGTCGGGCCGAACGGGTACGAGGCGACCACCCGGCACTCCAACTGGATCGGGCACTGCGCCACCCGGGGCGGCGCGACCAGGTCCGACGGCTGGCGGGTCAGCCCGGCGAGGGCGAACTTGTCCGGCTCGTACCGGTAGCCCTGGGCGGCCTTGTGCTCCGGCACAGTCGGCCGGCCGGTGGTCAGCGCGATCCGGTCCACCGCGTCGACCATCGCCGAGGACGGCAGGTTCAGCACGCACTCGCCCTCCCGCCGAAGGTTCGCCGTCGTCTGGCCGCTGTCGCCCAGGCCGAGCATGGCCGACCGGCCCAGCCACCACGCCGACGACATCGGCGCGAGGTTGGCGCTCCCGTCCGGGTTCCGGGAGCTGATCAACACCACCGGGGTGCCGAAGTAGAGCACCTTCAGATCGGGTACGACGTGCATGGTCCTGCCCTTCGCGAACGCCCACGGCCGGTGCGGTCCACCCGGCCGTACCCGACTCTGCGCGCGGGCGGCGCCGATCGCTGGCGGCGATCGGACGTGGCGTTGCGGTCGGCCGCCCGGCGCGACGGGCCCGAGGTGACCCGCCGCCCCGGACGCCGTCGGGGAATGGAGCCGTGGCGCGCGCCCGGCGGCGTCAGCCGGCGGTGGCGAAGCGGTCGAGGGCGCGCACCACGTGGGCCCGGGTCTCGTCGGTGCCGAAGTGCCCCGCCTGCTCGACGACGATCAGTTCGGAGTCCGGCCAGGCCCGGTGCAGCTGCCAGGCGGTGTCCAGCGGGCTGCTCAGGTCGAGCCGGCCGTGGATCAGCACCCCGGGAATCCCGGCGAGCCGGTGCGCGTCGCGCAGCAGGACGCCCTCCTCCAGCCAGGCGCCGTGGGCGAAGTAGTGCGAGCAGATCCGGACCATCGCCGTCCGGGCCGCCGAGGGGCGGTCGCTGTACGGGTTGGTCACGGCCGCCTCTCCGGAGACGACCGCGTCCTCCCAGGCGCACCAGTCGACCGTGGCCCGCTCGCGTACCGCCGGGTCCGGATCGGCCGTCAGCCGGGCGTACGCGCCGACGACGTCGCCGTCGCGTGGTGTGCCGGGCGCGCCGGCGAGGAAGCGGTCCCACTGCTGGGGGAAGAACCGGCCGACGCCCCGGTAGAGCCAGTCGATCTCCGAGCGGCGGGTGCTGGTGACCGCGTTGATGACGATCTCGGAGACCCGCTCGGGGTGCCGCTGCGCGTACGCCAGGATGAGGGTGGAGCCCCACGACCCGCCGTGCAGCAGCCAGCGCCGCACGCCCAGGTGCTCGCGCAGGCGTTCCATGTCGGCGACCAGGTGGTGGGTGGTGTTGTGCCGCAGGTCGGTGGCGGGGTCGCTGGCGTGCGGGGTACTTCGCCCGCAGCCGCGCTGGTCGAACAGCACGATCCGGTACCGCGCCGGGTCGAAGAACCGGCGGACCCCGGTGCCGCAGCCCGAGCCCGGTCCGCCGTGCACGACCAGCGCGGGCTTGCCGTCGGGATTGCCGCAGACCTCCCAGTACACGGCGTTGCCGTCGCCGACGTCGAGCATGCCGTGGTCGTACGGCTCGATCGGCGGATAGCGCGCGTCCATGCGTGGGCCCTCCCCGGGGGACTGGATGCAACAGCGCTGTTACATTAGCCCACATGCCCGCCCGACCGCCCGGCCCCGAACTGCTCGGCACCCGGCTGCGCCATCTGCTCGACCTGCTCGACGGCGAGGTCGCCGCCGTCTACGCCGACCTCGGGCTGCCCGGGTTCCGGCCGCGGTTCACCCCGGTGATCCGGACGTTGGCGGCGGGCGGCCCCGCGTCGATCCGCGCGCTGGCCGAGGCGACCGGGGTGACCCACTCCGCCGCCAGCCAGACCGTCGCGCAGCTGGCGAAGGCGGGCCTGGTCACACTCAGCCCCGGCGCGGACGCCCGGCAGCGCATCGCCCACCTCACCCCGAGGGCCGAGTCGCTGCTGCCCGTGCTGGACGCCGAATCGGCCGCCACCACGGCCGCCGCCCGCCGGTTCGAGGCGGAGCTGTCGTACCCGCTGAGCCGGCTCGTCGACGAGGCGCTGGCCGCCCTGGGCCGCAGGTCGATGCGGCAGCGGATCGCCGACGTCGCGCCCGACCTCGTACCGTTGGAAAGCCCGTCCGGCGACTAGCTCATCGTCCGCCGGTCACTGACCCGGGGGCGTGTACGTGGTCTTCATCCGGGTCACCTCGTCGACCTCGGCGGGAGTCAGCACCGGGGTGATCTGGACGCTCAGGCCGCCCGTCGCGCCGATGGCGATCGCCAGCCCGGCCACCGTCTTGTGGTCCGGCAGCTCACACAACACGTAGGTGTCGTCCTCGGCGAACGCGAAGTGCATCGACTCCATCCGCCCGCCGGCCTCCTCGATCATCTTTCGGACCACCTCGGCGCGCTTGGTGCCACCGTCGTTGACCAGCCCCTTGAGCCCCGCGGCGGAGTAGGTCGACTTCAACAGGAACTTCGCCACCTCGGCACCAACTCCCAGATGTCCTGGCGGTCGCTCGACGGCCACCAGCCTGTAGCTGCCCTTCCGCCCTCACGCTAGTGCCCGTCCCTGCAGCCCAGCGCCCGTTCTGCCAATCGGTCGACGGTCGGCGGCGCACAGGTCACCAGCACGTGTAGATCCACGACGGCGAGGGCGGGTTCGGGGCACTCCACATCGCAGGGCCGCGCCGCCGGGCGGGTGCGGCCCGCCTGATGGTCGACGGTCGCGGCCGCAGGACTGGCGTCCGCAGAATCGGGTATGCGCGGCGCCGGAGGCGGGCGCCTCCGGGAACGAGGGGGTCATGGGAGCCGCCGCCGGGTTCGTCACTCTGGTCGTCGTCGCCGCGCTCGTCGTGCTGCTGCTCGCGCTCAGCGTACGGATGGTGCAGCAGTACCAGCGCGGTGTCGTCTTCCGCTTCGGCCGGGTGCTGGACCGCATCCGGCAGCCCGGTCTCCACCTGATCATCCCGGTCGCCGACCGGATGGTCCGGGTCAGCATGCAGACCACGGTGATCGGGGTGCCCGCGCAGGGCGTCATCACCCGGGACAACGTCACCCTCACGGTCGACGCGGTCGTCTACTACCGGGTGGTCGACCCGGTGAAGGTGCTGGTCAACGTGCGGGACTACCCATCGGCGGTGCTCCAGGTGGCCCAGACCGCGCTGCGGTCGGTGATCGGCAAGGCCGACCTCGACACCCTGCTGCGGGACCGGGACCGGATCAACGCCGAGTTGAAGGCGGTGATCGACGCGCCCACCGAGAAGCCGTGGGGCCTGCTCATCGAACGGGTCGAGGTGAAGGACGTCTCCCTGCCGGAGGGGATGAAGCGGTCCATGTCGCGGCAGGCCGAGGCGGAACGCGAACGTCGCGCCCGAGTGATCGCCGCCGACGGCGAGTTCCAGGCGTCCCGCCGGCTCGCCGACGCCTCCCGGGCGATGGCCGACACGCCGGGCGCCTACCAGCTGCGGCTGTTGCAGACCGTGGTGGACGTGGCGGCCGAGAAGAACAGCACCCTGGTCATGCCGTTCCCGGTGGAACTGCTCCGGTTCTTCGACCTGATGGGCGGTGGCCCGGCAAAGCAGGCGGGTCCGGAGGCGGTGCCGAGCGTCCCCGGCGACGGCCACCGGGAGGGCCACCGCTGAACGGCCCGCGTCAAGTCCTCTGACCGAAACCCATCCATCATCACGGACGTCCGGACGCGGCGGAGCAACCGTTGCGCCGATGGATTCTTCGCCCCCCGTGACGAGAATGATCAGGTGGCCCTGACCCCTGACCGCTCCCCGCAGCCCGGGGAGGCCGCCGCGTGAGCGCGGACTGGCAGCTGTCCGGCTACACGCCGGTACGGCAGCTCGGCGCCGGCGCGTCCGGCCGCGTCCTGCTGGCCACCCACGACGCCAGCGGCACCCCCGTCGCCATCAAGTACCTGACCAGGGCGGTGGACGACGACCCCACCCGCACCGCGTTCCGCGACGAGGCCCAGCTGCTCGTCGAGGTGGACGACCCGCACATCTCCCGGCTCTACGAGTACGTCGAGTCCCCGCACGGCGCCGCCATCGTGATGGAGCTGGTCAACGGGGTGTCCCTGCGGCAGATGCTGCGCGCCCACGGCCCCACCGAGCCCGAGGCGGCCCTCTGCGTGCTCAAGGGCTCCCTCGCCGGGCTGGCCGCCGCGCACGCCCGAGGCGTCGTGCACCGCGACTACAAGCCCGAGAACGTGCTGGTCGACATCGACGGGCAGAGCAAGCTGGCCGACTTCGGCATCGCCGTACCGGTCGGCCGGGACGGCGGCGGATCGGTCAGCGGCACCCCCCGCTACATGGCCCCCGAACAGTGGACCGGCGCGCCGGCCAGCCCGGCCTGCGACATCTACGCCGCCACCGCCACCTTCTACGAGTGCCTGACCGGCCGCCCCCCGTACGACGGGCGGGACCTGATCACCCTGCGGACCCAGCACGCGCAGGCGCCGATCCCCACCGAGGCGGCCCCGCCACCCGTGCACGACCTGCTCCGCCACGGCATGGCCAAGCAGCCCGCCGACCGGCCGCAGCCGGCGGAGGTCTTCCTCGCCGAGCTGGAACGCACCGCCGCGGACGCCTACGGCGCGGACTGGGAGGAGCGGGGCCTGGCCGAGCTGGCCCGCCGGGCCGCGCTGCTGGCCGCGCTCTTCCCGTTCCCCGACGGCACCGCCGGCGCCACCAGCCTGGCCAGCACCACGTTCGGCGAGACGGGGCCGGCCTCCCGGCGCGGGACCGGCCGCGCCGTGCTGCTCGGTGCCGGCCTCGTCGCCGCCCTGCTGCTCGGCGGCGCCGGCCTCAGCTACGCCGCCCGGCACGCGCCGGCGCTGACCCTCGCCGACGGCCAGGCCGCGCCGCGCGCCTCCGCGCTCACCTCGCTCGGCCCCAGCCCGTTGGTCGCCGCGCCCGCCATCGACGCCGTGTCGCCCAGCCCGACCCCGACGGCCTCGGCGTCGGCCACCGCTACGGCGTCGCCGACCCGGTCGGCCACCGCGACGCCCACCCGGTCCCGCAGCGCGAGCCCGACGCCCAGCGCGTCGACCAGCCCGCCGCCGCCACCGGACGGCACGGCCCCCGTCGTCGGGAAGCTCGACGCCAGCCCCACCCTCCTCGAACCCGGAGGGTGTCCCTACGGCAACCGGTCGAGCACGGTCACCGCGACCGCCAGCGACGACCGGACCAGCGCCGAGGACCTGCGGGTGAGTTTCCGCTACACCCTCGGCGGCGTCACCCGCGCCATCGGCATGACCCACGTCGGGCGGGGCGTCTACCGGGGCACCCTCGGTGACCTGCCGGCGCCGAAGTCCAGCACCCGCATCCCGATCCAGGTGGTCGCCGTCGACGTCGCCGGCAACGCAGCCGACCCGGCCGGTCCGGTGTACGTGTCGCTCTCCTCGTACTGCACCCCCGGCTAGGAGCCGGCCGGTGCGACAGTTCCCGACGAAAGGTGACCTCCGATGACCAGGCCGGGGGAGCGGGGCGCGACGCCGCCCGGCGACGACGAGCCCACCGTCCACCTGGCCGCGACCGGGCGTCCCGGCCCGGCCGACCGGACCGTCGACCTCGACGGCACCGTCAACCTGGACCGGACCGTCAACCTGGACCGGACCGTCAACCTGGACCGGACCGTCAACCTGGACCGGACGGTGAGCCTGGACCGGACGGTGCAGCTCGGGGCCGCCGACGAGACGGTCCACCTCGGATCGGTGGACCGGACGGTGCACCTGGGCGGCGGGGGCCACGGCAGCCCGCGCGACGCCGTGGACGAGACCGTCCACCTGGGAGCCGCCGACCAGACCACGCACCGCGCCGCCACGGACGCAACCGTGCACCTCGGCGCCGCCGACCGGACCGCACACCTCGCCGCGACCGGGCCGGCGATCGACGCCGCCGCGCTCGACTCGACCGTGCGGCTCGGTGCGACCGAGGCGACGTACGCCAGCACCACCCCGGCCGGCGCGGCCACGCTGGCCACGGGTCGGGGCGTACCCTCGCCAGCCGGACCGACCGGGGCGGGCGGTGAGGTGCGGTTCGGGCCCGGCGTGCCCACGACACCGCCCGCCGCGCCGGCCTGGCCGACGGCGTCCCCGCCGCGCCGCCGACGGCCCCTCTGGCGGCGGGTGGTGGCGGTGCTCTCCGGTCTGCTCACCGTGGCGCTGGTCGCCGTCGTCGGCTTCTACCTGTGGCAGCGGCTCGACCCGTTGGAGATCGGGGAGGTGACCGTGGCGGTACCGCAGCCGGCCGGGGACCGGTGCGACGTCACCGTCGACGTGGTCGCCACCGTGCGGACCAACGGCCGCAGCGGCGTGATCGAGTACCAGTGGCTGCGCTCCGGCTCCCCGCCCGGTGCCCTGCTCAGCGAGCGGGTCGGCTGGGGCCAGCGCACCGTCACGCTGTCGTTGAAGTGGGCGTTCAACGGGGTCGGCAGCACCACCGAGACGGCCACCGTCAACATCGTCTCCCCGTCGCCGCACCAGGCCCGCGCGGAGGTGAGCTACGCCTGTCGCGGTGCGTGAAAGGTGTTTCCCCACCGGCGGGTTCGGGTAGGTCGGGGCCGACGACCTGACGTTCCGTGTGGAGGGCAGCTATGAAAGACAACTTTGGCGACGCGGTGGGTGACGCCCTCCGCGCGGTGATGCTCTTCCTGCCCAAGGCGGTCGCCTTCGTGGCGATCCTCGTGGTGGGCTGGCTGATCGCCAAGGCCGTACTGAAGATCGTGGACAAGGTCCTGGAGCGGGTGCACTTCGACAAGGCCGTCGAGCGGGGTGGCATCAAGACCGCGCTCGCCCGGTCCAAGTACGACGCCAGCGACATCGTCGCCAAGCTCGCCTACTACGGGATCCTGCTGGTCACCCTGCAACTGGCCTTCGGCATCTGGGGTCCCAACCCGATCTCCGACCTGATCGCCGGGGTCATCGCCTGGCTGCCGCGCGCCTTCGTCGCGATCGTCATCGTGGTGATCGCCGCGGCCATCGCCAACGCGGTCAAGGACATCATCAGCAGCGCCCTCGGCGGCCTGTCCTACGGCCGGGTGCTGGCCACCATCGCCTCGGTGTTCATCCTCGGCCTGGGCATCATCGCCGCGCTCAACCAGATCGGCGTCGCCACCGCCGTCACCACCCCGGTGCTGATCGCCGTCCTCGCCACCGTCGGCGGCATCCTGGTCGTCGGGGTCGGCGGCGGACTGGTCCGGCCGATGCAGAGCCGCTGGGAGTCCTGGCTCAGCCGCGCCGAGGAGGAGTCGCGGCTCATCGCCACGCACGCCCGGGCGTACCAGGCCGGCAAGCGGGACGTGCAGGCCCACCTCGCCACGCCGGTCACCCCGTACGGCGAGTCGGAGCTGACCCAGCCGGTGCCGCGCGACGACGACGCCGACCGGACCCAGGTGGTGCCGCCCCGGCAGGCGACGGCCACCCACGACGAGCCGGTGCCGGCCGACAGCGAGGCCACCATGGTCATCCCGCCGGTCGACGGCGGCCCGACGCGCCGCTGACCGCACGACCACCGACCGGGGTGGGACCCGCACGGGTCCCACCCCGGTTCGTGTCCGTCCCGTTGAAACGGGATCGCCAGGCCCGCCGGTGGCCGCTAGCATCGGCGCATGACCTGGCGATGTTGATCCGTAACTGAGGGCCGCAACCGCGGACCACCCCGGACGCCGCACGTCCCGCGTCCGTCCGGTCCCGTGGAAAGGCCCTCATGACCGTCACCACCGCAGCACCGCCCGGCGTCCGCCGCCTGGCGGCCACCCTCTACGGGTACGCGTTCCTCCAGGACCTCGTCCTGCTCTACCCGGTGTACGCGCTGCTGTTCAGCGACACCGGCCTGTCGATCGGCCAGATCTCCTCGCTCTTCGTCGTCTGGTCGGCGACCAGCATCCTGCTCGAGGTGCCCTCCGGCGCCTGGGCCGACGCGGTCTCCCGCCGGCTGCTGCTCTGCCTCGCGCCGCTGCTCGCCGGCGCCGGCTACGCCCTGTGGGTGCTGGCCCCGTCCTACCCGGCGTTCGCCCTCGGCTTCGTCCTCTGGGGAGCCGGCGGCGCGCTCGGCTCCGGCGCCCTGGAGGCGCTGGTCTTCACCGAACTCGACCGGCTCGGCGCCGCCGGCCGCTACGCCCGCACCATGGGCCGGGCGCGCACCGCGGCGGTGCTCGGCGTGCTCGCCTCGATCGGCCTGGCCGGCCCGGTGCTCGCCGTCGGCGGCTACCCGGCCGTCGGCGCGGCGAGCGTGCTGGCCACCCTGCTCGCCGCCGCCGTCGCCACCCGTTTCCCCGAACACCGTCCGGCCCCGGCGGTCGCGTCGAAGCCGGCGGAGGAGGGCGACGACCTGGGCTGGGCGGCGACCCTCCGCGCCGGCCTCGCCGAGGCCCGGGCCGACCCACGGGTACGCGGGGCGTTGCTGCTGGTCCCAGCGGTGGCCGCCGGGTGGGGCGCCCTCGACGAATATACGCCGCTGCTGGCCCGGGACACCGGCGTCGCCGAGTCGACCGTGCCGCTGCTGCTCCTGTTCGTGTGGGCCGGGGTGACCGTGGGTGGCCTGCTCGCGGCGCCGGCCGAACGGCTGGGCACCCGGGGCTACGCCGCGCTGCTGACCGTGGCCGCCGTCGCGCTCGCCGCCGGGGCGGGACTGCGGCACCCGGCGGGGTTCGTGCTGGTCGGTGTCGCGTTCTGCGCCTTCCAACTGGCCACGGTGCTGGCCGACGCCCGGCTCCAGGCGCGGATCACCGGGCCGGGACGGGCCACCGTCACCTCGGTCGCCGGCATGGCCACCGACCTGACCATCATCGCCGTCTACGGCGGGTACGCCCTGGTCGCGGCGGTGGGCGGCAACCGGGCCGCCTTCGTGGTGGCGGCCGTGCCGTACCTGCTGGTGGCGGTCGTCCTGCTGGCCACCCGCGACGGTGGCCGTGGCGGTCCGGGGCGGGAGCCGGTGGCCGGCCGCAGCGGCGGGCCGACGTGAACCGTCCGGCCCTGCCGGGTGACCTGGCGGCGCCCGCGCTGCCACGAGGGGATGCGGGCGGTGTCCACGACCCGGCGGGTGCCTCGGGAAAGCGGGGCGGGGTGCACGGCCCGGCGGGCGGCTCGTGTCGGTGCCGGCGGTTAGCGTGGCCGGATGACCGGTGTGAGCTACGACCGTTGGTGCGCCGAGATCGTGCAGCAGAGCGACCTGCTCCGGTCGCATCTCGACGGCGCCGACCTGACCGTCGCCGTCCCGTCCTGCCCGGGGTGGAACGTGGGCCAGCTGGTGCGGCACCTCGGTGGCGGGCAGCGGTGGGCCGCGGAGATCGTCCGCACCCGGCCGTCCACGCCACCGTCGGACACCCACTTCCGTGACCTGTCGCCGTACGCCGACGAGGACCCGGCGGTGGTCGGGCCGTGGCTGGTCGAGGGGGCCGCCGAGCTGGCCGGGGTGCTGCGCGACGCCGGCCCGGCGGCGCGGGTGTGGACCCCGCTCGGGCCGGGCAGCCCGGCGTTCTTCGCGCGCCGGTTCGCCCACGAGACGCTCGTGCACCGGGCCGACGCCGCGCTCGCCCTCGGCCTCGACGTGGCCGTTTCGCCGGAGGCCGCCGTCGACGCCCTCGACGAGTGGATGGAGCTGGGCGCGCTGCCGCAGATGTTCGACTTCCACCCGCACCGCCGGGAGCTGCTCGGCCCGGGCCGGACGCTGCACCTGCACGCCACCGACACGTCGGCCGAACTGGGCGCCGAGTGGGTGGTGGACCTCACCGGCGACCTGATCGCCTGGAGGCGGGCACACGAGAAGGCCGCCGTGGCCGTACGCGGGCCGCTGACCAACCTGCTGTTGCTGGTCTACGGCCGGCTCTCCGTCGACACGGCGGGCGTCGAGGTGATCGGGGACGCGAAGCTGCTCGACCTCTGGCTGGAACGGGTGGCCTTCGGCTGACCGCGTCGGCCCGGCAGGTGGACGGAGGTCGTGATGCTCAACGCCCCGCCTCGCCGGACTCCAGCAACTGCTTGAGCGCGGCCAGCCGTTCCCGCCAGTACGCCTTGAACGCGGCCGCCTGCTCGGCGTCGGTGAGCTTCTCGTGCACCACCGTCACCGTGGCCTTCGTGTCGCCCTTGGGCGCGAAGCCGACCACGATCCGGGTCGGTCCGCCCTCCCAGTCGGCGCGGAAGGTCTTCGGCCGGGTCGCCGTGCGTACCCGGATCGCCACGTCGGGCAGCCACCGCCGGCGCAGCCCGTCGTCGCTGAACGCCTCGAACAGCCGGTCCACCGGCACGGCGACCGTACGGCTGCCGCTCGCCTCCCAGCCGCCGCCACGCCGCTGCCCGGGGGCGCGCAGGCCACGCGCCTGCTCGTACCCGACGGTGACGGTCTGCGCCCACCAGCCCGGCACCTCGTGGGCGGTCACCAGCCAGCGAGCCGTCTCGGTGTGCGTACGCTGCACCGCGCCCCACTCGTCCAGCAGGGCGAACCACTCGTCCCAGCCGCGGCCGGTGCGCTCACGGAGCATCGCCTCGGAGATCCGGTCGGCCTGTGCCGCCCCCGATCCGGGGGCCGGGGGAGTGACTTCGGCGGGGGCCGCGGTCGGCGGTTCAGCCGCGACGGCGCCGGGCAGCAGGTGCCGGCGGGCCGCCGTGTAGCTCTCGCCGGTCTTGTCCATCCGGGTGCGGACCCGGGACTTGAAGGATTTCTGGCGCGTCATCACATGCTCCCTGTCGACGGCGCGGTCGTGGGGACTCACGCTCCCGTCGACCCGCCGTTGCCCAGGCATGTGGCACGGCGCCCCGAAGACTCGAGGTCTCCTTTGCCTCCGCGACGCCGGTGGCGTGAGCACCGGTAAGGAGGTGAGGCGCGGGACGGCGCCGACGCCATGTTAACAAGCCGCGCCACCGCGGGCGAGCAGGTCGCGCCGGCTCAGTCGGGCAGGGCGTCGAGGTAGACCCAGCGCCCGTCCTCCCGGACGAAGCGGCTGCGTTCGTGCAGGGTCCCCGGGCGGCCAGCCTCGCGGTAGTGGGCGCGGAACTCGACGGTGCCGGTGCTGTCGAACAGGCCACCCCGGTCGGTGTCGACGATCTCCAGGCGGGTCCACTGCTCGCCCGGGTCCAGCCGCAGCCGGGCCGGCCGGGTGGAGGAGTGCCAGCTGCGCAGCAGGTACCCGGCGTTACCGACGGCGAAGGCGCTGAACCGGGAGCGCATCAGCGCCTCGGCCGTCCCGGCCGTGCCCTCGCCGCGGTGCACCGGGCCGCAGCAGTCGGCGTACGGCAGGCCGGAGCCACACGGGCACGGCCGGTCCTGGTCGTCGGCCGCGCTCCGGCGGGCCCCACGTTTCGCCACGGCACCCATCCTGCCGCACCGGTCGGCTGCGGAGAGCGGCAGCCGGGGCAGCCGGTCGACCCGCCGGTGACGGCTGCCGGCGCACCGTTTCGGGCACGACGACAAGGGCCGGCCCCGGGTGGGGCCGGCCCTTGTCGGTGGTGCTGGTGTCAGGCGGTGGCGGAGTAGCCGCGGGTGGCGATCCAGTCGGCGAGGTTGTCGACGCTCATCCGGTAGGAGGCCTGG
>NZ_JBQHDD010000008.1:0-313342 GCF_052068055.1 Micromonospora sp. L32 | reverse complement strand
AACCCGGAAGCTAAGCCCTCCAGCGCCGATGGTACTGCACTCGGGAGGGTGTGGGAGAGTAGGACACCGCCGGACAATCTTCCAGTCGAGGGCCGCCCCATCCGGGTCGGCCCTCGACTGCGTAGCGCCACTGATGGCGCAATGAGGAAGGATGTACCTGTGAGTTCAGAACCGCAGGGCGGAGATCGTCCGCGCCGTTACCAGGATCGCGCCGACCGCCCCGAAGGGCGAGGCGCCGGCCCGCGTCGGGACGACCGTCCCCCGTACCGGGGAGACCGAGACGACCGAGGCGGCCAGCGGGGCGGCTCCGGCGCCGACCGCGGCGGCCGTGACGGCGGTGGCTTCCGCGGCGGTGACCGTCGCGAGGGTGGCTTCCGCTCCGGTCCGCGCGAGGGTGGCTTCCGCCGCGACGGCGACGCGCCAAGCGGTGACCGTCGTGAGGGCGGCTTCCGCCGCGACGGCGAGGCGCCGCGCGGTGGCGGTTTCCGTGGTGGCGAGCGCCGTGAGGGCGGTTTCCATTCGGGTCCGCGTGAGGGTGGCTTCCGCCGCGACGGCGAGGCGCCTCGTGAGGGTGGCTTCCGTGGCGGTGACCGTCGTGAGGGTGGTGGCTTCCGCCGCGACGGCGAGGCGCCGCGCGGTGGCGGTTTCCGTGGTGGTGAGCGCCGCGAAGGCGGCTTCGCCGGCGGTGACCGTCGTGAGGGCGGCTTCCGTTCCGGTCCCCGTGAGGGTGGCTTCCGCCGTGACGGCGACACCCGGGGCGGCGAGCGCCGCGAGGGTGGCTTCCGCCGCGACGGCGAGGCCCCCCGTGAGGGCGGCTTCCGTGGCGGTGACCGTCGTGAGGGCGGCTTCCGTCGCGACGGCGACACCCGGGGCGGTGAGCGCCGTGAGGGTGGCTTCCGCCGCGACGGCGAGGCCCCCCGTGGTGGCGGCTTCCGTGACGGCGAGCGCCGTGAGGGCGGCTACCGTTCCGGTCCGCGCGAGGGCGGTTTCCGCCGCGAGGGCGAGGCGCCGCGCGGGGGTGGCTACCGTGGCGGCGAGCGCCGTGAGGGCGGCTTCGCCGGCGGTGACCGTGACCGTCGTGAGGGTGGTTTCCGCCGTGACGGCGACACCCGGGGCGGCGAGCGCCGCGAAGGTGGCTTCCGCCGGGACGGCGAGGCCCCCCGTGGTGGCGGCTTCCGCGGTGGCGAGCGCCGTGAGGGTGGCTTCCGCCGCGAGGGCGACACGCGGGGCGGCGAGCGCCGCGAGGGCGGTTTCCGCCGCGAGGGCGAGGCGCCGCGCGGCGGTGGCTACCGTGGCGGCGAGCGCCGTGAGGGCGGCTTCGCCGGCGGTGACCGTGACCGTCGTGAGGGTGGCTTCCGCCGTGAGGGCGACACCCGGGGCGGCGAGCGCCGCGAAGGTGGCTTCCGCCGGGACGGCGAGGCGCCCCGTGGTGGCGGTTTCCGTGGTGGCGAGCGCCGTGAGGGCGACACGCGAGGCGGGGAGCGGCGTGAGGGCGGTTTCCGCCGCGAGGGCGAGGCGCCCCGTGAGGGTGGCTTCCGCGGCGGCGAGCGCCGCGAGGGTGGCTACCGCGGCGGTGAGCGCCGCGAGGGTGGCTTCCGCCGCGACGGCGAGGCGCCCCGTGAGGGTGGCTACCGTGGCGGCGAGCGCCGTGAGGGCGGCTACCGTGGCGGTGACCGCCGTGAGGGCGGCTACCGCGGTGGCGAGCGGCCCGAGCGTGGCGGCGAGCGCGGCGGCTACGGTGACCGGCCGCGTCGTGACGACCAGCGGGGCGTCGAGGACCGGCGCCGCGAGGGTGGCTTCGGCCCCGACCGTGGGCGGCAGGACGAGGTCGAGGGTGGTCGCGCGGTCGCGCCGGCGCTGCCGGACGAGATCTCCGCGACCGACCTCGACACGGCCGTCCGCGCCGAGCTGCTCTCGCTGAACAAGCCGGTGGCGGAGACCGTCGCCCGGCACCTGGTCGCGACCGGTCAGCTGATCGACGAGGACCCTGCCGAGGCGCTCGCCCACGCGATGGCGGCCCGCCGGCTGGCCTCGCGGATCTCCGCGGTGCGGGAGGCGGTCGGGCTGGCCGCGTACCACGCCGGGGAGTGGCAGACGGCCATCGCCGAGCTGCGGACGTACCACCGGATGACCGGGTTGCAGAGCCACCTGGCGGTGCTCGCCGACTGCGAGCGGGCGCTGGGGCGTCCGGAGCGGGCCATCGACCTGTTCCGGGGCGCCGACCGGGAGAAGCTCGACCAGGCCGTCGCCATCGAGCTGCTGATCGTGGCCGCCGGCGCCCGGGGGGACCTCGGGCAGAAGGACGCCGCGGTGGCCATGCTCCAGGTTCCCGAGCTGACCACCGACTCGACCGACCCGTGGACGGCCCGGCTGCGCTACGCCTACGCCGACGCGCTGCTGGCCGTCGGCCGTCGCGAGGAGGCACGCGAGTGGTTCTCCCGCGCCGCCGACGTCGACACCGACGGTGAGACCGACGCGGCGGAGCGGCTGCTCGAACTCGACGGCGTGCTGATCGAGGGCGACGAGGAGGACGAGCCGGCCGAGGAGATCGCCACCGGTCCGGGCGCGCCCGGCGCGGTGCCGGCCCAGCCGGACGTCGACCTGACCGCCGCCGCCGGCGACCTCACCGACGAGGACCGTCGCGACGACGAGGACGACGACTTCGACGACGAGGACGACGACCGCGACGAGGACGACGACTTCGACGAGGACGACGAGGACGACGACGACCGCGACCAGGACGACGACCGTGACGCGGACGGGCTCACCGACGACGAGCTCACCGACGAGGCGGCCACGGCCGTCGCGGCCGAGCCGCGCGCGACCGACGCCGAGTCGACCGTGAGCGACGCCGAGTCGACCGTGAGCGACGCGGTGCCGCCGGCCGGCGACGAGCCGGCCGGGCGGGGGTCGGAGTCGGACCAGCGATGACCGAGGTCGCCGGGGATCGGCTGGTCGACGGGTACACCCTGGTCGTGTTCGACCTGGACGGGGTGATCTACCTGATCGACCGGCCGATCCCCGGCGCGGTCGAGGCGGTCGGCCAGCTGCACGCCGCCGGCCGCGCGGTCGCCTACGCGACCAACAACGCCTCGCGCCGGTCGAGCGAGGTCGCCGACCTGCTCACCGGCATGGGCGTGCCGGCCGAGCCGCAGGAGGTGCTGACCTCCGCCGCGGCCGCCGCCGAGCTGCTTCGCGACCGGTTCCCCGCCGGGGCGCCGGTCCTGGTCGTCGGCGCGGAGGCGCTGCGCGCCGAGATCCGCGCCGCCGGGCTCACCCCGGTGGCCCGCGCCGACGAGTCGCCGGTCGCGGTGGTCCAGGGGTACGGCCCGCAGGTGGGCTGGGCGGACCTGGCCGAGGCGTCCGTCGCGATCCGTGCCGGGGCGACCTGGGTGGCCACCAACACCGACCGGACGCTGCCCAGCGGCCGTGGCCCGCTGCCCGGCAACGGCTCGCTGGTGGCCGCGCTGCGGCACGCCCTCGACCGGGAACCGGACGTGGTCGTCGGCAAGCCCGAGGCGGCCCTGTTCGCCACCGCCGCCCGCCGCGCCGGCGCGGGCCGGACGCTGGTCGTCGGCGACCGCCTCGACACCGACATCGAGGGTGCCCGCCGTGCCGGGCTGGACAGCCTGCTGGTGCTGACCGGCGTCAGCGACGTACCCGAACTGCTGGCGGCGCCCGAGTCGCGCCGGCCGACGTACGTGGCGATGAACCTGGCCGGGCTCTTCGACCCGGCGGCGGTGGCCCGGGTGCCGGGCGAGCCGGACACCGGCGGCTGGTCCGCCGCCCGGGTCGACGGCGGCCTGGAGCTGCGCGGCGCGGGACGGCCGCTGGACGCCCTCGTGGCGCTCTGCGCGGCGGCCTGGTCGGCGCCGGTGGACGCCGCGGACGTGCGCCCGGCGACGCCGGAGGCGCAACGCGCCCTCGCGGCGCTCGGCCTGTCGGCCTGACCGGCCCGGCCACCGCGGCCGGTGGCGCCGCGCCAACCGTCAGAGCAGCTTGCGGAGCTTCATCAGGTCGAACGGGTTCGCCTTGATCGAGACCCGGCGGGAGGCGACCGCCTTGGTGATGTCGAGCTGACCGTGCACCAGGGCGACCAGGTCGTCGCTGCCGGTGATCAGGGCGATCTTGGCCTTGGGGTCGTCGCCGTCGGCCAGGTCGACCAGCCGACCGCCGGTGATCCGGCCGTGGAACGCGGTGTCCAGGTCGGTGACGCGGCAGGCGAGCGTGCGGTCCAGGTCGATGCGCTGGCCCACCTCGGCGTGGCGCTCCAACCGGCTCGCCAGGTCGTGCAACGCCTGCCGGCACTCGTCCACGCTGGCCACATCGTCTCCTCACACCCGCCACGCCGTTCCTCGGCACCGTACCGCAATGGGTCGTCCGGGGCGCCCGGTAGCGTGAGACCCGCACACCCCGCCCCGCGGAAGGAAAACCGGCATGCAGGATGCGTGGCGCGCCTACCTCGAGCTGGCCATGGGCCTGACGGAGGCGCCCCGGAAGAAGGCCCAGGACGCCGCGCGGCGGCTGGTCGGCACGGGCGGCGCGACCGCCGCCCAGCTCCAGGCGCTCGCCGAGGAACTCGTCTCCACCGGCGCCGCCAACCGTGAGGCGCTGACCAAGCTGGTCCGCTTCGAGGTGGACCGGGCGCTCGGGGCGGTCGGTCTGGCAACCGCCGACGAGGTCGCCGAGCTGACCCGCCGGGTGCACGAGCTGGAGCGGCAGTTGCGCGAGGCCAAGGGCGTCCCGGGCGGGCCGCTGCCGGGCACGTCGCCGGTCGGCGTCACCCCGTCGGGTGTCGCCCCGACCGGCGCGGCAGGTCCGGCCACCGCCGGCGACGCGGCCGGCCCCGGCGGTGGCACGGCCGCCGGCTCCACGGGTGCCGCCCCGCCGGTCCCCGCCCCTACCAAGGCGGTGGCGAAGAAGGCCGTGGCCAAGAAGGCCATCGCCAAGAAGGCCATCGCCAAGAAGGCCATCGCCAAGAAGCCACCGGCGTCGGTGAGCACCACCACCGGCGACGTCGCGACGTCGCCGGCCCGGCCGGTGAAGAAGGCCGCCCCGCGCAAGCGCACCACCGGCGGCGCGGAATGACGCCCGCCGCCGCCCGGAGCGCCCGGTGAGCGCCCCGTTCCGCCCCGGGCCGCCGCCCGGCGCGCGTCCGGGGCCGCCACCGGGGGCGCGTCCCGGTCCGCCGCCCGGGCCCCGGCCGGGGCCGCCGCCGACCGGGTACGAGGACGTCGAGGAGGCGCACCACCCGGCCGTCGACGCCGCCGTGCAGGCGATGATCAACGCCGAGGGGCTGCCCCCGGCCGACCAGATCGCCCAGTACGAGGCGGCGTACCAGACGCTGCGGGAGACCCTCGCCACCATCGACCAGGCCTGAACCGACCGGAGAACCACCCCATGGCACGTCGTACCCGCCTCGACGCCGAACTCGTCCGCCGCGGCCTGGCCCGTTCCCGGGAGCAGGCCGCCGCGCTGGTCGAGGCCGGCCGGGTCCAGCTGCGCGGGGTGCCGGCGCGCAAGGCCGCCGCGATGGTCGACCCGGCCGACCCGCTGCTGGTCACCGGCGAGGACCCCAGCTTTGAGTACGTCTCCCGGGGCGGCCACAAGTTGGCCGGTGCCCTCGCGGCGTTCGCACCGGGCGGGCTGACCGTCGCCGGGCGGCGCTGCCTCGACGCGGGTGCCTCCACCGGTGGCTTCACCGACGTGCTGCTGCGCGCCGACGCCGCCGAGGTCGTCGCGGTGGACGTCGGGTACGGCCAGCTCGCCTGGCCGCTGCGCACCGACGAGCGGGTGAAGGTCTTCGAGCGCACCAACGTCCGCACGCTGACCCCGGCGGTCATCGGCGGCGAGGTGGACCTGACCGTGGCCGACCTGTCGTTCATCTCGCTGCGCCTGGTGCTGCCGGCGCTGGCCGGCTGCACCCGCGCCGACGGCGACCTGGCGTTGATGGTCAAGCCACAGTTCGAGGTGGGCAAGGAGCGGGTGGGTGCCGGCGGCGTGGTCCGCGACCCGGCGCTGCGGGCCGAGGCGGTGCTCGACGTGGCCGCCGCCGCGGCCGGGCTCGGGCTGGGCCTGGCCGACGTGGCGGCCAGTCCACTTCCGGGACCCAGCGGCAACGTCGAGTTCTTCGTATGGTTACGCCGGGACGCCCCGGCGGCCGACCCCGAGCGGGTACGGGCCGTGGTGGCGGCGGGGCCCGAGGGCCCGGCCACCGCCGGCGATCTGCCGGCGGACCGGACCGGGGAGGTGACAGGGTGAGCGACGAGCGGAACCCGACGAGCGGGGGACGAGAGGCGGATCCGGTGGGCGACAGCGACGGGGTGAGTCCCGGCGGCACGCACGGGCGGGTGGCCCGGTGAGCCGCACCGCGCTGCTGGTGACGCACACCGGTCGGCGGCGCAGCACCGAACACGCCCGGGCCGTGGCCGCCGATCTCATCGCCGCCGGCTTCGAGGTGCGGGTGGTGGCCGAGGAGGCCGACGACCTCGACCTGCCTGGCGTGGTGCCGGTGACCGGGCCGGAGGCGGCCGAGGGCGCCGAGATCGTCTTCGCCCTCGGCGGGGACGGCACCTTCCTGCGCGCGGCCGAGCTGGCCCGCCCCGCCAAGGCGCCGCTGCTCGGCATCAACCTCGGCAAGGTCGGCTTCCTCGCCGAAGCCGAGATCAACGACCTCGACGTGGCGGTCCGCGACGTGGTCGGGCGCAACTACACCGTGGACGAACGGCTCACCCTCGACGTGACCGCCGAGTTCGACGGCGGCCCGACCATCGAGTCGTGGGCGCTCAACGAGATCAGCGTCGAGAAGGGCGAGCGGGCCCAGATGCTGGAGCTGCTCGTCGACGTCGACGGCCGCCCGCTGTCCCGGTACGGCTGCGACGGGGTGGTCTGCGCGACCCCCACCGGCTCCACCGCGTACGCGTTCTCCGGCGGCGGCCCGGTGGTCTGGCCCGAGGTGGAGGCCCTGCTGCTGGTGCCGATCAGCGCGCACGCGCTGTTCAGCCGCCCGCTGGTGACCGCGCCGACCTCCACGTTCTCGATCACCGTGGACCCGTTCACCACCCTCGCGGTGCTCTGCTGCGACGGCCGGCGGGTCTTCGACCTCCCGCCGGGCGCCCGGGTGACGGTGCGCCGCGGCGCGCTGCCGGTGCGCATCGTCCGGCTGCGGGCCCGGCCGTTCACCGACCGCCTGGTGGCCAAGTTCGGGCTGCCGGTGCAGGGCTGGCGCGGCAGCCGGCGCTGAGCACCCACCGGGCGGGGCGGCGCACGTACCCGCCGGCCCGTGCCGGCCATGCGTCGGACACGCGGCCGTGCGGGTCGCCGTCGCCCCGTGTCCACCTGGCGACATGTCGCCGGTGCGGCGGGCCTTCCCTAGTGACCCAGCGATGATCTTCGGCGCAGACTCCGGAGCGCCGACCTCCCCGAGGCCGGCCTCGGAGTAGAGGAGTACATCGCATGCACCGGTCCCCACGCTGGCTCAGTGCCGGCGCGGTCGGCGCGTTGGTGGTCGGACTCACCGCACCGGCGTCCGCCGACCCGCCCGCCCGGCCCAGTGGCCCGAGTTCGGCCACGACCGCCACGAGCGGCGCGCCCGCCCGCATCACCCTGATCACCGGCGACCAGGTGGAGCTGGCTCCCGCCGCACCCGGTCGGGTCGCCGCCACCGTCCACCCCGGCCCCGGCCGGGACCGGATCACCTTCCACACCATCGAAGCCGACGGTGGGCTGCGGGTGCTGCCCAGCGACGTCGTGCCGTACCTCTCCGCCGGTGTGCTCGACGCCGAGCTTTTCGACGTGCAGGAACTGGTCGCCGACGGGTACGGCGACGCCGCTCAGGGCGCGTTGCCACTGATCGTGCGCTACCAGCAGCCGGCCGGCGGACGGGTCCGTCCGCTCGCCGGGGCCACCGCCGCCCGCCCGCTGGAGAGCATCAACGGCGCCGCGCTGAAGGTCGGCAAGAAGGAGCTCGGCGGGCTGTGGACGACGCTCCGCGGCACGCCGCAGGCGCGTACCGCGGCCGGTGCGCCGGTCCGGCTCGGCGCCGGCATCGACCGGGTCTGGCTGGACGGGCGGGTGCGCGCGGACCTGGAGCACAGCGTGCCGCAGATCGGCGCCCCGACGGCCTGGGCGGCCGGGCGGGACGGCGCCGGTGTCGAGGTCGCCGTGCTGGACACCGGGGTCGACGCGAACCACCCCGACCTGGCCGGGCGGATCGTCGAGGCGAAGGACTTCAGCGGCACCGGCAGCGCGCAGGACGGGCACGGCCATGGTACCCACGTGGCGTCCACCATCGCCGGCAGCGGCGCCGCCTCCGGCGGGCTGCGCAAGGGCGTGGCGCCGGGTGCGCGGCTGCTCGTCGGCAAGGTGCTCGACGACAACGGCACCGGATACGACTCGGGGATCATCGCGGGCATGGAGTGGGCCGCCCACTCCGGCGCCAAGGTCGTCAACATGAGCCTCGGCGGCGACGCCACCGACGGCACCGACCCGATGAGCCAGGCGGTCAACGACCTCACCGCCGAGACCGGCACCCTCTTCGTGATCGCCGCCGGCAATTCGGGCGCGGCGCAAACCGTCGGCTCGCCGGGCGCCGCGACCGCGGCGCTCACCGTCGGCGCGGTGGACCGCGACGACAATCTGGCCGGATTCTCCAGCCGCGGCCCCCGGCTCGGCGACAACGGCCTGAAGCCGGAGATCACCGCCCCGGGCGTCGGCATCGTCGCCGCCCGCGCCGCCGGCACCACCATGGGTACGCCGGTGGGCGACGCGTACACGCGGGCGTCCGGGACGTCGATGGCGACCCCGCACGTCGCCGGCGCGGTGGCGATCCTCTCCCAGGAGCACCCGGACTGGACCGCCGGGAAGCTCAAGGACGCGCTGGTCAGCACGACGAAGGCGAACCCCGCGCTGACCGTCTTCGAGCAGGGCGGCGGCCGGGTTGACGTGGCCGGCGCGCTGAGCCAGCGGGTGTACGGCTCGGCCACTGCCGACTTCGGCCGGGTGAACACCGGCGGTGCGGCGGTGGAGCGGACCGTTACGTACACCAACGGCACGTCGTCCCCGCAGACCCTGCGGCTGGCCCTGGAGCTCCGCAACCTGGACCGCGGTGCGGCCGAGCCGGACGGGGTGTCGCTCGACGGCACGGAGGTGACCGTGCCGGCCGGCGGCAGCGTGAACGTCGCGCTGCACGCCGACCCGGCGAAGCTGGACCGGGGAGTGCACGGAGGGTGGCTGGTGGCCACCGGCCCGGACGGTGTCGCGGTACGCACGGCCGTCGGGCTGACCCTCAGTGGCCCGATCCACACCGTCACCCTGCGGGCGCTGGACATGGCCGGGCAGTCCGGCGTGGCGACGGTGTTCACCCTCTTCGGCGAACACCGCGAGTCGGACCAGCTCGGCTGGATCCCCGGCGAGGTGCAGGTGCAGGTCGAGGAGGGCCCGTACCTGCTCGAGGGGTTGATCCATCACGGCGCACCGCTGGACGAGCAGCTCACCCTGGTCACCGATCCCGAGCTCATGGTCGACCGGGACCTCACCGTGGTGCTCGACCCGCGCAAGGCCACGCCGGTGCGGATCGAGACGCCGAAGCCGACCGAGCAGCGGGCGGTGATCAGCTTCTTCGAGCACCGGATCTTCGGCAACGGCCGGCAGGTCGACCACGGAGTGATGGAGTTCAGCACGGTCCAGCAAGTGAACGTCACGCCCACCCGGCCGGTGAGTCAGGGCGAGTTCGAGTTCTCCTCGCGGTGGCAGCTGGTCGCTCCCATGGTGGACGCCAAGGTCAGCAACGTCTCCGGTCCGCTGGACATCAACCTGCTGCACCAGTCGCCGGCTCCCGACGGCCGGCGGAGGCTGCCGCTGGTGTGGGCGGGCGACGGCACCCCCGCCGAGCTGTCCCGAGCCGGGGTCCGAGGTGCGGCCGCGCTGGTCGCCAGCAGCCCCGAGGTTGTCGCGGAGGACCAGATCGTCGCCGATGCCGCCGCGGCGGGCGCCGCGATGGTGCTCATGGTCCGCCCGGCGGATTGGAGCGCGTGGACGGTCTGGGTTCCCGACGGGGACCGCCTGCCGATTCCGTCGATGGTGGTCGCGTACGACGACGGGCAGCGGATGATCGCGGCGGCAAAGGCCGGACGCGTGACGCTGGACCTGACGCTGACCCCGAACAGCCCCTACCTGTACGACGTGTGGCAGGTGTCGAAGGGGCGGATCCCGGACCGCATCGTGCACCAGGTGACCGCGGACAACACCGCCGAGGTGACCGCCCGCTACGCCGACACCGGCGGGTTCGACTGGGCCGGCGAGCAGCGGTTCGGCTGGCGGCCCTGGCAGGAGTACTCCTGGATGGACGAAAAGCGGTTGGTGCGTACCGGCACCATGCGGCAGGAGTTCGTCAGCGCCGGGGACAACTGGTGGCAGCAGCGGGTGCTGCACAAGCTCCCCTGGTCCTGGGGCCGGCTGACCGGGGGCTCCACGCAGCAGCCCCGGCAGTACGCCGCCGACGACCGGGTCACCGAAACCTGGCACGCGCCGGTGTCTCGGCCGGCCGTGCCGGCGGGTCCCGGGGTGGCGGTGCCCACGCGTACCGGGGACAACCTCGACCTGCGGGTGGCCGAGTTCGTCGACGCCGACGGCCACTACAGCCCGGCCGGGTTCAGCGAGGAGCAGGACACCGTCGAGCGCCGGCTGAGTCGGGACGGGCAGCAGATCGCCGACCTCTCCGGCGGCTGGGCACCGGTTCCGACCACCCCGGGTTCGGCCCGCTACCGGCTGGACGTCACCACGCGGCGGTCGTCGGACGAGTGGCGCTGGGCCACCCGGACCGAGACGGCCTGGGAGTTCACCTCGGCCCGCCCGGCCGGGGACAGTGCCCAGCCGCTGCCGCTGCTCCAGGTGGACTACCGGGTCCCCGCCGACCTGCGCGGCACGGTTGCCGGTGGGCGTCCGCACCAGCTGGAGCTGACGCTGCGCCAGCCGGCGGGCGTATCGGCCCCGAAGGGCACCAGCCTGCGGGTGGAGGTGTCGTTCGACTCCGGCGCGACCTGGCGGTCGGTGCCGGTGCACGGCACCGACACCCGGTACACCGCGTCGGTGCCGGCCGGCAAGGGAGCCGTGTCGCTGCGGGTGCACGCCGCCGACAGCGCCGGCAACGTCGTCGACCAGACCGTGATCGACGCGTACGGGCTGCGCTGAGCCGGGCGTCCGCGCGGGTCGACCCCCCTCCCGCGCGGACGCCTCCGTCGGCCCGTCCGGCTGCCGCCAGAACATGGTGGGCAACCGGACCGGGCCGGCCAGTGGCCGCCGCCGGCACCGCCTTCGGGTGGCGGGACCGGCGGCGGCTCGGCCGGTGCGGGGCCGGCCGGCGGTCAGTGGCGGGCCGGCGGGCGGTTGGTGGTGGGGCCGGTCGGCGGATCAGAGCCAGCCGCGCCGGGCGGCCTGGTAGGCCAGGCCGGGGCGGGTGTCCACCCCGGCGACCGTCATCAGGTCGGCGAGCCGGCGTTGCACGGTGCGCCGGCTCACCCCGAGCTGGGAGGCGATGGACTTGTCCGGCACCCCGGCCACGAAGAGCGAGAGCAGCCGGACCTCGTCGGCGTCCGGCAGGTAGCCGTCCGCGTCGCCGGCCGGCGTGGTGGCGGACCGCAGCGGAGTGGCCACCAGCCAGTGGCTCTCGAAGAGGGCGAGCAGCGCGTCGAGCAGTTGGCTGCGGCCGATCACCGCGGCGCTCGGCTCGCCGATGTCCCGGTCGGGCACCAGCGGGCAGATCGCCGTCCGGGCGTCCACGATGGCCAGCCGGACCGGCAGCCGGTCCAGCACCCGGGCCTGCTCGCCGGCGCGTACGCCCAGCTCCACGTCCGCCAGCCCGCCCGGTTCGAGGAGCATCTCCCGCTCGTAGATGGCCCGGTAGCGCACCCCGCGGGCCAGGGCGTCGAACTCCTCGACGTTCTCCGATCCGGGCATCGTCAGCGGGTTCGCCCGGCAGAACCAGAGCACCTCGCTGCGCGCCGAGTTCTGCACGTCGCGCAGCCGTTCCCGGAGCACCCCGGCGCCGGTGATCACCTCCACCAGGTGGTCGGCGTCGTGCCGGCGCAGGCCGGCCCGGTACTCCTCGGTGAGCCGGGTGACCGCCGCGCGGGCCGCCTCCAGTGCCTCCTGGCGGCGCAGCAACGCCTCGCCGAGCGCGACGTCGGGGGCCAGCGGCCGCAGCGGCCCGTCCGGGTCGGGACCGGTCGGCAGGACCAGCCCCTTGTCGCGCAGGGTGTCGAGCTGGGCGACGACCTCGGCGCGCGGGCGGCGCAGCGACCGGGCCAGCTCGTCGGCCCGCGCCACGGTGAGCTGCACCAGGCGGCGGTACAGCTCCTCCTCGTCCGGGGTCAGGCCGATCACGTCCAACACGGGGCTGAACTGTACGCACGACTCCCCCCGGCGTCGCCGGCTGGTCAAGTGTCGGGGGCCGCGTCTACTGTCGGTTGCTGTGCTGGAAGAGCTGCGCATCACCGGACTGGGCGTCATCGAGGACACCACGCTGCCGTTGACCGGCGGGATGAACGTCATCACCGGCGAGACCGGTGCCGGCAAGACCATGGTGGTGACCGGCCTCGGCCTGCTCTTCGGTGGCCGGGCCGACGCCGGGCGGGTCCGGGCCGAGCCGGGCCGGGCGGTGGTCGAGGGGCGGCTGCGCCTCGGTGGCCGGCTCGCCGACGCGGTGCACGCCCGGATCGTCGACGCCGGCGGCGAGCCCGACGAGGACGGCTCGCTGCTGCTGAGCCGCACGGTCACCGTCGAGGGCCGGTCCCGGGCCCACCTGGGCGGGCGGAGCATGCCGGTGTCGATGCTCGGCGAGGTCGGCGAGCAGGTGGTGGCGGTGCACGGCCAGTCCGACCAGCTGCGCCTGCTGCGTCCCGCCGAGCAGCGCGCCGCGCTGGACCGGTTCGCCGGGCCGGAGCACGAGAAGCTGCTCGACGCGCTGCGCGAGGCGTACGGCCGGTGGCGGCACGTGGTGGACGACCTGGCCGACCGCCGGCGCAACGCCCGCGCCCGCAACCAGGAGGCGGACCTGCTGCGGTTGGGCCTCGACGAGATCACCCGGGTCGACCCGCAGCCCGGCGAGGACGACGAGCTGAAGGCCGAGGCGCAGCGGCTGGAGCATGCCGAGGGGCTGCGCACCGCGGCGCAGCTCGCCCACCAGTGCGTCGCCGGTGGCGCGGAGGCCGCCGACGAGACGCCCGACGCCACGGCGCTGCTGGGCACCGCCCGGCGCACCCTCGAGGCGCAGGCCGGCACCGACCCGGCCCTCGGCGAGCTGGCGGTCCGGCTGGAGGAGGCGGCCACCCTGGTCGCCGACGTCTCCGCCGAGCTGTCGACGTACCTGGCGGCGCTGGACGCGGACCCGGCCCGGTTGCAGGTCATCTACGAGCGGCGGGCCGCGCTGCGCGCGCTGACCCGCAAGTACGCCGACGACGTCGACGGGGTCATCGCCTGGGCCGAGCGGGCCGGCACCCGACTGTCCGACCTGGACAACTCCGACGAGCTGCTCGACGAGCTGGACCGCGAGGCCACCCGGCTCGCCGGCGAGGTGGCCGAGCTGGCCGGCCGGGTGTCCACGTCCCGCCACGAGGCGGCGACCCGCTTCGCCGAGCAGGTCACCGTCGAGCTGGCCGGGCTGGCCATGCCGCACGCCCGGATCGACGTGGCGGTGGTCTCCCGGCCGGTGGGCCGGGCCGAGCCGAGCCTCACGGTCAACGGCGTCGAGGCCGGCATCGGCCCGGATGGCGCCGACGAGGTCGAGTTGCGGCTGCTGGCCCACCCGGGCGCGCCCTCGCTGCCGCTGCAGCGCGGCGCCTCCGGCGGCGAGCTGTCCCGGGTGATGCTCGCCATCGAGGTGGTCTTCGCCGGCTCCGGTGGCCCGCCGACGCTGGTCTTCGACGAGGTGGACGCCGGCGTCGGCGGCCAGGCGGCGGTGGAGATCGGCCGCCGGCTGGCCCGGCTGGCCCGCAGCCACCAGGTGCTGGTGGTCACCCACCTGCCCCAGGTGGCCGCCTTCGCCGACCGGCACCTCGTGGTGGCGAAGGACACCGGGGGAGCGGTGACCACCAGTGGGGTCCGTGTGGTGGAGGACACCGAGCGGGCCCGGGAGCTGGCCCGGATGCTCGCGGGTTTGCCCGATTCCGACCTGGGTATCGCGCATGCGGAGGAACTCCTGGCGGTGGCGGCCAAGGAAAGGCGGCCCTGACCGTCGCTATTGTGAGCGCAAGCACACCGGCCTGCGCTCCGGTGTGCTTCCCTGGGTAGGCGGCCCTGCTCAGGCATGTCGCGACAGAAAAGCCTGCCTCACATGCCAGGATGGTCACGATGCGTCTACCCACGTTGCGCCGGACCCGGAACGCGGAACCGGGCTCAGTCCTCGGCACCGCACGTCTCGATCGTCGTACGAAACGGCTGGTCGGCCGGCTCCGCCCCGGTGACATCGCGGTGATCGACCACGTCGACCTGGACCGGGTGGCGGCCGACTCGCTGGTCGCCGTCGGCGTCGCCGCGGTGCTCAACGCCAAGCCGTCGGTCTCCGGGCGCTACCCCAACCTCGGCCCCGAGGTGCTGGTGGGCGCCGGCATCCCGCTCCTGGACGACCTGGGCGAGGGGGTGTTCGAGCGGATCCGCGAGGGCGACACCATCCGGATCGAGGGCAACACCGTCTACGTCGGCGACGAGCCGGTCGCCCACGGGGAGCTCCAGGACGCCGAGACGGTGGCCAAGGCGATGGCCGACGCCCGGGAGGGGCTGTCGGTCCAGCTCGAGGCGTTCGCCGCCAACACCATGGACTACCTGCGGCAGGAACGCGACCTGCTGCTCGACGGGGTGGGCGTACCGGACATCCAGACCCAGGTCCAGGGCCGGCACTGCCTGATTGTGGTCCGTGGCTACGACTACAAGGACGACCTGGACGTGCTGCGCCCGTACATCCGGGAGTTCAAGCCGGTGCTGATCGGCGTGGACGGCGGGGCGGACGCGCTGGTCGAGGCGGGGTACACCCCCGACATGATCATCGGCGACATGGACTCGGTCACCGACGACGTGCTGCGCTGCGGCGCCGAGGTGATCGTGCACGCCTACCCGGACGGGCGGGCGCCCGGCCTGGCCCGGGTCACCGGGCTCGGCGTGCCGGCGATCACCTTCCCCGCCGCCGCCACCAGCGAGGACCTCGCGATGCTGCTGGCCGACGAGAAGGGCGCCTCGCTGCTGGTCGCCGTCGGCACCCACGCCACGCTGGTGGAGTTCCTGGACAAGGGCCGCGGCGGCATGGCCTCGACCTTCCTCACCCGGCTCAAGGTCGGCGGCAAGCTGGTCGACGCCAAGGGCGTGAGCCGGCTCTACCGGCAGAGCATCTCGGGCTCGTCGCTGCTGCTGCTGGTCCTCTCGGCGGTCGCCGCGATGGCCTCCGCGGTGGCGGTCTCCACCGTCGGGAAGGCGTATTTGGGCGTGGTCTCGGAGTGGTGGGACAATTTCGTGTTCCAGCTCGGCCAGCTCTTCTAGCTCCCCGACCGATCAAGAGGCTGCAAGCGTGATCAACTTCCGGTACCACGTGGTGTCCCTGACCGCGGTCTTCCTGGCGTTGGCCATCGGCCTGGTGGTCGGCACGGCCGCCCTCAACGGCCCCGTGGCGGACTCGCTCAAGGAGAACGTCAACGCGCTGCGCAAGGACAACCAGCAGATGCGTCAGTCGGTCAACAACATGCAGAAGGAGCTGGAGCTCGAGGAGGACTTCGCCGCCCAACTGGCGCAGGTCGTCCTGCCGGGCAAGCTCACCGGCAAGCGGGTGCTGGTGCTGAGCCTGCCCACCGGCCGCGACCACACCGAGGGCGTGCTGAAGATGCTCGAACTCGGCGGGGCCGACGTGACCGGTCGGGTCGACCTGCAGGACAAGTTCATCAACCCGGACAACAACACCAACCTGATGGAGCTGGCGGTGACCGCCGCGCGGCCCACCGCGCCCGCCTCCGCGCTGCCCGGCAACGGCAACGGGGTGGAGACCTCCAGCGCCCTGCTGGCCAGCGTGCTGCTCGACCGGGCCCAGGGCACCCCCGCCGTCACCGACGCCGACCGCCGCGCGGTGCTGAACTCGTACGCCAACAACGGCTACCTGACCACCGAGCAGAAGGTCACCGGGTCGGCCGAGGCCGTCGTGCTGGTCAGCGGGCAGCCGTACGTGGACAAGGACTCCGCCAAGAAGGACGAGTCGGTGGTCAAGGTCGCCGAGCAGTTCGACCGGACCGGCTCGATCGTGGTCGGCGGCAACGGCTCGGCCGGCGGCAACCTGGTCGCGATCGTCCGGGGCGACCCGGTGCTCGCCCAGACCATCACCACCGTCGACAACGCCAACACCGTGCAGGGCCAGCTGGTCACCAGCCTCGCCCTGGTGCAGCAGCTCACCGAAAAGAAGGCCGGCCAGTACGGCGTCGGCGACAACGCCGCGTCCCTGCTGCCTAGACTGCCCCAGTGAGCGAACGACGTACCCCGGTGACCGGAGTCCACCCGAGCGTCGCATCCGGCAGGGCCGCGTGAACGGGCTGGGGCGGCTGCTGGCCGCCGCCGTCGGCGCCGCGACCGCCCGGTACGCGCTGCGCGAGATCCGTACCGCCCCGCCCGCCCCGGCGCTGGAGCGGACCAACTTCCGCGGCCGCACCGTCACCCTGGCGGCCGGCCCGGCCCTCGCGGTCGGCGCGGCGGGTGCCGGCGCGTTCGGTGCCACCAGCGTCCCCGCCGGCGCGGCGGCGCTGGTCGCCGGCCTCGGCGCGGGCGCGGTCGGGCTCTACGACGACGTGGTGGGCGGGCGGCCCGAGCAGAAGACCGCGAAGGGCTTCACCGGCCACCTGGCCGCGCTGCGCGAGGGCCGGGTCACCGCCGGCACGATCAAGGTGCTCGGGGTGGGTGCCGCCGGGCTCGGCGCGGCCGTCCTGCTCGCCGCCGACCCCCGGGTCGCCGCCCAGCGCGCGGGGCAGCGCCCCCTCGCCCGCGCGGTCGACGTGCTCCTCGGCGCCGGGGTGGTGGCCGGCACCGCCAACCTGCTCAACCTGCTCGACCTGCGCCCCGGCCGGGCCCTCAAGTCCGGCCTGCTGCTCGGCGCCCCGCTGACCCGGGGCCCGCACGGCGGTATCGCCGCCGGAGCGGTCGGCGCGGCCGGCGGGTTGCTCGGCGAGGACCTCGACGAGCAGGTGATGGTCGGCGACAGCGGCGCCAACGCCCTCGGCGCGGTGCTCGGCGTGGCGCTGGCCGCCCGGACCGGGCCGGTCGGGCGGGCCGGGATCCTGGCCGTGCTCGCCGGGCTCACCGCGGCCAGCGAGAAGGTCAGCTTCACGGCTGTCATCCAGCGCACCCCCGGCCTGCGCGAACTCGACGCCCTGGGTCGGCGATCCGGCTGACGTGACCAGACCGGCACCCCTCGCCGGCGCCGGCCGTGTGGCCGGAGCGGCCGCCCTCATCGCCGTCCTCACCGTGGTCAGCCGCCTGGCCGGCTTCGGTCGTACCGCCGTGTTCACCTGGACGCTGGCCCCGACCGACCTCGGCGGCGCGTACGTGGTGGCCAACGCCGTACCCAACTTCATCTTCGAGATCGTCGCCGGCGGGGCGCTGGCCAGCCTGGTCGTACCGCTGCTGGCGGGGGCGGTCGCGGCCGGCGACCGGCGGGCGGTGGCCGCCACCACCGGCGCGCTGCTGACCTGGACGGTCACCCTGCTGGTGCCCCTCGCGGTGCTGGTGGTGCTGGCCGCCGGGCCGATCGTCGGCCTGCTCGGCGACGGCCTCAGCGTCGCCCAGCAGCACAGCGGCGAGCGGATGCTGCGGCTGTTCGCGCCGCAACTGCCGCTCTACGGCATCGGCATCGTGCTGACCGGCGTGCTCCAGGCGCACCGGCGGTTCGCCTGGCCGGTGATCGCTCCGCTGCTCAGCAGCGCCACCGTGATCACGGTCTACCTCGCCTTCACCGCCGTCGAGGGGCGGCTGGCCACGGTCGCCGAGGTCAGTAGCGCGGGGGAGCTGATCCTGGCCGGTGGCACCACCGCCGGGGTGGTGGTGCTGTCGCTGTCGCTGCTGGTCCCGCTGCGCCGGCTCGACCTGCGGCTGCGCCCCGGGTACGGCTTCCCGGCCGACGCCCGGACCCGGGTCGGCGGGCTGGCGGTGGCCGGCGCGGTGACCGTCACCACCCAGCAGATCGCGCTGATCGTCAGCCTCAACCAGGTCACCTACGGCGCGGCGACCAACCCCGGGGTGTACAACCTCGCCCAGACCGTCTACCTGCTGCCCTGGGCGGTGCTCGCGGTGCCGCTGGCGGTCGCCGCATACCCGACGCTGGCCGCGGCCCGGGCCGCCGCCGACGAGGACGCCTACCGGCGGACCCTCGCCCCCGCCGTGCGCGGCGTGCTGATCTTCAGCAGCCTCGGCGCCGCCGCCCTGGTCGGCGTCGCGACGCCCATCGGGTACTTCTTCTTCCCGGCGCAGACCGCGCCGGCCGCCGCCGCCGCGATCGCCGGTTTCGCCCCTGGACTGCTCGGTTACGGACTCTTCGCGGTGCTCACCCGCGCCCTGTACGCCCGGGGCGAGACCCGGACGGCGACCTGGGCCACCGCGCTCGGCTGGCTGTCGGTGCCGGCCGCCGCGCTGGCGCTGGGGGCGGCGCTGCCGCTGCGCGACCGGGTGCTGGCGGTGACCCTGGCCAACTCGCTGGGGATGCTGCTCCTCGGCGGCCTGCTGCTGGCCGCGGTGGCCCGCTCGGCCGGCCGGGCGGCCCTGTCCGGCGCGGGCCGCGCCGCCACCGCCGGTGTGCTCGCCGCCGCGCTCGCCGCGCCCGCCGGCGCGCTCACCGCCCGGTGGCTCGCCGACGTCGCCGACGGCACCCCGACGACACCGGAGGCACTCGTTCAGGGCATGCTGTCCGGGGCCGTGGTGGGCGTGGTGTTCCTCGGCGTGGCCTACCTGGCCGACCGGCCGGACGTCCGGCCGCTGCTCGCCAGCGTGGGCCGCCGGCTGCGCCCGCGCCGGCGCGGCCCGGGGCCCGACCAGGCGCAGGAGGGCGGCCGGCCGGAACGGGATGACGGGAAGGAGACGGTGTCCCGGTGAGCGCGAGGAGTGAGCCGGGTCTGCGAGCCCCGCAGTCGCGAGCGGAAGATGTCGCGGTGAGCGCGAGGAGTGAGCCGGGTCTGCGAGCCCCGCAGTCGCGAGCGGAAGATGTCGCGGTGAGCGCGAGGAGTGAGCCGGGTCTGCGAGCCCCGCAGTCGCGAGCGGAAGATGTCGCGGTGAGCGCGAGGAGTGAGCCGGGTCTGCGAGCCCCGCAGTCGCGAACGGAAGGTGAGCACCGATGACCGACGCTTCCTCGGCGCCGCGCTCGCAGGGCACGGTCGTCCTGCTGCTCGCCTCCAGCACCGGCGGGGTCGGGCAGCACGTCCGCTCGGTGGCCCGCGGCCTCACCGAGGCCGGCGTCCCCGTGCTGGTGTGCGGGCCCGCCGCCACCCAGGACCAGTGGGACTTCACCGCCGTCGGCGCGCGCTTCGCCCCGGTGGAGATCCCGGCCAGCCCCACCCCGGCCGACGCGCGGGCCGTGTCCGCGCTGCGCCGGACCCTGGCCGCCGAGACGGTACGGGTCGTGCACGCCCACGGGCTGCGCGCCGGTCTGGTCGCCACGCTCGCCCGGCCGGCCGCGCCGGTCGTGGTCACCTGGCACAACGCGGTGCTCGCCGGCGGGGTGCGCGGTCAGCTCTCCCGACTGGCCGAGCGGGTCGTGGCCCGCTCCGCCCGGGTCGCGCTCGGCGCCTCGGCCGACCTGGTCGAGCGGGCCGCCGCGCTGGGCGCCGCCGACGCCCGGCTCGCCCCGGTCGCCGCACCCACCCTGCCCGCCCCGCGCCGCCGGCGCGCCGCCGTACGCGCCGAGTTCGGCGTCGTACCGGGCCAGCCGCTGGTGCTCTCCGTCGGCCGGCTGCACCCGCAGAAGCGGTACGACGTGCTGGTCGACGCCGCGGCCCGCTGGCGTACCCGGACCCCACCGCCGGCCGTCGTGATCGCCGGCAGCGGACCGGCGTACCTGCAACTGGCCGCCCGGATCTCCGCCGCCCGCGCGCCGGTGACCCTGCTCGGCCACCGCACCGACGTGGCGGACCTGCTCGCCGGCGCGGACCTGGCGGTGGTCACCAGCGACTGGGAGGCCCGGCAGTTGTTCGCGCAGGAGGCGCTGCGGGCCGGCGTACCGCTGGTGGCGACCGCCGTGGGCGGCCTGCCGGAGCTGGTCGGCGACGCCGCGGTGCTGGTGCCGGCGGGAGACGTCGACGCGATCGACGCGGCGGTGCGCGCGCTGCTGGACGACGAGAGCCTCCGCGCCGACCTCGCCCGGCGCGGCGCCGCCCGCGCCGCGACCTGGCCGACCGAGGAGGACACCGTCGCCGCGCTGCTGGACCTCTACGCCGAGTTCGGTCCCGACGCCGCCGGGCCGGCCGCGCCCGGTGCGGACACCGGATCGACGGGACGCCGCTGATGCTGCGCAGACTCACCCCGGTCCTGCTCACCCTGCTGGTGGTGGTGCTCGGCGTGACCGCCCTGGCGGCCCGCCCGGAGACCGGCGCGCCCCGGCGCACCGCCGACTTCGTGGTGCTCGCCGGCGTGGCCGGGCTGCGCTGGGACGACGTCGACCCGCAGACCACCCCGACCCTGTGGCGGATGGCCCAGCAGGGCTCGATCGGCTCGCTGTCCACCCGCTCCGCGCACCGCCCCACCTGCCCGGTGGACGGGTGGCTCACCCTCGGCGCGGGCAGCTACGCGGCCTGGAACGGCAGCCGGCAGGAGGGCGCCTGCCCGCCGGTCGGCGTGACGATCGAGCAGCCGGACCGGATCGGCGCGAACCTGCCCGACCAGGAGAGCGTGGTCCTGCACAACCAGGAACGGCTGCCCTGGGGGGCGGTGCCCGGCTCGCTGTCGGAGTCGGTGCGCTGCTCGGTGGCGATCGGCCCCGGCGCCGCCGTCGCCGCGGCCCGTCCCTTCGGCCGGGTCGACCGGTACGCGCCGAAGCTGCCCGACGACCCCGCCGGCCTGCTCGGCTCCTGCGTGCTGAGCATCGTCGACCTGGGCACGGTGGCCGGCGACGACCCGGCGACCCGGGCCGCCGAGGCCCGTCGGGTCGACGCGGCGCTGGCCACGGTGCTCGCCGCCCGCCCGCCCCGCTCGCTGGTGATGGTGGCCGGGGTCTCCGACACCGAGACTCCGTCCCGGCTGCACGTGGCCGTCGCCGACGGCCCCGGCTGGGAGGGTGGCCTGCTCACCTCCGCCAGCACCGGCCGGGAGGGCTACCTGCAACTGGTCGACCTGGCCCCGACCGCGCTCGCCGCGCTCGGCCGGCCGATGCCCGAGCGGCTCTTCCTCGGCCGCCCGGCGATCCGCGTCGACGGCCGGCCGGACGACCTGGCCGCCGCGATCGCCGCCCCGGCGGACGCCGACCGGGAGGCCGGCGCCCAGCGCAGGGTGGCCGGCTGGTTCTTCGCCCTGCTCGCCCTGGCGCAGGTGGCGCTCTTCGTGACCGTGCTGCCGCTGCTGCGCCGGGCCCGCCGGCTCGCCGGCCCGCACAGCCCGCCGCCGGTCTCCCGCCGGGTGGTGGCGACCGTGGAGCTGCTGCTCATCGCCGTCGCGCTGGCGGTGCCGGCCGCGCTGCTCGCCGACGCGGTGCCCTGGTGGCGGGTGGACCACGCCGGCTGGTGGTTCGCGCTGGTGACCGTGGCCCTGATCGTCGCGGCCACCGCCCTGGTGCGCCTCGCACCCGGCCACGACCGCACCCTCGGCCCGCTCGGCGCGGTCGCCGGGCTGGCCACCCTGGTGGTCGGCGCGGACGTGCTCAGCGGCGCCCGGTTGCAGCTCAACGGCGTGGTCGGCTACTCGGCGCTGGAGGGCGGCCGGTTCTCCGGGCTCGGCACGGTGGGCCTCGGGGTGTTCCTCGCCGGCGCGCTGCTCAGCGCCGGTTGGCTCGCCCAGCGGTTCCGCCGGGCGTGGCGGCCGATGGTGGTGGTGACGGTCGGCGGGACGGCCGCGGTGGTGGTCGGCAGCCCGTACCTCGGCTCCGACCCGATCGGCGCGGTCGCCCTCACCGCCGGGGTGGCGGTCGCCGCGGCGATCTCCACCGGCGGCTGGCTCACCGTCAGCCGGCTGGTCTGGGCCACCATGGCGGGCCTGGCGCTGACCATCGGGTACGCCGTGGTGGACCTGCGCCGGCCGGCGGAGGAGCGGGGCAGCCTCGGCCGGTTCCTCGCCGCCCTGGGCGACGGCACCGGCGGGTTGACGGTGCACCGCTCCAGCACCGCGAACTTCGAGACCCTGGTGAACAGCCCGCTGACCCTGCTCGCCGTGGTCGGCGCCCTGCTGGTGTGGTTCGCCCTGCTCCAGCCCTGGGGCGGGCTGATGCGGCTGTTCGGCATCTACCCGGCGATCCGGGCGGCGATGGCCGGTACCGCCGTGGCGGCGGTGATCGGCGGGCTGCTCGGCGGCTCGGCCCTGGACGTGGCCGGGGCGGCCGCCGCGCTGGTGGTGCCGATGGCGGCGCTGGCCTCGCTGCGGGTGCTCGACCACTCCACCGACCGCACCCAGCCGGGCGCCGGCCGGCAGCGCGGCGACGGGCCGGCCGGCCCGCCCGCCGGGGACGCGCCGGACGGCGGACCGGGCGGGGGCAGCACCACCACGGCCGACGAGCACCCGCGCGCCGACCGCCCGCCGCCCGACGGCGCGGGCACCCGGGACGCGGCCCCGGCCGACGACGCGGCTCCGGCCGGGGTCGAGGGCGGCTCCGGTGACCCGAGTACGGCGACCGGCGACACCGCCCGCACCGCCGACAGCGAGGCCGGGGACGATGGCGACACCGCCGGCACCGCCGGCAGCGAGGCCGGTGACGGCGACGGCGACGGCGACGGTGGTGGGCGGAGCGCGGGGGAGCGGGCGGCGGGAGCGGGCGGTGCCCGCGGTGCCGGCGTGCCCGCCGCGCGGGCCGGGGAGCCGGCCACCCCGACATCGACCGAGGTCACGACGGGTTGACCCGCTGCGGGCTCCGACGCGGGCCGGGGTGGGTGCGACGCCCGCCCCGGCCGGAGAGGTGTTACCGTGGAATCCCGTGGATCGCGTGATCACTTTGCTGATCGGCACGGCGGTTCGCACGACCGCTACGGACGACACGGGAGCAGGCCTTGGCCCCTTCAGCACGGACGACCAGGCACATTTTCGTCACCGGGGGCGTCGCCTCCTCGCTGGGTAAGGGCCTCACCGCCTCCAGCCTCGGCAATCTGCTCACCGCGCGCGGGCTGCGTGTGGTGATGCAGAAGCTCGACCCGTACCTCAACGTCGACCCGGGGACGATGAACCCGTTCCAGCACGGTGAGGTCTTCATCACCGATGACGGCGCCGAGACCGACCTCGACGTCGGGCACTACGAGCGCTTCCTTGACCGGGACCTGTCCGGCAAGGCGAACGTCACCACCGGCCAGATCTACTCGGACGTGATCGCCAAGGAGCGGCGCGGCGAGTACCTGGGCGACACCGTCCAGGTGATCCCGCACATCACCAACGAGATCAAGTCCCGGATCCTCGGCATGGCCGACCCGGACGGCGACGGCCAGATCCCGGACGTGGTGATCACCGAGGTGGGCGGCACCGTCGGCGACATCGAGTCGCTGCCGTTCCTGGAGGCGATCCGCCAGGTGCGCCACGACCTGGGCCGGGACAACTGCTTCTACCTGCACGTCTCGCTGGTGCCGTACCTGGCGCCCTCGGGCGAGCTGAAGACGAAGCCGACCCAGCACTCGGTGGCCCAGCTGCGCAACATCGGCATCCAGCCCGACGCGATCGTGTTGCGCTGCGACCGGGAGATCCCGGAGAAGCTCAAGGAGAAGCTCTCGCTCTACTGCGACGTGGACCGGGAGGCGGTCGTCGCCGCCCCGGACGCGCCGAGCATCTACGACATCCCGAAGGTGCTGCACCGCGAGGGCCTCGACGCGTACGTGGTGCGCCGGCTCGGCCTCTCCTTCCGCGACGTCGACTGGGCCAGCTGGGACGACCTGCTGGACCGGGTGCACCAGCCGCACCACACGGTGACCGTCGCGGTGGTCGGCAAGTACGTCGACCTGCCCGACGCGTACCTGTCGGTGAGCGAGGCGATCCGGGCCGCCGGCTTCGGCCACCGGGCCCGGGTGCAGCTGCGCTGGGTGCCCAGCGACGACTGCGTCACCCCGGCCGGCGCCGCGGCGGCCCTGGCCGGCGCGGACGGCATCGTCATCCCGGGCGGCTTCGGGGTGCGCGGCATCGAAGGCAAGATCGGCACCGCCCGGTACGCCCGCGAGAACGGCATTCCGCTGCTCGGCCTCTGTCTCGGCCTGCAGTGCATGACCATCGAGGTGGCCCGTCACCTGGCCGGCCTGGACGGCGCCAACTCGCTGGAGTTCGACGAGGAGGCCACGCACCCGGTCATCGCCACCATGGCCGACCAGGAGGACATCGTCGCCGGCAAGGGCGACCTGGGCGGCACCATGCGGCTCGGGGCGTACCCGGCGACGCTGGCCGAGGGCTCGCTCGTCGCCGAGGCGTACGGCAGCACCGAGGTCAGCGAGCGGCACCGGCACCGCTACGAGGTGAACAACGCCTACCGCGACCAGCTCACCAAGGCCGGCCTGCACATCTCCGGCACCTCGCCGGACGGCCGGCTGGTCGAGTTCATCGAGCTGGACCGCGGCCTGCACCCGTTCTTCGTGGCCACCCAGGCGCACCCGGAGGTGAAGAGCCGCCCGACCCGCCCGCACCCGCTCTTCGCGGCGTTCGTGAAGGCGGCTGTGGCGTACTCGGAGGCCGACCAGTTGCCGGTGGACCTGGACGCGATGGCGGAGGCCCCGACGGCGAAGAAGGCGTCCCGCAACGGCGCTACGGCGAAGGCGGCGTCCGCCTCGTGAGCGCCGTCGAGCACCGCTACGAGCTGCGGGACCGGCAGGAGCGCTTCCAGGGCCGGATCTTCTCGGTGGTCACCGACGAGGTGACCATGCCCGGCGGCGGCACCGCGAAGCGGGACTACGTCCGGCACGTCGGCGCGGTCGCCGTGGTGGCCCTCGACGACGCCGGCCAGGTGGTGCTCGTCCGGCAGTACCGGCAGCCGGTGGGGCGGCACCTCTGGGAGCTGCCGGCCGGGCTGATGGACGTCGACGGCGAGCCGCTGCCGGCGGCCGCGGCCCGCGAGCTGGCCGAGGAGGCCGACCTGACCGCCGGCACCCTCGACCTGCTGGTCGACGTGCACACCTCGCCGGGCTTCTCCGACGAGGTGGTCCGGGTCTTCCTCGCCCGCGACCTCGCCGACGTGCCGGCCGAGCAGCGGCACGAGCGCCGCGACGAGGAGGCCGACATCCAGATCGTCCGGCTCGACCTGGACGAGGCGGTCGGCATGGTGCTGGCCGGGGAGATCACCAACGGTCCGTGCGTGGCCGGGCTGCTGGCCGCCGCCCGGGCCCGCGACGCCGGCTGGTCGGTGCTGCGCCGGGCCGACGCCCCGCTGCCCCGCTGAACGGGTACGCCCCGGAAGGGCCGCGCGGTTCGCCGCGCGGCCCTTCCGCGTCTCCGCCCCCACCTGCCGCTCGCTCCATCACGTCGCGCGCACCGGGCGCCTGCCGCACCGGTGCCTGCGTCGCGCTTTGCGGCGTGTCGCGGTATCCGCCCGCCGGGACACCGCGACACGCCGCAAAGCGCGGCGGCGGTGGTGGCCCTCGGTCGGCCCCTCGGATCGGCGGGGTCCGCGTCGGGGTGGCCCGTGCGCCGGGTGCCGGGGCGCGGACCGGCGGGCACCGAGCGCGGCGGCGTGGACACCCGGCGTGTCGCCTGCGGGTTCCGCCCGGCGGTAGCCGCCGCGCGGTGCGACGATGAGGGCGAACGCCGAGCGGGGGAGCGGGCCCGCACGCCTGACACATCGTCAGGCGGATCGGGCACCGGATGTCACTGTGCTGGGCCCCGGAGGGTGCTCCCGCGCCTAGACTGCCGCCGGCGGGACCGGTCGACCGCGCCGGCAATGGGGCCGGCGCGGGGCCGAGCAGTCGGGGGTGAACTGCCCCGAAGAGAGGTGTCTGCATCGTGAAGGTCGGAATCCCACGCGAGGTCAAGAACCACGAGTACCGCGTGGCGATCACGCCGGCGGGCGTCAACGAGTTCACCCGCCACGGTCACGAGGTCTTCGTCGAGTCCGGCGCCGGTGTCGGGTCGACCATCAGCGACGACGAGTTCGCCGCGGCCGGCGCCAAGATCCTGGGCACCGCCGACGAGGTGTGGGACGCCGCGGAGCTGGTGCTCAAGGTCAAGGAGCCGATCGCGGAGGAGTACCACCGCATGCGCGAGGGGCAGGTGCTCTTCACCTACCTGCACCTGGCCGCCTCCAAGGAGTGCACCGACGCGCTGGTCGACCGGAAGGTCACCGGCATCGCGTACGAGACCGTCGAGATGCCCGACCGGTCGCTGCCGCTGCTCGCCCCGATGTCCGAGGTGGCCGGCCGGCTCGCCCCGCAGGTGGGCGCCTTCTACATGATGCGCACCGGCGGTGGCCGGGGCGTGCTCCCCGGCGGCGTCTCCGGCGTGTACGCGGCCAAGACCGTGGTCATCGGCGCCGGTGTCTCCGGCCTGAACGCCGCCGCGATCGCCCTGGGCCTGCAGTCCGAGGTGCTGCTGCTGGACAAGAACGTCGCCCGGCTGCGCCAGGCCGACGCCATCTACCGGGGCCACCTGCAGACCGTCGCCTCCAACGCGTACGAGATCGAGCGGGCCGTGGTCGACGCGGACCTGGTCATCGGCGCGGTCCTCGTCCCGGGCGCGAAGGCCCCGAAGCTGATCTCCAACGAGCTGGTCTCCCGGATGAAGCCGGGCAGCGTGCTCGTCGACATCGCCATCGACCAGGGCGGCTGCTTCGAGGACTCGCGTCCCACCACGCACGCCGACCCGGTCTACAAGGTGCACGAGTCGATCTTCTACTGCGTGGCGAACATGCCCGGCGCGGTGCCGAACACCAGCACCTACGCGCTGACCAACGTCACCCTGCCGTACGCGCTGGAGCTGGCCAACCAGGGCTGGCGCGAGGCGCTGCGCCGCGACCCGGCGCTGGCGCTGGGCCTGAACACCCACGACGGCCAGGTCGTCTACGGCCCGGTCGCCGAGGCGCACGGCATGCCGACCCTGCCGCTGGCCGAGGTGCTGGCCTGACCGCTGCACCGGACACCGCCGGCGCGGGCGTCACGCCCGCGCCGGCCCTGCGCCGTGCCGTCCGCGGCTACCTCGACCACCTGACCGTCGAGCGTGGCCTGTCGGCGAACACGCTCTCGTCGTACCGTCGGGACCTGGATCGGTACCTCGACACCCTGGCGGCCGCCGGGGTGTCGGACCTGGCCGCCGTCGGACCGGGGCAGGTGGAGGCGCACCTGGCCCGGCTGCGGGCCGGGGACGACGACCACCCGCCGCTGGCGGTCTCCTCGGCGGCCCGGGCGGCCTCCGCCGTGCGCGGGCTGCACCGCTTCGCGTTGCGCGAGGGGCTGGCCGGCGCCGACCCCAGCCGGGACGTCCGGCCGCCCACGCCGCCCCGCCGGCTACCCCGGGCGCTGCCGGTCGACGACGTGGTCCGGCTGCTGGAGACCGCCGGGGCGGTGACCGCCGCCGGCGACGGCGCCGCTCTCGCGCTGCGCGACCGGGCGCTGCTGGAGTTCCTCTACGGCACCGGCGCGCGGATCTCCGAGGCGGTCGGCGCGGCCGTCGACGACCTCGACGTCGACGAGGGCACCGCGCTGCTGCGCGGCAAGGGCGGGCGCACCCGGCTGGTCCCGATCGGCGGGTACGCCGTCGAGGCGCTGCGCGCCTGGCTGGTGCGGGCCCGGCCCGCGCTGGTCGCGGCCGGGCGGGGCACCCCGGCGGTCTTCGTCAACGCCCGCGGCGGCGCGCTGACCCGGCAGGGCGCCTGGACGATCCTGCGCCGCGCGGCCGAGCGCGCCGGGCTGCCGGTGGACGGGCCCAACGCGGTGTCCCCGCACACCCTGCGCCACTCGTACGCCACCCACCTGCTCGACGGCGGCGCCGACGTGCGGGTGGTGCAGGAACTGCTCGGCCACGCCTCGGTGACCACCACCCAGGTGTACACGTTGGTCACTGTGGAGCGGCTGCGCGAGGTGTACGCCACCGCGCATCCCCGCGCCCGCGGCTGACCGGGCGTCACGGGTCGGTCGGGCGGGACGTCCGACACGCCGGACCGGTACCGAACGCGCTGCTGGTGAGTGGCGTACAGTCGGCATCGGCGCGGACCTCCTGGGGCGACATCCGGGGTGCGCAGCGGCGCCGCGCAGGACGTCGGACGGCTCCGACGCCGGGTGGTCGTCGGGAGGGGGCAACGAGGACATGGCTGGCAACGGTGACCGTGCCGACGCCTGGACGTCGGAGCTCCGCGAGCAGCAGGCGTCGCTCGGCGCGGACCTGGGTCCGGCGGACCCGGCCGCCTACACGATGCGCAAGCCGATCCCCGAGCCGATGCCGACCGACCGGCACGGGCCGGCGCGGATCATCGCGATGGCCAACCAGAAGGGCGGCGTCGGGAAGACCACGACGACCATCAACCTGGGCGCCGCGCTCGCCGAGTACGGCCGCAAGGTGCTGCTGGTCGACTTCGACCCGCAGGGCGCGCTCTCGGTCGGCCTCGGGGTCAACCCGCACAACCTCGACCTGTCGGTCTACAACCTGCTCATGCAGGACGACGTCACCGCCGAGGACGTCCTGATCAAGACCGACGTCGCCGGGCTGCACCTGCTGCCCGCCAACATCGACCTCTCCGCCGCCGAGATCCAGCTGGTCAACGAGGTCGCCCGGGAGATGGCCCTGGCCCGGGTGCTGCGGACCGTCCGCAAGGAGTACGACTACATCCTGATCGACTGCCAGCCCTCGCTGGGCCTGCTGGCGATCAACGCGCTCACCGTGGCGCACGGCGTGCTCATCCCGCTGGAGTGCGAGTTCTTCAGCCTGCGCGGGGTGGCGCTGCTGCTCGACACCATCGACAAGGTGCGCGAGCGGCTCAACTTCGACCTGGAGCTCGAAGGCATCCTCGCCACCATGTACGACAGCCGCACCACCCACTGCCGGCAGGTGCTCCAGCGGGTGGTCGAGGCGTTCGGCGACAAGGTCTACCAGACGGTCATCACCAAGACGGTGAAGTTCCCCGAGTCCACGGTGGCCGGTGCGCCGATCACCACCCTCGACCCGGCCTCCTCCGGGGCGCGCAACTACCGGCAGCTGGCCCGTGAGGTGATCGCCGCCCAGGCCGACCGGTAGGTCGGGGTGCACCTTGCCGCCGGTGGACCCGGGGCGTGGACTACGGTCGTCCGGTGACCGCGCCACCCCTGGACCCGCCGACGACCCCGGAGCAGCCTCCCGTGCTGGCCGCCGAGGCCGCCGCCGAGGTGGCCACGGTCCCGGCCGGCGTGCCGCAGGCCGCGGAGAGCGCCGGCTTCACCGTCCGGCTGGCGAACTTCACCGGACCGTTCGACCTGCTGCTGCAACTCATCGGCAAGCACAAGCTCGACGTCACCGAGGTGGCCCTGCACAAGGTCACCGACGAGTTCATCGCGTACATCCGGGCGATGGGCGACCAGTGGGACCTGGACGAGGCGAGCGAGTTCCTGCTCATCGCGGCCACCCTGCTCGACCTGAAGGCGGCCCGGCTGCTGCCCGCCGCCGAGGTCGAGGACGAGGAGGACCTGGCCCTGCTGGAGGCGCGGGACCTGCTCTTCGCCCGGCTGTTGCAGTACAAGGCGTACAAGGAGGCGGCGGCGCACATCGCCGAGCTGGAGGCGGTGGGCGGCCGGCGCTACCCCCGAGCGGTCACCCTGGAGCCCCGGTACGCCGAGGCGCTGCCCGACCTGGTCCTCGGCATCGGTCCGGAGCGGCTGCTCAAGCTCGCGATCCGGGCGATGACCCCGAAGCCGACCCCCGAGGTCTCCATCGCGCACGTGCACATGGTGCGGGTCAGCGTCCGGGAGCACGCGGCGATCCTCACCGAGCGGCTGCGCCGCGCCGGCACCGCCACCTTCTCGCTGCTCTGCGCCGACTGCGAGATCACCCTGGAGGTGGTGGCCCGCTTCCTGGCGCTGCTGGAGCTGTACCGGGAGGGGCTGGTCTCCTTCGTGCAGGATCAGGCGCTGGAGGAGTTGACGGTGCGCTGGACCGGCCCCGCCGACGGCGACACCGAGCTGCACATCGACGAGTACGCCGGCGCCCCGGCCGAACCGGTCGAGACCGCTGGGGCCCCGGCCGAGCCGGCCGAGACCGTTGAGGTTCCGGGCGAGCCGGGTGGGGTGGCGGACGGGGACGGGACGGCGACGACGGAGGAGCGAGCGGGATGAGCAACGAGGAGCGTCGGGACTCCCTGGCCGACCAGGCGGCGGCCTGGGTCCCACCCTGGGAGCGCCCCACCCCACCCCGCGCCGCCCAGCCGGCGGACCCGGCGGACCCGGCGGACCCGGCGGCCCGGGCCGACCCGGCTGAGCCGTCCAACGAGTCCGCCGCGCCGGCCGCCGCCGACGGTGGCGAGATCGGGTCGCCGGCGGAGCCGGACCTGTCCGAACCCCACGGCGAGGAGAACGCCGCGCCGTCCGGTGCGGAGCCGACGGGACAGCTCCGCCCGGCCGACGAGCCTGCTCCGAGGACCGATACCGCGCCGACCGACGCACCCGCCGCCCCGGAGGCCGACGTGAGCGCGCCAGCGCCCGACGCCCCGTGGACGGCCGGCGTCGAGAGCGGGGCGACCGACTCCGCGTCGATCGGCGACGTCGAGGGCAGGGTGGCCGACTCCGGGCCGACGGCCGGCGCCGAGGGCCGGGCGGCCGACCCCGCGTCGACCGGCGGCACCGACGAGCCGGCGGGGGAGGGTGCGGCTGCCCGCGTACCCGGGAGACAGCCGGCGCCCCGGCGGCGGGCGACGCCCGCGCCGGAGCCGGCTCCGGTGCTGGACGACGCGGAGCTGCGCGGCGCGCTGGAGGCCATCCTGCTGGTGGTGGACGAGCCGGTCAGCGAGTTGACCCTGGCCCAGGTGCTGGAGCAGCCCGCCGAGCGGGTCGGCCCGATGCTGGACGAGATCGCCGCCGGCTACACCGCCGCCGGGCACGGTTTCGAACTGCGCCGGGCTGCCGGTGGCTGGCGTCTCTACACCCGCCCGGAATACGCGACCTACGTGGAACGGTTCGTACTGGACGGGCAGTCGGTACGGCTGACCCAGGCCGCGCTGGAGACGCTCGCGGTGATCGCCTACAAGCAGCCGGTCACCCGTTCGCGGATTTCGGCCATCCGGGGTGTGAACTGCGACGGGGTCATCCGTACGCTGGTCTCCCGCGGGCTGGTCGAGGAGTGCGGCACCGAACCGGACAGCGGGGCGTTCCTCTACCGGACCACCACGATGTTCCTGGAGAAGCTGGGGCTGAACTCGGTGGACGACCTGCCCCCGCTCGCCCCGTTCCTCCCCGACGATGTAGAAGAGCTTGCCGATGCGACGCGATGACCGTGCCCCGAAGCCCGACGCCCCCGTGTACGAGGGGACCGAGCGCCTGCAGAAGGTGCTCGCCGCCGCCGGCGTGGGCTCCCGACGGGCCTGCGAGGACCTGATCTTCCGGCGCCGGGTGACCGTGAACGGCCGGGTCGCCCAGCTCGGCGACAAGGTCGACCCCGCCACCGCCGTGATCCACGTCGACGGCGAGCGCCTCCAGGCAAACAACCGCCTGGTCTACGTGGCGATGAACAAGCCACGCGGGGTGGTTACCACCATGGCGGACGAGAAGGGACGCAACGAGCTCGCCGACTTCATCGGCAACCGGGTGGAGCAGCGGGTCTACCACGTCGGGCGGCTCGACGCGGACAGCGAGGGGCTGCTGCTGCTCACCAACGACGGCACCCTCGCCCACAAGCTCATGCACCCGTCGTACGAGGTGCTCAAGACCTACCTCGCCGAGGTGGCCGGGCCGATCCCGCGCAACCTGGGCAAGCGGCTGATGGCCGGGGTGGAGCTGGAGGACGGGCCGGTCAAGGTCGACTCGTTCAAGGTGGTGGACACCCTGGGCAAGACCGCCCAGGTGGAGCTCTCCCTGCACGAGGGGCGCAAGCACATCGTCCGGCGGTTGCTGGCCGAGGTGGGTCACCCGGTGTCCCGGCTGGTGCGTACCGCGATCGGGCCGATCCGCCTGGGTGACCTGCGTACCGGGCGGATCCGGCGGTTGACCAACGCCGAGGTCGCCGCCCTGTTCAAGGCCGTGGGTGACTGACCCGGCGAACCGGGTATCGGTGCCGGTAGGCTTCGTCGCGGCCGATGGGCCGGCGGGTGGCGCGGGTCGCCCCCGACGGTGGTGCGCGCGGCCGCCCGCGAGGCGCGGGCATGATTGACGATGGACATCCGCTCAACGGCGCCGGAGACACCGGCGACCCGCGAGGTACGGGCTATAGGAGGACAACGGTGGAGGAAAACGTACGGGCCGTGCGCTGCGTGGTCGCTGTGGACGGGCCGTCCGGTTCGGGTAAGTCCACCGTCTCGCGGCGGCTCGCCGCCGGCCTCGGTGCCCGCTACCTCGACACGGGGGCCATGTACCGGGCGATCACCTGGGCCGTGCTGCGCTCCGGGGTCGACCTGACCGACGTCCAGTCGGTGGCCAAGGTCGCCGGCGAGGTCGACCTGCGCATCGGCACCGACCCCCAGGGGTCCGGCGTGACCGCCGACGGCGTGAACGTCGACAGGGAGATCCGTGGCCCCGAGGTGACCGCTGCGGTCTCCGCCGTGGCCGCCGTGCCGGCGGTGCGGGAACTGCTCGTCGCCCGGCAGCGCCAGATGATCACCAACGCCGGCCGGATCGTGGTCGAGGGCCGGGACATCGGCTCGGTGGTGGCCCCCGACGCCGACCTGAAGGTCTACCTGACCGCCTCCGAGGCGGCCCGCGCCCAGCGGCGCAGCGCCGAGGACGCGGTCGACGTCGTGGCGACCGCCGCCGACCTGGCCCGCCGGGACAAGCTCGACTCGACCCGCAAGGTCAACCCTCTGCAGCAGGCCCCGGACGCGGTGGTGCTGGACACCACCGAGCTGGGCATCGACGAGGTCGTCGCCCGACTGCGCGATCTCCTCACCGAACGGGGGGTGGCATGAGCGAGGACATCGGCGGCTGGGTGGAGCTGCGGGAGCCGGACCTCGACGTCGAGGAGCCGTCCGGTCCGCAGCCGGTGGTGGCCGTGGTCGGCCGCCCCAACGTGGGTAAGTCGACGCTGGTCAACCGGATCATCGGCCGCCGCCAGGCGGTCGTGGAGGACGTTCCCGGGGTCACCCGGGACCGGGTGCCCTACGACGCGCAGTGGAGCGGCCGGGCGTTCACCGTGGTGGACACCGGCGGCTGGGAGCCGGACGCCAAGGACCGGGCCGCGGCGATCGCCGCGCAGGCCGAGACGGCCGTGGCCACCGCCGACGTGGTTCTCTTCGTGGTCGACGCGATGGTCGGCTCGACCGACGTGGACGAGGCCGCAGTGAAGATGCTGCGGCGCAGCGCCAAGCCGGTCATCCTGGTCGCGAACAAGACCGACAACACCGCCATCGAGATGGAGGCGACCTCACTCTGGTCGCTCGGCCTCGGTGAGCCGTACCCGGTCTCCGCGCTGCACGGTCGGGGATCCGGCGAGCTGCTCGACGCCATCATGGAGGCCCTGCCCGAGGCGCCGAAGATCATCGAGAACCGGCCCCGCGGCCCGCGCCGCGTGGCGCTCGTCGGCCGTCCCAACGTCGGCAAGTCCAGCCTGCTCAACCGGTTCTCCGGCGAGGAGCGGGCGGTGGTCGACGCGGTCGCCGGCACCACCGTCGACCCGGTCGACAGCCTGGTGGAGATCGGCGGCGAGACCTGGCAGTTGGTGGACACCGCGGGCCTGCGCAAGCGGGTCGGCAAGGCCAGCGGCACCGAGTACTACGCCAGCCTGCGGACCGCCGCGGCCATCGAGGCGGCCGAGGTGGCGGTGGTGCTGCTCGACGCCAGCGAGCCGATCAGCGAGCAGGACCAGCGGATCCTGTCCATGGTCACCGAGGCCGGGCGGGCCCTGGTCATCGCCTTCAACAAGTGGGACCTGGTCGACGCCGACCGCCGGTACTACCTGGACAAGGAGATCGACCGGGAGCTGCGCCGCATCCCCTGGGCGATCCGGCTGAACCTGTCCGCCCAGACCGGCCGCGCGGTGGACAAGCTCGCGCCGGCGCTGCGCAAGGCGCTGGCGAGCTGGGAGACCCGGGTGCCGACCGCGCAGCTCAACCAGTGGCTGACCGCGCTGGTCCAGGCCACCCCGCACCCGGTGCGCGGTGGTCGGGCGCCGAAGATCCTCTTCGCCACCCAGGCGGGGGTCGCGCCGCCGCGCTTCGTGCTCTTCACCACCGCGCCGCTGGACGCCGGCTACCAGCGCTTCGTCGAGCGCAAGCTGCGCGAGGAGTTCGGCTTCGAGGGCAGCCCGATCGAGATCTCGGTCCGCCCGCGCAAGAAGCTCGGCCCCGGCGGCCGCGGCAAGGCGCACGGCTGACCCTGTTCTTCTTGGATGCCGGGGGGAGCGCCGCTCTCCCCGGCATCCTCTTTCCTAGGACGCTTTAGGGGGAGTGGCGTGGGACGCCGCGACGCGGGAGGGGCCTGTGCGCGTGGTGCGAAGATCCTGCGCTAAGCTGTACCGGCTGCCGCGGAGACCGCGCGGGGGCATCGGGACGTGGCGCAGCTTGGTAGCGCACTTGACTGGGGGTCAAGGGGTCGTCGGTTCGAATCCGGCCGTCCCGACGCAGGTAGAGGGGCATTTCTCGCGATCATGCGATGCCCCGCTGGGGACCATTTGGGGACCTCAGGCCGGTGAGATGCGAAGACAGCGCCTCACCGGCTGCCCGGATCGACTGCCGATCCGGATGCAGATACCGCTGAGTCGTCGTCAATGAGCCGTGGCCGGCGATCTTCCGCAGAACGTGCACCGGCACGCCGGCATCCGCCATCCAGGTCAGCCCGGTGTGCCGCAGGTCATGCCGCCTCAGGTACTCGAAGCCCAGCGAGCTGACCACCTCATCCCAGTGCGTAGCGTCGCGCAGCACCGCCGTGCTGATCCGGCCGCCGCGAGGACCGACGAAGAGCCGGCCGTCGTCCTCGGTGATCCGGTCGAGCTTCGCGGCTACCATCGGCCGCAGCTCCTCGATGATGGGCACCTGCCGTGCCCGCTTGCCCTTGGTGCCCTTGTCGACCAGGCCGCCGGGGCCGGTGGTGGTCTGCCGGCGCACCGTCCACAGCCACGTGTCGCGATCGATGTCGCCCTTGCGCACGCCCGACACCTCGCCGATCCGGGCCGCCGTGCCGGCCGCGAACATCACCACCTCACCCCAACCGAGGTAGCGGCCGTGCGAGCGCTCGACCAACGCCGCCGCCAGGGTGGCGAGCGCGGTCCAGTCGGGCAGCGCCAGGGAACGCGGGTTGTCCAACTCGTCCTCGGCTCGCTGATACTCTCGCTGCCACCCGGTCAGCCGCGCGGGGTTGCGGTCGATCAGACCGTCGCGCACCGCCTGCTCCAAGACCCGCACCAGCACGGCAAGGCTGTTCTTCACCGTCGACCGCCCGCAGCCCTCGGAGATCCAGCCGTGCGCGGCCCGGTCCACCGCGCCGTTCGTGATCATCCGTATGGGCAGGTGGCCGAGGGTCGGCACGACCCGCCTGCGCCACCCCGCCAGGTACGGGTCGAGCGTCTTGCCCTCCAGGCCGCGCAATGCCAGGCGCATCACGCTGTCGCCGTACTGCGCCAGCCGCATCGACGCCGCGTCGGGGTCGACGCCGCCCCTCGCCGCGCGCTGCATGGTGCCGAGCCACGCTTGCGCCTGCTCGGCATCAGTAAACGCCTGCGACTTGGAGCGGCGTCGGCCCGACGTAGGAGCGTTCCGCATCCGCCGCTAACCGCCTCGCATCCCCGCCGATTTGTGGCCGACGTTCATCCGCTGGCGGCTGTTGGCGTCGTGCTGGGGTCAGGCTGGGGTCAGGGACTGACGCTTAGGAGTCGCACAAGATCGGCCCCAGCGGCGACGGGTTCCCAGATCAGTACGATTCGCTGGGCCTGGTGTGGCCTCGGGTCGCACCAGTTGTGACCCGTGAGTGGCCCAACGCCTATGGCTGCTTTGCCGTTCTTCTCCCATCCCCCGACCGGTGCCGCTCTTCGCCTCGTAACGCTGCCAAGGGCAGGCGCAGCCTTGTGGCCGTGCCGCAAGGGAGCGTTGGTGTCCAATAAAGGACGGGCTGGCCGCCTGGTAGAGGTGCGGCGCTACCGTGAGGCCGCTGATGATTCCAAGGCGTCGGAGGTGGGTAGATGCGTCGGCCGTCTTGGATCACGCTGACGCTTTTGCCCGTCATTGCGTTGGTGTTGCTGCCGGCGATGACGAACGTTGCCACGGGTGCGTTGCCTTCGTCCTGGGATCCGTATCTGTGGCTGGCGTGGCCGTTGGCGGGGTTGCTGGCGGTGCCAGTCGTGCTTACGGAGGTGCGTCGCGGTCGGTCCGTGAAGGTTAGCGGTGATCGCCTGGGCGGTGTGGGGTCCTCTCTCGGCGGGGTGGTGTGGAACATTCCGGCGGCTGTGCGCACGTTTGTAGGCCGCTCGGTCGAGTTGCGGGAGCTCGCGCAGACGTTGAGTGGTCGCAATGGTGGTGCTGTGGCATTGGTGGGGCCGCCGGGGGTGGGCAAGACGCAACTTGCCGAGGCGTACGCAATCATGGAACGCGGGCAGTTTGAGTTGGGCTGGTGGTTGGTGGCTGACGATCGGCTGACGGTGGTGGCGTCGTTGGCACAATTGGCTGATCGCCTAGGGGTCGGTGATACGGATCAGGAGGTCGCGGCGCGGCGTGTGGTGCAGGAGTTGAGCGGCCAGTCGCGCTGGTTACTGGTTTTCGACAACGTCGGCGGTGAGAGCGATCTGGCAGGGTTGGTGCCTTCGGGGCGCGGCCAGGTAGTGATCACCTCTCGTGATCCCGGCCTAGCGAGAGTGGCGCGGGTGTCTGTGGTGCGACCATTCGAGGAGGAGGAATCGGCGCGGTTCTTGCAAGACCGCACGGGGGACCGTGATGACGACGCGGCGCGGTGGCTGGCACGGGAGATGGGCGGCCTGCCGTTGGCGTTGGAGCAGGCGGCGGCGTATTGCGTGCAGACCGGGGTGAGCCTGGCCGGCTATGTGCAGCGATATCGGGCGGGGAACCAGGCGTGGCTGTGGCGGCAGGAATCGCCGGTGGACCGGCCACCGGTGTCGCGAACTTTCGAGCTGGCATTCGCTGCGGCGGCGAAGCGGAGTAAGGCCGCGGTGCAACTGCTTACCCTGTCGGCGTTCTTCGCGCCGGCCACTGGCATTCCACGTGACGTATTCGTGTCCGGCGCTGCCGTCTTGCCGTCGGCACTCGCCGCCGCCGCGGCGGACCCAATCAAGCTGGACGCGACGATCGCGGTTCTGTTAAGGATGTCCTTGATAGAGGCCGATGGGGACGTGCTGAGGTTGCATCCGCTTGTCCAGGACGTGCTGCGTAGTCGGATCGCCGAAGCCCGACGGGCACGGTTGGCGGTGCGGATAGCGCCCAGCTGGTTGCCGTTACCTGGTCGGGATCGCACGGCTGGCTGGCCGCGTAGTCGATGGATTGCACTGGCGGCGACAGCCATCTCGGAGGCTCTTCCTGCGGACACTGCTGATCCGTCAGGTTGGGATCGGTGGGTGGCCCTCTTGCCGCATGCCGCGGCCGTGCTCGGACATGCTGGCCAGGACAATGCCGCTTCTACCTCCACCACTGACCTCGGTGTTCGGCTAGGCGTGTACCTACTCGAACGCGGCGAGTACGGTCCTAGTCGACGGTGGCTGGAACGGGCCGCGGCTGAGCGCCGTCGGGTGCTGGGCGAGGAGCATCCAATGACGCTCACCTCGATGAACAATCTCGCGATCGTGGTGAGCCGCATGGGTGAGCTGGCCGAAGCCCGCCGCCTGCACGAGCAGGTCTTGCAGCAGCGCCGTCGGGTTTTGGGTGAGGAGCATCCAACGACGGTCATCTCGATGGGCAATCTCGCGGCCGTGCTGAGCGACATGGGTGAGCTGGCCGAAGCCCGCCGCCTGCACGAGCAGGTCTTGCAGCAGCATCGTCGGGTGCTGGGCGGGGAACATCCAACGACGCTCACCTCGATGAACAACCTCGCGCTCGTGCTGCGCCGCATGGGTCAGCTGGCCGAAGCCCGCCGCCTGCACGAGCAGGCCTTGCAGCTGCGCCGCCTCGTGCTGGGCGAGGAACATCCAACGACGCTCACCTCGATGGGCAACCTCGCAACAGTGCTAAGCGACATGGGTGAGCTGGCCGAAGCCCGCCGCCTGCACGAGCAGGTCTTGCAGCAGCATCGTCGGGTGCTGGGCGAGGAACATCCAACGACGGTCATCTCGATGGGCAACCTTGCGGCCGTGCTGAGCGACATGGGTGAGCTGGCCGAAGCCCGCCGCCTGCACGAGCATGAGCTTGAGGTGTGCACTCGGGTGCTGGGCGAGGAGCACCCCTCGACGCTCACCTCCATTAGCAATCTCGCGCTCGTGCTGAGCGACATGGGTGAGCTGGCCGAAGCCCGCCGCCTGCACGAGCATGAGCTTGAGGTGTGCACTCGGGTGCTGGGCGAGGAGCACCCCTCGACGCTCACCTCGATGAACAACCTCGCGCTCGTGCTGCGCCGCATGGGTGAGCTGGCCGAAGCCCGCCGCCTGCACGAGCAGACCTTGCAGCAGCATCGTCGGGTGCTGGGTGAGGAGCATCCAGCGACGCTCATCTCGATGGGCAACCTCGCAACAGTGCTAAGCGACATGGGTGAGCTGGCCGAAGCCCGCCGCCTGCACGAGCAGGTCTTGCAGCTGCGCCGCCTCGTGCTGGGCGAGGAGCATCCAGCGACGCTCACCTCAATGGGCAACCTCGCGGCCGTGCTGCGCCGTATGGGTGAGCTGGCCGAAGCCCGCCGCCTGCACGAGCAGGTCTTGCAGCTGCGCCGCCTCGTGCTGGGCGAGGAACATCCAGCGACGCTCACCTCAATGGGCAACCTCGCAACAGTGCTAAGCGACATGGGTGAGCTGGCCGAAGCCCGCCGCCTGCACGAGCAGGTCTTGCAGCAGCATCGTCGGGTGCTGGGCGAGGAACATCCAACGACGCTCAGCGCAAACCAGCGACTCGCTGAGATTGCTGCCCAAATCGAGAAAGAGTCCGGCGGACCGGATCGGGGGCCCTGATGTAGGACGCCTGCATCTCCTCGTCGGGCAGTCGTAGACCGTCCAGCCTCCCCGGACGGGGACAAGGTGGAGCGCCTCACTAGCCGAACGACCTTGGCCCCGTCCGGGGAGGCTGGTAGCCCTTGTGGTGCCCGGCGAGGTGATGCGCCCGGCATCTCTGAGGAGGGTCGGGGTTCGGGGCGGAGCCCCGAGGTCTTCCGGGTCCTGGTCGTCCGTCAGCATGGCCGGCCGGTCCGGCCGATGCCGGCCGGAGGTCGCCAACAGGCCGGGGCCGAGCCGGCGCGGCCCGCTTTGCGGGCCGTCTTGATCCTTTAAGAGGCGAATTCGGCAGTTCGCTGAGGCCGCGCCTTCTAGGACTGACGGAGGTGCCTCCACTCCGCGGGCTTAGAGCCGAACCCACTCTCCCAGTCGTGCCGCTGGAGCACCGTCGATGAAGGCTGCGATCGCCGCCGTTGCCTTGGCGACACTCAGGACGAAGTCACCCGAGAATGTGCAGTCGTCGGCGAGCACCGGGACTTCGACGGTTTTCGTCGCGGGTAGCCGGCCATCCCCCCGAAGAAGGCGGCAGTCATCTGGGGACTCGAACAGATGCATGACTGCGTAGTCCCCTCTGAACGAGAACGTCAAGAGGAGATAGTCCGCCTCGACGCGACCTACCTCCGCATACCCCTCTCCGGCGCCCAGAAGGTGCTGAAGCCGGGACATGAAGCCGTCGGCGTCAGACCGGGTTTCCGTGGAGGCCGGATCGCCGCTTCCGGGACCGGTCACGATCCATGCCACATCCATGTGTGTCTCCATCACGCGAGCCGAGGCGTCGAGAGTTCAGGCCGCGCCGTGTGGAGCGGTAGCGCACCTGGAACGGCTGCCGAGGCTCGCGGACGCGTGCGGACGCTTTGGGCTGCTGGTGCGGTTCCTTCTCTACACCGGTTTGCGGTGGGGCGAGGTATCGGCCCTGCGGGTGTCACGGCTGGATCCGCTGCGACGGCGGGTCACCGTAGCGGTGGCGTTCGCGGAGGTCGGCGGAGAGCTGGTGGAGGGGACGCCCCAGAATTACCAGCGCCGATCGGTACCGATCCCACGCTTCCTCGTCAACGAGCTGGCCGCACACGTCAACTGGCAAGCGCCGCGACGAGCTGGTGTTCACCGCCCCGAACGGCGGGCCGCTGCGCAACACCAACTTCCGGTCACGCGTGTTCGGGCCGGCGGCGGCGTCGGTCGGGCTGGCCGGGCTGACTCCGCACGACCTGCGGCACACGGCGGCGAGTCTGGCCATGGCAGCGGGCGCCAACGTCAAGGCGGTGCAGCGGATGCTTGGGCACGCCTCGGCGTCAATGACGCTGGACGTGTATGCGGGGCTGTTCGGTGACGACCTGGACGCCGTCGCCAACCGCCTGGACGAAGCGGTAGCCGCACGGGACAAGGACTATCTAAAGGACTCGGCCCGCCAGCGGCGGCGTGATCGATCTCGGGAAACGGCGAAGCCCAGGCCGTTGACCTGGGCTTCTGTACCGAGCCGCCTGACGGAATCGAACCGTCGACCTACGCATTACGAGATCAAGATGCCACCCTGCGCCTACCTGGCCGCACACCGGCTGAGCTGGCTAAACCCTTCTCGGCAACTCTCAACCTCAGCGGTCACCGATTGCACTCTTGAGGACTAGATGAGGACTGACGCGAGCCGCGCGGGCAACCTCCTGATCCCTAGCCTCGGCAAGGCGGTCCGACTGCGTGCAGGATCGTCGGCAACTACTGGCGGCGAGGGTTTGCTCTTGGCACGCCTGTGATGGGTAAAGTTCCCTGATCCGCCCGCTGTGATCGGAGCTATGCATGGAGTGGCAGGACGACGTTCAGGAGGACGATCTCCGCGACGCGACCCGTAAGTACTTGCCGGAGACGGTCGTCTGGACCACCGACTGGACGACTGGTGCCCTGACGGAGCAAATGCAACGCGAGGTCTTCGACGTCGATCCACCGTTCCAACGTAGGTCCGTTTGGAACGACCAAAAAGCTTCTCTTTACATCGAATCACTCCTTTTAGGTTGCCCAGTGCCGCCAATTACGTTGGCCGAGTTGCCGAAGTCGAGCCCAGGGCAGCATCAGTACATCGTGATCGACGGGAAGCAACGACTGGGGACGCTTAAGCGCTTTGCTATCGAGGAGACGCTGCGCTTGACGGGCCTGCAAACCTTGCCGAACCTCAATGGCAAGGGGTTCCAGGAGATTACGGCCATTCAGGAGTTCTCTCGCTTCGAGAACCTTCCGATTCGCACCGTGGTCATGCGGAACTGGATCAAGGACGAGGTTCTCCAGTTTGTCTTCCATAGACTGAATAGCCAAGTAACCCCTCTATCCACCCACGAACTTCGGCGATCACTGATCGCTGGGCCCTTCACTGATTACTTAGATGTCCGATCCGCTAGATCCAGGGGCATCCAGAGAATTCTCAACATCAGCGAGCCGGACTATCGGCTCCGGGACGCCGAGCTTCTACTTCGGGCAATTGCCTTCTCATGTTTCTTCAACAGATATCGCGGCAATCTCAAGAGCTTCTTGGACGCTGCCACTCGGACGCTGAATAAGAATTGGGATCGTCGGGTTGAGCGAGAGCTCGATGACCTTGCAGAAAACATCGATGAGGCAATCGTCGCAACCTTCGAAATTTTTGGCCGCAGCGCGTTCCAGAGGATCGAAGACGGGCAAGCTACCGGTAGATTCAATCGAGCGGTTTTTGACATGATGATCCTCACCCTTCGTGATGCCGAGGTTCGCGAAGCTGCGCTTGAGTCCGCAGCAGTGGTAAGAGAGACGTTTATGACTCTCTCTAACCGCAGTGGCAAATTCCGCAGCTGGACGGAGGCGACGACGAAGAGCCGAGACGCAGTGCAAGGAAGAATTGATTTCTGGGCAGGCCGGCTTGGCCGGGCACTCGGCTACGAAAATTTGACTGAAGTAGCAGAGTCCTCCGCCTTGGAAGCTCTCTAGGGTGCACCCGTGAAGTCACGCGAGTTACATCGCCTGGCGGAACAGTGCGGCCGGCGCCAACAGTTCCTTACTAACCGCTTCATAAAGCCATTCATGGGCATCTCGACATGGACCCCCGAAGCCCTGGACGTCTCAGCGGCCTATATCGGGCTGCTACATGCGGAGGCAGAGCACGCACTCGAAGAGATGGTCAGGAAAGTCCTCCTCAACGCAAGAGAGCGGACAGTCCGGTACCAATGCAGTCCAATATTGGTCAACTGCGTGCTCTACTACAAAGGTGACTTCGAGTCCAAGATGCCAAATCTCGAACTCATTCCGAGTAAGAAGCTCTTCGCGTCGAGCCGTAAGGAACTCCTACGCGTTTGGGATAACGTAGGCGCCGGAACGTACTTTAAGAATCTCATCGATGGGAACCACGGGGCAGGAATCAAATATGTAGAGAAGCTACTACACCCAATCGGCGTGTCGGTTACGCCCAAGACTTTCAGGCGAGTCAGCGGATATGGTGTTAAAGAGTTAACGCAGTTGCCACCGATGACGAGCACCGACCTATACGAGTTTGTACACCTCCGCGGGGCGGCCGTTCACACAAGTACCGCAAGCTTCAAAGATGCCATAGGAAATGACACTCCCGAGCACATTGCCAACCGCGGTGAAAGCGTAAGTAGGTTCGTTCACTCTGTAGCACGAACACTCGCCAAGCATGCCTGGCGATAAAACAGGCTCGCTCACACGGGAATGCAATGGAGTGCCGCATTCCGTTTCGACCCGGTGCCTAACGTCAACCGGCAAGCCCTAGTCCAAGCCATCCCGGAGCCAGAGTGCCCCGCCGAAGGCGTTCTAAGCCGGTCCCAAGCCCTTCTGCCGCCTCTCGGTCAGGCTCGGTACCGCGCAATGAACGCATCAAATCCGGCCTGGTCATCGTTCTTCATGAGCTTTTCGGCTTGGTGGCATGGCGCATCCTCGGGGCAACTAACGAGGTGGTCAAGCGCATTCCACTCTTCGTAGTCCGCCGCCTCGTCGTCGCCCTCTCGGATAACTACCGTCGGGCATTGGAGCGCGGGCGGTCTGAATTACCCGGCCTCGGACCAGGGTCTGTCTGACCCTCTCCATCGCTTCCTTGCTTGGCTGGTACTCGTTGTTCAGCGAAGCGTCGCAGGTACCCCCGTGGCCGGCTGGGAGGATGCAGAGGTCGCCCTCCTGGTCGTCCTCGCTGGGAAACCTCGTCTGACAACCTGGCAGCCAGCGCAGCTCACGGCGACCGTCGTCGCTCCACACGAGCCACAGGTCGGGCAGATCGTCGTCCGGAGCCTCAGCGAGAGGCGGGCCCTGGACGGCGGCGGAGTGGTGAAAGTGAATCGTGGCCGCCGGGTACTCGCAGTACCAGGGCCCCTTGGTGGATTGGTGCGGGCCCACGACCCCATCAACCTCAGAGAACTCGCGCGCGGACAGATAGGTTTGCGCCGGGCACTTCCTTGTCATGCTGCGCAGGGTACGGGCTGCTACCGATAAAGTCTGTCGCCCCGACGCTCACCCGGACCAGCTGGTGCTAGCTACTTCCACCGCTTGGGGTCATGCTCCGTCAGCGTGGCCGGTCGGCCCGGCCGATGCCGGCCGGAGGTCGCCAGCAGGCCGGGGCCGGGCCGACGCGGCCCGCTTGCGGGCCGCCTTGATCTAGAAGAGCGCGATTCAGCACCACGCGGCCCCCCCGCCGCTTTGTCGATCCCTTCCGGCCCGCCCGCGCGGTTCTGCCTGCATTCTCTGCCCGCATTCTCGCCGGTGAGAACTTTCCATACGTCTTCAAGGCGGGCCGCAAGCGGCCCGCTGCGCGCCGCTCGGGGGTCACCGCGCCTTGCCGCTTCGCTCCCGGCGCGGTGACCCCGGCAGCGCGCCGGCACGCGCCGGCATGGCGAAGCCCTCGGACACCCCACACCGGAGTAGCCGAGGGCTGCGCGTAGTCAGTCTTCCCGAGCGGTTAGGTCCGTGCTTACTTACCTCGCCGGAAGTCGCTCTCGAACTGAATCGCGCCGTCAGTCTCGAACGCTAGCTCGGAAGTTCGCTCTTCGAATTTGACCATCGATGACTCCTGCTCAGCGAACATTCGTAGGGCTCTGAGTGCCCTTGTGACCGAAGCCAGTTTGAGAGCGTCTTCCCTCCATGCTTCAATCACTTTGTCCGTGACTTCAAATTCGCGTTCCCAGAAATCGCGGGGAGGTCCGTCCGCGTGCCACTCGCTATCCGAGCACTGCGCTGCCCGGATCGCGAAATCGCGTTCGCGGCCAGGGGGTCCGTGGTACTCTCCAATCTCCTTCAAGTCCCGGTCTATCGCATCTAGACGTGCCATTAAGTGTTTCGAAAGCGTCTCTGAAACCTTGGCGGGATCAGGAATGAAGTCTTTGAGGATGCGATCAGCCATTGCCGCCTGGAAACTCTTGCTGCTGTATCCAGGAAGGCCCAGGAATCCTTCGCCCAAGTCTTCGCCATCCAGCACTTCAAGTACGCCCGGCGGGGCCGCGTCGATCAACCACATGTTTGACTGTCGGTGTTTGAGTAGATGTGCTACCAGGTAAAAGTAGATGACGACTGCCGGCTGAAGCACGTCCCCGTGCACCTTGTCGCGATGGTATGCCGCATTGCGGTATCGATGAAGGATCTTTATGCAGATTGCCATCCCCGCATCCAACGGCCAGTCGTTGTGTTCAAAGACAAAATCGACTAGCTCGTTGAAATCGCGATCTATCTTGCGCCGTCGCGATGCCGATATGACTCTCGCCTGTAGTTCCTGAGTAAGCTCCTTGGCTCCGTCGGCCTGCGGGGAGACTGATTCCATTCTCCGCATCATTCCCCCATATAGCTCAGCGCGCCAAAGATAGGTTTTAGCGCTAAGCCTCAACAGAGTCTCCGCCGCGTTATCGAGCAGCAAGAGGGCAAGTCGATCCCGGGGTACGCCCCCGTGGCGGGTCAGTCGCCTCGCCTCTGAGAGTTGGACGCCTAGGCGATCAAGCTGGTGGTCCATCGCAGGATGGTGACATGCGGGTGAGACGAACGGCGAGTCAGTTGCACGGCCGGCCGGTACCGGGGCAGTGCCGCTCAAGGGCTTGCCTCCGGCGGGTAGGGCCTCCGGCCCTACGACCCGGAGCATGCCTCCGGCGGCAAGGGCTACCCGCCCTTGGACCCGGGCGGCTCTGGGATGCCCGGCCGATCGGGTGCTACCCGCCGCACACCACAGGCAGCCAGACCGGGCCTGCCCGGTCCAGGTCGTACGTCCGGTGGGGCGCTCCACCTGGACCGGGCAGGCCCGGCCCGGCAGGGCGAAGCCTGCGCGACGGGAAGCCGGCACCCGCAGGTGCTGCGGACCAACGGCTGGATGCGATGGAGCGCGAACGCACCCGACAGGGCGACCGGGGACCAGCGGGGGACCGCACGTCCAGCCTGGACGGACACGCCAAACGTGGTGCCCGACGGCGTGCCGTCGGGCGAACCGTTGCTGACGTGCGTAAACGCCTACCGCGACGTCCTGGGGGTCAAGGGGTCGTCGGTTCGAATCCGGCCGCCCCGACGCAGGTCAAAGGCCATCTGGAGTCTTCCAGGTGGCCTTTTCTGATCTTGTACAGCAGCGAAGTACAGCAACGGCTCATTGATCAAGGCTCTTGCCGAGCTTCCGCAGGGCTTCCCGGGTGGCCTTGGACGAGACCTGGCTGTAGATCTCCATCGTGATCGAGAAGTCCGCGTGCCGCAGGATCGCCATCGCGATCCGGGGATGCACGTCCAGGTCGACCAGCAGCGAACCGCAGGTGCGTCGGGCGTCGTGAACGGTGATCTTAGGGACGCCCGCGATGGCAATGCGGCTGTCGTAGGAGCTCCTCCGGCACTAGTCCTGTCGTGTCCTGTGAGGAATTTCTGTACGGGATCAAGGCGGCCGGCGCTGCCGGCCGCTCGCGCCGCCGAACCAGGGCCGGGCCGATGGCCCGCCGCCGCGCCTCTGGCCTTCGGCCGCCGGCGCGTCGGTGTTAGCCCGCCGGCGGCGCGACATACGACGAAGCCCCGAGCCGCCATGGTTACTGGCAGATCCGGAGCTTCGGTGTTGAAGGTGACGACCAGGGCGTGCCTCCGGCGGGGCGCTCAGGCACTCCGGGATGGTGGGGCGCCATCCCGACAGCCTTCGTCCGGGCGGAGCCGAGCGGGCAGGGCCTGCCCGGTCAAGGTCGTTCAGACAGTGGTGTGCTCCACTTGACCGGGCAGGCCCCACCCGCTCCACGGTGTGCGGACGAAGGCCGACGGGATGGCTGGGAGACGGAGAAAGGGCATCGGGTGGTAGCCGTATCAGGCCGAAGCGGCTGCGGGGATCTAGCCCGGCAGTAGGGTCGGCGAGAATCCGGCATCGAATGCGTCGCCCTCCGCCCGACCAACGATCTCTAGAACGTCTACCTCCGGGACTTTGTGTATCCAGAGGAGTGAGGCGAAAGTCAACATTCTCAGCAGCTCCGGATTCTTCAACTTGAGCTTCTCGATGGCGTCCTCATCTTGGCCGAGGCAGGTCCTAATGATCCGCTCCACGTCGCTGGGAATGATGTCGCCCTTCGGGAAAGTTCGAGAGGTACGCACAGCGGCTTTGCCGACAGCAACAAATCCTGGCTTCGATCCCAGGCATCGCCGTATCGTCCGAAGAAGCGCCGCGCTCGTGACCTCGTCAGCGTCGACCCACCTCGTCCGGCTCAATTCGACACGATAACGCTCGCGCTCCTCCACATTCCTCAGCGCCAGCATCGCCAGGTACGAGCCGATGAGCGTCCGCGGGGCCGTCATCTCGGCGTCCCCCTACCACGCCAGGCGCCCAGATCTCGTTGCACAACCCGTCTGCTGCCCGCGGAGGTCACGAAACCGACCATAGCAATGGCAGGGACGAATGAAGGCCGACCAGATGGCTATATAGCTTTTATGGGGCTCACGTGTCCGCCTCGCAGGCTGACGTGAATCAAGCCCGGACAGGGCTTGCGCGCTGCGACACTCGGTCGGTGGCTGGCAAGCGGTGGGTGGAGCGGCTGGGGCCGGCCGTCGCGGTGGCCCCTGGCACCCGCGTGGACCGGTTTGAGGTCTTCTTCGACCTGGTCTTCGTGTTCTCGTTCTTCATCATCACCCGGGCCACCGCGGTGGACATCACCGGCGACAGCCTGCTGCACGGCATGCTGGTCCTCGCCGTGCTGTGGTGGGTCTGGGTGGTGCACACGGTGGTCGCGACCCGGGTCCGGCTCGGCGTGGGCTTTGTCCCGGCGCTGATGGTCGTCGGGATGGCCGCGCTGTTCTGCTTCGCGTTGTCCCTGCCGCAGGCGTTTGGTACCCCGGTGCGGTGGGCTGTCGGGCCGGTGGTGGTCGCGGTGAGCTACGTGGTGCTCCGCGGCGTGCACCTGCTGCTGTACTGGCACGTCGCCGGGGAGAGACCCGGCGAGCGTCGCCTGTTGCTGAAGTACTCACCCGAACTGGTGATGAGCACCCTCCTGCTGCTGGGCGCCGCGCTGATCCCGCCGTTGATCGACGACCCGGGGCGGGCCGACCTGGTGCGCGACGGGCTCTGGATCGCCGTCGTCCTGTTGCAGTACGGCGCCGGCCTGGTCGCCAACGCGTGGGGCTGGGTGCTGACCTCCGCCGAGCACTGGACCGAACGGTACGACTTCATCCTCATCATCGCCCTGGGCGAGTCGATCATCTCCGTCGGTATCGGCGGCAACCTGCTCGGTGAGCCGGTCACCTGGCGGGGCGTCACCGCCGCGGTGCTCGGCATCTTCTTCACCGCCGCCCTGTGGTGGACGCACTTCGACGTCATCGCTCCGGCCGCCCGGATCGCGCAGCACGCGGCGCAGGGGCGCTCCCGGGTCGTCATGGCGCGGGATGTCTACGCGTACTGCCAGCTCGTCATGATCGGTGGGATCATCCTGTTCGCCCTCGGGGCGGAGGAGATGGTGCGGCAGATCACGGACCGCTCGATCAACCTCGCCGAGCCGACGCACGGCCCAGGGGTGCCGCTGCTGTTCGGCGGGGTGATCTGCTACCTCTGCGGCGGGATGCTGTTCCAACTGCGCGCCCTCGGCACGCTCTCCTGGACCCGCGTCGGCACCGTGCTCGTACTTGCGGTCGCCATCCCCCTCGCCACACACCTCCCCGCACTGGCGGCGCTCAGCCTGCTGACGGCCATCTGCATCGGGTTGGTGGCGACCGAGGTGGCAGTCATGGCGGACGCCCGCCGAGCCCTGCTCACGGCCGTCTTCGAGGAGAAAACCACCTACGAGAAGCACGAGGCCGACTGGCGGGCCCGCTGGCACGAAGGAGCCCCGGACGAGAAACCCCGTTGAGGGGCCATGTCCCGGCGCGTACGGGAGAACAGTCCGGGCCGACACGCCCGCTCAAAAAGTTAGGAGTTGTAAGCAAGATCGTCGGGTACGGCTCCACCAAGGACGCCGTTGGGCGTCTGACGCACTGCCGGCAGGCGGGCGAAGCAGTACAGCAGTGAAGTACAGCAACCGACGACACCAAGTGGAACCCTGGTGACCACCATCAGACCGTCGACCAGCGATGCGAGCCGAACCGGACCGCGTTGCCGATCTCTGGGGGTCAAGGGGTCGTCGGTTCGAATCCGGCCGTCCCGACAGCACGTAGAGGCCGCTAACCGGAGCGTATGCCCTGGTGAGCGGCCTCTGTTGGTTCTTGAACCAGACGTGGTGAGCGAACTAGACAACGCGGAGGTGGGGACCACTTGGGGACCGGCGAGCCTTCAGGTGAGCGCTCAGCGCCGTTCCCGCGTCCGTGATCGACCGGTGAGCGGGGTGCAGATATCGCGCTGCGAGAACTGCTTGCCGCGGCGCATGGGGCACTATGCGATAGCCGTGCCGGACGCACCACACCTACGTGATGAGCAGCGGTTTCACTCGCGCGCACAGGGCTGCGTCGGCTCGGAATTGCGGATGAGGCGTTCAGGCTGGGTCGAGCGAACTGAACTGGATGCCGGCGAGTCGCCACCCGTCGGGTAGTTCGATCCATACCTGACTCAGTCGGACTGTCAGTGTCATCGCTTCACCACGCCAGGTCGCCCGGCTGCGCTGGACGCAGCGCACGATCGCGGCGCGGTCGTAACGGCGTACGTCGAGTTCGGTTGTCGTCAGGGACAGGTACGCGAAGTCGGCGTGTCGGTCGATCCACTGCCGTTTGTCCAGCAGGTAGCCCCGTTCGCCGATGGACATGAAGTCATCCGCCAGCAGGGCGTTCAAGCGGTCGGTGTCGGCATGCAATTCGGCGTCGTCGAATGCCTGCTGGAGTTCGCGGATGTCTGTCACGTGAGGGTCCTGTCGCGGGTGGGTCGTCGACGGTCAGATTGCCGAGAAGCGCCGATGGCAGTGTGTTTCACATCGTGACGACGAGCTTGCCGGTCGTATGCCGGCGGACGAAGTCGACGCATGCTTGAGCGCCCTGGTCGAGGGCGTAGCGGCGGCCGATCGTGGCCGGTAGTTCTCCGCGGACCGCCAGTTCACCGACCTCCCGCATCCCGCCGAAGGTGCCGTCCATGTCCAGTACGAAATGCAGACCGACGTCGTCGCGGCCGATCCACTCCTGCTGCGGTACCGGGTAGGTGATTGTGAGGAGCCGTCCGCCTGGGCGGATGGCGTCAGCGACTCCGGCAAGGTGGTCACTCGGCAGGGTCAGGTTGAACGCGACGTCGACGTCGGAGGGGTACTCGGATTCCGCGTACCCGATGGTCTCATCGGCGCCGAAAGCTCGCAGAATGGCGGCGTCAGTGGCGGTCGCCGTGGCGATCACCCGCGCCCTCGCGGCGGTCAGCAGCGGGATCACGGCGGTTCCGACGCCGCCGGTAGCGCCGATGACCAGGACGGTTTCGCCGGGCTGCACTCCGGCGGTGGCCATAAGTGCCCGTGCGGTCAGGCCGACGGTGGGCAGCGCGGCCGCCTGCTCGATGTCGAGGCCGGCCGGGCGATGCGCCAGGAACGGGGTATCGGCCTCGAAGACCGCGTACTCGGCCAGCGACCCGGTGCTCAGCGACGGCCGGGGCGCACCGGCCATCGCCCGCAGCGCCCGCGGCACAGCCTGACCGAAGATCTCGTCGCCCACCTGATAGGCCGTCACGCCAGCGCCAACCTCGCTGACCGTGCCGGCGAAGTCGTTGCCGGGCACGTGCGGAAACCCCAGCGGTACGACGTCGCGGAAATCCCCGCTGGGCAGCCGGACGTCCGCCGGGTTGATCGAGGCGGCGGCGATCCGGACCTGGATCTGCCCCGGCCCAGGCTGGGGCACCGGCACGTCCCCCACGGTGTATTGCTCGGGCGGCCCGTAGCCGGTCACGACAACTGCCTTCATGCGCTTCCTCCATAAACGGACCGGACGGTCATGTTATCGATCGCGAAGCTAGCAATAAACGGACCGTGCGGTCAACTTGTTAGGGTGGCAACGTGACCTCGACCCGCCCGTTGCGTGCCGACGCCGCCCGCAACCGACGGCTGCTACTGGCGGCCGCCGCCGATGAGTTCGCGGAGCGTGGCCTGGACGCCTCGGTCGCCGACATCGCCCGCCGGGCCGGTCTCGGCAAGGGCACCCTGTTCCGGCACTTCGCCACGAAGGATGACCTGCTCGCCGCGATCGTCCTCGACCGGATCGACGCGCTCAACGCAGTCGGCGAACAGTTGCTCGACGCGGCGGATCCGGGCGCCGCGCTGCTGGAGTTCCTCACCGTCGCCGCGGACCAACAACGGCAACGTGACCTGTCGTTCCTGCAGGAGGCCGGCGAGCTGAACGCGGACGTGATCAGGGCCCGCGAGCAGATGTTCCGCAATGTGCACAAGCTTGTCGATCGGGCTCGTGAGCACGGCGCCGTGCGGGCCGACGTCACCGGCGCCGACGTCATCCTGCTGATGTGCGCGCCCAACTACGTCACCAGCTACGTGCCGGACGCCTCGCCCGACCTGTGGCAGCGATACCTTGCCATCATCTTCGACGGCCTACGCCCGGAAGGCGCCCACCCGCTGCCCCACCCGCCGCCAGCCGCTCTTTGACGCCGCCAAACAGGGTCTGACCGCGGATGCCTGCAGAAAGTCTCTGGAGACTGTTCTCGGCTGAACCCTCGGCCGCTCCCGATCCACAACGTCATGGACATGTCCATACACAACATCGCTGCACGACAAATCCAGCTGATCGGCTGGCTCAATGATGAACGGGGAACTGGTCGTCTGGGAGCGCGGGCGGACGAACTTCGCCCTGCTGCAGCGGCGGGTCACCGCCGGCCGGGGGCTGCTGCGCGAGGCTCGTGAGCACCCGGCCTACTACGTCGCCTTCGACCTTTCTCGTTGCCGCCGACGGAGAGTCGGTGCTCGACGCACCGCTGGTCGAGCGTCGTGGCCGGTTGATGCGGCTTCTCGCGGGCGCCCCGCCGCAGCTGGCGGGTCACCCCGCAAAGCGCCGACGCCACCGAAGTCAGTGAGTGGCTGACCTGGTGCTCGCGGATCCCTTGACCCCTGCGGGTCCGGAGCCCAACGCTTCGACCATCGTCAACGCGCTGGTCAGGCCCGCATTGCCTCAGTCTGCCCGTGACATGATTGCGCCCATGGGGAAGCAGCAGGACGACGGCCACCGCGGGTCAGGTACCACCGCCCACCGTGCGAGCGGCGGCAGCGCCGACGCGCGGCTTGCCCTCGCGCAGGACCCCGCAACGCCACAGATGACCCTCTTCGACTTGGCGTCCGACCCGTCGGCCGTGGTCCGTAAGGCGGTCGCGGCCCGGACCGACGCACCCGCGCAGGCACTGCGACCGCTGACCCGGGACCATGATCGTCAGGTCCGGGAGGCGGTGGCGAGAAACCCCTCGACCTCGGTCGGCAATCTCTTGCGTCTCGTCAAGGACCCCGACCGGTGGGTCCGCTGGGCGGTCGCCAGCAACCCGGCTTGCGACGAATCGGTTCGCCGGGTGATGTCGGAGGCGCCCGACAAGGAGCTTCGTGGTCTCCTCGCGGAGATGCGGGAGTTGGAGCCCGAACTGGCCGCCAGGCTGATCGACGACGTCTCACCCGAGGTACGGGAACGACTCGCCACCCACACCCACGACCCCGACGTGATCACCGCCCTGATGGCCGATCGCACCGTACGCGTACGCAAGGGGGTCGCCCGCAACCCGCGGACCACCGCCGAGCAGCGCAGGGCGCTTGCCCAGGACCCCGTGGTCGACGTCCGTGCCGCGCTGGTCCGCGCGGTCCAGCTGGACGAGGCGGATCTGGAACGCCTGGTTCACGACCGTTCGGTGCAGGTCCGACTGGCAATGGCAACATCCGAGGTCATCCCGCCGCACATCCGGCAGGCCCTCGGCCGCGATCCCGACGATATGGTGGCCGGCGCGGCGCGAGATTTCCGCCCGGCGTCTGGCAACTCCCCGGTGATAAAGGCTCCACGCGTCGGTCACCGGCGCTCCGGGAGCGGCCCAGGTCGACCGGGCGGCGCCGCGCGCTAAGGCAGGCGGCAGGTCTGCCCCGGCCCATACAGGGCGGGCACCCGCGCCGGATCATCATTCTCGAGGATCAGCACGAGGATGCCCTGCCGCAAGACGGACGCAGGCGCACGCCCTCTCTTTTCTGGTCTCAGGGATACGGAAGGGCGCTCGCTCGGTGGGGATCGGCGCCGGCCGTGGTGGAGCGGTTGTCGCCGTGGTCGCCGTGCCAGTCGAGGACGAGCATGCAGGCGTCGTCGGGCAGGGCGGGTCCGGCGACGTCGAGGACGGCGTCGCCGAGTACGCGGACGACCTCCCTGGGGTGCAGGTCGGTGAGGCCCGGCAGCCGTGCGGGCAGGTCGAGGCGGGCGGCGCCGCGTTCCAGCATGCCGTCGGTGAGCAGGATGAGCCGATCGTCGGGGCGAAGCGGGACGTCGGTTGTGCGGTAGGTCCCCTGGCGCAGTACGCCGAACGGCGGATCGACCGGTAGCGCGAGGGGCTGGACGGTCCCGTCGCGCACCAGCAGTGGGGTGGGGTGGCCGGCGTTGACCATGGCCAGCACGCCGGTGCGCAGATCGAGTCGGCCGAGAAGTCCGGTGGCGAAGGTGAACCCCCCGGGCGGATTCTCGATCAGCGCCGAGTTTGCGGCCCGGGCCTGGTCGAGCAGGGTGTGACCGTGGCGGCGGGTGTGGCGCAGGCTGCCGACGCAGAGCGTTGCGGTCAGTGCGCTGTGCACGCCGTGGCCCACGGCGTCGGTGATGCTCAAGTGCAGCAGGTTGCGCGCGAGGCTGTAGTCGAAGGTGTCTCCGCCGATGCTGGCCGCCGGCTCCAGCCACGCCGAGAGGGTGAACGAGCCGGCCTCGCAGGTGAATGAGGAGGGCAGGAGCCGGCGCTGGATCTCTGCGGCAAGGGTGAACGGAGTGGTCCGCTGGCCCCATTCGAAAAGGTCGGTGTGCCGCCGGGCGGCGATCACCACGAACGCCAGCGCGTGCGCGGCCCGGGAGATCTCGGCCAGGGCCTCGTCGTCCGGCTTGACCGGCAAGGAGATCTCCAACAGTCCGATCGCCTCGCCCCGTTGCGTGACGGGCGCCATCACGACGTGATCATCTCCGCTCGGACGGACCTGCACGCGTTGGGAGCGCAGCGCCTGTTCCTGTGGCCCGCCGTCGAAAGGCAGCACGGTGGCGACGTCCTCGTCCTGCTGGCGTCTGCCGGGCCGGTTCCCGAAGGGAACGTCGTGGGCCAGCCGAACGAGAGCCCGGCCGCTCATGTCCGCGACGAGGAACGACACCCACAGCGCCCCGAGGTCGACGCCGATGCCTCGGGTCACCGCCTCCACCGCGTCGACCGGGGCGGCGTCCTCGACGGCGCGCAGCACGTTGCCCAGGTCCACGCCGCTCCACCGTTTCTTGTTCACGCGCCAGAGCATAGGCCGAGAGAGCCGACAAGCCGTCCACACAGGTTTCGTCGGCTCCGGGCCGGCGTCCGGGCTCAGCCCTCCCTGCTGCGCTGCCGTTCCTGCTCCCCGGCCAAGCGCTCGGAGCGACGGCGTGGACCTGTACCTGGATCGCGACTCGTTCCGGGAGGCGTTTGCCGCAGACGTCGATCCCGGGACGGCCACCGTGATGGCAGCGGCGCAGCGGCCGTGGAGCGGCGCCGCGGCGGCCACGCCGTCGGGCCCGCCGGCGTGGAAGTCCATCCCGTCGTGGTACCTGCTCGGCACCGAGGACCGGGCCATCCCGCCTGCGGGGCAACGTTTCATGGCCGAGCGCGCGAAGGCGAGGATCGAGGAGGTGGCGGCCTCCCACGCCTCCATGGTTTCGCAGCCCGAGGTCGTGACGCGGTTGATCCTGAGCGCGGTGGAGGCGACCAGTCGCTAGCCGCCCACCCGGCGCTGGTGATCATGCGGATGCCTGGGTGGCCGCCGGTTCGATCCGCTCGACCCACTGTGCCCGCCAGGCCGGCGGCTCCCAGGGCTCTCCGAAGTAGATCCGCTCCCGGACGACCTTGCCGTCGCGGAACTCCATGATCCCGACGGCCATCATCGGCCGGTCGTCGTACCGGATGGTGTACTCGTTGACCCACAGATCCCCGCAGCCGACGGTCCGGTGCAGCTGGAACTCCTGCCGGGCGGGGTAGCTGGACCTGAGGGCGGTGATGTTGGCCTTGCCGCGGACGCGCTCGCCGCCCTGCGGCCACTCCAGCACCGCGTCGTCGGCGTAGATCTCGGAAGCGCGGGCGATGTCGTCGCCCGGCCCGCCGCCGGGGGCGCTGACGTTGGAGGCTTCGAAGTGGGCTTTGATCATCGCCCGCGCGACGGTCTCGTCCATGGCTCAACCTTCCGTCCGAACGGAGGTCTGCGTGTTGGCCTGCGCATCTGGAAGCTACCACCGGCCGGGAGCCACCCGGTGCCGTACCTGGCGGATTGAGGCTTCGTCGTGCAGCACGGCAGTCATCGACGAGCGGCAGCGCGGCGTGCGAGGGAAGGTCAGCGGCACCGCCGTACGCTACCGACGCGCGGCCCCACCCGGCTGATCCGCACGGCGCCGGGTGGGGTCGTGGCTGTCAGGGCCAGGTCCGGGCCTGGGCGTCGAAAACCTCGGGCGGACTCTCCACCGGCAGGACGCAGACCAGGTGCCCGCCCGGCACCCGCAGGATGCGACAGTCCAGCCACCGGGTCACCTCGGTGGCGCCGAGGGCGACCAGCCGTGCCGTCTCGGCCTCGACGTCGTCGGTCTCGAAATCGAGGTGGAAGCGGGGCGCGTCGTCGACGGCCTGCACGGCGGTGACCAGCCCGGGCAGGGCGCCGTGCAGGCCGACGAACTGGGGATACTTCGGGTCCGCCTCGGTGGGAACGCCGAGGGCGGCCGACCAGAAGGCCGCCGCCCGGGCGGCCTCCGCGTGCGGGGCGTCGATCAGGACGGCGTAGACGCGGCTCCGATGCATGCCGGGCAAGATAGTGCCTGTCCACGATCCGCGCCGCCCCGGTGGAGCCGGCGCGAAGGGAGTGGGCCACTCCCGTGGCGGCCCTGCTTAGGCCGCGGCGGCGGCCGGGACCCAGAGTCCGTCGACGGCGCGCTCGGCCGCCGCGAGGCTCTCCTGGGCCAGCGGCACCAGGCCGGCCATGGCCGGGTTCACGCCGGCGAGGGTCAGCTCCGCCGTGATGAAGCGCGGTTGGAGGCCGGTCATCGCCAGGCCGTGCGGCAGCCAGGGCTCCGCGTGGTCCCAGCCCTCGCGTGGCGTGCCGGGGGCGTACCCGCCGCCGCGCGTGGCCAGCACGATGAACTCACGGTCGCCCAGGAGGCCGGCCTGGCTCTCCGGGTCGTAGGCCAGGCCGGGCGCGATCAGGTGGTCGACCCACGCCTTGACGCTGCTGGGGGCGGCGAAGTTGTACAGCGGCAGCCCCAGCAGGACCGTGTCGGCCCGCCTCACCTCCTCGACCAGCTGCTCGGTCAGCGCCCAGGACTCCCGCTGGGCCGGGCTGTGCTGCTGCGGCGGTGTCATCCGCGCCAGGCCGCCGGCCTGGTCCAGATGCGGCAGCGGATCGGCGCCCAGGTCCCGGTAGTGGACCGTGCCGTCGGGGTGCGCGGCGCGCCAGGCCCTGGCCGCGCGCTCGGTCAGCCGGCGGCTCACCGACCGGTCCCCCTGGATGCTGGAGTCGATGTGCAACAGGTGTGCCATTGATTTGCCCTTCATAATCCATTGGTGTCGTGCCAATCATTTGTAGCACGTGGGTCGTGGGCGGCGACGGTAGGCTTGGTCACATGCCTGCCGTACCGGTCGACCAGCCCGAGCACCGCTCGGCCCCCCTGCTCGACCACCTCGCGCGGCGGATGCGGCTGCGTGCCGAGACGGTGCTGGCGCCGCTGGGGCTGCGGCCCCGGCACCTGGTCGCGCTCACGGTGCTGCGGGCGCAGGGCGGCAGCAGCCAGCAGGCCCTCGCCGGCACACTGGAGATGGACGGCACGAACATCGTCGGGCTGCTCAATGAGCTGGAGGCGGAGCGTCTGATCGAACGGCGCCGTTCTCCCGAGGACCGTCGCCGGCACGTCGTCGAGCTCACCCCCGCCGGCGAGAAGCGCCTCGGGGAGGCTGAGTGCGCCCTCGCGGCGGTGGAGGACGAGGTGCTCGGCGCGCTGGACGCGCGGCAGCGCGAGACCCTCTACGAGCTGCTGGAGCGGGCGGTCGGTGGCGGTCCGGCGTCCTGCGCCGGGGCGGCGGAGGGTCCGTCGTGCTCGGCCGCGGGCGAGCCGGCCTGCTGACCGGTCAGGAGATCGCTGTACCGATTGACTTTCGATAGGTTACGAGCGATAGTCGATGCGTGTTCACTGAGCATCGAGCGGTGGCCCCGCTCAGAGTCTTCCTCGTGCTGCTGTTCGGGATCCTGGTCATGTTCCAGACCTTCTCCCTGCCCGGACAGTTCGCGCACATGGCCCAGGAGTCCCCGGACCAGGCCCACCTCCGGTGGCCGCTGACTGCCGTCTCGGTGTTCTGGCTGCTGTGCATCCAGGTGGTGATCGTGTCCACCTGGAAGTTGCTCACCCTGGTCAAGAACGACCGCATCTTCAGCGACGCCGCCCTGGCGTGGGTGGACGCGATCGTCTGGGCGATCGTCGCCGCCTGGGTGGTGCTGCTGGGCGTGTTCCTCTACGTCGGCTTCAACGCCTCGGACCCCGGACTGCCGCTCCTGCTCTTCCTGATGTTGGTGGGCGTCGCCGTGCTGGGGCTCCTGATGGTGGTGATGCGGGCACTGCTGCGGCAGGCCACGACACTGCGCACCGACATGGAGGCGGTGATCTGATGCCCATCGTCGTCCGCATCGACGTCGAGCTCGCCAAACGCAAGATGAGCGTCGGCGAGTTCGCCGAACGCGTCGGGCTCACGCCGGCGAACGTGGCGGTGCTGAAGAACGGCCGCGCCAAAGCCGTCCGCTTCAGCACCCTGGAAGCCATGTGCCGGGTGCTCGACTGCCAGCCCGGTGACCTGCTCGAGTGGGTCGAGGACTGACCCGCCGCACCGCCTCCCAACCACCGAACACCTCGGCCACGTCGACCCGCTCACCGGCCGGATCCGCGACGGATCCGGCTCGGAAAGGAAACCCCATGAAGTACGTCCTCGCCCTCGTCGCCCTCCTCGCCGTCGCGGTCGGCGTCGCCGGCATCGTGTACGGGGAGGCCGATGACTCCCCGGGCCTCCAACTCCTGGGCGTCCTGCTCGTCCTCGGCGCCGTGGTGTTCGGCGTGCGGGCCGTCCGACGCGGCAGGTAGCAGAACCACGGTGGCGTCGTCCCCGCCCGGCGGCGTCAGGTCCGGCCCTCGGCCCGGAGCCGGTCGGCCAGCTCACGGACCGCGGCGGCGAACCGCTCGTCGGATTCGCACGGCCAGTGCCCCTGCACCGGGGGCGGGACGCTGTCGCTCGGGGGCGCCACCACGTCCTCGGGGTCCCGCAGTCGCCGGTCGACCCGGTCGCTCGGGCCGGCCCGGGTCGGTGGGTCACCGGGCCGGTGTGCGGCGAACATCCAGCCGCCGATGGGATCGGTCTCCCGCCACAGGTTCAGCCAGCGCCAGCCGACCCGCTCGCCCACCTCGTGCAGCACGTCCCGGCCCAGGTACGCGGGGAAGAGCCGGGCGTACAGGCGGTCGAGCGGGGACCCGTAGGTCAGCAGCGCGACCCGCCGGCGTACCTGCGGCGGCAGTTGCAGCACCGTGGCCGCCAGCAGCACCGAGCCGTGGCTGTGGCCGGTGAGCAGCACGCCGGTGTGCCGCTCCGCCAGGTAGCAGATCCGCTTCGCCAGCTCGGGTACGGCCCGTTCGGCGTAGCACGGCGGCGCGAAGGGGTGGGCCGCCCGGGGCCAGAACGTGCCCAGGTCCCACACCACGCCGACGTACCGGCGGAACTCCGCCGTCCGGTAGGCGAACAGTCCGCCCATCACCAGGGCGAGCACCAGCCCGAGGATGAGATAGCTGCCCACGGTCAGCCCGAAGTTCACGAATCCGGACGGCACCCCGAGCAGCCGTTCCGCCAACGGGCTCGGCTGCAGGCCGAACAATGCGAGCAGGCTCGTGGCCAGGCCGAGCGTGGCCAGGCAGGCGCACGCGACGGCCAGCGGGCCGAGCCACTCGGTGAACCGCGCCCGCGCGATCGTCTTCTCCACGCGTCGCATCCGGTCGGCGGCCTCCGGCGGGGCTGCCGGGAAGTCCCGGGCGACGATGGCCCCCGCCGCCCGTCGGCGACCCCGGCGGGAGAGCAGGGTCAGCCCGGCGGCGACCAGCACCGCCACGATCATGCTCAGGAAGAAGGTGAACAGCGCCCACTTGTAGGCCAGCGGCGGGGCCGCCAGATCCTCCGGACGTCCGGTGATCGCCCGCCGGTTGAGGAAGTACGCCGTCCGGTAGACCAGCTCGGCGGAGAACGCGCCGGCCAGGCCGACCGCGAAGGCCGCGATCACGGGTGCGCCGAGGCCGTGCAGCAGCGCGCGGCCGCCGTCCCGGCGGCCGCGCCAGGGGGCCAGCACGGCGAGGGCCGCCAGCAGGGCCATCTGCGCGAGGAAGGCCCAACCGACGATCCGGCCGTACCCCGGCAGCCCGGCCGCGAGCGGCCACGGGGTCCGGTCCAGTGCGACCACCCCGAGGGTCGCCACGGTCAGACCGCAGGCCACCGTGCGCAGCGCCACGGTCAACCGGTCGGTGGTGTGCGCCGTCGCCGGCTGTTCCAGCAGCTCGGGCGCGCAGAGCAGCGCCGCGCCGGCCGCCAGCACCAGCACGGCGAGGACGGCCAGGGCGACCGTCACGACCGAGGGGTGGCCGGCGCCGCGCGCGGCGAGCAGGGTCAGGTCGAGCACCGCGAACGCGACGGCGATGTGGATCGCCCGCAGCCGGCCCACCATCGGCATGGCGTCCCACTGGCCGACGGCGCTGAGCCGGTCGCCCTCGGGGTCGCCGGTCGGCACCCGGAAGCCCTCGTAGGAGCGGCCGGGCCGGGCGCCCAGCAGCCAGACCAGCCCGACCGCGGCGATCGGCACCACGGCCAGCACCGCCAGCCGCAGCCCGACCGGGTGCCCGCCGAGCCAGGACAGCCAGGCGCGGCCCATCAGGCAGCGGGACGAGCCCATGCACTTCCAGGCGATCAGGTCCAGGGCGACGCCGGCGGCGGACAGGGCGTACAGCACGGTGAGGTTGAGCGCGACGAGCCGGCACAGCACCTTGACGCCCGAGCCGGGCCCCCGCCGGGCCGGCCGCATCCAGATCGCCACGTTGCTCAGCATGAACGGGAGCAGGAAGACCAGGGACAGTGTCCGGGCGGCGGTGCCGGAGGGCAGGTCGCTCCACCGGTACGCCTCCAGCACCACGCCGCCCGGTCCGGTGCTGTCCGGGTAGCCCGGCCTCGGCCGGAAGAAGCCACCGCTGCGGTCGCCGGCCACCTGGTGGGCGTGCGGCCGGTCGAGCACCTGATCGGCACGGGCGCCCGAGACCCCGTGCACCCGCAGTTCGACGACATCGTCCGGCGCGTGCTGCTCTCCGGACGGCGGTGCGGTGTCGGTCATCGGCCTGCGACCCCCGGCGGCGCGGCCAGCAGTGCGGGACGGCTGCCGGACGGACGAGCCGCACCGGCGCCGGCTGGCGCGCAGGAGTACCCGCGCAGCGGGACGTCAACCAGGGCTTCGTCCCGTGCCCACCGGTGCCGCGGGGGTCCGGTGAACCGGGCATTGCCGCCGCTCACCGGCACTACCGTGGATGGTTGGTACGCCGGGGTCGCCCACGCCGGGGCCGGCGGGAGCGGGCGCGTCGCCGTCGGCGTGACGCGAGCGGCGAGCACCCCTGCTGTGCGCCGGGCTCGGCGCTGTCGGCGCTCCCGCAGCTCGTCCCGATGTCCTGCCGTTCCCGGCGCTGGCGCCGGCCTACGAGAAGAGCAACGCCGTGAACGAACTGTTGGAGCAGGCCATCGCCGCGCACGGCGGGATGGACCGGTGGAACGAGCTGAGCTCGGTCAGCGCGCGGGTGCTCGGCGGCGGCGCGCTGTGGGGCCTCAAGGGCCAGGAGGGCGTGCTGGACGACGTGGTGACGCAGGCCGAGCTGCACCGCCAGGTCGCCCGCACCACCCCGTTCGGCCGGCCCGACCTGAGCAGCGTCGTCACCCCGGACCACGTCGTGATCGAGACCGCGGCGGGGGAGGTGGCCGAGGAACGGTCCCGCCCGAGGGACTCCTTCGTGGGCCACGAGATCGCCACCGGCTGGGACCGCCTGCACCTGGCGTACTTCAACGGGTACGCGATGTGGAACTACCTGACGGAGCCGTTCCTGCTGGCGGGCCCCGGATTCCAGCTGGAGGAGCTGGCGCCCCACCACGAGGACGGCGAGGTATGGCGAGCCCTGCGGGTGGTGTTCCCGGACGAGGTGGCGACGCACAGCAGGGAGCAGACCTACTACGTCGACGCGGAGGGGCACATCCGGCGGCACGACTACGTGCCGGACGTCTTCGGCCCGGGTGCGCCCGTCGCCGCCAACTACAGCTTCGACCCCCGGCGGTACGACGGAATCCTCGTCCCGACCCGCCGCCTGGTCTACCTGCTCGACGCCGAGGGCCGCCCCGACAAGAACACGGTGATCGTCTCGATCGAGTTGCAGGACGTCCGGTTCCAGTGACCGCGCCGCCGTCGACGTAACGTCACGACCAGCGCAGCGCCGGGCCCGCTGCTGGTAGTGTGGGCGGCCGGTGATCGGATCAGGGAGACCAGACATGGCGGGTGACGACGACATCTCCGGGTGAGACCGGACGTGTTCGGCCACCGGCAGGCGCGCGGCAAGCGCCCCGCCGCCGGCAGGCCGTGCCCTCGTCAACCATCCCTGTTGCCCGCCCGGGCGGCTCCGGCACGCCCGCGTCACCGTTGAGGTCCCTCGCATGTCCGACGCGTACATCGTCTGCTCCAACCTCTCCTTCTCCTGGCCCGACGACACCCCCGTCTTCGAGGACCTGTCGTTCACCGTCGGCGGTGGTCGTACGGGTCTGGTCGCCCCCAACGGCGCCGGCAAGAGCACCCTGCTCAAGCTGATCGCCGGACAGTGCCGGCCCACCGGCGGGTCGGTGACCGTCGAGGGAGTGCTCGGCTACCTCCCGCAGAGCCTGCCGCTGGCCGGCGACCTGACCGTCTCCGAGGTGCTGGGGGTCGCCCCCGTGCTGCGGGCGCTGCACGCCATCGAGGCCGGCGACGCCAGCGAGGAGCACTTCACCACGATCGGCAACGACTGGGACGTCGAGGAGCGCACCCAGGCCCAGCTGGACCGGTTGGGGCTCGCCGGCGTCGCGCTCAGCCGCCGCCTGGACACCCTCAGCGGCGGGCAGGTGGTCTCGCTCGGCCTCGCCGCGCAGCTGCTGAAGCGGCCCGACGTCCTGCTGCTCGACGAACCCACCAACAACCTCGACCTCGACGCCCGGCGCATGCTCTACCACCTGCTCGACGACTGGCCCGGCTGCCTGCTGCTGGTCAGCCACGACCGCGCGCTGCTCGACCGGATGGACCGCATCCTCGAACTCGACCGGGGTGAGGTCCGCTCCTACGGCGGCAACTTCACCGCCTACCAGGAGGCCGTCCGGGCCGAGCAGGAGGTCGCCGAGCGCAACGTCCGCAACGCCGAGCAGGAGGTCAAGCGGGAGAAGCGGGAGATGCAGCAGGCCCGCGAGCGGGCCGAGCGGCGGGCCAGCAACGCCAGCCGCAACCTCAAGAGCGCCGGCCTGCCGAGGATCTTCGCCGGGACGATGAAGCGCGGCGCCCAGGAGTCGGCCGGCCGGGCCGGCGAGACCCACGCGGCCCGGGTCAGCCAGGCGCGGGCCCGGCTCGACGAGGCCGGCCGCGCCCTGCGCGACGAGCAGCGGATCGTGCTAGACCTGCCCGGCACCAACGTTCCCGCCGGGCGCACCGTCTTCCACGGCGAGCGGATGCAGGTCCGCTACGGCGACCGGGCGCTCTTCGCCGCCGACGGTGCCGACCTGGTGATCCGGGGCCCCGAGCGGATCGCGCTGACCGGGCCCAACGGCGCCGGCAAGTCCACCCTGCTGCGCCTGGTCCACGGTGACCTGGAGTCCGACGGCGGCCGGGTGCGGCGGGCCGACGGGCGGATCGCGTACCTGTCGCAGCGGCTGGACCTGCTGGACCTCGATCGCACGGTGGCAGAGAACCTGGCCGCGTTCGCGCCCGGGACGCCGGAGGCGGAGCGGATGAACCTGCTCGCCCGCTTCCTGTTCCGGGGCTCCCGCATCCACCTGCCGGTCGGGGTGCTCTCCGGCGGGGAGCGGCTGCGCGCCACCCTGGTCTGCGTGCTGTGCGCCGAGCCGGCACCCCAGCTGCTGCTGCTGGACGAGCCGACCAACAACCTTGACCTGGTCAGCGTCGCCCAGTTGGAGAGCGCGCTCGGCGCGTACCAGGGTGCCTTCGTGGTGGTCAGCCACGACCAGCGGTTCCTCGCCGAGATCGGGGTGAACCGCTGGCTGCGGCTCGCCGGGGGACAGCTGCGGGAGACCGGCGCGCCCGAGCCCGACTGACGCCGCCGGGTTCACCAGGGGGCGGGCCGGCCGTCGCGGAAAAAGCCGCCGGCCGGGCCGTCGTCCGGCGGTATCGCCGGTCCGCCGCCCGCACTTTCCCGGCGGTGTGGAACCCGCAAATGGGGGAAGCCCGAGCCGTTACGTGGCGCGGGGGTGCGACGACGGCGGGAGGGACATGGGCGCCGGGACGTTCGTGGTGGCCGGTGGCACCAGTGGGCTGGGCCTGTCGGTGGCCCGCCTGCTGGCCGCCGACCGTCAGGTGACCGTCCTCGGCGACGTGCGGGACGAGGTCCACGCGCTGCCCGAGCAGGTCGCCACGCAGGCCGTACGGCTGCTGTTGGACCCCGGCGGCCGCTACGTTCCCGGTGAGCGCGTGCTGCGCGCGGACGGGCGGTGGTAACGACGGGAGGCGACCCCGCCGAGCGTCCGGTCTCGGCGTGGGCGCCGTTGCGGACGGCCGTCTACCGCAATCTGTGGCTGGCCCTGCTCGCCGCTAACGTCGGCACCTGGATGCAGAGCGTCGGCGCCCAGTGGCTGCTCATCGACGAGCCGAACGCCGCGACGCTGGTCGCCCTGGTGCAGACCGCCAGCCTGCTGCCGGTGCTGCTGCTGGCCCTGCCGGCCGGCGCGCTGGCCGACGCCTTCGACCGCCGGCACCTGCTGATCTGGGTGCAACTCTTCCTGGTCGTCGTGGCCGTGGCGCTCACCCTGCTCACCGCGACCGGCCGGATGCCGCCGGCGCTGCTGCTCACCCTCACCTTCGCGTTCGGGGTGGGACAGGCGCTCACCCTGCCGGCCTGGACGGCGGTGATCCCGGAGCTGGTGCCGCGGGAGCAGCTCCGGGCGGCCTCCGCGCTCGGCTCCATCAGCGTGAACGTGGCCCGGGCCGTCGGACCGGCCGTGGCCGGAGTGCTGATCGCGCGGACCGGTGTCGCGCCGGTCTTCGCCGTCAACGCGGTGGCGTTTCTGATCTTCGCGCTGGCCCTGACCCGATGGCGGCCCGGCAACACGCGCGCCGTCGAGGTGCCCGAGCGGTTCACGGCCGCGCTGCGCGCCGGCGGCCGGTACGTGCGGCACTCGCCGATCGTCCGCCGGCTGCTGCGGCGCGCGCTGGTCTTCCTGGTGCCGGGCAGCGCCCTCTGGGCGCTGCTGCCGCTGGTCGCCACCCGGCGGCTGGGCCTGGACTCCAGCGGGTACGGCCTGCTCCTGGCCGTCCTGGGGGTGGGCGCTGTCCTGGGCGGGCTGCTGCTGCCGTGGATCCGTACCCGGATGTCGGCCAACCAGTTCCTGCTGGTGGCCGGCGTGCTGTACGCCGGGACCCTGCTGGTGGTCGGCTCGGTGCGGGTCGTCCCGGTGGTGCTCCTCGCCCTGCTGCCGGCCGGGCTGGCCTGGGTGACGGTACTGGTCAACGTCAACGCCGAGATGCAACTGTTCCTGCCCGGCTGGGTGCGCGCCCGGGGTCTGGCCGTGTACCAGGTTGTCTTCGCCGGCGGCCAGGCGGTGGGCGCGTTCGTCTGGGGCCTGGTGTCGGACATGGCGGGCCTGTCGACCGCCTTCGTCGCGGCGGGCGCGCTGATGCTGCTCGGCTCGGTGACCAGTCAGATCTGGCCGCTGCCGGAGCTGCGGGGCGTCGACGGGGACCCGGCCACCTACTGGCCCCGGCTGGAGTTGGCCCACGAGCCGGATCCCCGGGTGGGTCCGGTGCTGGTGCTGGTGACCTACACCGTCCGGCCCGAACGTGGACGGCAGTTCCTGGACGCGATGGAGCTGGTCCGGGGGTCGCGGCAGCGTACCGGGGCGATGCGGTGGGGATTGTTCCGGGAGGGCGAGGCCTCGGACCGATTCGTCGAGGTCTACCTGGTGCCGTCCTGGGACGAGCATCTGCGCCAGCACGGCGGCCGATTGACGGGTGCCGACCAGGCGGCGGAGGAGCGGGCCCGGGAACTCGCCGACGGCCCACCCGAGGTGCGTCACCTGCTGCCGGCCGCCGCCGGACGGACCGGCGCCGACGACCGGGAAGCGGCCTGAACGACCCAGCCTCATACAGGTGGGCGCAGGCGGGGCCGTACACGACAGCGGGCCGGCGGCCGGGACCCGGCCACCGACCCGCCCGTCGGGCGCCGGATCAGCCCGTACCCTGCCGGTGCACGCGCCCCTCGTGCGCGACCTTGGACCGGTCGTGGTCGCGTTCGCTGCCGGACGGACCGGTCGCGGTCCGTTCGTGGCGGCGCTTGGGCGAGCGTTCGACCTCCGAGCCCTGTCGGCCGGGAGCGCCGCTGCCCGGGTGCCGCCGCCCTCGTGCCGATTCGCCGCCGGGGTCGTGTTTGTTCTCCTTGTGGCTACCCATGGGCTGCGCGTACCCGCTGAGGTCGGAGCTAGTCGCCCGCGGCGTCAGGGCTGGCACCCGCCGCGGGTGCGAAAGAACGCCTCGGTGCTCGTCCCAGTCGCGCAATGGCCGGCCCCGACGCCGATCAGGTACGCGGCCCCGGCCGGAAACTGGCGGTCGATTCGCCGATCGTCGGACTAGGCTGCGCCGGCGGATCTTGACCTGACGGGGGCGACATGTCCGGTGGCCGGATGCACGACGACGAGGTGCCGACGGACGCGGGGCGGGTCCGTCGCCTGCTCGCCGCGCAGTTCCCGCGCTGGGCGGACCGGCCCGTCGAGGCGGTGCCCTCGGCCGGCACCAACAACGCGATCTACCGGCTCGGTGACGACCTGGTCGTGCGCCTGCCCCGCATCGCGGACGCGGTGGAGCAGGTCGAGTTCGAGTACGACTGGTTGCCGCGCCTCGCCCCGCACGTGCCGGTGCGGGTGCCGGAGCCGGTGGCCCTGGGCAAGCCGGGCGACGGGTATCCCTGGCCGTGGGCGGTCAACCGCTGGATCGACGGCGCGACCGCGACCGAGGCCGACGGCGGCCTGGCCGGCCTGGCCGCGGAACTGGGCGGGTTCGTCTCGGCCCTGCGCCGGGTCGACGCCACCGGCGCCCGGCCGGGTTACCGGAGCGGGCCGCTGCGGACCCGGGATGCCTACGTCCGGCAGTGGACGGCGGCGGCCCGTGGCCTCGTCGACACCGACGCGGTGCTCGCCGCCTGGGAGCAGGCGCTCGCCGTGCCGGAGTGGCACGGCCCGCCGGTCTGGACGCACGGGGACCTGCTTTCCGGCAACCTGCTGGTCGAGGGCGGGCGCCTGAGCGGTGTCATCGACTTCGGCGCGGCCGGCGCCGGCGACCCGGCGTGCGACGCGCTGCCGGCCTGGGTGCTGTTCAGCGCCGAGACCCGGGAGGTGTTCCGCACGGCGGCCGGCTTCGACGACGGGACGTGGGCCCGGGGACGTGGCTGGGCGCTGCCGTTCGTCAGTGCGCTGACCTACTACCGGGAGACGAACCCGGTGATGGCCGCCCTGGGCCGGCGGGCGGTCGAGGCGGTGCTGGCCGACCTGGCGTGACAGGACCCGCGCCAGTGCGCCGAATGGTCGGCCGGCGCCCGGGAAAAGTGGTTGAAGCGCGCCCACCCGGCCGGCCTACCCTCGGCGGCGTGACCAACCGCCGCGGCCGCGAACCCGTCGACTCCTACCTGGTCTGCGCCACTCCCCGCACCGGCAGTTCGCTGCTGCTCGGGCTGCTCGCCTCCACCGGGGTCGCCGGCCGCCCGCAGGCGTACTTCCGGGTGCCGGACGAGCCGCTGTGGGTCGAGCGCTGGGGGATCACCCGCCGCCCCGACGGGAACGTCGACTACCGGGCGTACCTGGCGGCGGCGCTGGCGGCCGGGCGTACCGACAACGGCGTCTTCGGGGCGAAGCTGATGTGGGGGACGCTGGACGAGCTGGTCGACCGGCTGGCCACGGTGTACCCGGACCTCGCCGGCGCGGACCTGGCGCTGCTGGAACGCGCCTTCGGGCGTACCCGTTTCGTGTACCTGCGGCGCGACGACGTCGTCGCGCAGGCGGTGTCCTGGCTGCGCGCCGAACAGACCGGCACCTGGTACCTGGGCGGCGACGGCGAGATCAGCGGCCGCGACGGTGGCGGTGCGCCGACCTTCGACGCGGACGCCATCGGCCGGCTGGTCGAGGTGATCGGCCGGCACGACGCGGCGTGGCGGGCGTGGTTCGCCGCGTCCGGCGTCCGGCCGTACGTCGTGTCCTACGAGGACCTCGACGCGGACCTGGTCGGCGTCACCCACGCCGTCCTCGACTTCCTCGGGCTCGCGCTGCCCGCCGGGGCCGCCGTCGTACCCCGGCACCGGCGGCAGGCCGACCAGCTCAACCGGGAGTGGATCCGCCGCTACCGGGCGGTCTCGACGGGCGCCGGCACCCGCGTCGTCCGGCCGAGGTAGGTGACCGGGCCGGGCTCGGGCACCGGGATCGCGTGGAAGCCCAGCCGGTCGTAGAAGCCGCGCGCCCGCACGTTGGCGGTGACCATGCCGACGTGCAGCCCGGGCGCTCCGGCGCGGGCGGCGGCGCGCAGGAACGTCTCGACGAGCCGCCGGCCGTGACCCCGGCCCTGGTGCTCGGGCAGCAGGTCGATGTGCAGGTGGGCGGGGTAGCCGGCGAGTTCCGGCAGCAGCATCCGCTCCGGCCGGTGGTGCAGCGCGATCATCTCGTCGTCCAAGGTGGCCGGCGGGCGGGTCGGCACCGGGTACCGGTCGGCCAACCGGGGTATCCACTCCCGCCGGTAGGCCCGCACGAAGGCGGGCGTGTCCGCCGTGCCGATCACGTAGCCGACGACGACGTCGGAGTGCGTGAGCACGAACGCCAACTCCGGCTCCAGGTGCAGGTACGGCCCGGCGAAGAGGTCGGGCATCAGGTGGTCGCTGGCGTACCGGCCGCGGGCGTCGCCGCCGGCGTCGGCCGTGCGGACGCAGATGTCGTAGACCGCGTCGTGGTCGCGGTCCCGGTATTGGCGGATGGCGGTGGCGGTGCTGTCCATGCCGGGACGGTACGGGGTGGAACCGCGGGCCGGCCCGCCGGGCGGCGGGCCGGCCGGGGCGTCACCAGGCGTAGGTGACCGAGACGGTGGTGGCGGGGCAGTTGTTCGCCCAGCTGGTCAGGGCGCTCTTCTCGGCGCTGTCCACGGTGAGCCGCCAGCGGATCTTGGTGGCGACCCACTCCTTGACGTAGCGGCAGCGGGCCGAGGCGTACGGGGGCAGCCAGGTGGCCGGGTCCTGGTCGCCCTTGGCCTGGTTGACGTTGTCGGTGACGGCGGCCAGCGGGCGGCTGTCGCCCAGGTCGTTGGCGTACGCCTGGCGCCGGCTGGTGGTCCAGCTGCGCGCGCCGGAGTCCCAGGCCTCGGCGAGCGGCACCATGTGGTCGATGTCGAGGTCGCCGGTGAGGGTCCAGTACGCGTTGTCGTAGTAGGAGTACCAGCGCCCGCCGGACAGCGTGCAGCTCCCGCCGACCGTCGGCGCGGAGACGGCCTCGGCGATCAGCACCTCGTTGCGGGCGTGGCAGCCGTCGCCGTCGGCGTCGACCCAGTGGGGGAAGAGGTCGCGGTTGTAGCCGGTGCGGACTTCGGTGGCGACCGGAAGGCCGGCGACCGCGGTGGTCAGCGAGGCGGAGTAGCTGGCGGCCCAGGCGGGGTGGGCGAGGCCGAGGGTGGCGGCCAGGGCGGCGGCGAGGATGGTGGCCGTCGCGCGCAGGGTACGGGTCATGGTGCTCCGTCCAATGAGGGTGGGCGGGATCGCCTGCCGTACATATGGACAGAGAAGGCGGCCGATATCCAGATCAACTTTGTGAACGCTGGGCGACGCAGCGTCGCCGAACCGATGACAAGCTCGGCATGGCTGCCGGCCGTGCGCGGAAAGGCGCCCGTGGGGGACGCCACCCGATGCCGCTGCGAGCTGCCGGAGACCGGGCGGGCGCAACCACCCGGGCCGGCCGGCCGGCTCACTCCGCCGGCAGGAAGGCCAGCGCCAGGGTCAGCTCCAGCACCGTCGCCGGGTCGTTGAGGCGCTCGCCGTACAGCTCGCGCAGCTGACCCATCCGGTAGCGCACGGTCTGCGGGTGCACGAAGAGATCGCCCGCGACGTCGTCGCGCCGGCCCTGGTGCAGCAGCCAGGAGCGCAGCGTCTCGGCCAGCCGCCGGGCGGTCGCCGGGGGCAGCGCCGACAGCGGTTGCAGCACCTGCGCGCGCAGGTCCGCCAGGGCCTCCGGGTCGGTGCTGAGCACCAGCCGGGCCAGGTGCTGCTCGGTGTCCAGCGGCGCGCCGTCCGCCGGCCGGTCCAACCCGAGCGCCAGCGCCCGCAGCACCCGCTGGTACGACTCGGCGACCCGGGTCCACGGCCGGGCCGGCCCCACCACCGCCCGGTGCCCCTGCACCGCGCCGGTGAGCCGCCGCCGGCGCCCGCCGTGCACGTCGGGTACGAGCAGCACGGCGGACTCCTCGGCCAGCTCCACCCCGGGCAGGTCCTCGCCGCTCTCCAGAGTGTGCGGGCTGAGCATCGCGAGCACCCCGCGCAGGTTGCTGCGGGGCAGCACCGCGACGGTGAGAGTCTGCGGGGGCGGCCACTCCGCCCGCTCGGCGCTGCGGCGCAGCACCTCCTCCGGCTCGCCGGCGAGCAGCTGCTGGACCAGCCGTTCCAGGTAGCGCCGGTGCACCCGGCCGGCGCTGGCCAGCTCGTCGGTGTGCCCGGCCACGCTGGCGGCGGAGAGCTCGTCGATGTACGCGAACATCAGCTCGGCGAACTCGGCCACCCGCTCGGCGGAGAGCCCGTCCCGTACGGTGGTGGCGGAGACCTCCCGCCAGGCCACTCGGGCCCCCACCCGGTACGCGGCCAGCAGCGCGTCCATGCTCCGCCCCGACCGGGCCTCGCCGCTGCCCAGCGCGTACGCCGCCTCCAGCGCCCGGCTCAGCGGGGTGCTCGGGTCGGCGGCGCCGGCCCGCTCGATGAGCTGGAGGAACGTGCCCAGCGCGATGCGGACCGCGTTCTCGATCTTCTCGCGCATCTGCCCGGTGAGGGTGCCCGAGTAGCCGGGGACCTCGGCGGTGATCGCGGTGACCGTCCGCTCGGCCACCGCGGGGAGCTGGCCGCGCAGCCGGTCGGCCACCCGCTCGTCCAGCTCCAGGTGCGCCGCCCGGCGGCTGGTGGCCCCGGAAGGATCGGTCATGTTGTTCTCCCCGAACAAGAACCCGTGGTCAATTCACCTTAGCTGGCCAAGATGTTATGCGAACGGGCGACGACCCTGGACATATGACCACCACCGTCCCGCGTCCCCCGACGAGACTCTCCGTCCGGGACCGGCTCCTCCGGCTCGCCGAGACGGTCACCACCCCGCTGCTCCCCGAGGACTATCTCGACCTGGTCGCGCCGCTGCGCGCCGGGGCCGCGCTGCGCGGTCGCGTGGTCGCAATCGACGCCGAGACCCGTGACGCCGCCACCCTGACCATCCAGCCCGGCCGCGCCTGGCGCGGCCACACCGCCGGGCAGTACGTGCGCCTCGGCGTGGACGTCGACGGGGTACGGCAGTGGCGGGCGTACTCGGTCACCTCGGCTCCCGGACGTCCCGACGGCCGCATCTGCGTCACCGTGAAGGCGATCCCCGACGGGAAGGTCAGCAACCACCTGGTCCGGCGCATCCGCCCGGGCGCCATCGTCCAGCTCGACCAGGCGCAGGGGGACTTCGTCCTGCCCGACCCCGCGCCGGCCCGGATCCTCTTCCTCACCGCCGGCAGCGGCGTCACCCCGGTCATGGGCATGCTGCGCGCCGGCGCGCTCGGCCGGTCGGACGTCGTCGTCGTGCACTCCGCGCCCACCCCGGCCGACGTGGTCTTCGGCGCCGAGCTGCGGGCGCTCGCCGCGCAGGGCGCGATCCGGCTGGTCGAGCGGCACACCGACACCGACGGGCTGCTCGGCGTCGAGGAACTGGCCGGGCTGGTCCCCGACTGCATGGAGCGCGAGACCTGGGCCTGCGGCCCGGTCGGGATGCTCGACGCGGTGGAGGAGCACTGGCGGGCGGCCGGCGCGGCGCAGCGGCTGCACACCGAGCGGTTCCGGCCGACCGTGATCTCACCGGGGGAGGGCGGCACCGTCACCTTCACCCGGGCCGGTCTCAGCGTGCGGGCCGACGGCGCGACCCCCATCCTGGATGCCGGGGAGGCCGCCGGTGCGCTGATGCCGTCGGGCTGCCGGATGGGCATCTGCTACGGCTGCGTCCTCCCGCTGCGCCAGGGGGCGGTCCGCGACCTGCGTACCGGGGACATCACCACGGCCGTCCCCGGCGACGGCGTACTCATCCAGACCTGCGTGTCGGCGGCGGCCGGTACCTGCGACATCGATCTGTAGACAGGAGGCCGGACGTGACCGCGATCCAGAAGAAGCCGGACAACCCGATCGCCCACCTCAGTGCCGAGGACATCGAGATCCTGGGCAAGGAGCTCGACGCCATCCGGGACCGGGTGATCGCCGAGCGCGGCGAGTCCGACGCCCGGTACATCCGCAAGGTCATCAAGACCCAGCGGACGCTGGAGATCAGCAGCCGCGCGGTGCTGCTCTTCTCGCTCTTCCCGCCGGCGTGGGTGGTCGGCACCGCCGGCCTGGCGGTGGCCAAGATCCTGGAGAACATGGAGATCGGCCACAACATCCTGCACGGCCAGTACGACTTCATGCGCGATCCGAAGATCCACTCCACCACCTGGGAGTGGGACCACGTCTCCCCGGCCGACCAGTGGAAGCACTCGCACAACCAGCTGCACCACACGTACACCAACGTGCTCGGCAAGGACAACGACCTCGGGTACGGCATCATGCGCGTCGACGAGGACCAGAAGTGGCACCCGATGCACCTCGGCCAGCCGCTGTGGAACTTCGTCAACGCCTGCTTCTTCGAGTACGGCATCGCCGCGTACGACCTGGAGCTCGGCCGCAACCTGCAGAAGGACCGGCGCAAGGCCCCGGAGTTCCGGGCCCGGGCCCGTGCCGTCGGCCGCAAGATCCGCCGTCAGGTGCTCAAGGACTACATCGTGCACCCGCTGCTGTCCGGCCCGTCCTTCCTCAGCACCCTGGCCGCCACCTTCACCGCGAACCTGATCCGCAACCTGTGGAGCCACTCGGTGATCATGTGCGGGCACTTCCCGAACGGCGTGGAGACCTTCGAGAAGACCAGCATCGAGGGCGAGACGCGCGGCGAGTGGTACCTGCGGCAGATGCTCGGTTCGGCCAACATCAGCGGCAGCCGGCTGATGCACATCATGACCGGCAACCTGTCGTTCCAGATCGAGCACCACCTCTTCCCCGACCTGCCGAGCAAGCGCTACCAGGAGATCGCCCCGCAGGTCCGGGCGCTCTTCGACCGGTACGGGCTGAAGTACACCACCGGCCCGCTACCCAAGCAGGTCGCCTCGGCCTGGTGGAAGGTCATCCGGCTGTCGCTGCCCAACCGGACCCCGGCCGCGCCGAAGCCGGCCGACGACCTGTCGACGCGTACCCTCGCCCCTTCGGGGGCCTGAGCACCCGCGACGGCGCCGCCGAACCACCCGGAATCGCGGTGGCCGGCGGCGCCGTCGTCGCGGTACGGTCGGGCCATGCAGATCAGGCGCACCACCGCCGCGGCCGCGCGAGCTTCCCGCTCGCCGGTTGCCGCCGCCTGATCACCTGACCCCACGCCGGCGACCGGAAACGGTCCGCCGGCGTTCGCGCGTCTGCACCCCCGCGTCCGCGCGGCGGGCCGTACCGGTCGCACCCTCACCGGAAGGCCCGCGCCATGACACCCGAGCAGATCGTCCGCACCTTCGTCGACCACTTCCACCGGCGGGGCCACCGGTCCGCGCCGGAGAGCCCGCTGATCCCACCGCCGGGCGATCCGGTTCTCTTCACCACCTCCGGGATGCACCCGCTGACGCCCTACCTCGCGGGCCGTCCCCACCCGTCCGGCCGGCGCCTGGTCAACGTGCAGCGCTGCCTGCGCACCACCGACCTGGACGAGGTGGGCGACCCGACCCACCTGACCGTCTTCGACATGCTCGGCACCTGGTCGCTCGGCGACTACGGCATCGGGCCGAGCCTGCGCTGGGGCTACGAGCTGCTCACCGACGGCTTCGGCGTCGACCCGGGCCGGCTGCACGCCACCGTCTTCGGCGGCGACGACCAGGTCGGCCCCGACGAGACCGCGCTGGCGACGTGGACCGAGCTCGGCGTGCCGGTGGAGCTGACCCGCGCGGAGAACTGGTGGTCCAACGGCCCCACCGGGCCGTGCGGGCCGGACTCGGAGATCTTCGTCTGGACCGGCGACGGCCCGCCCACCGGCACCCCGGGCGGCGACGACCGGTGGATGGAGGTCTGGAACCACGTACGGATGCGCTACCACCGGCACGACGACGGCCGGCTGGAGCCGCTGCCACAGCCCAACATCGACACCGGGATGGGCCTGGAGCGGCTGGAGATGGTGCTGCGCGGCGGCCGGTCGGTCTTCGAGTGCGCCGGCCTGACCCCCTGGGTCGAGGCGGTCCGCGACCGGTGGCCGCTGGACGAGACGGCGCACCGGATCGTCTGCGACCACCTGCGCTCCGCGGTCGTGGTGCTCGGCGACGGCGTCCGGCCCGCCAACACCGGCCGGGGCTACGTGCTGCGCCGGCTGGTCCGGCGGGCGCTGACCACGCTGTGGCGCGACGATGAGTCCCGGACCCTCGCCGAGCTGCCCGATCAGCCGTACGCGGACACGCTGCGCCGGTTCCGCCAGCGCGGCGACGTCGGGCCGCTGCGCCAGGTGCTGGTCGACGAGGAACGGCGCTTCCGTGCCCTGCTGCGGCGGGGGCGGCCGGTGGTCGAGCGGTGCCGGTCCCGGGGGCCGCTGACCGACACCGACTACGCGTGGCTGCACGACACCCACGGACTGCCCCGCGAGCTGGTCGACGGGCCGCTCGGCGAGGCGGGCTGACCCGGGCGCGGACCCGACGGGATGGATTGCGGGCGCCGCCAGCTGGGTATCCGCTGTGGACCGCCGCCGGACGGCCGGCGGCGGTCCGCCCTCGGGGGAGGTGTCCGGTGACCGTCCGCGCCTCGGCGAGCGTGCTCGCCCTCCTGCTCACCCTGACCGGCTGCGGCGTGGCACGGGACCTCGCGACCGGCGACGCCGCGACCCCGTCCGGGCCGTCCGCGCCCGACGAGCTGCGCCAGGCGGCGCAGGCGTTGGACCGGGGCCCCTACAGCTTCCAGTTCCGCACGCCCACCACCATCGGCGCCGGCGCGGTCGACGGGCGCGACGGCTGGCTGCGGATCAGGGTGGTCGGCGGCGAGGTCGCCAAGGCCCGGGTGACCTTCGAGGTGCTGCACCGGGACGGCCAGCACCTGGTCCGCAGCAACCCGCTGACCGAGGACCGGTGGGCCCGGCTGGACATGACGAAGGTGAATCCGGCACGGCGGGCCGCGCTGGTGCGGTTCGGCGACCCGGCCCACGCCGAGGACCTGCTCGCCGGGGTCGGCACCGCCGAGCGCAACGGCGAGCGTGGCTATCGGGGCACGTTGGACCTGACCCGGGCGACCGAACCGGGCGCCAGCCGCCTCATCGACGACGAGCACCTCCGGTCGCTCACTCCCGAGCAGACCGGGACGGTGCCGTTCGAGGCGACGGTGGACTCCCAACGGCGGCTGCTGGGCCTGCGTTTCACCCTGCCGGCCGCCGGGGGCCGACCGGAGCAGCCGTCCGAGATCAGCTACTCGGGGCACGGCTTCAAGCCGGACCTCAGCGCGCCGTTCGACGGAAAGATCGGCCCGGCGCCGGCGGAGGTCTACGAGTTCGTCAACAGCTGACCTCGTCCACCTCGATCATCTCGGTGGCGGGACCGGTGGCCTAGCCGAGCAGCAGGTACGTCGGCACCCCGACCAGCACGCCGGCCACGCCGCCGGCGAGCACCTGAGCGGCGGTGTGGTCACCCAGCCGCACCCGGGACCAGCCGATCAGGGCCACCAGGCCGAACGCCACCAGCAGCGCCGGCCCGAAGACGACCACCAGCACCCCGACCGCCCCGGCGGCGACGGCCGCGTGCGCGCTGAGCTTCCAGACCTGGTTGACCGCGGTGACCACGAGCAGCACCGCGAACATCACCACCACCATCGCCACCATCGCCCGGGGCGCCCCGAGCAGCACCAGCGCCGCGATGCCCGCCAGCACCGACAGCAGGCCGCCGACCAGCGGCGCGCGCCGCTGCTCGCGTACCCCGATGTGGTGGTCGGTGAGCCGGCCGCGCCGCACCCCGAGCCAGATGATCCCGTACGGCACCACCGCGCTGAACAGCATCGCCAGCAGCGCCCAGCCGAGGCCGGTCAGCCAGGCCGGCGCGGTGGCGTGCAGCGCCACGACCACCGGCATCGCCGCCGCCCACACGGCCGGGGCGAACACCTCGGTGACGATCCGCGCGACGTTGGGGCCGGCGGGCGCGACGACCCTGGTCTCACTGGACACGCTGTTTCCTCTCGCTGTCGTCGGTGCCGGTCGCCGGGCCCAGCCCGGCCCGTAACCGGGCGACCTTCGGGGAACGGTAGGCCCTCGCCACCCGGACGAGCCAGGCGACCTGCTCCGCGGCCTCCCCGCCGTCGGCACCCCCGGCGGGCAGGTCGGGCAGCTCCTCGTGGTCGGCGGCCGGCGGCGCCCCGGCGGCCCGCGCCTCCAGCGCGGCGGCCAGCACGGTCGCCTCGGTGGCGGCGGCGAGCCGCGCACCGCTCCAGCCGGCCCGGCGGCCGGCCGCCTCGGCGGCGCGCAGCAGCGCGGCCGACATCCAGGGCCGCAGGGTGGCGTACCCGTCGAGGATCTCCACGGTGGCGCGGACCCGGCGCAGGTACGGGTCGCGCAGCACCGCCAGCAGCCCGGCAGGTCCGCGCGGCTCGGGCAGCAGCGCGATCTCCGGCAGCACCCGGTGCACCGCCGCCTGGAGCGGACGCAGCCGGTGATGGTCGACGACGGCCCCCAGCCGCGCGCCGAGCCGATCGAGACCGACCAGCGGCCCCCAGGACGGCAGCGTCGAGCCGATCAGGATGAGCAGGATGGAGACGGTGAAGCTGAACACCACCACCGCGTCGGAGACGAGCGCGGAGCCGGGCCAGAGCGCGCCGGCGGCCACCGCGGTCAGCTTGCCCAGCACGTAGACCAGGCCCCAGGCCGCGCCCGCCACGATCAGTCGCAGGCCGAGGCGGAGCAGCGGCCGGCCGGCCTGCCGCGCGTACCGGTGGGCCAGGGCCACCACCTGGGTCATCGACCAACCCAGGTAGGCCAGGTAGACGTAGAGGAAGGGGGCGTCGAACGGGTCGCCGTAGTACCGGCCGCTGGCCACCCGCGGGTCGTCCAGGGCCGTCCGCGCCGGGGTCAGCGCGAAGAGCACCCCGATCGCGGCGATGCTGACCAGCAGCGCGACGGTACGGCGGCGGACCCGACGGCGGGTGCGCTCGTCGTCCCCGGTCATGTGCAGCAGGAAGGCCTGCGCGGCGGTGGCCGAGACCAGGGTGAGGCAGTTGGACAGCAGCCGGGCCAGGTCGAGCACGCCGAGCGCCCGGTCCAGGGCCGGCATGAACGGCTGGATGGTCAGCGACACCGTGATGCCGACCAGGGCCAGGCAGAGCGCCCGCAGCGGCCGGTAGCCCGGGTTGCGGGCCAGGTCGCGCAGCTTGTAGAGGCTCATCACCCAGCAGATCAGCGTCACGCCGATCATCAGGTCACGGACGAGGCTGATCACGGGTGGCGGCGTCCTTCGAGGGCGGCGGCGAGCCGGTCGGCGAGGGCGATGTCGGCCGGGGCGGTGACCGGCATCTCCGACCAGCTCTCCGCGCGCTGCACGGCGAGGCTGCCGAAGATCTCCGCCCGCCGCTCCTGCGGCACGTCGTACGAACTGCGGGCCAGCGGCGCCGGCGCGGCGGCGGCCCGGTCCAGCTCGGACGCCGGGGAGGCGTCGTCGAAGAGGGCATGGCCGTACTCGTGCCCGATGATCAGGCGCTGGCGCACCGGGCTGGCGTTGGCGGCGTAGAAGATGTAGTCGGCGTGCTCGCCGGCCACCCAGAGCCCGTGCGGCGCCAGCGCGGGCAGCTCGCGCGGAATGAGGTGCACCGGCCGGCCGCGGCGCCGTTCCACCCGCTCGTGCAGCTCGCCGAAGGTGAAGCCGCCGGTCAGTCCGAGCGCGTCCAGGGCCTGCTCGGACTGGCGGCGCAACTGCCGGAGCTGGTCCTCGCCCGCCGCGCGTCGTCGCCGGATCATCGGGCCCGCGCCGGGTGCTGGGCGGACCCGTCCCGCAGTGCCGGCAGCCGGCTCCAGCCACCGCCGGTGGCCCGCTCCGTCCTCACCTCGCCTCCGCCGGGCGCTCGCCGGAGCGGCGGGCGCGGGCCGCAGCCTCCAGGCGTTCCACCTGCTCGATCATGGCCACCACGGCGGCGTGGCCCTCGGGGGAGAGCCGGGCGTCGGCCAGCCGCATGGCCACCTGCTTGATGTGCGGGTTGGCCAGGGCGTGCGCGAGGTCGCGCCCACCGTCCACGTCGTCCGGACCGGGGGCGAAGAAGCGCGACGGCTGGCCGAAGAAGGCGGCGATGGCGTCCACCACCGACTGCCGCGGATCCGGCGCGCGCCCCTGCCGCAGGTTGCTCAGGTGGGTGTGCGAAATCCGGCAGCCGCGCCGGGTCAGCTCCTGGGCCACGTGCCGAACGCTGTACGGCCGGCCCTGCGGGTCGGTCACCGTCCGGAAGAGCCAGTCCAGGCGGGCGGCGAAGGAGTCGTCGTGCGGCTCGGTGACCTGGGGCAAGGGGACTCCTCCGCACACGCGCGATGACACCGGCCGGGACGGTGGCACCGACTGTTGACGCCGCTACCGCGAGTATGTATAGCATTACCACCCCTGGCACGGGGAGTGGACACTTTGGTGTGATCGTGGCACCGCCCAATGCCAGGGGCGTCCTGGCAGGTTCGACGGGAGCGCGCAGCCATGCGCCATCGGGGGTCCGTCGGAATCGCCACGGGACGCGGGCGGCCGGGCTCGGGCCCGGGCCGCCGCAGGGGTGCGGTACGCGGTGCCGCACCCCTGCCCACGACGTCCGCCTGGTGGCAGCCGAGGTGACCGGGTGTCAGACTTGCCGGCGGGGGACCCCAGCGGCGAGGGACGTGGACGCATGACGGGACACGGGTACGCACTCCGGCCGGACACCGAGACCGTGACGCTGCTCGGCGCCCGGGTGACCCTCGTCGACCCGGCCGCCCTGCTCGCGGCGGCCGCCGCCGGTCCCGTCGCGCTGCTGGCCGACGCCACCTTTCCCGACCCGGTGCGCCGGGTGCGGTTCACCGTGCGCGTCGAGGCGGGGGAGCACCGGTTCGACGCCTCGGTACGGGCCGGCGTGCCGGCCACGGCGGTGGGTCTGCTCGCGCTCGGCCTGGCCGGCCCGGCGGGGATGCTGCTGGCCCAGAAGCTGGCCGCCGGCGATCCCCGCGCCGACCGGGTGGCCGCCGCCGCCGGCCGGGTGGCCGCCGGGGCGTCCCGCCGGCTCGGGTTCCGCCCGCCCGCGCCCGCCGCGCCGCCACCCGACGCCGCCGGGGCGGCCGTGCTCGACCGCGCCCGCGAGCTGGGGCTGCGCCCCGAGATCAGCCACCACACCGAGCCCGGCGGGCGGCTGGTCACCGTGCGCGGCGCGACGCCCAGCGCCGACGTCACCCCGGCGCACCTGACGGCGATGGTCGCCCTGGTCCTCCAGGCCGTCCGCGAACTGGCCGGCGACACCCCCGAACCGGCGGTGCTGCGCGGCCGGGCGTACACCCTCGGGGTCCGGGGGGAGCCGGCCGGGACGCCGCCGGGCAGCGCGGCGGTGACCCTCGACCAGGTCGGCGGCCTCGACGAGGTGGTGGCCCGGTTCCGGGAGATCGCCGTGTCGTTCCGGCACCCTCAGGTGATGGCCCGCTGGGGCGCGCGCCGCCCGCAGGGCATCCTGCTGTACGGCCCGCCCGGCACCGGCAAGACCATGCTGGCCCGCGCGCTGGCCAACGAAATCGGCGCGGACTTCCGGGAGATCCGCACCCCGGAGATCCTCGACAAGTACCTCGGCGGCTCCGAGCGCAACATCAAGCAGATCTTCCGCGAGGCGCGCGGCTACCGGCAGCCCACGGTGATGCTCTTCGACGAGTTCGACAGCATCATCAGCTACGCCGGCGCGGGCGGGGACGCCGCCAGCCAGGCCGTCAACGCGGTCGCCGGCATCTTCAAGCAGGAGATGAACACCCTCATCGAGGAGAACCCGGACGTCATCGTGGTGGCCACCACGAACTTCCCGCACCGGGTCGACGCCTCGCTGACCCGCTCCGGGCGCTTCGACGTCAAGCTGGCCATCCCGGCGCCCGACGAGAGCGGCCGCGCCGAGATCATCGCCAAGATGGTCCGCGAGCTGATCGACCGGCACGAGCGCCCCGGCTTCCGGATGTTCGCCGACGACGTCGACCCGCGCGGGCTGGCCGCGCTCACCGCGGGACTCACCGGCGCGGACCTCCGCGAGGTGCTGCGCCGGGTGCAACTCGCCAAAGCGATGCGCGAGGCCACGGAAGGTGCGCCGGCCGGCCCGATCAGCCAGGATGACCTGCGTGACGCCATCGCCGGGCTGCGGCTCGGTTGAGGCGTACGACGGAAGGAGATCCGTGTCGTCCACCCTGCTGTCCCGTCGTGACCTGCGCTTCCTGCTCTACGAGTGGCTGGACGCGCCCAGGCTGACCGAGCGCCCCCGCTACGCGGAGCACTCCCGGGAGACCTTCGACGACGTGCTCGACCTGGCCGAACGGGTGGCCGCCGAGCACTTCGCCCCGCACAACCGGGCCGCGGACACCAGCGAACCCGTCGTCGACGGTGGGCGGGTGCGCATGATCCCCCAGGTCAAGGCCGCGCTGGAGGTCTTCGCCGGCACCGGACTGCTCGGCGCGAGCATGGACGAGAGCGTCGGCGGGCTGCAGCTGCCGCACGTCGTCTCCGCCGCCGCGTTCGGCTTCCTCCAGGCCGCGAACGTGAGCACCGCGGCGTACCCGTTCCTGACCCTGGGCAACGCCAACCTGCTGCTCGCCCACGGCAGCGCCGCCCAGGTCGACACCTTCGTCCGGCCGATGGTCGAGGGCCGCTTCTTCGGCACCATGTGCCTGTCGGAGCCGCAGGCCGGCAGCTCGCTGGCCGACATCACCACCCGGGCCGAACCACAGGACGACGGCAGCCACCGGCTCTTCGGCACCAAGATGTGGATCTCCGGGGGAGACCACGAACTCGCCGAGAACATCGTCCACCTGGTGCTCGCCCGGATCCCCGGCGGCCCGGCCGGGGTGAAGGGCATCTCGCTGTTCATCGTGCCGAAGGTGCTGGTCGGCCCCGACGGCACGCTCGGCGCCCGCAACGACGTGGTGCTGGTCGGCCTCAACCACAAGATGGGGTACCGGGGGACCACCAACACCCTGCTCAACTTCGGCGAGGGCGTGCACCGGCCGGACGGTCGCCCCGGGGCGGTCGGCTACCTGGTGGGGGAGCCCCACCAGGGCCTGGCCCAGATGTTCCACATGATGAACGAGGCGCGCATCGGCGTCGGGGCCGGCGCGACCGCGCTCGGCTACACCGGCTACCTGAAGTCCCTGGCGTACGCCCGCCAGCGCCCGCAGGGCCGGCCGCTCGCCGACAAGGATCCGACGGTGCCGCAGGTGCCGATCGTCGCGCACCCCGACGTGCGCCGGATGCTGCTGGCCCAGAAGAGCTACGTGGAGGGCGCCCTCGCGCTGGTGCTCTACTGCGGGCGGCTGCTGGACGAGGAGAAGACCGCCCCCGACCCGGCCGACCGGGCCCGGGCGCACCTGCTGCTGGACATGCTCACCCCGATCGCCAAGAGCTGGCCGTCGCAGTGGTGCCTGACCGCCAACGACCTGGCCATCCAGGTGCACGGCGGCTACGGCTACACCCGCGACTACGACGTCGAGCAGCACTGGCGGGACAACCGGCTCAACCCGATCCACGAGGGTACGCACGGCATCCAGGCGCTGGACCTGCTCGGGCGCAAGGCGACCATGGACGGCGGAGCGGGGCTGTCCCTGCTGCTGGAGACGATCTCCGCGACGGTGAGCCGGGCCTGGAAGGCCGACGGGGAGGCCGCCGAGCTGGCCGCCCAGCTCGGCGCCGCGGTCGACCGGATCGCCGGCACCACCCGCCGGCTGTGGGCCACCGGTGACCCCGCGCTCGCCCTGGCCAACGCCAGCCTCTACCTGGAGGCCGTCGGACACGTGGTGGTCGCCTGGATGTGGCTGGAGCAGCTGCTCGCCGTCGACACCGCGACCGGCGCGGCGGCCGGCGGTACGGCGGCCGGCGGCGGCGACGCGGACGCCGCCTTCTACGCCGGCAAGCGGCAGGCGGCGCGGTACTTCTTCCGCTTCGAGCTGCCCCGCACCACCGCCCGGTTCGACCTGCTGGACGGCCTCGACCGGACCACTCTGGACATGCGCGACGAGTGGTTCTGAGCGGCAGCTGTCCGTGGCCCCGATGGACCCTCCCGAGGCGACCCCGTCGGGGCCGGTGGACCGCGACGCCCGGCTGGAGACGTTACGACGGTGGTGGCGACTGCCGGGGCCGGTGCGGGCCGAGGTCCGCCGGCTGAGCCGGGAGCGCCGGCACCATCCCGACGACGAGGTCGCCTGGACCGCCTGGCGCTGGGCGCAGGCGGTGCTGCCCCCGGGCGCGCCGGAACCGGGCCGGGCCAGCAACATCCTCAGCGCCGCCGGCTTCTGGACGCGGCTCGTGGTCGAACTGCTCACCGGCACGGACCCGACCGACCCGCCGGCGCCACACTGGCTGGACCGGCGACGGGCCCGCCGCATCCTGCGCCTGGGGCCGCCCGTCCGCTGACGGCGCGTCCCTGGCCCGGCTCAGTCCTGCGCGAGCAGCCGCTCGCGAACCTCGCGGCGCAGGATCTTGCCGATCTGCGAACGGGGCAGCTCCTCGACCACCACCACCCGGCGCGGCACCTTGTACGCCGTCAGGTGCTGCCGGCAGGACGTGCGCAGGCTCTCCGGATCGGCCGTCCAGTCCTCGTGCAGCACCACCGCTGCGACGACCTCCTCGCCGCCGTGCTCGCCGGGCAGCCCCACCGCGGCGGCGTCGGCCACCCCGGGCACCCGGCGCAGCGCGTCCTCCACTTCGGACGGGTAGACGTTGAAGCCGCCGGTGATGATCAGTTCCTTGATCCGGTCGACCACGGTGACGAAGCCGTCCGGGTCCATCACCACCACGTCCCCGGTCCGCAGCCAGCCGCCCGGCAGCAGCACCGCCGCGGTCTCCTCCGGGCGGTTCCAGTATCCGGCGAACACCTGCGGGCCCCGGATCAGCAGCTCGCCGGCCTCGCCGGGGCCTCGGTCGACCGACGGGTCCTCGGGGTCGACGATGCGGACCTCGGTGGACGGGAACGGCACCCCGACGGTGCCCGGCCGGCGGGCGGGTGAGACCGGGTTGCCCAGCGCCACCGGGGAGGTCTCGGTCATGCCGTACCCCTCGACCAGCAGCCCGCCGGTGACCGACTCCCAGAGCTGGACCGTGGACGGCGGCAGGGCCATCGCGCCGGAGATGGCGTACCGGACGGAGGTGAGGTCGACGCCCCGCTCGCGGGCGGCGGTGGCCAGCTTCTCGTAGATCGGCGGGACGGCGGGCAGGAACGTCGGCGGGCGGCGGCGGACCGCGTCGAGCACCTGGTCGACGTCGAAGCGGGGCAGCAGCACCAGGGTGGCGCCGATGCTCACCGAGAAGGTCAGGCAGAGCGTCAGCCCGTACGCGTGGAACAGCGGCAGGACGGCGTACACCGTCTCCTCGCCGTCGCGCAGCCCCGGCACCCAGGCACGGCCCTGCGCCGCGTTGACGTGCAGGTTGCGGTGGGTCAGCACGGCGCCCTTAGGGATGCCGGTGGTGCCGCCGGTGTACTGCAGCAGCGCGGTGTCGTCCGGGCCGGGCGCGGGGTGCTCGGCGGCCAGCGGCGGCGCGGCGGCCAGCAGCGCGTCCCAGCTCAGCGTGCCCGGCGCCGCAGCGGTCATCGCCGCGCGGGCGGCCCGCGCCTTTGCCAGCGGCAGTCGCAGTGCCCAGCGCTTCGCCCTGGGCAGCGCGCGGGTGAGGTCCACCGCGACCACCGTCTCCACCGCGCCCGCGCCCCGCACCTGCGGCGCCGACTTGTCCCAGACCACGGCGACCCGGGCGCCGTGGTCGGCGAGCTGGTGGGCCAGCTCCTGCGGCGTGTAGAGCGGGTTGTGCTCGACCACCACCGCGCCGAGGCGCAGCGCGGCGTAGAAGGCGATGACGTGCTGCGGACAGTTCGGCAGCACCAGGGCCACCCGGTCGCCCGCGCCGACGCCGAGCCGGCGCAGCGCCTCCGCCGCCCGGGCCACCTGCGCGTCGAGTTCGGCGTAGGTGGTGGTGGACCCGAAGAAGTCCAGCGCGACCCGGGAACCGAACCGGCCGGCCGCCGCGCGCAGCAGGTCGACCAGGGACTCCTCCGACGGGGCGATGGTCGCCGGCACGTCCGGGGCGTAGCTGCGCAGCCAGGGCCGCTCGGTGGTCAGGTCCATCGGGTCTCCCCTCGCTGGGCACGACGGTCCGCCCGGTCGATCACGACGGGGCGCATCCGTGTTCAGCCTAACCTACCTACCAGTAACCTACGCCCCCGTAGGTATGGTTCCTCGGCGCTCGGCTCGGTTGCGGGTCCCGGTCGGGCCGCCGCCGACGGCGCGGGCGGGACACCCGCGCCGCCGACGGTCCGACCGGCGCCCGCCGGTCGGTCAGCAGCCGGTCCAGCGCACCGGCGTCACCCGGCCGTCGTTGCGGAAGCCGACCACCGTGCCGGTGTCCGAGATGGCCCGCGCGCCGACGCCGACCCCTGCTCCGCCCCCGGGCAGCAGGCGGGAGCCGCCGCCGCGGGCGATCCGGTCGCCGCCGACCACCGTCCCGCGCTTGTTGACGTCGGTCACCAACGGCAGCTCGTCGGCGAGTCGCGACCAGGAGCCGTCGCGCAGGTCCCAGCGCACCTTCACCTGGTTGCCGTCACCGAGGTTGGCCCGACCGATCGCCCAGTGGCCCTGCGCCGCGTAGACGATGGTGGTGCGGGCCCCCGGCACGGTGAGGGTCCGGACGCGTCCGTCCGGGTATCGCACCCAGCCGGTCCACGCCGCGAAGTCGCCGGCGGTGCCGACGATGGTGCCGTCCTCGGTGATGCCCTGCGGCACGGCGTTGGCCGGAAGGTCGAGCACCTCGAACGTGCCGGGCCGGGCGGCCGGCCAGCGCAGCGGGAAGGGGTCGAAGGTGTCCGGGTCCACCCCCACACCGACGATGTCTCCCGTCCCGTTGATTGCCGTCGGCTCCGCGCCGCCGGGCGGCGACGGGAGGAGTTCGAGAGCGCCGTCGCGCAGGATCCACGGCCGGGTCCTGCCATCGGCCCAGCCGTTGCCGACCACCGTGCCGGCGGTGTTGACGTCCGCCACGGCGTCGGCGAGCGGCGACTCGATCGTGGTGAGCCGCCCGCGCTTCCAGAGCAGCAGCAGGAGCTGGTTGCTGTCCTCACCCCTCCGCAGGGCGGTGCCGGCGATGAACCGGCCGGTCCGGTCGATGGCCTGCGCGTCGGCGCGGTAGACGTCGGCGGGGTACGGCAGGGTGGACAGCTTGCAGGCGCTGGCGCTGGCGCTGGCCGTCCGCGGCGCGGCGGTCGCCGGTGCGGTGGCGACGCCGAGCGCGGCGGACAGCAGCCCGGCGGTGGCCGCCAGCATCCTGCGTCGAGCGAGGTGGGCCATCGGTATCTCCCCGTGGTCGGTCCGGGTGCTCCGGACGGTGTGACGGGAGAACCCTCGACGACCAGGTCGGGTTGCAATCTGTCCGATACCTGACAACCCGTTCGCGTTCCCGCCCGCGCCCGCGGCCGGCCCGGGCGTTCGCCTATCGGCGACCGGGGGAGTGCTGTCGCATCAGTTGCCGGCCCCGCACGAAGGCCAGCACGATCACCACCACCAGTGCGATCGCCCCGATGACGACCAGCCAGCGGACCGCCTCGAGGAGCAGCCCCAGCAGGACGAGCGCGCCGCCGACGATGCCGACGATCCAGAGCACGGTCCGCATGTTCGCCTCCCTGATCGACTGTCCGCGCGCCTTCCCCCTGGGCGGCCGGACATGCCGGACGGGTGCGGAAACGTCGGTCAGCGTCGGGCGACGTAGACGGTGTTGGCGCTCTCGCCGCCGGTCAACGGATTGGCGAAGCGGACGACGTGGGCCTGCGAGGTCGGGAACACCTCGGCCAGCACCCGGCCGAACTCCTCGTCCGGCGGGTCGTCCGACCAGAGGGCGAACACCCCGTCCGGGTGCAGCAGGTCGGCCAGCCGGCGCAGCCCGTCCGCCCGGTAGAAGGGGGCGTGGCTGGGGTGCAGGACGTGCCGCGGCGAGTGGTCCACGTCCAGCAGCACGGCGTGGAACCGGCGGTCCGGATCCGCCGGGTCGAGGCCGGTGCCGCCGGCGACGGCGGCGAAGAAGTCGGCCCGCACGAACCGGGTACGCGGGTCGGCCGCCAGCCCGGCGGCGAAGGGGAACAGCTGCCGGCGGTGCCAGTCGATGACGTCCTCGATCGCCTCGACCACCACCAGCGAGCGCACCCGGGGGTCCTCCAACGCGGTCCGCGCGGTGTACCCGAGGCCGAGGCCGCCGACCACCACGTCCAGGGCGTCCCCGGTCAGCGGGGCCAGGCCCAACCGGGCCAGCTCGATCTCCGCCACCGGGAAGAGGCTGGACATCAGGAACTCGTCGTCGAGCTTCACCTCGTACACGTCGACGTCGAGCGCCGGGTCACGGCGCCGACGCAGGCTGATCTCGCCGATCGGGGTCTCCCGCCAGGCCAGTTCCTCGAATCGCGCGCCCACCCGGCCTCCTCGCCGCCACCGTCCGTGCGGGATGCTACCGGTCGGGTCCGGCCCATCCCGCGACCCTGACCGGCCGGCGCGCTCTGCGGTGACCCCCACCCCGGCGGTCACGCCGCCCGGGTCGCCACCACCACCGTGTCGAGCGCGTCCACGGTGTCGCCGTCGACGGTCACCGGGCGGCGGGCCGTCTCCGCGCGCCGTACCCGCAGCCCGTCGAGACCGGCGGTCACCTCCTCCGGGGTGAGCAGGATCGTCGGCTCGCGCGGGCCGCCCACCCCGCCCTCCAGGTTGGCCCGGTCGTGCCCGACCACCACCACCGTGCCGCCGGGCCGCAGCGCGTCCCGCGCCCCGGCCAGCACCGTCGCCAGCGCGGCCGGGGGCAGATGCAGGTAGGCGACCAGCACCAGGTCGTACCGGCCGGGCTCGGGCGCGTCGGCGGTGACGTCCGCGACCCGCCAGTCCACCGGTACGCCCCGGCGCGCGGCCAGCTCCCGGCCGCGCGTCACCGCCACCGGTGAGAAGTCGACCGCGGTCACCCGCCAGCCCCGCCCGGCCAGCCAGACCGCGTTGCGCCCCTCCCCGGCGGCGAGGTCGAGCGCCCCACCCGGGGGCAGGTCGGCGGTCGCCTCCACCACGAAACGGTTCGGCTCGGCGGTCCACACCAGCTCCGTCGAGGCGGCGTACCGCGCGTCCCATTCACTGCTGTCCACCGTCCGGTTATACGCGACGCGGCAAGCGGGGGTGCGACATGCGGGCTGGCCGGCACGGCGCCCCTGGAGCCGTGACGACGCAGGGTCGCCGGGACATCGACGCAGCGCATATCCTGTCCGCCGACGACTCGCCGGAAGGGACGCCATGCCGTCGCGGCAGGACCAGCTCCACTCGTACCAGTTCACCGTGCAGCGGGCGGTCGCCGCGCTGGTGATGCGGGAGACCGACCCGGCGCGGTCGCCGTTCCGGCGGCTCGCCGGCGCCGGTCTGGCGAGCGTGCTGGTGGCCGCGATCGGGCTCGGCGGCTTCGCCCTCTACGGCCTCTTCGCCGGCGGTGGCAGCAAGTGGCGCGACCCGGGCGCGGTGATCGTCGAGAAGGAGTCCGGCGCCCGGTTCGTCTACCGGGACGGCAAGCTGCACCCGGTGCTCAACTACGCCTCCGCGCTGCTGATCATCGGCGCCGAGCGGTCCAGCACGGTGCTGGTCTCCCGCCGGTCCATCGAGGGGGTGCCCCGGGGCCTGCCGCTGGGCATCGCCGACGCGCCGGACTCGCTGCCCGCCCCCGGGCGGCTCTCGACCGCCGCGTGGACGGTCTGCTCGGTCGTGCCGGCCGAGACCGAGCGTCCGACGCCCCGCTCGGCGCTGCTCATCGGTCGGGAGGCCACCGGCGGGCGGCCGACCGGCGAGGAGGGGGTGCTGGTCCGGCATCCGGACGGCACGCTGCATCTCGTCTGGCGGGAGCGACGCTTCCTGCTGCGCGACACCAGCCGGGTGCTGGCGGCCCTGGCCGCCACCCGGGAGCGGGCGGTGCCGGTGGCGCCCGCCCTGCTCAACACGCTGCCCGCGGGCGCCGACCTGGCCCCGCCGGCCCTGCCCGAGCTGGGCCGGCCCGCCGCCCGGGTCGCCGGCGCCGCGGTCGGTGACGTCTACCTGGTCCGCAATTCCGGCGGCGGCCGGCAGTACGCGGTCGCCGAATCCGACGGCCTCGCCGGTATCACCGAGTTGCAGGCGGCCCTGCTGATGGCCCGCACCGGTCAGGGCGACCCGAAGCCGATCACCCTCGGCCGGTTCGCCGCCCTGCCCAAGCTGCCGGATCTGGTGCCCAGCGGCCCCACGGCCCCACCCGCGTCGCCGCCCCGGCTGGCCGGCGTGGACGGTGGCGCGCTCTGCGCGCGGGTCGGCGACGACGGCGAGGTCCGCGACGTCCGCGTCGGCGCCACCCTGCCCGACCTGACCGCCGTGGCCCGCACCGGCGCCGCCACCGGGCGGGGTGGGGTGCTCGCCGACCACGTGGTGGTCGAGCCCGGCCGGGGCGCGGTGGTGGAGTCCGTCGCCGCGCCCGGAGCGACCGGCGGCGCGGTCTCCGTCGTCACCGACCTGGGCCGGCGGTACGTGCTGGCCGGCACCGAGGTGCTGGGCATGCTCGGCTACCGCGACGTGCGGCCGGTCCGGCTGCCGGCCGGCCTGGTCAGCCTGGTGCCCGCCGGCAGCCCGCTCGACCCCGCCGCCGCGCGGGCGGTGGCCGCCCCCGCCTGAACCGGGCCTGGCGATGGTCGGGCCCGGGGCGCCCGCCGCGAGTGGGTCAGGGGGCGGGACGGCGGGCGGTCAGGGCGCAGGACGGCGGGCGGCGCAGGACGGCGGGCGGTCAGGGCGCGGGGCGGCGGAGCACGCTGACCGCGAAGTCGGCGTCGTCGCGCCACGGACGCAGGTCCCAGGTGGCGAAGCGGTGCTCGGGGCGCAGCCCGGCGGCGACCGCGTCGCCGTCGAAGTCCGCCAGCCGGTAGCCCCGGTCGGTGCCGAAGCCGACCAGCACCACGCCGTCGGGGCGCAGGTGCGCGGCGATCCGGGCCAGCACGTCCCGTTCGGTGCCCGGAGCGACGAACGCCATCACGTTGCCCGCCACCACGGCCGCGTCGAAGGGCTCCGGCTCGCCGGCCGCGGCCAGGTCCAGTGCGGCGAGGTCGCCGACCAGCCAGCGCGGGCCGGGATGGTCGGCCCGGGCGGCCTCGACCAGCGCCGGGTCGGCGTCCACCCCGACCACCCGGTGACCGCGGGCGGCCAGCGCGGCGCCGACCCGGCCGGTGCCGCAGCCGGCGTCCAGGATCCGCGAGCCGGGCGCGACCATGGCGTCCACCAGGCGCGCCTCGCCGGCGAGGTCGGCGCCCTCGGCGGCGAGCTTGCGGAACCGGTCGATGTACCACTGAGAGTGCCCGGGACCGGTCTCGGTCGCCCAGCGGGTCGGGTTGGTCATGCCGCCACGGTAACCGGCGCCCGGCGGGGCGGCCCGGCGGTCAGGGCAGCCGGGCGACGGTGACGAACTCGTTGTAGGTGAAGAGCTTGCCGAGCGCCCGGGGGAAGGGGAACGAGTACTGCCGCACCACGGTCATGCCGAGGTCGCGGGCGGCCTCGGCCGCCTCGGCGAACCCGACGAACCGGACGTGGCTGGCGTCGCTGGCGTACCCGCGCTCCTGCGGGGTGATGAAGACGGCGGTGCCGCCGGAGCGGACGAACGGCAGGTACGAGGAGACCACCTCCAGCGCCTGGCCGGCGGGGAGGTGCTCCAGCAGGTGGGCGGCGAGCAGCGAGTCGAAGGCGTCCGGGCGGGCGTGCTCGGAGCGGAAGAACTCCTCGACCGTGTACGCCTCGTGCCCGGCGGCCCGGGCGTGCGCGATCGACGTGGCGTTGTGGTCGACCCCGACGGCGCCGTCGCCGAGGTTCGCGAGGTTGCGGCCGAGCCCGCAGCCCACGTCGAGGGTACGGCCCAGGCCGAGCCGCCGCAGGTTCCACCGGTACGGCGCCTGCACGTCGAGCAGCTGCTTCCAGCGCGCGCCACCCAGGCGTTGCAGCCGACGGGTGTAGTCCTCACCCTGGGTGCCCGTTGGAGCTTCCTGCCGTGCTCGACCCATCGCCGGCCCCTTTGCCTGTCGCGGATACGGATGCGGCGCTCGCGCACCTACCGGCGGCACGCGCAGGGCGTTCCACCGGCCTCCCCCGTACCCGCCGGGGCGGGTTTTCGAACGATGCTACGGACGACGTGGCCGTTCGGCACGATGATCTGGCAGGTGTTTCGAGGCGTGATCGCGGTGTCCACGGACGGTGACCGGAGGTCGGTCACCGTCCGTGGGCGGGTGGTCAGCCCTTCTCCGCGCCGGCGGTGAGACCCTCGGTGAGCAGCCGCTCACTGGCGAAGAAGAGGATCACGATGGGCAGGGTGAGGATCACCGACCCGGCCATCAGCACGGTCTTGGGCACCTCGACGCCGTCGGCGAGCAGGGAGAGCCCCAGCGACACCGTCCACCGGTCGGGCTTGTCGACCAGGAAGAGCAGCGCGAAGAGGAACTCGTTCCAGGCGATCATGAAGTCGTAGAGCGCGACCGCCATGATCGACGGGGCGGCCAGGGGCAGGCTGATCCGGCGGATGATGCCGAGTCGGCCGGCCCCGTCGATTGCCGCGGACTCCTCCAGGCTGATCGGGATGGTCTCGAAGTAGTTCTTCAACATGTAGACCGAGACCGGCAGGGTCTGCGAGATGTAGACCAGCACCAGGCCGAACAGGGACCCGCGCAGCCCGGCCCGGGTGAAGACCACGAAGAGCGGGATGGCGATGACGATCGACGGGAACAGGTAGACGGCCAGGAACAGGACATTGACCTGCCGACGGCCGAAGAACCGCAACCGGGAGACGGCGTACGCGCCGGGGATCGCCACCAGCAGCGTCAGCAGCGTCGCGGCCAGGGCGACCAGGCCGCTGTTGCGGATGAAGGTGAGGAAACCCTGGCCGCCGTCCTCGGCGGCCTTCAACACCTCGGTGTACGTCGCCACGGTGAGCTCGCCCAGCGGCACCCACAGCGAGCCGGGGTCGAGCAGCAGCCGTTCGATGGGGCGTACCGAGAGCACCAGCATGTACCAGAACGGCAGCAGGGTGACCAGCAGGAACGCGGTGACCACCAGCCGGCGCAGCCAGCGCAGCGAGACGGTCTCGATCCGGTCGCGGTCCATCACGCCTCCCTGCGTCCGGCGAAGAAGCGCAGGTAGATCGCGACGAAGACGATCAGCACCACGGCCAGCACGACGGCCTGCGCCGCCGCCGCTCCGATGTCGGTCCGCGCGGTGAGGAACTGGTAGACCCGGACGCTGACCACCTCGGTGCCGGCGGAGCCGCCGGTGAGCAGGTAGACGTCGTCGAACTTGTTGAACGTCATGATGAACCGCAGCACGCCCAGCAGGGCGATCACCGGCATCAGCTGGGGCAGCAGGATGTGCCGGAACCGCTGGGTCGGGGTGGCGCCGTCCACCCGGGCGGCCTCCTCCAGCTCGCCGGGGACGGCCTGGAGCCGGGCCAGCAGGAACAGGAACGCGAACGGGAAGTAGCGCCACGCCTCGAACGCGATCACCGTGGCGAGGGCGGTCGAGTCCTGGGACAGGAAGGGGATCGGGGCGTCCCAGCCGAGGAAGCGCTGCCCCCAGTCGTTGACGATGCCGAGCTGGGGGTCGAGCATCACCTGCCAGACGAAGGCCACCGCGACCACCGGCGCCACGTACGGCAGCAGCATCGAGGCCCGGACCAGCGTCCGGCCCCGGAACGGCCGGCGGACCACCAGCGCGGCGACCAGGCCGAGCGCGATCGACCCGGCGGTGCCGCCGAGGCTGTAAAGCACCGTGGTCCACAGCGTGTCGGCGAAGCCCGGCGTATTCAGCACCCGGTCGAAGTTGCTCAGCGTCAGCTCACCGAAGAGCCCGGTCTTGCGCAGGGTGGCCAGGCGTACCCGCTGGAAGGCCAGCACCACCGTCCAGACGATCGGGATGCCGATCACCGCGACCACGACGAGCAGGGTCGGCGCAACCAGTGCGAGCCCGGCGCGCGACTCCCGGCGACGCAGCGTGAGCGGGCGTCGGCGGCCGGGGCCGGGCCGCTCCCGGGTGGGGGAGCGGCCGGCCTCCGGCGGAGCCGTCGTCAATTGACGCCCGCCTTGATCGCCTCCACGTCCTTCTTCGCCCGGGCGGCCGCCGCGCCGGCGTCGCTCTTGCCGCCGACGACGTCCGCGAGGGCCTTGGGTACGGGCAGTTCGCCCAGGATCGCGCCGACCAGCTTGCCCTGGCCCTGGGTCAGGCCCCAGCGCTGGAAGGTGTCCGGGCTCGTGCGCAGGCCGGTCAGCACCTCGGCGCCGTACACCTCGGAGAGTGGCTTCTTCGCGTCCACCCCGGCCTGGCTGGTGTTCCAGGCGGTGAGGAATTTCTCCTTGTCGTCGGCGGTGCCCTTGCGGACCGGGAAGCGCCCCTCCGGGGACATGCCGAACCAGCGCGGGTAGCCGTCGGAGAGCAGGTACTCCACGAAGGACTTCGCCGGGTCGGCGGCGGCCTCGTTCAGCACCGCCCAGGAGCTGATCTCGCCGTACTGGGCCGGCTCCGCGCCGTTCGGTCCCTTGATGGCGGTGACGAAGCCGCTGTTCTTCGCCAGCCAGCTCGGATCCTTCGCGCACTGGGGACAGGTCGGCTTGGCGTCGTTGCGCAGCCCGGCAAGCTCATCGAGGATGAACGGCGACCAGATCAGCATGGCGGCCTTGCCGGCGAAGTAGGTGGCCCGGGTGGTGTCCACGTCCTGCGCGCCCTTCACGGAGTGGTTGCGCATCAGGTCGCCGTAGAAGCGGAACGCCTCGACGCATTCGGGGGAGTCCAGCTTGACCGCGCCGGAGTCGTCGGTGAGCTGACAGTTGTTGGCCAGGGCCAGGTGCTCGAAGGTCTGCTGGGTGAAGACGTCGCCCGGGGCGGTGGCCGCTGTGATGCCGGCGACCCCGCCGGTGTTCAGCTTCGCCGCCGCGGCGGTGATCTTCTCGTACGTGTCGGGGGCGGGCAGGCCGGCGGCGTCGAAGAGGTCCTTGCGGTAGACCAGCAACTGCCCCCACCCGTCGCTGGGTACCGAGAGCTGCTTCCCGTCGTCGGAGGTCAGTTCCAGGGCCCGTGGCGAGAAGGTGTCCCGCCCCAGCTTGTCGACGATCTCCTTGTTGGCGTCGGGATGCAGCAGCTCGTTGCCGGCGAGGGTGCGGATGCCGGCGAGCGACACCGACCCGACGACGTCGGGCAGCTCCCCGGCGGCGGCGCTGGAGGCGATGAGAGAGGGGAACTGGTCCTCGTTGACGGTGACCAGATTGACCTTCACGCCGGTCTTGGCGGTGTAGTCGGCGATGATCGCCTTGGTGGCGGTGACCCGGTCGGCCACGTCCTCGAGGCTCCAGACGGTTATTTCGGAACTGTCGCTTTTAGACTCGTCGTCGCTGCAGGCCAGCAGGCTCGCCCCGGTTACTGCGAGGATCAGGGTGGCGGCCAGCATCCGCATCGGAGGGGATGACATCTGTGGCACTCCTCTCGAAGGGTACATGAGGGATTCAACGTGCTGGATTGATCAATCACAAGACATATAGCGATTTTTTGTTAAGATTGAGCCCGGTACGTCCCGGGAGTGGCACCATGGGCAACTGGGTTGTCTCGCTGGCCGGGCCGCGGCGCGTGAGCCTCGAGCCCTGCCCCACCGATCCGCTCGGCCCGGGCCAGGTCCGGGTCCGCACCTGCTATTCGGGCATCTCCGCCGGCACCGAGCTCACCCTGTTCCGGGGGAGCAATCCCCGGCTCAGCAAGGACTGGGACGACGCCAGCCGGATGTTCGTCCCCCGGCAGACCCCCGTGCCGTACCCGCTGGTCGGCTTCGGCTACGAGGAGGTCGGCGAGATCGTCGAGGTCGCCGACGACGTGGCCGACCGACATCCGGGCCAGCTCGTCTGGGGCATCTGGGGGCACCGGGCCGAGGCCGTCCTGCCGGCCGGCGCGGTCAACCCGCTCGCCCCCGGGCTCAACCCGCTCGCCGCCGTCTTCGCCCGCCCCGGCGCCATCGCGCTGACGGCCGTCCTCGCCGGGGACCTGCACCTCGGCGACTGGGTCGGGATCTTCGGGCAGGGCGTCATCGGGCTGCTCGCCACCCGGCTGGCCAGCCTTTCCGGGGCCCGGGTGGTCGCCGTCGACCGGGTGCCCGCCCGGCTGGAACGGGCCGCCCGCCTCGGGGCCCGGCGCACCGTCGACGCCGGTGTCGACTCCGCCGCCGCGGTGCTGCGCGAGGCCACCGCCGGCCGGGGCGCGGACGTCTGCCTGGAGCTGTCCGGGGCGTACCCGGCGCTGCACGAGGCGATCCGCGCCACCACCCACGCCGGCCGCGTGGTGGCCGGCGGCTTCTACCAGGGCCAGGCCGACGGGCTGGGCCTCGGCGAGGAGTTCCACCACAACCGGATCCAGCTGGTGGCGGCCCAGGTCTCCGGGCCCGCCCCGGCGCCCGGCCTGGCCGGCCGGTGGTCCGGTACCCGCATCGCCCACACCTTCATGGACCTGGTGGCCGAGGGCAGCGTCGACCCGCTGCCGCTGGTGAGCCACGTCGTGGACGCCCGCGCGGTGGCCGACGCGCTCGCGTTGCTCGACCGCGGTGCCGGTGACGTCCTACAAGTCGTGCTGGAGTTCTGATGTCCATCCCGCTCGCCTGCCAGGAGCAACTGCTCCCGGGCACCAACCTGCCCCAGAAGTTCGCTCTCGCCACCGCCCTCGGCTACCAGGGCATCGAGCTGCGCGGCCGGGGCGACCTCGCCCTCGCCCGCCGGCTGCCGGAGCTGCGCCGGGCCCGCGCCGAGGGGGTGGTCATGCCCACCGTCTGCGTGGAGATGGACCACTTCATCGGCGACTTCGACCCGGCGCGCTCCCGCGACGCGGTCGCCAACCTGCGCTCCCAGCTCACCGTGATCGCCGAACTCGGCGGGATCGGCGCGATGACCCCCGCCGCCTGGGGGATGTTCTCCCGCCGGCTGCCCCCGTTCGAACCGCCCCGCCCGCCCGGCGGCGACCGGCAGGTGCTCGTCGACGCCCTGGGCGACCTCGGCGAGCACGCCCGCGCCGAGGGCGTCACCCTCTTCCTCGAACCGCTCAACCGGTACGAGGACCACATGGTCAACCGGCTGGACGAGGCGGTCGCGCTCTGCGCCGCCGTCGGCCTGCCCTCGGTGCGGGTGGTCGCCGACACCTTCCACATGAACATCGAGGAGGACGACGTGCACGCCGCCCTGCGCGCCGCCGCGCCGTACCTGGGGCACGTGCAGGTCAGCGACTCCAACCGGTTCCAGCCCGGCGCCGGGCACCTGGACTGGCCGGCGCTGCTGCGCACGCTGCGCGACATCGGCTACCCGGGCTGGCTGGCGTTGGAGTGCCGGCTGCGCGGCGACCCGGTCCGGGCACTGCAACAGGCGGCGACCGTGCTCCGGCACGCCCAGCCCCGGCAGGCGGCGGCGTGAGCACCGGCGCTGCCGGCCCGTCCGGCCTCGGCGCGCCCCCCGCCGACGACCCGGACGGCGGCCCCGCCCCGAGGGCCGGCGCGCCGGCCCGGCCGGCGCCCGCCGGGCACCTCGCCGACCTGCGCCGGCTGGCCATCGCCACCCTCGACGCCAACTGGGAGCACGACCACACGGTGCCCTCGCGCACCCTCTACCCGCACCAGTGGAGCTGGGACTCGGCGTTCATCGCGATCGGGCTGGCCCACGTCCGCCCCGACCGGGCCTGGCGGGAGCTGCGCACGCTGTTCGCCGCCCAGTGGGCCGACGGGCGGGTGCCGCACATCGTCTTCAACCCGGCGCTGCGGGTCGGCTCGTACTTCCCCGGGCCGGAGTTCTGGGGCTCCGCCGCCGCCGAGGGCGCTCCGGCCGCCGCCACCTCCGGCATCGTCCAGCCGCCGGTGCACGCCCAGGCGGCCTGGCTGGTGCACCGCCGCGCCCCGTCCGAGGCGTCGGCCCAGGCGCTGCGCCGGCTGTACCCGAGGCTGGTCGCCCAGCAGCGTTACCTCACCGGCCGGCGGGACGTCGGCGGGGCCGGGCTGGCGGCCATCGTGCACCCCTGGGAGTCCGGCCTGGACAACAGCCCGGCCTGGGACGCGCCGATGGCGGCGGTGCCGGCCGACGCCGCCGTCATGCGGGCGTACCGTCGGCACGACACCGCGCACGCCGACGCCGCGCACCGCCCCACGGACCTGGACTACGCGCGGTACGTCGCGATCGTCGCCTCCTACCGCGACCGTCGCTACACCGACCAGGCGCTGGCCGGGTGGCATCCGTTCCTGGTGGAGTGCCCGCTGTTCAACGCGGCGCTGGGCGCGGCGGAGCACGCCCTGGCTCGGATCGCCGCCGTGGTCGGGGCCGATCCCGGCCCGCACCGCGACCGCGCGGCCCGGATCACCGAGGCCGTGGTCCGCCGGCTCTACGACCCGGCCACCGGCACCTTCCACCCACGCGACCTGCGCACCGACCGGCTGGTCCCGGCCCGTACCGTGCTGGGGCTGATGCCGCTGATCCTGCCCGACCTGCCGGGGCGCCAGGTGCGGGCGGTGCTGACCGAGGCGTGCTCGGCGCGGTTCGGCCTGGCCCCGCGCATGCCGCGTCCGCTGCCCACCCACGACCGCACCGCGGCGGACTTCGAGCCGCTGCGCTACTGGCGAGGCCCCAGTTGGATGAACACCAACTGGCTGCTCTGGCGCGGGCTGCGGGCGCACCACCGACCGGACCTGGCCGCCGGGCTGCGCGAGTCGATGCTGGCGCTGGTCGCCACCGGCGGCTGTCACGAGTACTTCCACCCGGACACCGCGGCGGGGCTCGGCTCGGCGGCGTTCAGCTGGACGGCGTCGCTGCTGCTCGACACCCTCGCCGAGGGGTGAGCGGCATCCGAACCGGCCCGTCCGGTCGGCCTCCCGGCGCGAGCCGGTCGTCAGTCCAGTCGCCGCCAGTCCGGGCCGGCCGGGGGCCCGTCCGAGGTCAGCGCCGCCAGCATCACCGACTCGACCTGCTCGGGCGTGAGGTGTTCGCGGTGGCCCGCGCCGGGGACGTAGGCGGCCCAGGAGCGTCCCTCGGCGTCCGACATCACCACGGCCACCGGATCGCGGTGGTCGCTGACCGCGGCGACCGTCCCCCAGGGGCGGTGCACGAAGACCTGCTGCCCCAGGTCGGGATCGAGCTCGCGCAACCACCGCCGGACGGTCTCCCGGTCGCCGAGCTCCACCTGTTCGCCGGCGACCCGGAACAGTCCCGTGCTGGTCAGGAGTTCCGCCACGTCTTCCGGCGGCTTCCGCCGCCGCCACCGGTCGCGCCACCAGCCCACTCGCGCCCCTCCTTCCGGGAGCACCCCGTGCGCTCCGATTGCCCCGCCGGCCTCCGCCGCCAAACCCGACATGCCGGGGGACGCCGTCTACAGTGGGTTCCCGTCGCACCGGAGGACCGCCCGTGGAACCCATCGACAAGATCGCCTGGATCCGGATCGCGCATGGCCGGATCCTCAGCACCCGCTCCCGGGGAAAGGATGTCTGGTACCTGCCCGGCGGCAAGCGCGAGCCCGGCGAGACCGACCGGGAGACGCTCACCCGCGAGATCGCCGAGGAACTGGGTGTGGTGATCGACCCGGAGACGGCCGTGCACCTCGGCACGTTCACCGCCCAGGCGCACGGCCACCCGGCGGGCACGCTGGTGCGGATGACCTGCTACACCGCCGAACACCACGGCGACCCCCGGCCGGACCACGAGATCGAGGAGGTCGCCTGGCTCGGGTACGCCGACCGGGACCGGGTCTCCCCGGTCGACCGGATCATCTTCGACGACCTGCGCCGGCGGGCCCTGCTGGCCTGAGCGACCTTGCGGGTGCCGCGCCACGAGTTCGCCCCCGAGGCGGGCGGTTTCCCGCTCGTCCCGGGGGGCGCGAGCCGCGCCGGAACCGGTCGGGTGAGGCGGCCGTTTGCGGCCGGCCGGGACGGGTAACCGCGGTCGGATTCCCGACCCGGCGGGACGGCCGCCGAGGGTCGGATTTCCGACGGACGACCCGGGGACTCCGGGTCGGAGGTACAGCCGATCGGCGGAACGGGAGGAGGACCGGTGCGCTTTCCCCTCTTCGTCGACGCGGTCGCCCGGCGGGCAGAGTTGCCGCCGGAGCGGGCCGCCGCGATCGCCCGTGCCGTGCTGGTGACGGTGGCCGAGCGGGTCCAGGCCGGCGAGGTCGACGACCTGAGCGCCCAGCTCCCCGACGAGCTCAGCGCATACCTGGCCGGGCCGCCGCCGGAGACCACGCCGGGCGCGGCGGAGACCTTCGGACCGGTCGAGTTCCTGCGCCGGGTGGCCGATCGGGCCGGCGTCGAGCCGGCCACCGCCCAGGTCGGGGTCCGGGCGGTCTTCGCCACCCTGCGCGAGGCGGTCACGGTCGGCGAGTTCCAGGACCTGGTGGCGCAGTTGCCGAAAAGTTTCACCAGGGACGTCGATCCAGCGCCACCGCGGCCGTACGATGAGTGACGTCGCCGCCACTGCGCACCCCGCCTGAGCTGCCATAACGGGAGCCGACCGGGCGGAAGATCCCCGGCCTACGGCCCCTTTCGCCGGAAATTTGCTCGCTGAAATTCCCTTAAGCTGAAACTCCTCTTCGCGCTAGGTGGATGATCGGCCGAATTTCCACGCCCGATCACCGAGGCGTCGTGGCCCCTTCGGGCTGACTCCGATCAATGGCCTGTTCCAGGAGTCATCGAGCCCTATTCTGGCTCCATTGTGAAGTCCTGGGGGGGATCATGATCACAATTGTCGATACCTGCGTGCCTGTCCACAGTGGAGTCGAGTCAGCTCCCTGAGATGGCACAACCAATGATCATCCAGCGTTTCGTGGACGTCGCTGCCGCCCATCCCGACCGGCCGGCGATCCTGGGCGAGACCCACGAGGTCGACTACGCCGAGCTGGCCGGCAGTGCCGGTGGCCACGCCGCCGCGCTCGCCGCCGCGGGCCTGCGCGCCGGCGACCGGGTCGCCCTGCTCACCGGGCACGGCGCGCCCACCGTCGCCGCCGTCCTCGGCGCCCTCGCCGCCGGCTGCGCGTACGTGCCGGTGGACCCGGGGTTCCCCGACGCGCGGCTGCGGCACCTGCTCGCCGCCGCCGAGGTGCGCGCCGTCGCCTGCGCCGCCGCGCACCGGGAACTGGCCGAGCGGCTGTGCGCCGACCGGCCCGGCACCCCCGTGATCGTCCTCGACGGGGTCGGGCGCGCCCCGCTGCGTCCCGTGCCGGTGCACCCGGACGCGCCGGCGTACGTGCTGTTCACCTCGGGCTCCACCGGCACGCCCAAGGCCGTCGCGCAGACCCACCGCAACCTGACGCACGTCGTGGACAACCAGATCCGCGACCTCGCCCTCGGCCCGGACGACCGGCTCAGCCTGCTCGCCTCGTTCAGCTTCGACGCCGCCATCCCCGACCTGTACCCGGCCCTGCTCACCGGCGCCGCCGTCGTCCCGGTGGACCTGCGCCGGCACGGCCTGGCCCACGCCGCCGACCAGCTGGTCCGACGCCGGGTGACCGTCTACCACTCCACCCCGACCGTCTACCGGTTCCTGCTCGACACCCTCGGCGCGCGCCGGCTCGACTCGGTGCGGGTGGTGCTGCTCGGCGGCGAGCAGGCCACCCACGCCGACGCCGCGCGCGGCCGGGACCGGTTCGCGTCGGACTGCGTCCTGGTCAACGGCTACGGCGCCACCGAGATGACCTTCGCCGCCCGGCACACGCTGCCGTTCGCCGAGGCCGACCCGACCGCCACCGGACCGCTGCCGATCGGCACCCCGTTGCCCGGGTACGAGCTGTCGCTGGACCGGGACACCGGCGAGATCGTGGTGCGCAGCCGGTACCTCGCCCCGGGCTACCTGGGGCAGGACAGCGACCGGTTCAGCCTCGGAGACGACGGCGTCACCCGGGCGTACCGCACCGGGGACCTCGGGGCGCGGCTGCCCGGCGGCGAGCTGGTCTGCCTCGGCCGGCTCGACCGGCAGGTGAAGGTGCGCGGGTTCCGGGTCGAGCTGACCGAGATCGAGGCGGTCCTCGCCGCCCAGCCCGGCGTCGCCGCCGTCCGGGCCATCGCCCGCGACGGCGAGCTGCTGGCGTACGCGACGCCCGCCGGCGGGCCCCTCGACCCGGCGGCCCTGCGCGCCGCCCTCGCCCGGCGGCTGCCCGAGTACGCCCTGCCCCGCGCGGTGGTCGCGCTCGACGCCTTCCCGCTCACCGTCACCGGCAAGGTCGACGAGCGGGCGCTGCCCGACCCGCCCCGGGACGTCCCGGCCGGGCACGGGCCGACCACCGAGACCGAGCGGGCGGTGCACGACATCTGGTGCGCGGTGCTCGGCCGCGACGCCGTCGGCCGGCAGGAGAGCTTCTTCGACGCGGGCGGCCAGTCCCTGCTCCTCGGCCAGGTGCAGCAGCGCCTCGCCGAGCGGTTCGGGGTGGCGCTGCCGATGGTGCGGCTCTTCGCGCACCCCACCGTGGCGGCGCAGGCCCGGCTGCTCGACGCGGCGGCCATCGACGACCGGCCCGGCGCACCGGCCCCCGCGCCCAGCCTGCCCGCCCCGGCCGCACCGACCGTCGCCGCCCGCGAGTACACCGGCGACGAGATCGCCGTGGTCGGGCTCGCCGGGCGGTTCCCGGGCGCGCCCGACCTGGCCACCTTCTGGTGGAACCTCTGCGCCGGGGTCGACTCGATCCACGATCACAGCGACGCCGAGCTGGCCGCCCTGGGCATCGGGCCCGGCCTACGAGCCGACCCCCGGCACGTGCGGGCCGCCGGCCGGCTCGACGGCGTCGCCGACTTCGACGCCGAGTTCTTCGCCATGGGCGAGCAGGAGGCCGCCCGCACCGACCCGCAGCACCGGCTCTTCCTGGAGACCGCGTGGGAGGCGCTTGAGGACGCCGGGCACGACCCGACCCGCTTCCCCGGGCTGGTCGGGGTCTACTCGGCCACCTCCGCCAACCGGTACTTCCTGTTCCACCTGCTGGACAACCCGGCCGTCGTGGGCGACGTGGACCCGGACGACTGGGAGGCCCGGCTGATCGGCCGGCAGTTCACCGACCACCTGCCCGGCCAGGTCGCGTACCGGCTGGGGCTGACCGGGCCGGCGGTCGCCGTGCAGAGTGCCTGCTCCAGCTCGCTGGTCGCGGTCTGCCTCGCCGCGCAGAGCCTCGCCGACTACCAGTGCGACCTCGCCCTCGCCGGCGGCGTCAACGTCACCTGGCCCCGCTACCGGCACACCCCCGGCGGCCTCGCCTCACCCGACGGCCGCTGCCGCGCCTTCGACGAGGCCGCCGACGGGGCCGGCTTCGGCTCCGGGGTCGGGGTCGTCGCGCTGCGCCGCCTCGCCGACGCCCAGGCCGACGGCGACCGGATCTACGCGGTGCTGCCCGGCTGGGCGGTCACCAACGACGGGCCCGACCGGGCCGGCTTCGCCGTCCCCGGCCCCGCCGGGCAGGCCGCCGCCGTCGCGAACGCGCTCGCCGCGGCCGACGTCGCGCCCGGCGAGGTCCGCTTCATCGAGGCCCATGGCAGCGGTACGCCGCTCGGCGACGCCATCGAGGTCGCCGCGCTGCACGAGGTGTACGGCGGCGCCGCGCCCGCCGAGTCCTGCGCGCTCGGCTCGGTCAAGACCAACATCGGCCACCTCGACGCCGGCGCCGGCGTGGCCGGGCTGATCAAGACCGTGCTCGCCGTGCAGCACGGGGTGATCCCGCCGAACCTGCACTTCACCCGGCCGCACCCGGAGATCGACCTGGCCGGCGGCCCGTTCTACGTGCCGACCAAGGCGCGCGACTGGCCGCCGGGCCCGCGCCGGGTCGCCGGGGTCAGCTCGTTCGGCCTCGGCGGCACCAACGCGCACGTGGTGGTCGAGCAGCCCCCGCCGGTCGAGCCGGTCGAGGCGCCCGAGGGTGCCGCGTACCTGCTGCCGGTCTCGGCGCGTACCCCCGGGGCGTTGCGCGCGGCGCTCACCCGGCTGCGGGCCCACCTGGCCGGCGCGACGCCGGCGCTGCCCGCGGTGGCCGCCACCCTGGCGCTGGGCCGGCGGGCCTTCGACTGCCGGGCGGCGGTGGTCGCCACCGACCCGGCCGGCGCGGTCGCCGCGCTGGACGAGCTGCTCGACGCCGACACCCGGATCGCCGGCCCGGCCGGCCGGCTGCGGGACCTCGCCGCCGACTGGGTCGCCGGCCGCGACGTCGACTGGGCCGCGCTGCACCCCGGCGAGGGCGTCCGCCGCACCGGGCTCCCCGGCTACCCCTTCCAGCGCCGGCGGTACTGGATTGACCCTGTTCAGAAAGGTGCGCGGTGAACTGGTTCGTCTCGCCCGGAAGCCGACCCCAGGCGCCGGTGCAACTGTTCTGCCTGCCCTACGCCGGGGCCGGCGCGAGCGCCTTCCGGCGCTGGCCGGAGGGGATCGGCCCGGACGTCGAGGTGCTGGCGGTGCAGCTGCCCGGACGGGAGAACCGGATCAGCGAGGACCCCCGGTTCAACGTCGGCGAGGTCGCCGACGCCATCGCCGGTCGGGCCGACCGCCCGTACGCGATCTACGGCCACTCCATGGGCGGCCGGGTCGGCTTCGAGGTGGTCCGCGAGCTGCGCCGCACCGGCCGCCCGCTGCCGCTGCGGCTCTACGTGGGTGGCGCGCGGGCGCCGCACGTCACCGCCCCGAGCCTCTTCGACGGGCTGTCCCGGGTGGACGACGACGAGCTGCTGCGCCGCCTCGGCGCCGGCGGCGGGCTCCCCGCCGAGCTGCTGGAACATCCCGAGCTGGTGCAACTGCTGCTGCCGCTGCTGCGTGCCGACTTCGGCCGGGTGGACAGCTACCGGTACGTCCCCGGCGAGCCGCTGCCGGTGCCGCTCGTCGCGTTCAGCGGCCGGCACGACCGGGCGGTCAGCCGGGAACAGAGCGCCGCCTGGGCCGCGCACACCGCCGCCGGGTTCACCCTGCACGAGATCGACGGCGGGCACTTCTTCCTCACCGACCGGCTGCCCGAGCTGCTCGCCGCGATCCGCGCCGACCTGGCCGAGGCCGTCCGCCCCCGCGCCGCCCCCGCCGCGTCTGCCGATGCCGGCTCCGGCGGCGCCGGGTCCGACGTGGTCGCGTCCGACCCTGGCGGGTCGACCGGCTCGTCCCCCGCGCACCGGGTGCCCCTGGGGGAGACCGGCTGGTCGGTGTGGCGGGACGCGGTGCTGCGCAGCACCGGCTTCCCCGCCGACGGGCTGACCCTGCTCGCCGCGCCGCACGCCGCCGCGGCCGCCGACGACCTGCTGGCCACCGGGGCCGGCGCCGACCGGTTCGACAAGGAGTTCGACGAGGCCGTCCGGGCGGCGGCGCACCGGATCAGCGAGCTGGCCGGCCAGCCGCTGCTGCGCGAGGCGGTCACCTGGCAGAACCGCGGCGCGCTCGTCGCCCTGGACGGCCTGGCCCGCGGCGGCGGCGACGCGGCCCGCAACGTGCGTCGCCGCGACCGCGAGCGGGCCCTGCTCAAGTACTGGCAGCGGTACGCGGGCAAGAACGAGACGGTCGGCTTCTTCGGGCCGAGCTGCTGGGTCACCCTCGACCCGGAGCAGCCGGAGGTGGCCCGGATCAGCCAGGGGCCGGGGCTGACCCGAAGCCGCTGGGTCTGGTTCGAGTCCTGGGCGCTGTCCGCGTACGCCGACCGGATCGGCACGGACCTGGCGGTGCGCCGCTGGTGGCCGCCGATGCTCTGCCCGCACCTGAGCGTGCGCGGACGCAGCGTGCTGCGCCCCGGCCGGCCGCCGGTGCCGCTGTCCCCGGTGGAGGCGGCGGTGCTCGCCGCCGTCGACGGCCGCCGGCCGGCGTGCCACCTGGTGGCCGACCCGGCGCTCGGGCTGCGCCGACCGGAGGACGGCTACGCACTGCTGGACCGGCTGGTGGCCCGGGAGCTGATCACCTGGGACGCCGCCCTGCCGGTCAGCCCGGACGCCGAGCAGGTGCTCACCGCCCGCATCGACGGGATCGGCGACGAGCCGGCTCGGGCCGCCGCGCGGACCGGCTGGGACCGGCTGCGCGCGGCCCGCGACGAGGTCGCCGCCGCGGCCGGCGACCCGGACCGGCTCCGGGTCGCACTCGACGACCTCGACGCCACCTTCACCGCGCTGACCGGGGCCGCGTCCCGGCGACGGGAGGGCCAGATGTACGCCGGGCGGACCATCTGCTACGAGGACACCAGCCGCGACCTCGACGTCGTCTTCGGCGCGCCGCTGCTGGCCGACCTCGCCGCCCCGCTCGACGTGCTGCTGCGCGCCGCCCGCTGGATGGTCAACGCCCTGACCGAGGCGTACGGGGCGGTGTTCCGGGGGCTCTACGAGGAGCTGCGCGCCGAGGCGGGGGACAACCCGGTCGCCCTGTCCGACCTCTGGTTCCTGGTCCAGGGCCTGTTCTGGGGCGGGGGCGAGCGCCCGGTCGACACCGTGGCCGCCGAGTTCGCGGCGCGCTGGGCCGGGCTGTTCGCGCTGGACACACTGCCCGCCGGCACCGACGAGGTCCGGCTGCGGGTCGCCGACCTCGCCGAGCGGATCGACGAGGTCTTCCCCGGGTCCCGGCCGTCCTGGTCCAACGGGGTCGTACACAGCCCCGACCTGCAGATCTGCGCCTCCGACGCCGATGCGCTGCGCCGGGGTGAATTCACCGTCGTCCTCGGCGAGCTGCACGCGGCCTGGTCGTCGTTCGACTGCGCGGTGTTCACCCCGTCGCACCCGGACGTGGAGCGGCTGCGCGCGGCGCTCGCCGAGGACCTGGGCGAGCGGCGGATCCGGCTGCTCTTCCCGAGCGAGTGGCCCCGGCGGACCAGCCGTACCGCCGAGTCGCTGACCGGTCCGACCGACCGGCACCTGGCGTTCCAGCCGGCCCCGGGCGCGGACCCGGCCCGGGTGCTGCCCACGGTGGACCTCACGGTGACCGACGAGAACGGCCGGCTGGTCGCCACCGCCCGCGACGGCCAGCGATGGCCGCTCACCGAGGTCTTCGCCGAGCTGCTCAGCGCGCATGCCGTCGACGGGTTCAAGCTGGTCGCGGCCGCGCCCTACACCCCCCGGATCACCCTGGACAACATGGTGGTGGCCCGGCAGACCTGGCGGACCACGGTCGGGGAGAGCGGGCTCGCCGCGGTGACCGGAGAGCGCGACCGCTACCTCGCGGCACGGGCCTGGCGACGGCGGCTGGGCCTGCCGGAGCAGGTCTACGTCAAGCTCGGGACCGAGGTCAAGCCCTGCTTCGTGGACCTGAGCAGCCCCGCCTTCGTGACCATGTTCTGCGCCATGGTCCGGGCCGCCCGCATCGACGGTGGCGACGAGGTTTCCCTGCTGGTCAGCGAGATGCTGCCCACCCCCGACCAGGCGTGGGTGCCGGACGGCACCGGCCGCCCGTGCTTCAGCGAGCTGCGGCTGCAGATCGTGGACGCCCCCGAGAGCGAGGATCGTCGATGAGCCATCTGCTGCCGCTGGGCGACACCGGCTGGTCGGTGTGGCGGGACGTGGTCCTGCGCAGCGCCGGTTTCCCCGCCGACGGGTTGGACCGGTTCGCGGCGCCCGACGCGGCCGCCGCCGCGGACGGGCTGCTCGCCGGGGAGGTCGCCCCGGAGATCGTCGACAAGGCGCTGCGCGAGGCGTTCGCCGACTCCTCGGCGGTGGCCGGCGAACTGGCCGCCGACCCGCTGCTGCGCGAGGCGGTCACCTGGCAGAACCCGGACATGCTGATCGCGCTGGACGGCCTGTTGCGCACCGACCCGGCGGTCCGCAACGTGCGCCGCCGCAAGCGTGAGCTGAGCCTGCTGCGCTACTGGCAGCGCTACTGCGGCAAGGCCGAGACGATCGGCTTCTTCGGCCCGGTCTGCTGGGGCACCTTCGACCCGGACGACCCGCGTACCCGGCTGGCGCCCGGACCCGGGCTGGTCACCCGCCGGCACGTCGGGTTCGAGGCCTGGGCGCTGATCGCGTACGCCGACCGGCTCGCCGACGACCTGGCGGTACGCCGCTGGTGGGCCCCGGCGCTGCAACCGCACCTGACCGTCCAGGGCCGGCAACTGCGCTGGCCGCTGCACCCGCCGATCCCGCTGTCGGCGGTGGAGGCCCGGCTGCTGGCGTCCTGCGACGGGCGCACCGCCGCCGTCGAGCTGGCCGAGCGGGCCCGCGCCGACGGCGACGTCCGCACCGTCGACGACGCGTACCTGCTGCTGGACCGGTTCGTCGAACGCGGCCAGCTGACCTGGGACGCGAACCTGCCGAACAGCCCGGCCGCGGAACGGGTGCTCGGCGAGCGGATCGCGGCGATCGGCGAGGAGGCCGTGCGGGCGGCGGTGGCCGCCGACTTCGACCGGCTCCGCGCCGCCCGGGACGCGGTCGCGGCCGCCGCCGGCGACCCGGACCGGCTGGGCGCCGCGCTGGCCGCGCTCAACACCCGGTTCACCGCGGTCACCGGCCGCCCCGCCACCCGGCAGAGCGGCCAAATGTACGCCGGGCGCACCGTCTGCTACGAGGAGACCGCCCGCGACCTCGACGTCACCGTCGGCGCCACGGTGCTGGACGCGCTGGCCGCCCCGCTCGCCGTCATCCTCCAGGCGGCCCGCTGGCTCACCGCCGAGATCGGTGCCGGCTGCGAGGCGATCCTCGCCGACCTGCACGACGAGCTCGCCGCCGACGGTCCGGTCCGGCTGGCCGACATCTGGTCGCTGGCCCAGGGGATGCTGATCGCCCCGGACGGACCCGTCGCCCGCGCCGGGGCGGACTTCACCGAGCGGTGGGCCGAGCTGTTCGGGCTGCGGCACCTGCCGGCCGGCACCGTCGAGCTGCGGCTGCGCGCCGAGGACCTGGCCGGCCCGGTCCGCGCGCTCTTCGCCGCCGAACGGCCCGGCTGGCCGTCCGCCCGGATCCACAACCCCGACCTGCAGGTCAGCGCCGCCTCCGCCGAGGCGATCGACCGGGGTGAGTTCCTGCTCGTCCTCGGCGAGCTGCACCCGGCCACCGTCGCCTACGACAGCGCGGTGCTCACCCCGTTCCACCCCGACCCGGCGGCGCTGCGGGCGGCGCTCGACGCCGACCTCGGACCGGCCCGGATCCGGGTGCTCTACCCGGAGAGCTGGCCCCGGCTGACCACCCGCACCACATACGCCCTCACCGGCCCGGCGGACCGCCAGCTCGGCATCGACACCGCGCGCGGCGGCGATGTCGACCGGCTGGTCCCGGCCACCGCCGTCACCGTGGTCCGCGACGGCGACGGGCTGATCGCGGTATTCCCGGACGGGTCCCGCTGGCCGGTGATGGAGATCTTCGCCCACCTGCTCGGCTCGCTGCTGTTGGACGCCTTCAAGCTGCTGGACCCGGCCCCGCACACGCCCAGGATCACCATCGACCGGCTGGTGGTGGCCCGGCGCACCTGGCGGACCACCGTGGCCGGCAGCGGGCTGGCCGGGCACGGCGACGAGACCGCGCGCTACCTCGCGGCGCGCCGCTTCCGGGCGGCCCTCGGCCTGCCGGAGCGCGTCTTCGTCAAGGTCGGCACCGAGGTCAAGCCCTGCTACGTCGACCTGACCGGCCCGCTGTACGCCCAGTCGCTGTGCGCCATGGCCGACGCCGCCGCGAAGACCGGCCCGGACGTGGCGGTGGTGGTCACCGAGCTGCTGCCCACGCCGGCGGACGCCTGGGTGCCCGACGCCGCCGGGCGCGGACACGTCAGCGAGCTGCGCCTGCAGATCACCGATCCAGCCACCTACCGGGGAGAGCACGGGTGACCGACATCCTGTCCATCAGCGCCGTCGCCGGGCCGCAGCTGCCCTGGCCGGACGGGACGCTGGCCGACCTGATCGCCGCCCGGGCCGCGCGCTGTCCCGACGCGGTCGCGGTCCGCCAGTGGGACGACCGGCTCACCTATCGGGAGCTGGTCGGCCGGGCGGCCGGGGTGGCCGCCGCGCTGCGGGCCCACGGCGTGGGCCGGCAGACCCGGGTCGGGGTCTGCGGGCGGCGCCGGCCCCGGCTGGTCGTGGACGTGCTCGGGGTGCTCCTCGCCGGCGGCTGCTACGTGCCGCTGGAGCCGGACGGCCCCCGCGAGCGGCAGCGCGAGGTCGTCGCCGACGCCGGGGTGTCGCTGCTGGTGGGCGATGCGGCGGCCGAACTGGCCGACCTGTCGGGCGTCGAGGTGGTCGAGTCGGCCGGCCCGGCCCCGCTGGCGCCCTGCCCGGCCCGGCCCGGCGACCCGGCGTACGTGCTGTTCACCTCCGGCTCCACCGGCCGCCCCAAGGGGGTGCTGACCACCCACCGCAACGTGGTCGAGTTCGTCACCGGGTGCGCCACGATCAGCGGCGCCGACGCCGGGGTGCGCAGCCTCGGCATCGCCTCGCTCGGATTCGACGCGGCCACCATGGACCTCTTCCTGCCGCTGCTGCTCGGCGGCGCGGTGCAACTGCTCGGCGCCGACGACCGGGCCGACCCGGCCCGGCTCGCCCGGTTCATCGCCGCGCACGAGGTGAACTGGGGCTTCATCACCCCGACCGTGCTGTCCATGCTGGACCCGGCCGACGTGCCGGGCTGGCGTACCGTGCTCTGCGGCGGCGAGGCCGTCCCCGCCGAGCTGGCCGCCCGCTGGGCGCCGGGGCGGCGCTTCCTCAACGGCTACGGCCCCACCGAGACCACCGTGCTCGCGGTCACCGGCGAGCTGAGCGGCGCCGAGACCGACCCGGTGCCGATCGGCTCGCCACTGCCCAACCACCGGGCGTACGTCGTCGACGCCGAGCTGCGGGCGGTGCCGCCGGGGGAGAGCGGCGAGCTGCTGATCGGTGGCCCCGGACTGGCCGACGGCTACCTCGACCGGCCGGGGCTGACCGCCGACCGGTTCGTCCCCGACCCGTTCTCCGGGCTGCCCGGCGAGCGGCTGTACCGCACCGGCGACCTGGTCCGCCAGGCGGCCGACGGGCGGATCGTCTACCTCGGACGTACCGACCGGCAGGTGAAGATCCGGGGCCAGCGCATCGAGCTGGGCGAGGTCGAGGCGGTGCTGGCCGGCGCCCCCGGCGTCGACCGGGTCGCGGTCGAGGCGGTGCCCGGGCCGGCCGGTACCGAGCTGGTCGCGGTCCTCACCCCGGCCGGCGCGCCCGGCGACGAGACGATCCGGGCCTACGCCCGGGCGCGGCTGACCGCGGCGATGCTGCCGGCCCGGCTGCTGCGCCGCGACGACCTGCCGGTCAGCCCGGTCACCGGCAAACTGGACCGGCCGGCGTTGCGCGCCCTGGCCGTGGCCGCGCTGACCGCCGGACCCACCGCCGGGGAGCCGGCCGGTGCGGCCGACCCGGTGACGGCGACGGTGACCCGGATCTGGACCCGGCTGCTCGGCGGGACCCCCGGCCCGGACACCGACTTCCTCGCCGCCGGAGGCAACTCCATCGCCGCGATGCGGCTGGTCGCCGCGCTCCGCGCCGAGCTGGGCCGGCACATCGAGATCTCCGACGTGCTCGCCGGACGCACCCTCGGCGGCCTGGTCGCCCGGCTGCGCGCCGCCGCCCCGGCCGACACCGAGCCGCTGACCACCGGCAACCCGCCCACCCTGTCCCCACCGCAGCGCCGGCTCTGGTTCGTCGACCAACTCGCCCCCTCCAGCGCCCCGTACAACATCGCCGTCGCGCACCGGCTGCGCGGCCCGCTGGACACCGCCGCGCTCGGCGCGGCGCTGCGGGCCGTCGCCGAGCGGCACGACGTGCTGCGCTGGCGGATCCCGCAGGCCGCCGGGGTGCCGTACGCGGTCTGCGCGGAACCCACCGACGTGGCCGTGCCGGTGGTCGACCTGACCGGCAGCGCCGACGCCGAGGCCGAGCTGGCCGGGATGCTCGCCGCCGGCGCGGCGCACGCCTTCGACCTGGCCACCGGGCCGCCCTGGCAGGTGACCGTCTACCGGCTCGGCACCGACGCGCACGTGCTGGCGATGACCATGCACCACGCGGTCTTCGACGGCTGGTCCGAGGCGGTCCTCTACGACGACCTCGCCGCCGCGTACGACCGGGCCGTCACCGGGGCCACCCCGACGTTGCCGCCGCCGGCCGCCACGTACGCCGACTACGCGGTGTGGCGGGCCGGGCGCGACGCCCGCCGGGGCGCGGCGGACCTGGCCTGGTGGGCCGAGCACCTGCGCGGCGTGCCCACCGTGCTGGAGCTGCCCCGCGACCGACCCCGCCCGGCGGTGCAGACCTACGCCGGCGCCGAGGCCGCGGTGCGCCTCCCGGAGCCCGCCGACCGCGCGGTCCGCGCCCTGGCCGCCCGGCGCGGCACCACGGTCGCCGCAGTGCTGCTCGCCGGCTTCGGTGAGCTGCTGCGCCGGCTCACCGGCGGCGACGACCACGTGGTCGGGGCGATCGTCGCCGACCGCCGGCTGGCCGCCTTCGACGACGTGGTGGGCTTCTTCATCGACACCGTGCCGGTGCGGCTGCGCACCGGCGGGGCCACCTTCGCCGAGCTGGTCGACCGGTGCGCCGCCGAGCTGCACGAGGTCACCGCCCACCCGGGCGCGCCGCTGGAACGCCTCGTCGAGGCTCTCGGCGTCGGCCGGGACACCTCCCGCGCCCCGCTGGTGCAGGTGCTGTTCAACGTGCTCAACTTCGCCCCGCCCCGGCTGGCGCTGACCGGGCTGACCGCCGTGCCGGTCCCGGTGCCCAAGCCCGGCTCGCCCTTCGACATCACCGTCTACGTGGTCGAGTCCGACGGCCGCGTCGGCGTCGAGGTGGTCCACAACCCGGACCTGTTCGACGCGGACCGGATCGACGCGCTCCTGGCCGACCTGGCCGAGCTGGTCGGTGCGCTCGCCGCCGACCCGCACGCGCCGGCCGACGCGGTGGCCGCCGCGCTGCCCCGGCCCACCGTGCGCACGCCCCAGCTCGGCGCGATGACCGTGGCGGCCGCCGAGGCGCCGCGCATTTCGATGCCGGCCGGTCCGGGCGGGTTGACCGACACCGAGGAGCTGATCGCCGGCATCTGGCGGGAGGTGCTCGACACCGACCGGGTCGGGGTCACCGACAACTTCTTCGACATCGGCGGGCACTCCCTCGCCCTGGCCGCGGTGCACGCCCGGCTCACCGCCGCCACCGGCCGCTCGATCACCATGCTCGACCTGTTCCGCCACCCCACCGTCCGGGCGCTCGCCGCCAGCCTCGACGGCGCCGCCGACCGGCCGGAACTCGCCCGCGCCGCGCTGCGGGCCGCCGCCCGCCGCAGCCGCACCCGCCGCAACCCACCCCGCCGCCCCGGCGGCACCGCGCAATGAAGGACACGCAGATGGACAACCCGATGGCACCCGACCTCCCCGCCGACGACGGCATCGAGCCGATCGCGATCGTCGGGCTCGCCGCCCGGCTGCCCGGCGCGGCCGACGTCCGCCAGTTCTGGCGCAACCTGGTCGACGGCGTCGAGTCGGTCACCGAGCTGAGCCGGGAGGAGCAGCTGGCGCGGGGCGCCACCGTGGAGGAGGTCGACGACCCGGGGTGGGTCAACCGGGCGCCGCTGGTCGACGGGTACGACGAGTTCGACGCCGGGCTGTTCGGGATGACCGCCCGGGAGGCGGAGATCACCGACCCGCAGCACCGGCTGTTCCTGGAGAGCTGCTACACCGCGTTGCAGGACGCCGGCTACGACCCGGCCCGCTACGACGGCGCGGTCGGCGTGTACGCGGGTACCGGCGGCAACACCTACCTGCACCGGTACGTCCTGCGCAACAAGCGCGTCGGCGGCGGCCCGCACGGGGTGGTCTCCATCGCCACCGGCAACTCGCCCAACTACGTGGCCACCAACGTGTCGTACCGGCTGGACCTGCGCGGGCCGAGCCTGACCGTGCACACCGCCTGCTCCACCTCGCTGGTCGCGTTCCACCTGGCCTGCGAGGCGCTGCGCAACGGCGAGTGCGACATGGCGCTCGCCGGCGGGGTCAACGTCGAGCTGCCGCACGTCGGCTACCTGGGCATGGAGGGCTTCACCTCGCCGGACGGGCGGTGCCGGCCGTTCGACGCCGCCGCCAACGGCACGGTCTGGGGCAGCGGCGTCGGCGTCACCCTGCTCAAGCGCCTCTCCGACGCGATCGCCGACGGCGACGCGATCCGGGCCGTGGTGCTCGGCAACGCCATCAACAACGACGGCGCCGGCAAGGTCGGCTTCACCGCGCCCAGCATCGACGGGCAGATGGCGGCGGTCGCCCAGGCCGTCGGGATGGCCGGGATCGACCCGCGCAGCATCAGCTACGTCGAGGCGCACGGCACCGGCACCGCGATGGGCGACCCGATCGAGGTCGCCGCCCTCTCCGCCGTCTACACCCGGGACACCGACGACCGGGGCTGGTGCGGCATCGGCTCGGTGAAGTCCAACATCGGCCACCTCAGCCAGCCCTCCGGCATCGTCAGTGTGATCAAGACGGTGCTCGCGATGGAGCACGGCCTGATCCCGCCGAGCATCAACTTCGAGCGGCCGAACGCGGCGATCGACTTCGCCGACACCCCGTTCTACGTGGCGAACACGCTGACCAAGTGGGACACCGACGGCGGGCCGCGCCGGGCCGGGGTCAGCTCCTTCGGCATCGGCGGCACGAACGCCCACGTGGTGCTCCAGGAGGCGCCGGCGGCGTACCGGGCCGACCAGAGGGTCCGCCCGGCGCAGCTGCTGCACGTGTCGGCTAAGACCGCCACCGCCCTGGACACCGCCGTGCAGCGCCTCGCCGAGCACCTGGCGGTCGCCACCGACGGCGGGCCGCAGCTGCTCGCGGACGTGGCGCACACCCTGCGGGTGGGCCGGCAGGAGTACCCGCACCGGGTCGCCGTGGTCGCCGCCGACCTGCCGGACGCGGTTACCGCGCTGCGCACCCCGCGCCGCCGCCAGTCCGGCGTCGTCGACGGCCCCGCGCCGCGCGTGGGCCTGCTCTTCTCCGGGCAGGGCTCCCAGTACGCCGGGATGGGCGCGCAGCTCTACGCCGAGGAGCCGGCCTTCGCCGCCACCGTGGACGAGTGCGCCGAGCTGCTCCGCCCCGAGCTGGGGCTGGACGTCCGCGACCTGATCCTCGGCCGCGACCCGGAGGCGGGGGAGAAGCTCACCGAGACCCGCTACACCCAGCCGGCCCTCTTCGTCGTCGAGTACGCCCTCGCCACCCTCTGGCTGCGGGCCGGGGTGCGGCCCGCCGCGATGATCGGTCACTCGATCGGCGAGTACGTCGCCGCCACCGTCGCCGGGGTGCTGAGCCTGCCGGACGCGCTGCGGGTGGTCGCCGCGCGGGGACGGCTGATGCAGTCCCTGCCGGCCGGCTCGATGCTCGCCGTGGCGCTGGACGAGTCGGTGGTCGCGCAGCGCCTGCCCGAGGGGCTGGCCATCGCCACCGTCAACGGCCCGGGCACCTGCGTGGTGGCCGGCGAGAGCGACAAGGTCGCCGCGTTCGCCGAGACGATCAAGGGAAAGAGCAAGGCGCTGCGCACCTCCCACGCCTTCCACTCGCCGATGATGGAACCGATCCTGGCCGAGTTCACCGCCCTGATGGCGGGGGTGCCGCTGCGCCCGCCGGCGATCCCGTTCCTGTCCAACGTCACCGGCACCTGGATCACCGCCGAGCAGGCCACCGATCCGGCGTACTGGGCCGCGCACCTGCGGCGGCCGGTGCGCTTCGGCGACTGCGTGGCCGCGCTGCTCGCCGAGGGCACCTGGGCGTTGCTGGAGTGCGGCCCCGGCCGGCAGCTGGCCAACCTGGCCCGGATGCAGGTCGCCAAGGCCGGCCCGGCCCAGCGGGCGCTGACCCCGCTGGGCAGCCTGCCCGGCCCCGGCGAGCGCAGCGGCGACCTGGCCGCCCTGCTCACCAGCGCCGGCGCGCTCTGGTGCGCCGGCGTCGAGGTGCGGCTCGACGCCGATCCGGCCGCCCGTCGGGTGCCGCTGCCCACGTACCCCTTCGAACGCCGCCGCTACTGGGTGGACCCGGACCCGGTGGACCAGGCGCCCGCCGCGCCGGCGCAGCGCGGGCCGCGCCCGCTGCCGGAGTGGTTCGCCGTGCCGGTCTGGCGGCAGGCCGCCGCCGAGCCGCGGACCGCGCCGCTGGGTCGCTGCCTGGTCCTGGCCGACGGTCCGCGCGGCGACGCGCTGGTCGCGGCGCTGCGGGCCGCGGGCGCCACGCCCACCGTGGTACGCGCCGGCGAGCGCTTCGCGGCGGTCGACGGCGGGTACCGGCTGCGGCCCGGCGCCCGCGAGGACCACGACGCCCTGGTGGCGGCGCTCGCCGCCGACCCGCCGGAGCGGCTGGTGCACGCCTTCGCCCTCGACGGCGACCCGGCCGGCACCGACGTCGCCGCCGCCTGGGCCGCCCAGGACCGGGGCTTCTTCAGCGCGCTGCACCTGGTGCAGGCGCTCGCCGGCGCCGGGCTGACCGCCGACGAGCGCGCCCGCACCCTCGACCTGGTCACCGCCGGGATCGGGGACGTGACCGGCGCCGACCTCATCCGCCCCGAGCACGCCACCCTGGCCGGGCTGGCCCGGGTGCTCCCGGCGGAGCTGCCGGGGCTGGCGGTCCGGCTGCTGGACGCCGACCCGGCCTCGTCCGACGTGGACGCGCTCGTCGCCGAGCTGCGCCGGCCGGTCGACCCGGCCCGCGCGGAGCTGGCGCTGCGCGGGCCGCGCCGCTGGGTGACCGGCTACGAGCAGGTCACCGTCGACGCCGAGGGCGAGCCGGGCGCGCTGCGCGACGGCGGCCGGTACGTGATCACCGGCGGTCTGGGCGGCATCGGCGTCACGCTGGCCGAGGACTTCGCCCGGCGGGCCCGGGCGAAGCTGGTGCTGCTGGCCCGTTCCGGCCTGCCGCCGCGCGAGCGGTGGGACGACCACCTGGCCGTGCACGGCGGCGCGGACCGGGCGGGCCGGGCGATCGCGGCGATCCGCCGGATGGAGGCGGCCGGCGCGTCGGTGCTGGTGCTCGCCGCCGACGTCACCGACCCGGCCGACCTGCGCCGGGTCCGGGCGGCCGCCGAGGCGGAGTTCGGTGGGATCGACGGCATCGTGCACGCCGCCGGCCTGCCCGGCGGCGGCATGGCCGAGGTCAAGGAGCGGGCCGAGGCGGAGCGGGTGCTCGCGCCGAAGCTCGCCGGCACGCTCGCCCTCGCCGAGGTCTTCGGCGACCTGCCGCTGGACTTCGTGGTGCTCTGCTCCTCGATCACCGCGGTGGTCGGCGGCTTCGGCCAGGTCGACTACTGCGCGGCGAACAGCTTCCTCGACGCGTACGCCCGGGCCGGCGCGGGCTTCCGGGCGCCGGTGCTGTCGCAGAACTGGGGCGGCTGGGCCGAGGTGGGCATGGCCGTGGAGACTGACGCGCCGGCCGGCTTCCGGGCCGCCGGGCGGGACACCGTCACGCATCCGGTGGACCACCCGGTGCTCACCACGGCGGTGACCGGCCCGGACGGCGTGGTGCTGCACGGCCTGGTCTCCGCCGACACGCACTGGCTGCTGGACGAGCACCGCATCGGCGGCGTGCCGGTGGTGCCCGGCACCGCCCACCTGGAGTCGGTCCGGGCGGCGGTGGCCGCCGGGCTGCCCGCCCCGACCGGGGACGCGGCGGTGGAGCTGCGCGACGTGGTCTTCCTGGAGCCGTTCTCGGTGCCCGACGGCACGGTCGCGCAGTACCGGGTCGAGCTGACCCCCGCCGAGGACGGCGTGGACTTCGCGGTACGCAGCCTCGCCGCCGGGCAGCTGCGCACCCACGTCCGCGGCGCGGCCGGCTGGACCGACGAGCCGGCCCCGCCGGCGCGGGTGCCGGCGGTGACCGGCCGGCGGGTGGACGACGACGCCTCGTTCGGCCGGGGGCGCACCAGCATGCTGACCTTCGGGCCGCGCTGGGCCGCGCTGGCCGAGCACCACCTGGGCGAGGGGGAGGAACTTGCCCGGATCACCGCGCCCGCCGCGGCGGTCGGCGACCTGCCCTCCTGGGGGCTGCACCCGGCGCTGCTGGACGTGGCCACCGCGTTCGGTCGGGGCCAGGGCAGCGGCACCTACCTGCCGCTGTCGTACGGGCGGATCGTGGTGCGCGGCGCCCTGCCGGCGCAGTTCCACAGCCACCTGCGGCACCGCGACAGCGCCACCGACGAGGTCGTCACCGCCGACGTGTCCCTGCGGGACGCCGACGGCCGGGAACTGGTCGCGATCAGCGACTTCGTGCTGCGCCGGGTCGACCAGGGCGCGGTGACCGGCGGGCTGACCACGGTGGGCGCACCGGCGCAGCCGCCCGCCCCGGAGCCGGGTGTGCCGACCGAGGACATCCGGCCGGTCGACGGGGCCGAGGCGTTCCGCCGCAGCCTCACCGCCGGGCTCGGCCGGCAGGTGGTGATCGCCACCCGGACCGTCGACGACATCCGCGACCGCGCCTCCCGGGTCACCACGGAAGGTCTGGAGACCGCCGACGAGCCGGCCCTCGCCGCCCCGGCCGGCGGCGGCGCCGCCTCCCCCGCGCCGCGTACCGAGCTGGAGATCACCATCGCCCAGGTCTGGAAGGACGGGCTGGGGGTGGCCGAGGTGGGCGTGGACGACGACTTCTTCGCCCTCGGCGGCAACTCCCTGGTCGCGGTCCAGCTCATCGCCGCGATGCGCAAGGCGACGGGGGTACGGCTGCCGATGCGCAGCCTCTTCGAGACCCCCACCGTCGCCGGCCTGGCCGCCCGGATCGAGGAGCTGCGCGCCAGCGCCGCGCCCGCCGACGAGCCCGCCCCGGCCACCATTCCCGCCATCCCGCGGCTGCCCCGCGACTGAGCGTCGAGAAACAGGAGTGACAGAGCAATGAGCGACACGATCGCCACGCTGCCGGTGGTCGTCGAGAACGACGGCACACCACTGACCGAGCTCATCGACAAGCGGCGGACGGAGCTGCGCGCCACGCTCGCCGCCCACGGCGGGCTGCTGTTCCGCGGCTTCGACGTCGGCGGGGTGGACGGCTTCGACCGGGTGGTCCGCGCGTTCTCCGGCGAGCCGCTGACCTACACCGAGCGGTCCTCACCCCGGCACGCCATCAAGGGCCGGGTCTACACCTCGACCGACTACCCGCCGGACGAGGAGATCTTCCTGCACAACGAGAACTCGTACCAGGCGCGCTGGCCGTTGACGTTGTTCTTCTACTGCATCAGCCCGCCGGACACCCTCGGCGCCACCCCGCTCGCCGACGTCCGCCGGGTGTACGCCGAGATCGACCCGGCGGTCCGCGAGGAGTTCGTCCGGCGGCGCTGGATGCTGGTGCGCAACTTCCACGCCGACTTCGGCACCCGCTGGCAGGACGTGTTCGGCACCGACGACCGGGCCGAGGTCGAGGCGTACGCGGCGGCGAACCGGATCCGGCTGGAGTGGGTCGGCGCGGACGGGCTGCGCACCCGGGCGGTACGCGACGTGGTGCACCACCGGCCCGGCTCGGACACCCCGCGCTGGTTCAACCACGCCACCTTCTTCCACGTGAGCACCCTCCCGAAGGACTACCAGGCGGGGCTGCTGGACATGTTCGGCGCCGACGGGCTGCCGGCGAACACCTACTACGGCGACGGCGGCGAGATCCCCGCCGACGTCATGGACCACCTGCGGGCCGCGTACCGGGCCGCCAGCGTCCGCTTCGACTACCGGCGCGACGACGTGCTGGTGGTCGACAACATGACCGCCGCGCACGGCCGGGAGCCCTTCACCGGGGCCCGCCGGATCGCCGTGGCGATGGCCGAACCGCACACCCCCGAGAGCGCTGGAGAGCACTGATGGCCGACTCCCGATTCCTGGTCGTCCGCAACGACGAGGAGCAGTACTCGATCTGGCCGGCCGACCGGGAGCTGCCCGCCGGGTGGCACGACGCCGGCTTCGCCGGCACCCGCGAGGAGTGCCTGTCCCACGTCGACACCGTCTGGACCGACATGCGTCCCCGCTCCGTACGGGAGGTGCCGTCATGACGCGGGAGTGGACCTTCCCGGCCTCCTTCGCCCAGGAGCGGGTGTGGATGGCCAACCAGTTGGACACCGCCTCGCCGGTCTACAACGTCTCCACCCCGTGGCGCTTCCCGGCCGGCATCGACGCCGACACCGCCGGCGAGGTCGTCGGCCGGGTCGTCGCCCGGCACGAGGCGCTCCGCACCCACCTGCGGATGGACGACGGCGCCCTGGTGCAGGTGGTGCGCGAGCACGAGCCGGTCCGGCTGCCCGCCGACGACCTGCGCGACCTGCCCGAGGCCGAGCGGGCCGCCCGGTACGCCGCCCTGCGTACCGAGCTGGCCCGCACCCCGATCCCGCTCGACGCCCCGCCGCTGTGGCGGGCCCGGCTGGTCCGCCTCGACGACGCCTGGACGCTGCTGTTCGTGGTGCACCACGCCGTCTTCGACAGCCACTCGGCGGTGCTGCTGGTGGCCGAACTGGCCGCGTTCAGCGAGGCCGCGCTGTCCGGCGCGCCCGCCGCCGTGCCCGAGCTGCCCATCCAGTACGCCGACTTCGCGGTCTGGCAGCGCGACCAGCTCACCGGCGCGGAGCTGGACCGCCAGCTCACCTTCTGGACCGGCCAGCTCGCCGGGGCGCCGCCGGTCACCGGCCTGCCGCTGGACCGCCCCCGCCCGGCCCAGCTCGGCTTCGCCGGCGACGAGGTGCGCTTCGCCCTGCCCGACGGGCTGCTCGACCGGGTCGGCCGGCTCGCCGCCGGGTCGGCGGCCACCCCGTACATGGTGCTGCTGGCCGGGTTCGCCGCCCTGCTGTCGCGGATCTCCGGCGACACCGACGTGGTGGTCGGCGTCTCCACCGCCGGCCGGGACACCGCCGAGCTGACCCCGCTGATCGGCATGTTCGTCAACCCGGTGGCGCTGCGCTGCGACGTCGGCGGCGACCCCAGCTTCACCGAGCTGCTCGGCCGGGTCCGGGCCGGCCTGGTGGACGCGATGGAGCACGGCCAGACCCCGTTCCAGCGGATCGTCGAGGCGGTCGCCCCGCAGCGCGACCCGGCCGTGCAGCCGATCTTCCAGACCGCGCTGAACTTCATCCCCGACTCCGGGCTGGACCCGGTGGAGCTGGGCACCACCAAGGACGACCTCGCCTTCGACGTCACCACCGGCGAGAGTCGCCTGGTCTACCGCACCGACCTGTTCGACCGGGGCACCGCCGAGGCGGTGGTCGCGCGGTACGTGCGGCTGCTCACCGCCGCCGTCGACGACCCGGGGCAGCCGGTCTCCGCGCTGCCGCTGCTCGACGACGCCGAGCGGGACCTCGTCCTGCGGGCCTGGAACGGCGAGGACGCCGCCCCGGCGTTCCGCTCGGTCATCGAGCGGGTCCAGCGGCAGGCCGCCGCCACCCCGGACGCGGTCGCCCTGGTCTGCGAGGGCGTCTCGCTCACCTACGCCGAGCTGAACGCCGCCGCCAACCGGCTCGCCCGGGTGCTGGTGGCCCGGGGCGCCGCCCCGGAGACCCGGGTGGCGCTCGCCCTGCCCCGCTCGCCCGAGCTGCTGGTCGCCGTCCTCGCCGTGCTCAAGTCCGGCGCCGCGTACGTCCCGGTGGACACCGGCTACCCGGCCGGCCGGATCGCGTACCTGCTCGCCGACGCGGAGCCGACGCTGGTGCTGGCCCTGCCGGAGACCGCCGCGCTGGTGCCCGCCGCCGCGCTGGTGCTCGACGGGGAGGTCGGCGCCGACCAGGCCGACGGCGACCTGACCGACGCCGACCGGGTCGCCCCGCTGCGCCCCGAGCACCCGGCGTACGTGCTCTACACCTCCGGCTCCACCGGCCGCCCGAAGGGCGTGGTGGTGGAGCACCGGGCCGTGGCCGCGTACCTGGCCTGGGCCCGGGACGCCTACCCGGGGCTGGCCGGCACCGCGCTGCTGCCCTCGCCGGTCTCGTTCGACCTCACCGTGACCGGCCTGCTCGGCCCGCTCACCGCCGGCGGCACCGTCCGGCTGGCCGGGATCGACTCGCCGCACGCCCAGGTCGGCGGCCGGCCGAGCTTCCTCAAGGTCACCCCGAGCCACCTGCCGCTGCTCGACGCCGCGCTGTCGCCGACCACCGACCTGGTGATCGGCGGCGAGGCGCTCACCGGCGAGCAGTTGGCGGGCTGGCGGGCCGCGCACCCGGACGTGGCGGTCGTCAACGAGTACGGCCCGACCGAGGCGACCGTCGGCTGCGTCGCCGCCCGCGTCGCGCCCGGCCGGCCGCTGGATGCCGGACCGGTGCCGATCGGTCGGCCCACCGCCGGCGCGCGGGTCTACCTGCTCGACGCCGCGCTCCGGCCGGTGCCACCCGGCGTGGTCGGCGAGCTGTACGTCGCCGGGGACCAGGTGGCCCGGGGCTACCTGCGCCGGCCCGGCCGCACCGCCGAGCGCTTCCTGCCCTGCCCGTACGGCCCGCCCGGCCGGCGGATGTACCGCACCGGCGACCTGGCCCGCTGGCGCACCGACGGCACCCTGGACTACCTGGGCCGCCGCGACGACCAGGTCAAGGTGCGCGGCATGCGGATCGAGCTGGGCGAGATCGAGTCGGCGATGCTGGCCCACCCGCAGGTCCGCGAGGCCGCGGTGGCGGTGCGCACCGACTCGGGGGAGCCGGCCCTGGTCGGCTACCTGGTCGGCACCGCCGACGAGGCCGCCCTCGCCGCCGAGCTGGCCCGCGAGCTGCCGGCCCACCTGGTGCCGGCCGCGTTCGTCCGGCTCGACGCGCTGCCGCTGACCCCGAACGGCAAGCTGGACCGGGCCGCGCTGCCCGCGCCAGCGGCCACCGTGGCGCCCGACGGCTACGTCCCGCCGCGTACCGACGCCGAGACCCTGGTGGCCGAGGTGTACGCCGAGATCCTCCAGGTGGAGAAGGTCGGCGCGCTGGACGACTTCTTCGTCCTCGGCGGCAACTCGCTGCGCGGCATGCGGGCGATGGCCCGGATCCGCGCCGAGGTGGACGTCGACCTGCCGATGCGGGCGCTGTTCAGCAGCCCCGTCGTCGCCGACCTGGCCGCCCAGATCGAGCAGCGGATCGCCGCCGACCTGGACGACCTCTCCGAGACTGAGGTCGCCGCGTTGCTGGCGGCGGAGAAGGACAACCCGACATGACGGACCTGAAGGATCCCGCCCGGGAGGCCGCCCGGGCGGCGCTGATCGCCCAGCGGTTGCGCCGGCGGCAGGCCTCGCCCACCGCCCGGATCACGCCCCGCCCGGAGGGCGTCGAGGTGCCGCTGTCGTACGCCCAGGAGCGGGTCTGGTTCATGGACCAGCTCGCGCCGGGCGAGGCGGCGTACCACATCGCGGTGCCGCTGCGGGTGCGCGGCCCGCTGGACGTCACGGCGCTGCGCGCCGCCCTGGCCGGGCTGACCGCCCGGCACGAGTCGCTGCGTACCCGTTTCCCGGCCGACGCCGACGGCCGCCCCACGGTCGTCGTCGCCGACTCCGTCGAGGTGCCGCTGACCATCGTGGACGCCCCCGACGAGCGGGCCGCGCAGGCGCTGGTGGACGCCGCCGCGGCCGAGCCGTTCGACCTGGCGGCCGGGCCGCTGCTGCGCGCCCTGCTGATCCGGCTCGCTGACGACGATAATCCGGCCTCCGCGCCGCAAGACGGCACTCCGGACCGGATGAACGTCGCCGACGACCACGTGCTCTTCCTCGGCCAGCACCACATCGTCGGCGACGGCTGGTCGGTGGACGTGCTGCTGCGGGACCTGATCACCCACTACCGGGGCGGCGAGCTGCCCGCCCTGCCGGTGCAGTACGGCGACTTCGCCCACTGGGAGGCCCGGGAGCTGGCCGGGCCGCAGGCCCGGGGGCACCTGGACTGGTGGAAGGGGCGGCTGGCCGGGATCACCCCGCTGGAACTGCCGCTGGACCGGCCCCGCCCGGCTACCCAGACCTACCGGGGCGACTTCGTCGAGTTCCAGGTCGACCGGGCGGTCACCGACGGGCTCGCCGCGCTCACCCGCGCGTCGGGCGGGACCCTGTTCATGACCCTGCTCGCGGCGTACCAGGTGCTGCTGTCCCGGCACGCCGGGCAGGACGACTTCGCCGTCGGCGCCTCGGTCGCCGGCCGGTCCGCCCCGGAGCTGGAGGACGTCGTCGGCATGTTCATCAACATGCTGCCGATGCGCGCCGAGCTGGCCGGCGACCCGACCTTCACCGAGCTGCTGGAGCGCACCCGGCGGGCCGTGCTGGACGGCTTCGAGCACGCCGAGGTGCCGTTCGCGAAGGTGGTGCACGAGCTGGGGCTGCCCCGCGACGTCAGCCGGTCGCCGGTGTTCCAGGCCATGTTCGTCCTGCAGAACTACGAGATGGGCCGCTTCTCCGGCGTCTCGGACGCCGATGAGGTGAGCTTCCGCTGGACCCCGATGGAGCTGCGGGCCACCCGGTTCGACTTCGAGCTGCACGCCGTCGAGGTGCCCGACGGCATCTGGGGCAAGCTGGTCTTCAACACCGACCTGTTCACCCGCGACACCGTCGAGCGGATGGCGCGACGGTGGACCACCCTGCTGGCCGCGATCGTCGCCGCCCCGGACACCCCGGTCGCCGCCCTGGACCTGCTCCCGCCCGCCGAGCGGGCCCTGCTGGCGAGCTGGAACGACACCGCTGCCGACTTCCCGGCCACCCAGACGCTGCACGGGCCGATCGAGGAGCGCGCCGCCCGCACCCCGGACGCCGTCGCGGTCACCATCGAGGGCCGGTCGACCACGTACGCCGAGCTGAACGCCGCGGCCAACCGGGTCGCGCACCGGCTGCGCGCCGCCGGCGTCGGCCCGGAGACCCTGGTCGGCGTCTGCGCGGAGCGGTCGGTGGAGCTGGTCACCGGCCTGCTCGGGGTGCTCAAGGCCGGCGGCGCGTACCTGCCGCTGGACCCGGAGTACCCGGCGGACCGGCTGGCCTTCATGGTCGACGACGCCGCCGCGCCGGTGGTGCTGGTGCAGGAGCACCTGCGCGACGCGCTGCCGACCACCGACGCCACCGTGCTGGTTCTGAACGACCCCGGGACCTGGGCCGACCAGCCCGCCGACGACCCGACGCCGGCGGCGGGCCCGGAGCACCTGGCGTACGTCATCTACACCTCCGGCTCGACCGGCCGGCCCAAGGGCGTGCCGAACACCCACCGGGGCATCGTCAACCGGCTGGACTGGATGCAGCGGACCTACCGGATCGGCCCCGACGACGCGGTGCTGCAGAAGACCCCGGCCAGCTTCGACGTCTCGGTCTGGGAGTTCTTCTGGCCGCTGCGCGAGGGCGCCCGGCTGGTGCTGGCGAAGCCCGGCGGGCACAAGGACGCCGGCTACCTGCGCGACCTGCTGGTCGCCGAGCGGGTCACCACCGCGCACTTCGTCCCGTCGATGCTGACCGTCTTCCTCGCCGAGGAGGGTGTCGAGGCGGCGACGGCGCTGCGCCGGGTGATCTGCTCGGGTGAGGAGCTGCCGCCGGCCACGGCGGTCGACTTCACCGTCCGGCTGCCCGGGTGCGAGCTGCACAACCTGTACGGCCCGACCGAGGCGGCCATCGACGTCAGCGCCTGGCACTGCGACCCGGCGCTGCTGCCGGGCCTGACCACCGTCCCGATCGGCGCTCCGATCGCCAACCTGCGACTGCACGTGCTGGATCCGAACGGCAACCCCTGCCCGGTCGGGGTGGCCGGCGAGCTGCACATCGGCGGGGTGGGCCTGGCCCGCGGCTACCACCGCCGGCCCGCGCTCACCGCCGAGCGGTTCGTGCCGGACCCGTTCGCCGGCGAGCCGGGCGCCCGGCTCTACCGCACCGGCGACCTGGCCCGCTGGGTGACCGCCCCGGCCGGCGGGGTGATCGAGTTCCTGGGCCGGATCGACCACCAGGTGAAGCTGCGCGGCCTGCGGATCGAGCTGGGCGAGATCGAGAGCGCGCTGCGCGAGCAGCCGGCGGTGACCGAGGCGGCGGTGATCGTCCGCGAGGACACCCCCGGCGACAAGCGGCTCACCGCCTACCTGGTCGGCGCGGCCGAGCACGCCGCGCTGAAGGCGGCGCTGAAGGAGACCCTGCCTGAGTACATGGTGCCGGCCGCCTTCGTCACCCTGGACGCGCTCCCGCTGACCCCCAACGGCAAGCTGGACCGCCGGGCGCTGCCCGCGCCGGTGCTCACCCGCGAGGCGTCGGTCGCCCTGGTGGAGCCGCGCGACGACACCGAGCGGCTGCTCGCCGGCATCTGGTCGGAGGTGCTGGGCGTGGCCACGCTCGGCATCGACGACGACTTCTTCGACCTCGGTGGGCACTCCATGCTCGCCACCCAGGTGGTGGCGAAGATCCGCAAGGCCGAGCACGGCGGGCGCGCCGTCGGCGTGATGGACCTGTTCCAGCAGCGGACCATCCGCGACCTGGCCCGGTTCATCTCCGGCGGCGACGGCGGCGGGGACGGTCCCCGCCGGCTGCTCTACGAGCTGACCAGGCCGATCCCGGCGGCGCAGCGGGTGCTCAGCTACGTCTGCGTCCCGTACGGCGGCGGCAGCGCCATCGTCTACCAGCCCCTCGCCGACGCGCTGCCCGCCGGCCACGCCCTGTGGTCGCTGGCCATCCCCGGCCACGACGTCGGGCTCAGCGAGGACGGCCTGCCGTTCGACGAGCTGACCAGCCGGGTCGCCGAGGAGATCCTGGAACGCGTCGAGGGACCGATCGCCCTCTACGGCCACTGCGGCGTGGGCAGCGCGATCGTCGCCGAGGTGGCCCGCAAGGTGGAGGCCGCCGGCCGGGACCTGGAAGCGGTCTACATCGGCGCGATGTTCCCGTTCGCCCGCCCCCGGGGCGCCTTCGCCGCCCTGCGCAACCGGCTCGAACAGCTGCGCAGCAACCGGCACTACGCCAGCTGGCTCAAGTCGATGGGGGTGGACACCGACGAGCTGGACCCGGAACAGGCCGACCGGATCATCAGCAACATGCGGGCCGACTCGCGGGCCTCCGAGGAGTACTTCACCGGCCTGCTCGACCGGGGCGCGACGAAGCTGCGCGCGCCGATCATCTCGGTGGTCGGCTCGGAGGACCCGGTGACCGACTACCACGCCGAGCGGTACGCCGAGTGGCAGTTCCTCAGCGACACCCTCGGCCTGGTGGTGCTCGACCAGGCCGGGCACTTCTTCCTCAAGTACCGCGCCGAGGAGCTGGCGGAGATCCTCACCCGGGTCCACCCGGCGGTCACCGCCGGGGACGTCTCCACGCTCACCCCGCAGGCCAGGGGAGCCGACGCCGGCTGGGTGGTCGCCGCCCACCAGCGGGTGGGCGGGTCCGACGGGCCGGAGCCGGCCGTGGTGAAGCCCAGCATGGCCCGGTTCGTCGCGGTCACCGCCGGGCAGCTGGTCTCCACCACCGGCTCCGCGCTGACCGCGTTCGCGCTGCCGATCTGGCTGTTCACCCGCACCGGGTCGGTGGCCGACCTGGGAATGCTCTGGGCGCTGGCGCTGATCTGCGGCGTGCTGATGCTGCCGGTGGCCGGCGCGGTCACCGACCGGGTCAGCCGCCGCCGGATCATGATGGTCGCCAGCTGCATCGCCGGGTCGATCCAGTTGGTGCTCGCCGCGCTGCTCTGGACCGACAACCTGGTCCTCTGGCACATCTACGCCCTGGTCGCGTTGAGCCAGGTCGCCGGCTCGTTCCAGCGGATCGCGTTCCAGTCGGCGGTGCCGCAGCTGGTGCCGAAGCGCTACCTCGGGCACGCGATGGGCATCACCCAGCTCTCCAGCGGCTTTGCGATGCTGCTGATGCCCGTCTTCGCCGCCGGCCTGCTCGCCGCCATCGAACTCAAGGGCATCCTGCTCATCGACGTGGCGAGCTACCTGGTGGCGGTGCTGACCCTGGCCCTGGTGCGCTTCCCCGACCTGCTCGGCTGGCGACCCCGGGAGCGGCTGCTGGTGGCGATCGCCAACGGGCTGCGCTACTCCTGGCAGCACCGGGGCTTCCGGCTGATGCTCGGCTACTTCGCCCTGGGCAACATCTTCCTCGCCCCGGCGCTGGTGCTCACCACCCCGTTGGTGCTCTCGTTCGGCACCGCCACCCAGGTCGCGCAGGTGGCCCTGGCGGAGGCCTGCGGCGCGGTGGCCGGCGGCGTGCTGATGTCGCTGTGGGGCGGGCCCCGGCGCCGGCGGATGGTCGGCGTGCTGGTCGGCAACCTCGGCACCGCCGTCGGCTGCGTGCTGGTCGGCCTGGACGCCTCCGTGACGATGGTCTGCGTCGGCGCCTTCTGGCTGGCCATGGCGATGACCACCGCGCAGTCGATCTACGCGACCATCGTGCAGGTCAAGGTGCCGCAGCGCTTCCACGGCCGGGTGTTCAGCCTCAACCAGACCATCGCCTGGTCGACCCTGCCGATCGGGTTCGCGCTGCTCGCCCCGGCGGCGACCAGCATCTTCGAGCCGATGCTCGCCCCGGGCGGGTCGCTGGCCGGATCGGTGGGCGCGGTGATCGGCACGGGGCCGGGCCGGGGCATCGGTTTCGCGTACGTCTGCTTCGGGCTGGCCCTGGTCCTGATCACCCTGGGCGGGTTCGCGATCCGGATGCTGCGCCGCTTCGACGTCGAGGTGCCCGACTCGCTGCCCGACGACCTGATCGGTGCGCAGGAGCGGCAGCGGCGGCTCGCGGAGCGGGCGGCGGCGCAGGAACGGGAGCCGGTCGCGGCGTGACCCGGCGTGGGGCCCTCCATCGAGGAGGGCTCCACGCCGGGCGTGCCCGCCCCGGCCGGGTCAGAACTCCTCGGGCGGGTCCGCCAGGTCCGTCGCCGCCGGCTCCTCCGGCTCGGCCACCCAGGCGGAGAAGACCGGCACCCCGTGCCACGGCCCGCCATTGCGGTCGGTGGCCACCGCGACGACCGCGTACGGGTGGCCGAAGCGCAGCTCCGCGGTGCGGGCGACGCCCTCCGGGGCGAGGCTGGCCAGGGCGAAGGCGGCGGTCACGGCGGCCGCCTCGAAGCCGTACCGGCCGTAGCGGGCCATCGCCGCCTGGCGCGCCTCGAGCCGTGGGGTGGGCTCGCCGAGCAGCCCGCCCAGCGTGCGGACCACCGCGGGGAAGCCCAGCGCCGGGGCGGTCAGGTCGTGCTCGTCCCGCGCCGACCAGCAGGGCAGCACCGCCGTGTGCCGCTCCTCCCGGCCGTCCGGGGCGCGGGTGTGCACCCGCTTCTCCCGTACCGTCCACGCCGGACCGGCGCCGAGCGGCAGCGCGAACAGCGACCGGCGGCCGGCCGGCGTCGCCTCGTCGACCGCCGTGGCGGCCACCTCGTACGCGGCGGCGAGCACGTCGGCCGCGGGGGCCGAGGGGTCGGCGGCGACCGACACCACCACCAGGCCCGCGCCGTCGCGCTCGACGGCGGGCGCGGCGTGCACGGCGACGTCGCCGGCCGGTCCGGTCGCGGCGATCCAGGCCCGGTGGCCGCGCGCGGGAGTGCGGAGCACCCGGTCGAGCCGCCCCGCCCAGGCGCTGGCGCGGCCGAGCTGCCCGGCCGGGGCGAGGTCGAACGGGTCGGCCCAGGAGATCCGGGTGGCCAGGGCGCTGGCCAGCGCCAGCAGCACGTCCGGCGACCGGGTCAGCGGGAACCGGTCGATCAGCCCCAGGGTGTGCTCGCGGGCCCAGGCGTCCAGCCCCGGCTGGTCGGGCAGTGGCCCGGTCGCGGTGGTACGCGGCAGCGTGGCCCGCCACTCGGCCAGCCGCGCGGTGTCGTGGCCGGCCTGCTGCCAGACGGCGGTGGCGGACGGCACCAGCGGGTGGGGCCGGTCCACCAGGGCCCCGGCCAGCTCCGCCGCGGCGGGCGCGCTCACGCCCAGGACGTCCTCCAGCTCGTCCCGGTCGGCGCCGGTCGCGGCCGGCGCGGCCAGCGCCAGCAGCAGCCAGGCGCCGAGCGGTGAGGCGACGTGGTGCCGGTCGCCGGCGCCGGCGTGCAGCCGGGCGGCGTAGCGGGCCAGCGGGGTGTGCAGGGTCGTCGTCATGCCCCTACTGTGCCCATCCCCGGCCCGGTCGGCACCCCCGCTCAGGACCACAGCTCGAACGGCTCGTCGATCTCCTCGCCGGCGAGGAACCGGGGAAGCAGCGCGGGCAGCCGCCCCGGGTAGAAGCGTTCCGTGCTGCCGACCACCTCGTCGACCGTCCACCAGCGGAACCCGAAGTAGTCCTCCACCTCGTAGTCCAGCCGCTCGGCGCCGTCGACGTCCGGCCCGGCGGCGTCGAGCCGTACCGTCATCACCACCTCGTCCTGCAGGTGCCGGCGCTGCCGGTGGATGAAGCTGGCCCGCCGCCGCCAGGCCGGCGGGCCGAGCCGGGCGGCGGTGACCACGAAGCCGGTCTCCTCCCGCAGCTCCCGCACCGCGGTCTCGGCGTACGTCTCGCCGGGATCCATCCCGCCGCCCGGCAGCTCCCACCAGGTGCCGAGGCGGGGATGGTCCGGGTCGCGGGTGTGGAAGAGCAGGACCCGGTCCTGCGCGTCGCGCACCACCAGCCGGACGGCGGTGCGTTCGACGACCGGCAGGTCTCCCGGCAGTTCGATCATGTCTCTCCTTCGGGCGCGTCGACCGGTGGCAGGATGGCGGTCGTGGCGGAGGTCTTCGGCGAGGTCGCGGGCGACTACGACGACGCGCGGCCGGGCTACCCGCCCGCGCTCGCCGAGGCCATCCTCGCCTACCACGGGCGGGTGCCGCCCCGGCTGGTCGAGGTCGGCGCGGGTACCGGCCTGGCCACCGGGCTGCTGGCCCGGCTGGGCGCGCCGGTGACCTGCGTCGAGCCGGACCGACGGATGGCCGCGGTGCTGGCGGCCCGCCACCCGGGGGTCGAGGTCGTGGTGGCCCCCTTCGAGGAGTGGCCGCCGCCGCCCGGCGGGGTGCCCCTGCTGGCCTGCGCGATGGCCTGGCACTGGCTGGACCCGGCGACCCGGTGCCGGCGGGCGCACGACGCGCTCACCCCGGGCGGCACCCTGGCCCTCTTCGCCCACCGCTACGACTACGTCGACCCGGCCCGGGCGGCGGCGCTGCGGGCGGCGTTCGAGTCGGTGGACCCGGACCGGCAGCACGACCGCCCGGACGGCTGGTTCGGCGCGGAGATCGCCGCCAGTGGGCTCTTCGTCGAGGTCCGCACCGAGCGGTTCCGCCGTCCGGTGCCGCTGACCACGGCCGCCTACCAGCGCCTGGTCCGCACCTTCTCGCCGCAGCTGCGCCGCCCGCCGGAGCTGCGGGAGCGGGTGCTGGCGGCGGTCGGTGCGGCGGTGGACGGATTCGGCGGCACGGTGACGCTGGACCTGCGGACCACCCTGGTGCTGGCCCGCCGTCCGCGCTGACCCTCCCGGGCCGGCGCCGCACCGAGCTGCCGCCGCCGCGGTCGCGCCTCGCCCGGCTGTTCAGCTCGGCGTCGCGCCGATCGTGGCGGCCGGTCCGGCCGGCAGCGGATAGGGGCGCTCGTCGGGCAGCAGCGCCGCCGCGGCCCGGTCGTCGCCGGCGTCGAGCAGCGCCCGGATCTCCCGTGCCGTCGCGGTGACGTCGGTCAGCCCGACCACCCACTCGTCGACGTACCGGTCGGCGGCGGCGCGGGCGAGCCCGAGCTGGAGCGACCGGTACGACAGCGGGGCCAGCCGCAGCGACCGCTCCGGATCCCACTGCACCCGCACGTCGCTGCGCTTCAGCTCGCGGGCCCAGGCGGCCCGGTCGGCGTGCCGGGCCGGGTCGGGAGTGCTGGGGCAGGCCCGGCCGAGCGCCCACTCGAAGCCGGCGCGGGTCAGCTCGACCGCCAGCACCCGTTCCTGGCCCGGCTTGGTGGCCCAGCCGCAGCGGTACATCATCCACCGGAACGAGGGCTTGATCCAGGTCATCCGGCCGCGCCGGAACGGCGGGCAGAACCGGCCGGCGGACAGCGCCGCCGCCGCGATCTCCGGCGGGTACGCCTGGTAGACGGTCAGCGTCGTGTCGGTGAAGCGGGCCCGGATCTGCCGCTGGGGAACCTGCACGCTCCGATCCTCGCCACCCGCCCCCTGACCGGTCGAGCGGATTACCCCGCCGGCGGGCCGCGCGCCCGGGCGGCGGTGGGGTTAGGCTGCCGCCCGTGGCAGGTCTGTTGAGGAACGTCGTCGCCCGGCTCAATCGGGCGACCGGAGGCGCGGCCGCGCCGGCCGGTACCGCCGGCCGGATTCCGGCCCAGGTGGCCCGTCGCCGCCAGGTCGGCGTCCTGCAGCGCCGGGAGCTGACGTACGCCCCGGAGCTGGACGGCCGGGCCGACCCGGGTGAGATCGTCTGGACCTGGGTGGCGTACGAGGACGACCCCCGGCAGGGCAAGGACCGCCCGGTGCTGGTGGTCGGCCGGCACAGCCGCACGCTGTTCGGGCTGATGCTCTCCAGCCAGGGCGAGCGTGACGGCCAGCGGCACTGGCTGGCGCTCGGCCCGGGGGAGTGGGACCGTGACCGGCGCCCGAGCTGGGTCCGCCTCGACCGGGTGCTGACCATGCGCGAGGACAGCATCCGGCGCGAGGGCGCGGTGCTGGACCGGGGCCGCTTCGACCGGATCGGCCAGGCCCTGCGCGCCGGCTACGGCTGGCGCTGACGAGGCCGCTCGGCCGAGCCGATTTTGCGTGTTCGTCCTTGACAGGGCACCCCCGACGAGTACATTCAACCTATCGGTTTATAACCCAGGTGGTTGATTACAGTGACCTCACCAGATCAGGTCGGCGCCGTGTTCGCCGCCCTCGCGGATCCGACCCGCCGGGCCATCCTGGCCCGCCTGGCCGCCGGCGAGGCGACGGTCAACGAGGTGGCCGCGCCGTTCCCGATCTCGATGCAGGCGATTTCCAAGCACCTGAACGTGCTGGAGGCGGCGGGGCTGATCGTGCGCACCCGCGAGGCGCAGTGGCGGCGGTGCCGGATCGAGCCGGCGGCGTTGCGGCTCCTCGCCGAGTGGGTCGACCAGTACCGCCGGCTCTGGGACGACCGGTACGACACGTTGGACGGTTACCTGCGAGAGCTGAAGGAGAACAACCATGAACCCGACCGGTGACCTGACCGTCGCGCTGCCCACCGACCGCGAGGTGGTGCTCACCCGGGTCCTCGACGCGCCCCGCGACATGGTCTGGGCGGCGCACACCGACCCCGCGCACCTGGCGCGGTGGTGGGGTCGGGGCAACCCCCTCGACGTCGAGATCGACTTCCGGGTGGGCGGCCGGTACCGGTTCGTCGAGCACGCCCCGGACGGCAACTCCTACGCCTTCCGCGGCGAGTTCCTCGAGATCGCGGCCCCCGAGCGGATCGTGCAGACCTTCGAGTTCGAGGGCGCGCCCGGTCACGTGGCCGTGGAGACGCTCGTCTTCACCGAGCAGGACGGCCGCACGATGGTCTCCGGCACCACCCGCTTCGACACCGCCGCCGAGCGGGACGCGATGGTGGGCTCGGGCATGGAGGAGGGCGCGCGGCAGTCGTACCGGGCGCTGGAGGAGTACCTCGTCACGCTGGTCTGAGCGGCCCCGACGACGTCGGCCGGGTGCTCAGCATTCGGCCAGGCGCGGGCCGTCCAGGAGCTGTCGGGGGGACCGGCGGGCCGTCACGCCCTTCGCCCGGTACATCGCGGCGTCGGCGGCGCAGAGCGCCTCGGCGAGCTGGGTCGGGCCGCTGACCGGCGCCAGGCCGACCGAGGCGGTGACCCGTACGCTGCGCCCGCCCACCGGGATCGGCGCGGCCATCGCCTCGCAGAGCCGGCGGGTGGCGTGGTCGATCCAGCGGCGGTCGACCGACGGGCTGCTCAGCAGGCCGGCGAACTCGTCCCCGCCGAGCCGGGCGACCAGGTTGTCCCCGGCGAAGGCGGTGAGCCGCTGCGCGACGCTGACCAGCACCTGGTCCCCGGCGGCGTGCCCGTAGCGGTCGTTGACCTGCTTGAAGTCGTTGAGGTCGAGCACCACGGCGATCAGCGGCCGCCCGCCGGCGTCGGTGAGCAGCGCGGCGGCGATCCGGTAGAAGGCGCGCCGGTTGGGCAGACCGGTCAGCGGGTCGTGGCTGGCGGCGTGCCGCTCGGCGGCCAGCTCGGCCTGCAAATATTCGATCTCCGCCTCCGCCCGCAGCGCCCGGCGGCGCAGCTGCCACACCGAGACGAGCGCACCCGCCGCGGAGATGCCGGACGCGACGCTCAGCGGATCCGGCACGAGACCTCCCTCGCGGCGTCGGCGGACGGCCCGGGACGCCGGCCGGCGTGCGGTGCCCAGCCGTCGTTCTCCCAGGGGCTGCCCGGGTTGGGGGTAACCGAAAGTGAACGGTCGGGTACCGCACACGTGGGTTATCATGCTCGCTGTCCAATGCAGATGCAATAGCAGATGCACGTGCAGCACGGCATGATCCGGCGTCGCCGTCCTCCCCGCCGCGACACCCTCCACTTGCGACATCGGACGGCTCATCACCGCACAGAAAGACCCCTCATGCAGCAGCCCGAGAACGGCGTACCCGTCACCCAGCTCCCCGAGCTGCGGTGGCAGAAGAGTCGGCGGAGCAACCCCAGCGGCAACTGCGTCGAGCTGGCCGAACTCCCCGGCCGGACGGGCATCGCGGTCCGCAACTCCCGCCATCCCGAGGGTCCCGCGCTGATCTACACAGTGGACGAGATCACGGCGTTCGTCCTCGGCGCCCGTGACGGGGACTTCGACAACCTGATCGATCGATAGTCGGTCCCGCCGGCGGGACCATCTCGGCCGCGCGGAGGAGTTCGATCACCCACCGTCCATGGCATGCTTACACGTCGGTCGGGGGTGGGGCGCCCGGCCGGCGCAAGGCGAGCAGGTGGAGGGCGACGTGGCGATGGCGACCGCGGAAGGGGGTCCGGCAACCGGGCCCACCGTGCTGCGCATGCTGCTCGGCGCCCAGCTACGACGCCTGCGCGAGGCCAGCGGCGTCACCCGCGAGGGCGCCGGCTGGGAGATCCGGGCCTCCGAATCCAAGATCAGTCGGATGGAGCTGGGCCGGGTCGGCTTCAAGGAACGCGACGTCGCCGACCTGCTCACCCTCTACGGGGTCAGCGCCGCCGACGAGCGGGACGCGCTGCTCAAGCTCGCCCGCGACGCCAACAGCCCGGGCTGGTGGCACCGGTACGGCGACGTGCTGCCGAGCTGGTTCCAGGCGTACCTCGGCCTGGAGGCCGCCGCCTCGCTGATCCGCACCTACGAGGTGCAGTTCGTCCCCGGCCTGTTGCAGACCGCCGCGTACGCCCGCGCCGTCGTCCTGCTCGGCCACCGGAACGCCCCGGCCGAGGAGGTCGACCGGCGGGTGGAGCTGCGGCTGCGCCGACAGGAGCTGCTGCGCCGCGCCGCCCCGCCACAGGTGTGGGCGGTGGTCGACGAGGCCGCCCTGCGCCGCCCGATCGGCGGGCCGGCGGTGATGCGCGGCCAACTGGACGCCCTGATCGAGGCCACCCGGTCGCCGCACGTGCGGCTGCAGGTCATCCCGTTCGCCGCGGGCGGGCACGCCGCCGCTGGCGGGGCGTTCACCATCCTGCGGTTCGGCGACGACGACCTGCCCGACATCGTCTACATCGAGCAGCTCACCAGCGCCATCTACCTCGACAAGCGCGACGATCTCGACTACTACGCCGTGGCCATGGAGCGGCTCTGCGTCGAGGCGGCGCCGCCCGAGCGGACGCCGGAGATCCTGGCCCGGCTCCGCGACGAGCTCTACCCGGCGTGACCGTCGCCCGGGGCGACGCGGTGTCCGCGGCTGCCTCTACCATGATCCCGACCGGCGACAGTGGACGGAGGCCATCGCGCGCGATGGCGCAGAGTCATGGAGGCGACACGTGACCACCGAGGCCCCGGGTACCACCACGGACTCCGCCCACCCGAGCGACCGGATCGACACCTCGGTGGCGCACCCCGCCCGGCGCTACAACTACTGGCTCGGCGGCAAGGACAACTTCCAGGCCGACCGGGAATCCGGTGACGCCATCTCGGCCCGCTTCCCGACCATCCGCACCAGCGCCCTGGAGAACCGGCGCTTCCTCCAGCGGGCGGTGCGCCACCTCACCCGCGAGGCCGGGATCCGGCAGTTCCTCGACATCGGCACCGGCATTCCGACCGCCGACAACACCCACGAGGTCGCCCAGCGGCTCGCGCCGGAGTCCCGGGTGGTCTACGTCGACAACGACCCGATCGTGCTGGCCCACGCCCGGGCGCTGCTGACCAGCTCGCCCGAGGGCGCCACCGCCTACATCGACGCCGACCTGCGCGACCCGGAGAAGATCCTGCGCCACCCGGACCTGCTGCGCACCATCGACCTGTCCCAGCCGGTGGGGTTGATGCTGGTGGCGATCCTGCACTTCGTCCCGGACGCCGACGACCCGTACGCGGTGGTGCGCCGCCTGCTGGAGGCACTGCCGCCCGGCAGCTACCTCGCCGCGTCGCACGCCACCCACGAATACCTCCCCCCGGCCGTCGCCGCGGAGGCCAGGGCGGCGGCCCGGGGCGGCGGTCCGCACGGCCTGATCAACCTACGCACCCTCGACGAGTTCACCGGCTTCTTCAAGGGGCTGGAGCTGGTCGAGCCCGGCCTCTGCTCGGTGGCCGAGTGGCGGGCCGAGGCCGAGCCGCAGCCGCGCCCCTCGGTGGCGGAGGTCAGCATGTACGGCGGGATCGCCCGCAAGCCCTGAGCCCGGTTTCCCGAGGAACGGCGTCGGCTGCGGCCGGCGCCGTTCGTCGTGTCGTGTCCGTTCTCCTTGACCGTTCCGAGTCGGTCCGGCTAGTCTCTGAATCGATCCAGACTGAATCGATCCAGAAGGGGGCCCGGGTGCGACCGACACTCCAGGACGTGGCCACGGCGGTCGGTGTGTCACGCAGCACCGTCTCCAACGCGTACTGCCGCCCCGACCAGCTCTCGGCGGCGCTGCGCACCCGGATCCTCGACACCGCCCGGCAGCTCGGCTACCCGGGCCCGAACCCGACGGCCCGCTCGCTGCGGCGGGGCTTCGCCGGCGCGATCGGCGTCCTGTTCACCTCGCAGCTGTCGTACGCCTTCACCGATCCGTTCGCCGTCCGGTTCCTGGCCGGTGTCGCCGCCGCAGCCGAACGGCACGGCACCAGCCTGCTGCTCGTGCCGCTGCCCACCGGGTCGATGCAGGCCAGGGCGGCCGTGGAGAACGCGGCGGTCGACGGATTCTGCGTCTACTGCGCCGCCGACGAGCACTGGGCCCTGGACGTGATCCGCGGTCGCGGGCTGCCCTTCGTCACCACCGCGCCCCCCGCCGACCGGTACGTCGGCATCGACGAGCGGGCCGCCGCCCGGTCCGTCGCCGACCACCTCGTCGGCCTGGGGCACCGCCGGGTGGCGCTGCTCGCCGACACCGTGCTGCCCGAGGCGCCACCGGGGCCGCTGCGGCTCGCCGGTGCCGACGCCGCACCGCATCCGACCACCCGGGGTCGCCTGGCCGGTTTCGCCGACGCCCTGGCCGCGGTCGGCGTCGACTGGCCCGACATCACACTGCTCAACGCCACCGGCAACAGCCGCGCCGCCGGGGCCGAGGCGGTGGCCGGCCGCTTCGCCGGCGACGATCCGCCGACGGCCGTGCTGGCCGCCTCCGACGTGCTCGCGCTCGGCGCCCTGGACGCCCTCGGGGAGCGGGCCGCCACGGTCTCGGTCACCGGCTTCGACGACGTCGCCGAAGCGGCCGCGGCCGGCCTCACCACCGTCCGGCAACCGGCCGAGGAAAAGGGCCGGATCGCCGCCGAACTGCTGCTCGACCCACCGGCCGACGACGCCGCCGGGCAGATCCTGCTCCCGACCGAGCTGGTCGTCCGCACCTCCACCCGCCCCGTACCGAGGAGTTGACCATGGAACAGCCGACCGGCTTCACCCTCGCCATCGACGCGGTCACCCGCCACGTCAACTCGGCCCGCCCCGACGCGCCGGTACGCCCCGAGCGGGCCCGCCGCCACCGCCTCGCGCCCGTCCGGCTCGCCGCCGCGCACGCGCTGCGCCGGCTCGCCGACCTCACGGAGCCGGCGCCCGCGCCCGCCCCGACCTGCCGCCCTTGACCGCCGGGGTGGCCGAGGCCACCCGGTAAGCACCCGGTAGGGTGCTTTTCCGGCCAGACGACGCCCAACCGGGCACCACGGTTGGTGTCCGGCCGGGCGGGCCGGGCAGACTGGAGCATCATGTCGTCGCTCACGCCCGCCACGCGCCTGCACGATCGGTACGTCCTGCGCGCGCCCATCGGCCTCGGCGGAATGTCCGAGGTATGGCGCGCCGACGACGAGGTGCTGCACCGCCCCGTCGCGGTCAAGGCCCTCGCCGCGCAGCTCGCCGCCGACCCGCAGCTGCGGGCCACCATCCAGCGGGAGGCGCGGGCCGCCGCCCGGCTCACCCACCCGCACGTCACCCAGGTCTACGACTACGGCGAGGCGACCCTGCCCGGCGGCGTGGTCGTGCCGTACCTGGTGATGGAGCTGGTCGAGGGGCGCAGCCTCGCCGACCGGCTCACCGCCGGCCCGCTGGCCTGGCCGGACGCGGTCCGCGTGGCCGGTCAGGTGGCGGCCGCGCTCGCCGCCGCGCACCGGATCGGCGTGGTGCACCGCGACGTCAAGCCGGCCAACGTCATGCTCACCGAGACCGGCGCCAAGGTCCTCGACTTCGGCATCGCCGCCCTTGCCGGGCCCCGGCACCCGCTCGCCGGTCAGACCGGCGAGCTGATGATGGGCACCCCCGCCTACTTCGCGCCGGAACGGCTCACGCCCGGCCCGCCGGACCCGGCCAGCGACGTGTACGCCCTCGGCGCGCTGCTCTACCGCACCCTCACCGGCCGGGCTCCGCTACCGGTGCAGACCTGGGAGGACGCCCTGGAGGTGCACGCGCGGCACACCCCGGTGCCGCCGCTGCGGATCCCCGGGCTGCCCGCCGACATCGCCGAGCTCACCATGGCCTGCCTGTCCGTCGACCCGGCCCGCCGGCCCACCGCCGCGCAGCTCGCCGCCCGGCTCGGCGCCGGCCGACCGGCCGAGCCGCCCACCGCGCTGCTGCCGACGGTGCCGACGCCCCCGCAGCCCACCCTCGTCGACCGGTCCGCCGCGGCGCCGCGGCCGCCCGCCGGCCGTCCCGCGCCTCCGGTCGCCGCTCCGCCGCGCCGCCCGAACCGGGCGCTGGGCGTGCTGGTCGCGGCCGGCGTCGCGCTGCTGCTCGGCCTGGTCGGCGTGCTCGTCCTCGACGACGGGCCCGACCACCGCACCCCGGCCGCGCCGATCACCGCGGTGGAGGACGAGCCCACCGTCGAGCCGACCCCGTCGGCCGAGCCGTCCACCGCCCCACCGTCGCGGGACGAACGGCCCGCGCCACGCACGGCGGGGCAGCTCGCCGACGAGTTCGCGGCCCTGCTCGACCGGGCGGAGGCCGCCGGCGACATCGACCCGGAGACCGCCGACGAGCTGCGCGACAAGCTCGGTGAACTGGAGGAGGGCAAGCCCAAGGACCGGCTCAAGCGGCTGCGCGAGCTGGCCGGCCGGCTCGCCGAGGCGGTCGAGCAGGACCGCATCGACGACGACACCGCGTCCGAGCTGCGCGACCTGCTGGCCGGCTGGCCGCGCTCGCGGAGCAACGACTGACCCGGCTCAGACCACCTCGACCGGGTCGCCGACCTCGACCCGACCCGCCCGCACCACCACCGCGTACGCACCGACGCACGGCTGCGGCCCGAGCCCCGGCAGCGGCACCACCCGGTTGAGTCGGGCGGCAGCGCGCAACCCGTCCGGGTCGGGCGGCAGCGGTCCGTGCGCCAGGGTGGGCACCGCGCAGCGCGGGGTGGGCGCCACCACCCCCAGCACCAGTTCGGTTCCGACGCGCAACTCCCGACCCACCCAGCCGTTCTCCACGAAGGCCGGGCCGGCGTCGACAACCAGGTTCGGCCGGTACCGCACCAGGTCGACCGGCCCGAGCGCGGCCAGGGTCGCCGTGGCGACCAGGTGCACCGGCGCGAAGTCGACCAGGCTGCCCGGCGGGGCCGCCCCACCGAGCCGGCTCTGCGTCGTCGGCGTCACCGCCGTCACCCCGGCCGACAGCACCGCGTCCGGGTCGGCCCGTTCCAGCACGGCGTCGTCCGGCACCGCCGCGGTCAGCCGTACCGCCCGGCCGAGCAGCCCGGAGAGGACGTCGGCCGCCCGGTCGTCCGCCGTGCTCAGCAGCGTGCCGTCGGGGAGGGTGAGGCGTACCGGATCGGGGGTGCCGCCGGCCGCGCGGACGGTGAGCAGGCCCCGCCACAGCCGTGGCTGCTTGGCGCTGGCCACCCGCCCGGTGGTCCGGTCCACGAGGGCGAGCCGGCGGTCCCCGGCCACGCCCCGCTCGTCGACCGTCGCGGCGGTCAGCGGCTCACCGAGCATCGACTTCACCGGGTAGCGCCAGAGCTGCCGGAGCCCGCCGGTCACCCGGGGGCCGTCCGCACCCGGGCCGCGGCCTGCGCGACCCGCCCCGGGTCGAGCGGCCCCGTACGCACGCGCAGGTTGATCGCCGGGTCCAGCAGCCGGACCGGCCCGGTCTCCGCCAGGAACGCCGTCAGCAGCTCGCCGGCAGGCGCGGCGAACGGCGAGGCCGGGTCGGTGACCACCTCCGCGATGATCAGCGCGGTCATCGCCAGATCCAGCTCCGGTGGGCCCTCGCGGGCGCTGCCCCAGTCGATGACCACCGGCCCGTCAGCGGTGACGATGACGTTCTGCGGATGCAGATCCAGGTGCAGGACCCGGGCGGCCGGATCGGGGGAGCGCCGCGCGCGCAGGGCGTGCAGCCGGTGGTGCAGGGTGGCCAGGATCCGGGCGCCGGAGCGGATGTCGGCGACGCCGGTGACGAGCGCCTCGGCCAGCGTCGGCCCGGCCAGCCGGGACATCTCCAGGTCGGGTCCGTCGGCCCGGAACACCTCAGGCACCGGGTAGCCCTGCCCGCGCAGGTACGCCATCAGCTCCGCCTCGGCGCGGACGTCGCCACCGTCGCGATTGCGGCGGATCACCCGGTCCGCGCCGAGGGCGTACACGTCGGCGTCCCGGCCGGAGGCGAGCGGCGTGGCGGCGGGCACCGGCCCACGGTAACCGGCGGCCCCCGTTCCGCGTGGCCCGCCCGCGCGGCCACACCGGTCCGGCCGGCCGCAGGCGCGGGGTCGACGGCCGACCGTGGTCAGTGGAGGGTGGCGCGGGCGACCTCGCCGGGCGCGGCGCCGGCGCGGACCACCGGCGTGCCGTCGGGCCGCCACACCCCGGAGCCGCCGGCGCTGCGCGGGTAGTGCCGGCCGGACGGCCCGGCGAAGCTGGCGGTCGCCACCCACACGCCGTGCTCGGCGGCGACCCGCCGGGCCCGCGCGTCCGGCACCGCCGCGTCCGCGGGCGCCTCCAGCACCCCGGCCAGGTACGCGTCGACGCCGAGCGCCACGGTCCGCGCCGCGTGCTCCACCACCCCGGTGTCCTTGCAGATGGCCAGGCCCAGCCGCCAGCCGTCCACCTCGACCACCGCCGGCTCCCGGCCCGCCACGAACCGCGCGGCCTCCGCCCCACCCAGAAACATCTTCCGGTACGCCACCCGCGCGCCGCCCCCGTCCACGGCCAGCACACCGATGTACGCCGCGCCGGCGTCGTCGGCGACCGGTGCCCCGGCCAACGCCAGCGTGCCCGTCGCCAGGCACGCCGCGACCAGTGGCGCCAGCCGGGGGTCGGCCGGGTCGAGCGGGGGAGCGTCCAGCTCGTACCCGGTCAGGGAGAGCTCGGGGAAGAGCACCACCCGGGCGTCGGCGGCGCGGACCAGCGCGGCGTGCGCCGCCACGTTGGCGGCGACGTCGTACGGGACGCAGTGGGGCTGGGCCACCGCGAGGGTGAGTGGCGTACGCACGGGTGGGCTCCCTTGCTGGATCGGCTCGGCGCGGGTGCCGGACGTGGTCGATGCGCGCGTCGGCTCGTAACTTTGGTCCATGATCCCTGGCTCTCTGGCGCTCAACCCCCGCGCGGTCGTGTCCACCTCCGAACCGTCCGCGGAAGGGCCGGTCGGCTATGTCACCGGACTGGTGGAGCGGCTCGGCGGCCCGGGCGCCGGGCTGGCCGTGGCGCTGGAGAACCTCTTCCCGCCGATCCCGAGCGAGGTCATCCTTCCGCTGGCCGGCTTTGCCGCCGCGCAGGGAAAGATCAGCCTCGTCGGGGCGATCCTGTGGACCACGCTCGGCTCGGTGGTCGGCGCGTGGGTGCTGTACCTGATCGGCGCCGCCCTGGGCCGTGACCGGATGCGCGCCATCGCGGCCCGGCTGCCGCTGGTCAAGCTCAGCGACGTCGACCGGACCGAGGCGTGGTTCCTCAAGCACGGGGTCAAGGCGGTGTTCTTCGGGCGGATGATCCCCATCTTCCGCAGCCTCATCTCCGTGCCGGCCGGGGTGGAACGGATGCCGGTCCGCACCTTCCTGCTGTACACGACCTTGGGCAGTCTGATCTGGAACACCACCTTCGTGCTGGCCGGCTACCTGCTAGGCGAGAACTGGCACGTGGTCGAGTCGTACGTCGGTTCGTTCCAGAAGCTGGTCATCGCCGCCTGCGTGGCCGCCGCGGTCTGGTTCGTCGTCACCCGCGTACGCCGTGCCCGCCAGGCCCGCAGCTCCGCCGTTTCGTCCCCCGACCCGTTCGACCCGGCGCCGTCAGCCGGGCCGGTGCAGGTCGGCGAGGTGAGCGGTCACCGGGGCACCGTCTACCGCGCCTCCTCCTGGCGCCCCGACGCCTGACCCCAGCCGACGGCCCCTTGCCCTGGACGGCGTTCCCGCGGCTCGCCAAGGCCCGCCCGTCGCGCCCGGTCTGGAGCGGTGCCCGCGGTTCGGACTCCAACGCGCGGTCTGCGGCGTGTCGCGAGTTCCCGCGCCCGCGGGAATCCGACGCGCGGTTTGCGGCGTGTCGCGGGTTCCTGCGCCCGCGTCACCGCGACACACCGCAAACGGTGCAGCCGAAAACGCGGCACTCATCGTGGCGCCCGGCGAAGGCCGGGAGGGGACGACTGGCGCCTGCACCACTCCAAGGGCCTATGCGCGGATTGTTCGATTCGGTGCGGGCGCGCCCAGCTGGCTGGCCAGGCGCTCATGCATGGACTGTCCGATTCTGGTGCCGGCTGGGGTGCCGTCCGATGTCCGGGTCTGGGCCGGCGAGTGGCGGGTCGTCCCGTGACCGGGGGCACCCTGGCGGTGGAATGGTGGCCGGGCCGGTGTCGTTACATCACCTGGACGATCGCAGCAGCACCCCGCTGGCCTGGCCCGATCAAGTGGGCCGCCCGGGGTGCCCGGCCCCGGAATGACGACGGGCCCCGGGTCGTTACATCACCTGGACGATCGCAGCAGCACCCCGCTGGCCTGGCCCGAACGCGTGGCCGGCCCGGGATGCGGGCCCCCGGAATGATGGTGGGCCGCCGGTCGTTACACATGGACCCGGCGCCGTGAGCCCCCCGCTCGCGAAGCCCGCCGGGCGAAGACTTTCCCCTGATCTTTGAGCGCCTTGTCGTGGTGCTTGCGCCCGCTCGACCCCCGTCGGGTCTGGGTGCCAACCCCCGAATGGAGCCACTCTGATGAACACGACCATTCTGCGTAAGAGCGTTCTGGGTATCGCTGGTCTGGCCTTCGCCGGTGGCGTCTTCGCCGGCCCGGTCACCGAGGCCCACGCCACCCCGGCCATGGACGCCAAGGCTGTTGCTGTGGTGCAGGCCGACAAGCCGGGTGTGGACAAGGGCAAGCTGATCCCGCACGGTGTGCAGGGCAAGCAGTCGCGCATCGACCTGGGCAGCGAGCAGACGGCGAACGTGAAGGCGATCATCGCGGCGACGAAGAAGTCGGGTATGGACGAGCGGGCCGCCGTGGTGGCGATCGCCACCGCGCTGCAGGAGTCGAAGCTGGAGAACCTGGGCCACCTGGGTGACCGCAACGACCACGACTCGCAGGGCCTGTTCCAGCAGCGTCCGTCCAGCGGTTGGGGCACGGTCGAGCAGATCACCGACCCGGAGTACAGCACGATGGCGTTCCTGAAGGGTCTGAAGCAGGTCGACGGTTGGCAGGACATGCCGCTGACCAAGGCCGCGCAGACCGTGCAGGTCTCGGCCTACCCGGACCACTACGCGCAGTGGGAGCAGCAGGCCGCCGACCTGGTCGCCAAGCACTGGAACTGAGCGCGCTTCAACGACTGCTGATCGCATCTGAACGACACGCTGGCCGGCATCCCCGAGCGGGGTGCCGGCCAGCGGCATATCGGCCCGGGAACCAGCCCCCTGTCCGAGCGAATCTTGGACACTTACCGTTCCGTCGGAACGACAACTGTCCAAGATCGCCCCGGACCAGACCCGACCACCCCTGTTGATCATGAGGTTGGCAGCGGTGAAGGAGATCCACTCCGCTGCCAACTTCATGATCAACGCATCTCGGTCGGGGGAGCGCGGCGCGGTCGGCGACGGCGGGCCCAGGGAGGGGTGTGGGGGCGCGAGGCCCGCGCGGAGGCTGTCGACGGCGGGGTGTGGCCCGCCGTGACCGGCGCAGGGATCAAGCCTGACCGCCCGGAGCCGGGCACGGCGGGCCACACCCCACCCACCGACCACCGCAACGCACGGGGCAGCGAGCGACACCGGCAACCGTTGCCTTCAAACGGCCAGCCCCAACCCAACGAGCCCCACCCGAAGAACGAGCCGCAAGCACCCGGCCAGCAGAAAGAGCAGGCTCCCACCCCCGCAGCGGTGATCCGTTCCGACCCGGGTTACGTACTGCCCGGCGGGGACCGTGAAAGGGGAGCACCATGGCGGAGCCGGACCGGCACGACCATCCGACGACAGAGGGCACGGGGGAGGGCTGGGAGCCGGTCGTCGTGGTGACCGGTGGGCCGCCGCCGGACGGTCCGTCCTGGCCGCGCGGCGCCCGCCTGCTGACCGCCGCCGCGATCGTGGTGCTGGCGCTGGGCGCGCTCGCGGTGACAGTCACCCTGGCCAACCCGGACCGGCTCGGCGTGGCCTTCTCCGGTGGACGGGGTGCCGCGCCGTCGGTCACCGTCGCCGCCGAGCCGGGCGGCGCGGGCGCGGTTGAGGCCGCACAGGCGGCGGAGGAGGCGCAGGCGGCCGCCGAGGAGAGCCTGACCGCGCCGGTGGCCGGCCGCCGTCGGGCGACGTTCGAGCTGGTCGACGGGGTGAGCGCGTTCCGGCTGCGTACCGCGGAACTCGGCGACGAGCTCTACCGGATCAGCAGCCCCGGTGACTCCGGGGTGGTGCCGCGGCCCGAGCTACTCGGGGACCGGGTCCGGTTGCGCCTTACCGCCAGCGGTCGGTCCGGGGCGGGATCGGTCGACGTGGTGCTCAACTCGCGGCTGGTGTGGCGGCTCCGCCTGGTGGGCGGGGTCAGCGCACACCAGCTCGACCTGGGGGAGGCCCGGCTGGCCGGGGTGGACCTGGTCGGCGGGGCGTCGCGCATCGACCTGAGTCTGCCGCCCACCGTCGGCACCCTGACGGTGCGGATGACCGGCGGCGTCAGCCAGTTCACGCTCCGGGCGCCGGGCGCGCCGCCGGTCCGGGTCCGCGCCGCCTCCGGCGCCGGCGGCGTCACCGTGTACGACGATCGGCACGACGGCCTCGCCGTCGGGGAGACGGTCAGCTCGCCGAACTGGGACCGCTCGGTCGACCGGATCTACGTCGACCTGGTGGGTGGCGCCAACCGGGTCACGATCGGCGCCGAGTAGGGGCGCGGGCCACCGACAGCGCCAACGCGATCAAGCGGCGCACCTGGAAGCGGCTGTGCTCCCCGGTCGAGAGCGCCGAAGCCGACGTTGATGCGCGCGGACCGGGATCACCGTACGGCCGGGCGAGCCGGGACGATGGCAGGGCGGCAGCGACGACGGTGGAGTGGACCACGGGAACCGGGCCACCCTCGGTGCGCGAGCCCACCGTCGGCATAGAGTCGGGCGGTGGACCGTACCGAATCGTTGCCGGCACAGACCCGACCGCCCGGCGTGGCCCCGGTCGATCCGGGCAGCGTGCTGCTGCCCGGCCACGACGTGCCGCTGGGGCGTTACACGACCGTGCGGCGGCTGCTGCCGCAGCGTCAGCGCCGGCTGGTCGGCGCGTGGTGCTTCGTCGACCACTTCGGCCCGGACGACGTCGCCGAGCGGCCCGGGATGGAGGTGCCGCCGCACCCGCACACCGGCCTGCAGACGGTCACCTGGCTGCTGGAGGGCGAGATCGTGCACCGGGACAGCCTCGGCAGCGTCCAGCCGATCCGCCCCGGCCAGCTCAACGTGATGACCTCGGGGCACGGCATCGCGCACTCCGAGCGGTCGCCCGCCACGCACCCGCCGGTGATGCACGGCGTGCAGCTGTGGGTGGCGCTGCCGGACCCGGCGCGGGCCGGCGCCGCCGACTTCGCCCACCACGCCGAGCTGCCCCGCTGGCGCGACGGCGAGCTCGACCTCACCCTGCTCGTCGGCGAGCTGCGCGGCGAACGTTCGCCGGCCGTGGTGCACACCCCGCTGCTCGGCGTCGAGCTCGAGGCCCGCGACGCGGCGACGGCGACGCTGCCGCTGCGACCCGATTTCGAGTACGGCCTGTTGGCGATGTCCGGCGCGGCGCAGGTCGACGGCCTGGACCTCGCCCCCGGCGCGCTGCTCTACCTGGGCGCCGGCCGGGACCGGCTGGACCTGCGGGCCGACGCGGGCAGCCGGCTGATGCTGCTCGGCGGTGAGCCGTTCGACGAGCCCCTGGTCATGTGGTGGAACTTCGTCGGCCGGTCGCACGAGGAGGTGGCCGCCGCCCGGGAGGACTGGATGGCCGGCCGGCGGTTCGGGGTCGTCGCCGACGACGCTGCCCCGCCGCTGCCCGCCCCGGAGATGCCGACCACCCGGCTCAAGGCGCGCGACCGGCGCGGCGACGTCCGGGGCTGACCGGCAGGCGTGTCCTGCGTCGGGGCGGGTAGTCGCGGGGCATGACCCGCAGTGTGATGACCGAGGACAGGAAGACCGAGGACAGGAAGCGGCTGGTACGTCGGCTCGCCGGCGCCGGCCGTGGTTTCGCCGAGCAGTACGGCTTCCGGGTGACCAACAACCCGTCGAGTCTGTTCCAGCTGCTCTGCCTGGCCGTGCTGCTGGCCCGCCGGGGTGACTTCCGGCGTGCCCTGGACAGTGCCCACGCCCTGCCTGACAACGGCTGGGACAGCGCCGCCCGGCTGGCCCGCTCGCTGCACGCCGACCGGACCCGCGTGCTGCGCGAGGCCGGTCAGCGCGGCGACGTCGACGAGCTGGCGAATCTCCTGGGCGACCTGGCCCGTACCGTCGTCGAGCGGTACCGGGGCGACCTGCGCCGGTTGCGCGCGTCGGCCGGGCACGACCCGGGTCGGGAGCGGGCGCTGCTCACCGAGCTGCCCGGAGTGGACGACACGGTCGCCGACCTGTTCCTGCGCGAGACGCAGGCGCTGTGGCGGGAGGTCGCGCCGGTGGCGGACAAGCGGGCGTTGACCGCCGCCCGCCGGCTGGGGCTCGGGCGTTCCGCCGACGACCTGGCCGAGCTGGCCGGCAGCGGCGAGTCGGAGCGGTTGGCGTGGCTGGTCGGCGCGCTGGCCCGGGTCGACCTGGAGCAGCGGTACGCCGAGGTGACCCGCTGAGCCACGGGTGCCGTGGCCCACAGTCTTGGCAAAATCAGCCGTACGGGTGATGTCATATCGTATGATGATCGTGGCAGCGATGCCCGCCCGGTTCGGGCGAACATCCACCGCTTGGCGGTACGCGACCCGGTTCGGGCGTGGACCCGCCAGGGACAGGTACGCGTGGCGCCCCAGGTCGCGGTTCGTGACCCGGGGCGCCCGCCTGTTTCCCCCAGCCGAGCCTCGGACTTCACCGGGCCAACGTGGCCAGCAGGTTCACCGTCGCGGCGATGATGATCGCCCCGAACAGGTACGACAGCAGCGCGTGCCCCAGCACCGTCCGGCGCATCTCGTGGCTGGTCAGGTTGGTGTCGGAGACCTGGAACGTGGCCCCGATGGTGAACGCCACGTACGCGAAGTCGAGATAGCAGGGCTTGCCGGGCTGGTGGAAGTCCACCCCACCGTCCGGGCCGGTGTAGTAGATCCGCGCGTACCGGGCGGTGTAGACGGTGTGCACCACGCACCAGGACAGCAGCACGCTGGCCATGGCGAGCGCGCCCGAGGCGTCCCGGTACACGCCCGGCTGCGCGGTACGCGCGTTGGTCAGCACCAGCGCGACCGCCAGCAGACTGGCCAGGCAGGCGATCAGCAGCAGGACGTCCCGGACGGCCCGGTTGGGGTCCTCGTACACGGCCAGCGCCGCGGTGCGCCCGGCGTCCAGCGGCCAGAGCGTCCGCCAGACCAGCAGCAGCCAGCACAACGCCGCGGCGTCCCAGCCCACCAGCGGAGCCAGGCCGGGGGAGACCAGCGCGGCGAACAGCCCGCCGGCGCACAACCCGACCACGCCCATCACGGTGAGCTGGACGGCGGCCGGGGTGTGCCCGTGCGGCGTCCGACCGGTCACGGGTGGTACCTCGGCGGCCCGGTGGCTGCCCGCACCGCGCGCCGGCGGTTCAGATGCGGCGCAGGTGCTGCGAGACCCGCGTGTGGCGCTCCCGCTCCTGCGCGGCCCGCTGCGAGGGGCTCAGCTCCGGGGCGGCGTCGATGGCGGCGGAACGGGCCACCTCGTTGCCGTTGGCGTAGTCCACCGGCGGCAGCGCGCGCAACGCCTTGAGCACCTCCGGCGGGGCGCCCTCCCGTTCCGCCTCGCGCACCACGTCGTCCTTCTCCGCCGGGTAGTCCAGGCTGGACAGGTACTGCAGGACGTCGGTGTAACTCGCCATGGCGTGAGCTCCCTCGCCGCCTCGATCCGGTCACGACCGGCGGCGGTTACCCGTCCGGCCCCGGGTCACGCGCCGACCGGCCAGGAAATCGGCGCCGTTTCCGACGCCGCGGGCCGGGTACCCGACCCGTCCGACCCGAAGGGAGCGCGCCCCGATGAACTACGACACCTTCGTCGACCAGGTCGCCCGGCGGACCCGGACCGGCTCCGAGCAGGCCGTGCGGCTGACCCGCGCGACGCTGGAGACCCTCGCCGAGCGGCTCACCGGCGGGGAGGTGCTCGACCTCGCCAGCCAGTTGCCCGCGCCGTTGCAGCTGGTCCTCAAGCCCGGCCCGAGCATCGAGGCGGCCCAGCGGTTCGGCGCCGCCGAGTTCGTCGCCCGGGTCGCGCAACGGGCCGAGATCGACGAGACCGCCGCCCGGGAGGCCGTCCGGGCGGTCTTCACCACCCTGCGGGAGGCGCTCACCGGCGGCGAGTTCGACGACGTGGTGACCCAGCTGCCGCGCGACTACCGGCAGATGGTGGAGCCGGCGCTCACCCCCGGCGGGAGCGTGCTGCGCCGCGCCTGAGCCGGGGGACGGGACGGCTCAGGCCACCGCGCCGGCGGCCCGCAGGGCGGCGACCCGCTCGGCGTCGAAGCCGGCCTCGGCCAGCAGTTCGTCGGTGTGCTCACCGGGTCGGGGCGGGGGCCGGCGGACGGAGGTCGGGGTCGCGGAGAACCGGGGCGCCGGTGCCGGCTGGGTCACCCCGGCGTGTTCCACGAAGGTGCCCCGCGCCCGCAGGTGCGGGTGCTCCGGCGCCTCGCGCCAGTCCAGCACCGGCGCCGCGCAGGCGTCCGAGCCGGCCAGCAGCTCGGCCCACTCGTCCCGGGTACGGGTGCGGAACAGCCGCGCCCACGCCTCGCGCAGCGCCGGCCAGTTGGCCGGGTCGTTCCGGTCGGGGGCCTCGTCGCCGGCGAGCGGGAAGCCGGTGAGCCGGACCAGTTCGTCGTAGAAGCGCGGCTCCAGGGCCCCGACGGCGAGGTGCCGCCCGTCGGCGCACTCGTACGTGTCGTAGAACGGCGCGCCGCCGTCGAGCAGGTTGACCCCGCGCGGGTCCTGCCACATGCCGAGCTGGCGCAGCGCGTGGATCTGGGTGCTGAGCACCGACACGCCGTCCACGATGGCGGCGTCGACCACCTGGCCGGGGGCGCCGGCCCGGACGGCGTGGAGGGCGGCGACGATGCCGAGGGCCAACATCATCCCGCCGCCGCCGAAGTCGCCGAGCAGGTTCATCGGCGGCACCGGGCGCTCCCCGGCCCGGCCGATGCCGTGCAGCGCCCCGGTCAGCGCCAGGTAGTCGATGTCGTGGCCGGCGGTGTGCGCGTACGGGCCGTCCTGGCCCCAGCCGGTCATCCGCCCGTACACCAGGCGAGGGTTGACCGCCAGGCACTCCCGCGGGCCCAGGCCCAGGCGTTCGGTCACCCCGGGCCGGTACCCCTCGATCAGGGCGTCCGCGCCGCGCACCAGGGCCAGCACCACCTCGCGCCCGGCGTCGGACTTCAGGTCCACCGCGACCGAGCGGCGGTTGCGGTTGAGCAGGTCCTCCGGGGGGCTGAGCAGGTCGGCCGGGGTGGTGCGGTCGACCCGGACCACGTCGGCGCCGAGGTCGGCGAGCATCATCGCGGTGAACGGGCCGGGGCCGATGCCGGCCAGCTCGACCACGCGTACGCCGGTGAGGGGGCCGACCCGGGCAGTGGGGGCGTCGTCGGTCATCGCGTCACCATAGGCCCACCGGCTTCCCACGTCCCACCCCCGACCCCGCCGATCGGTCGGCATCCAGCGGTTGACCAGGGCAACCAGGGCCGGCCGGACTTGGCGTACGCAGTGAGTTCGGCCTAACCTTGGCGCACGAGGGGAGTACTTCCCACGAACCATTCCGGTCAGTACGGCGGGCCCGGGCTCGCCTCGGGTGGTTGCCCGCGAAAGCGCGGGTGAAGGAGACCTCGAACATGGCACCGTGTTCGAGGAGGCTCCATGAGCGGATCGTCGTATCTGTCTGCCGCCGAGTTGTCGTCGGTGGGCTCGCCCACCCTCTGGGCGGTCACCATTGTCGGCGTGCTGGTCCTGCTGGTGCTGGACTTCCTGGTCACCCGGCGCCCGCACGAGGTGTCCATGCGGGAGGCGCTGGGCTGGTCGGCGTTCTACATCGCGCTGCCGTTGGCCTTCGGCGCCTGGATCTGGTCGCGGTTCGGCTCCCAGCAGGGCGTGGAGTACCTCACCGGTTACCTGGTCGAGAAGTCCCTCTCGGTCGACAACCTGTTCGTCTTCATGCTGCTGCTGGCCGCGTTCGCGGTGCCCGCGGCGCTGGCCCAGCGGGTGCTGCTCTACGGCATCGCCGGCGCGCTGGTGCTGCGCGCGGTCTTCATCGCCCTCGGCGCCGCCGCCCTGCAGACCCTCGACTTCGCCTTCCTGCTCTTCGGCCTCATCCTGATCGTCACCGCGATCAAGCTGCTGCGCGACGCCCTCTCCGGGCACGAGCAGGAGGTCGACATCAACAAGATGCGGTCGGTCCGGCTGCTGCGCAAGGTGATGCCGGTGGTCGACGACTACCACGGCACCCGGATGACCATCCAGCAGCACGGTCACCGGGCACTCACCCCGTTCGCCCTGGTCGTGGTCGCGGTGCTGGCCACCGACATCGTCTTCGCCGTCGACTCGGTGCCGGCCGTCTACGGCATCACCGAGGACCCGTACCTGGTCTTCGCCACCAACGCCTTCGCGCTGCTCGGCCTGCGCGCGCTCTACTTCGTCCTGCACGCCGCGCTGAGCCGGCTGGTGCACCTCAGCTACGGCCTGGCGATCATCCTCGCCTTCATCGGCGTGAAGCTCGGCCTGCACTGGGCGCACGGCATCTGGTTCGGCGTACCGGAGATCCCGACGCTGGCCTCCCTCGGCGTCATCATCGGCGTGCTGATCGTCGTCACCGTCACCAGCCTGCGCGCCACCCGCGACCAGGTCCCCGGCGAGCCGGAAGTCGTCTCCGAGCGGCGCTGACCCCTTCAGCCGGGGCGGGGGTACGGCCGAACGCCCCCGCCGGGGGTGCCGCCAGTGGTACGACTGACGGGTGGGAATCGTGTCACCGGGCTTCCAGGGCCGGCGCCGCTCGAGCGGGCCGGCCCTGCCGCCCGGGCAGTACCTGACGGAGGACTTCCCGGTGCTGTCGGCGGGTCCGACGCCGCGGGTGCCGGTGGACACCTGGGAGTTCGTGCTCGCCACCGAGACCGGCACCGAGTTCCGCTGGACCTGGGACGAGATGGCCGGGTTGCCGCAGGAGAACGCGACCGTCGACATCCACTGCGTCACCCACTGGTCCAAGCTCGGCACCAGCTGGCAGGGCGTCTCGCTGGACACCCTGCTCGACGGCGTCGACACCACCGCCCGGTACGCGCTGGCCCACTCCTACGGCGGCTACACCACCAACCTGCCCCTGGACGACCTGCGCGGCGGGCGGGCCTGGGTGGTGCACACGTACGAGGGCGGGCCGCTGCCGGCCGAGCACGGCGGCCCGGCCCGGCTGCTCGTGCCGCACCTCTATTTCTGGAAGTCGGCGAAGTGGGTGCGCGGCATCCGCCTGCTGGTCGACGACCACCCCGGCTTCTGGGAGACCGCCGGATACCACGACTACGGCGACCCGTGGCGCGAGCAGCGCTACGCCGGCGATTGAGCGCCCCGCTCTCCTGGCGGGTGGCCCGGCTGGTGGAACGCCGGGTCGAGACCCCGTCCGCGCACACCCTGGTCCTGGAGGCGCCGGGCTGGCCCGCGCACGTGGCCGGGCAGCACGTCGACATCCGGCTGACTGCCGAGGACGGCTACCAGGCGGCCCGGTCGTACTCGCTGGCGGCGCCGGCCGACGGCGACCGGATCGCGCTGACCGTGCAGCGGGTGGACGACGGCGAGGTGTCGCCGTACCTGCTCGACACCTACGCCGAGGGCGACCCGATCGAGGTGCGCGGCCCGCTCGGCGGGTACTTCGTCTGGCGCCCCGACGAGACCGCGCCGGTGCTGCTGGTCGGCGGGGGCTCCGGGGTGGTGCCGCTGATGGCCATGGTCCGGGCCCGGCGCGCCGCCGGCAGCCGGACGCCGTTCCGGCTGATCTACTCCGTCCGCACCCCGGCCGACGTGCTGTACGCCGACGAGCTGCGCACCCGGGCCCGCGACGACCAGGGCCTGGACGTGGCGTACGTGTACACCCGGGAGGCGCCCGACGGGTGGCGGGGCGCGCCGCACCGGATCGGCCTGGCCGACGTGAACACTCACGGCTGGCCGCCCGACCTCGAACCGCTCTGCTACGTCTGCGGCTCCACCGGCTTCGTGGAGACCGTGGCGGACCTGCTGGTGGGGCTGGGTCACCAGAGCCGGCGGGTACGTACCGAACGGTTCGGCCCCACCGCGTGAACGCCCGAGGAGGCCCGATGACCGATATGTCCTACGTGGACGGCAACATGCTCGACGGTCCGCTGCGCGAGTTGTTCGCCGTCGACCTGAGCCCCGCGACCTCACGTTGCCAGTCGTGCGGGTCGCTCGGCCCGCTGGCCGGGCTGCACGTCTTCTCCCACGCGCCCGGGCTGGTCGGCCGCTGCCCGGTCTGCTCCGGGGTGATCCTGCGGCTGGTCCGGGCGCCCGACCGGGCCTGGCTGGACCTGCGGGGCGCCACCTTCCTCGAGGTGCCGATGCCGGCCGAGCCCACCTACCACCGCCCGGGCTGAGGCCGGGAGGTCGGCACGTTCCGCTCGGGACCTAGGATTCCGGTTGGACACGACCCGCCGCCGGGACCAGAGTGGTCGGGCGTGAGATACCTGCGCAGTGCCGGCCCGGTCGGCATCCGACGCCCCCGTCCCGCCGACGAGGCCGAGTTCGTCGCCGCCGCCCGCCGCAGCCGCGACCTGCACCACCCCTGGCTGACCGCCCCCGACACCGCCGAGAAGTTCGCCGCGTACCTGGCCAAGGCACGCCGCCGCGACCAGCAGAGCTTCCTCATCTGCGACCGGCCCGGCGGCGGGATCGCCGGCTGCGTCAACATCAGCGGCATCATCATGGGTCCACTGCGCGGCGGCTTCATGGGCTACGCGGCGCTCCTGCCCTACAGCGGGACCGGGCACGCCTCGGCCGGCATCGGGCTGGTGCTGGCGCACGCCTTCGACACGTTGGGTCTGCACCGGGTGGAGGCGAACATCCAGCCGGGCAACGAGCCGTCCAGGCGGGTGGCCCGCAAGCTGGGCTTCCGGCTGGAGGGCTTCTCGCCGGACTACCTCTTCATCGACGGGGCGTGGCGCGACCACGAGCGCTGGGCGATCACCGCCCGGGCCTGACCGGTGCCCGGTCGGGAGGTTGCCACTGCGGCGACGCGGCGCCTGCGGGGCCGGCGTGCTGGTACGCCGGCCCCGCGAAGCGTGACAGAACCCGTCAGCTCCCCGGCCGGGGGAACGCCACCGGGCTGCGGTGGCCGTCCCGGTCGACGGCCCGCACGCCGAAGAAGACGTTGTCCTTGGACAGGTCCACGGTCACCTCGGTGACGTCGCCGACCGGGATCACCCGCTGCCACTCGGCGGCGGTGGTCTCCCGCCACACCACCTCGTACCCGGCCAGGTCCGGCTCGTCGCCGCGCTGCCAGCGCAGCGTGGTGTCGTTGGTGAGGTTGGTCGTCACGATGGTGGCGCCCTTCGGGGTGCCCGGCGCCTGGGCGAGCGACCAGAGCACCGCGCCGTTGACCAGGGCGACCCGGGTGATGTAGTCGAAGTCGCAGAACTCCGGCAGGTCCCCGTACTGCACGCCGTCGACCAGCCGGACGTCCTGGTGCTGGTGGGCGAAGTCCTCGTTGGGCTCGGTGAACCGGCCGGCCGGCCAGCCCTCGCGCAGGAACGAGATGTGGTCGCTGCCGCGCAGGTAGCGGTCCCGCCGGTAGATCACCCGCACCCGCATCCCGGTGGCGCCGTTCTCGGCGACGTCGCTGACGAACCGGGCGAGCTGCCGCGACGGGGAGTCGTTCTCCCCGCCGACCGACTGCCGGGTGCTCGCCTGCGCCGGGGTCTCCGCGGTCGGCACCCCTTCGGCGAAGAGCCGGACGGCGCGCGGGTCGCGGGTGCCGTCGTCGGCCGTGCTGGACCCGATGATGTCGTTGCTGAACATCCCCTGCACGTCGACGCCGGCGGCCTTGAGCTGCTTCGCCAGGTACGCCGAGCCGTACAGGCCCTGCTCCTCGCCGGCAACGGCGGCCAGGACGATGGTCGCCTCGCTGCGTCGGGTGGCCAGCACCCGGGCCAGCTCCATCAGCACCGCCACGCCGGAGGCGTCGTCGTCCGCGCCCGGGGCGTCGCTGACCGCGTCCATGACGTCGGTCGCGCGCGAGTCGTAGTGACCGGTGACGACGTACACCCGGTTGGGGCTGACGTCGCCGCGCAGGGTGGCGACCACGTTGGTGATCCGGGTGGCGACCGGGATGCGCGGGGCCGGCTCCTGCACGTAGGACTGGAGTTCCACGGTCATCCGGCCGCCGGAGGCGGCGGCGTACCCGGAGAGCTGCTCGAAGATCCAGTCCCGGGCGGCCCCGATGCCCCGGACCGGGTCGTCCTGGCGGGAGAGGGTGTGCCGGGTGCCGAAGGCGGCGAGCCGGCGGACGATGGCCTCGATCCGGTCGCGGTCCACCTCCCGCAGCAGGGCGCGCAGCTCGCGGTCCGGGGTCTGGGGTCGGGCCGGGTGGCCGGGCCCGGCGGGCCCGGCGGCCTGCGCCGCGGTCGGCCCGATGGTCAGCGGTACGGCGACGGTGGCGGCGGTCGCGACGGCGGAGGCGGACAGGAAGGTGCGGCGGGTGGACCTCGTGGGCCGGCCGCCGGTGCTCTCGTGTGCTCCCATGACGGCATCCTCGTCACCGGATGGGTGATCTGTCCATATCTATCGTCGTGGATCGTTCGGATTCACCCGGTGCGGGTGATGCCGGCCCACCTCGGCGTTCTTACGGTGGATGACATGCCTGCCGTGCGACCCACCCCGGCCGACCCCACCCCCGGTGTGCGCACCGAGGCCCGGGAGGCCGGCAACCAGCGGGCCATGCCGCCCGAACTCGGCCCCGGCTCGCTCGCGGTGCTCAGCGGGCCCACCTTCATGTACTCCGACCAGAGCGGTGACGTGCCGCCGGGCAGCATCGGTGGCCTGGTGCACCTGGACACCCGACTGCTCAGCGGATGGGTGCTCACCGTCAACGGCGCCCGGCTGCTGGTGCTGCGCGCCGAGACCATCGACCACTACTCGGCGCAGTACGTGCTGACCAACCCCGAGCTGCCCGGCCTGCCCCCGGACAGCATGGGCATCCGGCGGCTGCGCTACGTCGGCGACGGCTTCCACGAGCGGGTGGAGATGTTCTCCTTCCGGCCGGAACCGGTCCGGGTGCAGCTGCGGCTGGCGGTCGCCGCGGACTTCGCCGACCTGTTCGAGGTGAAGTCAGTCGTGCGGGACCGCTCCGCGCGCATCACCCGCGACCACCAGCCCGGCGAGCTGTGCTTCTCCTACGCCGGAGACGGGTTCGGCGCGGAGACCCGCGTCCGGTGCTCGGTGCCCGCCGACCGGCTCGAGGGCGACGAGCTGGTGTGGGACTTCACGCTGCCGTCGCGCGAGGGCTGGAAGGTCGACCTGCACGTGCCCCTGCCGCCGGGGCTCGGCGTGGTGGAGCCGGTCCGGGGCGACATCGCCGACGTCATCCACCGGCGGGCGGACGACCCGCTGCGCCGGTGGACGGTCGAGCGGGCGGTGCTGACCAGCGACAACCCGGCGTTGGAACGGACCGCCCGGCGCTCCCGGGACGATGTGTCGGCGCTCCGACTCGACCTGGAGGTCAAGGGACAGCGGATCATGCTGCCCGGCGCCGGGCTGCCCTGGTTCCTCACCGTCTTCGGCCGGGACACCCTGATCACCGCTTACCAGACCCTGGTCGCCGGCCCGGCCCTGGCCAAGGGGGCACTGCTCGGGTTGGCTCGGCTGCAGGGGAACGAGTGCGACGACTTCACCGACGAGGAACCCGGCAAGATCCTGCACGAGGTGCGCAGCGGCGAGCTGACCCGCACCGGCACGAAGCCGTACGGGCCCTACTACGGCACGGCCGACGCCACCCAGCTCTGGCTGATCCTGCTCTCCGAGTACTGGCGGTGGACGCGCGACGACGAGACCGTCCGGATGCTGCGCGAGAACGCGCTGGCCGCGCTGCGCTGGATCGACGAGTACGGCGACCGGGACGGCGACGGCTACGTCGAGTACGCCACCCGCTCGCCGGAGGGGCTGGGCAACCAGTGCTGGCGGGACTCGCCGGACGGGGTCTGTTTCGCCGACGGGCGGATCCCCGTGCTGCCGGTGGCCACCTGCGACCTGCAGGGCTACACGTACGACGCCAAGATGCGGCTCGCGGAGCTGGCCGACTGGCCGTTGGCCGACCGGGGCCTGGCCCGTCGGCTGCGCGCCGACGCGGCGGACCTGTACGAGCGGTTCAACCGCGACTTCTGGATCCCGGAGCGGGGCGGCTACTACGCGGTCGGCCTGGACGGCGACAAGAACCGGATCGACTCCAAGACCTCGAACATGGGGCATCTGCTGTGGAGCGGCATCGTCCCGCCCGATCGCGCGGAGGCGGTGGTCCGCCAGCTGATGTCCGACGACATGTTCTCCGGCTGGGGCATCCGTACCCTGTCCCGGGAGGAGCGGCTCTACAACGCCCTCGGGTACCACCTCGGCACGGTCTGGCCGCACGACAACTCCCTGGCCGCGCTCGGCCTGGTCCGCTACGGCTACCGCGAGGAGGCCAACCGGATCTGTGTGGCCCTGATCGAGGCCGCCGAGCAGTTCGACTACCGGCTGCCCGAGGCGATGAGCGGGTTCGACCGCGAGCGCCTGCTCTTCGCCGTGCCGTACCCGACCGCGTGCAGCCCACAGGCGTGGGCGGCCGGCACCCCGCTGGCGCTGATCCGGGCCATGCTGGACCTCCAACCCGTGGACGGGCGGCTGACGGTGAACCCGGACATCCCGCCGGAGATCGGACGGATCGCCAGCGAGCGGATCCGCGCCTTCGGCCACTGCTGGGAGATCGAGGCGGTGGGGCGCAGCGGGTACGTCCGGCTCAGCGCCGCCTGACCGACCCGCGCTGCCGCCGCGCCGGTCGCTGCCCCGGCCGCGCTGCCGCCCCTCAGGTCGCTGCCCCCGGCGCGCTGCCGCCGTGCCGCCACGCAGGTCGCGGCCCCGGCCGGCACGTTTGTCGGGCGGGTCGACGGGAACGGGAGCGGGCATGACGAAACCTCGTGTGGTGATCGTGGGGGCCGGGTTCGCCGGTTACCACGCGGCGAGAACGCTGAGCCGGATCGCGCGCGACCGGGCCGAGATCGTGCTGCTCAACTCCACCGACTACTTCCTCTACCTGCCGCTGCTGCCCGAGGTGGCGGCCGGGGTCGTGGAGCCGAGGCGGATCTCGGTGCCGCTCACCGGCACCCTCCGCGGCGTGCGGGTCGTCGTCGGCGAGGCCGACCGGGTCGACCTGCAGAACCGCTGGGTCGGCTTCACCCAGCCCGAGGGCGACCAGGGCAGGATCGCGTACGACCGGCTGGTGCTCGCCGTGGGCAGCGTCAACAAGCTGCTGCCGATCCCCGGGGTGACCGAGTACGCGCACGGCTTCCGCGGCCTGCCCGAGGCCGTCTACCTGCACGACCACGTGATCCGCCAGCTCGAGCTGGCCGAGCAGGCCGAGGACCCGGCCGAGCAGCGGGCCCGGTCGACGTTCGTGGTGGTCGGCGCCGGCTACACCGGCACGGAGGTCGCCGCCCACGGGCAGCTCTTCACCGACGCGCTGCGCCGCCAGCGGCCCCGGCTCAACGTCCGGCCCCGCTGGATGCTGCTCGACGTGGCAGCCCGGGTGCTGCCCGAGCTGGACAAGCGGATGTCCGACACGGCCGATCGGGTGCTGCGCCGGCGCGGCGTCGACGTGCGGATGGGCACCTCGGTCGCCGAGGCCACCGCCGACGGGGTGAAGCTCACCGACGGCGAGTACGTGCCGACCTGCACGCTGGTCTGGTGCGTCGGGGTACGCCCCGACCCGTTCGTCGCCGAGCTGGGACTGCGCACCGAGCGGGGCCGGCTCGTGGTCGACGAGTACCTCAGCGTCCCCGGGTTCCCCGAGGTGTACGCCTGCGGCGACGCCGCCGCCGTGCCGGACCTGAGGCGGGCGGGGCAGATCTGTGCGATGACCGCGCAGCACGCGCAGCGGCAGGGCAAGCTCGCCGCGCTGAACATCGCCGCCTCGTACGGTCACGGCAGGCGCAAGCCGTACAAGCACTACGACCTCGGCTGGGTGGTCGACCTGGGCGGTAAGGACGCCGCGGCGAACCCGCTGAAGGTGTCCCTGTCCGGGTTGCCGGCCAAGGCGGTCACCCGCGGCTACCACCTGCTGGCGATGCCCGGCAACCGGACCCGGGTCGGGGCGGACTGGGTGCTCGACGCCGCGCTGCCCCGCTCGGCCACGCAGCTCGGGCTGGTGCCGGCGCACGCCGTACCGCTGGAGAGCTCGTCGCCCGAGGTGCCGGTCCGGCGGTGACCCCGCCCCGCCCGGCCGACCTCAGCGGTCGGCCGGGCCGGCCCGCGGATCGGTCGGAGCCGGCAGCTCGCGGTCGCCGGTGGGGACGAACTCCCGCAGCAGGATCTGCCCGATCCCGGCCGCCGGGATGGCCAGCAGCGCACCCACCAGCCCGGCCAGCTCGACGGCGAGCAGCACGCTGACCAGCACGGTCAGCGGGTTGAGGTGGACCGCCCGGGCCAGGATGACCGGTTGCAGCAGGTGGTTCTCCACCTGCTGGTAGACGACGAAGAAGACCAGCACCACCACGCCCGCGGTGGGGGAGTGCAGGAACGCGGCTCCCGCCGCGACGATCGCGCCCAGGGTCGCGCCGACCAGCGGGATCAGGTCCGCGACCGCGACCAGCAGCGCGATCACCGCGGCGAACGGCACCCCGGTGAGGAGCAGCACGAGGTACGTCAGGACGCCGCAGATCAGGCTGATCAGCAGGTTCCCGCTGAGGTAGCCGGTGATCGTGCGGGCGCTTTCCCGCCCGATCCGGTGCAGCCGCCGCGCCGGTCCGTCCCCGACCAGACCGAGCACACTGCGGCTGATCCGCGGTGCCTCCAGGACCATCAGGTACGCCAACACGATGATCGTCAGCAGGCCGGCGACGGTCTCCGCCACGCCCCGGACCAGCCCGACCGCCGGCTGGCGCAGCTGCCCGCCGTACTGCTGGATCTGGTCGGAGTGCTGCCGGGCGTACCCGAGCAGCCCGACGCGTTCCAGGAACTGGCCGAGGGGGCCGCGTCCGGCGCGGGCCTCCCGCAGCAACGCCGGGGCCCGGTCGACGAAACGGCCCAACTCGTCCAGCAGCGGCACCAGGATCAGCGCGGCCACCCCGGCCAGCAGGACGAAGGCGGCGAGGAAGACCAGCAGCGTGGCCAGCGCCCGGCGCCGCACCAGCCGGCGTTGCAGCAGATCGACCAGCGGCGCCAGCGCCACCGCGAAGAACGCGGCGATCAGGATCCAGACGAGGATCCGCCGGGTGACCCACAGCAGCGCCAGGCCGAGCGCCGTGGCCAGCACCAGGCCGATGACGATCAGTGAGCTGCGGGCGGTGGACCGGTCGTCGGCGGTGCTCATCCGGCGCGGCTACCCGGGCCGGCGGGCGGGAAACCCGAGGATGGCGTCGGTGGCCGGGTGGGCTCCGCCGACGAACGCGTCGAGGTCCGGGCCGTGCAGCACCCCGTCGGGCACCGGGTCGGCGGCCACCCGGGTGGCGAGCCGGCGCACCGGGAGTCGGCCAGGGCGGTGCGCGGCGGCCAGCACCACGTTGCCGTACCGGCGGCCGCGCAGCATCCGCCGGTCAGCGACCAGGCAGACGTCGGCGAAGACCGCGCGCAGGGTGGCCACCTGCACCCGGGTGAAGACCAGCGGCGGCAGATCCGTGACGTTGACCAGGTAGACGCCGTCGGGACGTAGCGCCCGGGCGACCTCGGCGACGAACTCGACGCCGGCCACGTGCCCGGGCATCCGCGCCGCCCGGTAGATGTCGGCCAGCACCAGGTCGTACGCGTCCGCCGCCGACGCGGTGGCCGCGTCCCGTGCGTCGGCGACCTCGACCACCGCCTCCGGGACCGGCGGCAGCTCCTCGGCGACCAGCCGTACCACCGCGGCGTCGCGTTCGACGACCCGTTGCGCGGAGCCGGGGCGGGTGGCCGCCACGTACCGGGGCAGGGTCAGCGCGCCGCCGCCCAGGTGCAGGACGGCACGGGGCAGCCCCGGCGGCGCGGCCAGGTCGACCAGGGTCGCCATCCGCCGGACGTACTCGAAGTGCAGGTGGCGGGGGTCGGCGACGTCCACGTACGACTGGGCGACGCCCCCGGCGAGCAGCGTGCGCCCGGTCCGGCGGGCCGGGTCGACGACCAGCTCCAGCCGGTCGTCCGCCTCGCTGTCCATGCCGGCACGCTAGCTGTGGTGCGAGGGTGGTCCATGATCGGGTGAGGTTCTCCGTCACTCGCGACGGCGTGTCGTGTCGGTTGTCGCTACCCGATCATGGCGATCGCGCGTCCCCGTGCTGGGCCGGCGGGCGCACCGCCCACCGGCCCGGCCTCCGGTCGGCTCACCAGATGCCCGCGCCGACCTCCTCGATCGCGTCGTCGACCTGGTGGGCCAGGTCCACGTCGGCGGCGGTCACCGCGTCGGCGTTGCGGCTGCGGACGGTCAGCACCGCGCTGTCGGAATCGGGGCGACCGATCTGCGGTCCGCGGCCGGTGTCCACCCGGAGCTGGTCGAGCCGGTCGAGCACCCGGTCCAGGTTGCCCGGCGGCAGCTCGATGGTCCGCACCAGCGACTGGCGGTCGCTGGACCAGTAGGGCAGGTCCGCCAGGGCGTCCCGCAGCTCCGCCTCGGTCAGCGGTGCGGCGGCGGTGCGCGGGCCGACCAGCCCGCCGCCGGGTTCCGTCGGCGTGAGCAGGTCACGCAGCCCGTCCGGCACGTCCAGCGACTCGATCAGGTCGCCGTCGTGGTCGGCCAGCGCGGCCAGGGTCGCCTCTGCCTGGTAGCGGGCCTGTTCCGGGGTGCGCCCGCTGATCCGACCCACCTCCGCCAGGAAGCCCGGCAGGTCCTGGTGCCGTTCGATGCCGTCGACCGGCACCACGTCGTGCAACTTCACTGGGACGGCCTGGAGCAGCCGCTGCCGCTCGGCCTCGTCCAGCGCCCACGCCAGCGTCAGCACCGTGGCCTCGGCACCCACCTTGGCAGTACGGAAGTCCACCCCCGCGCGCCGGCTGACCTCATCGACCAGTTCGCGGTAGCCCATCGGCTGCACGCGGCTGTCCTGCCCCGAGTCGGGCAGGGGTCGGGTCGCGGTGGCCACCGCCGTCGGCGGCGGCGCCGGACCGCCCCGGGTGCTGTCCGGCTTGTGCCGGCCGGCCGGCGGCGGACCGGACCGTCGACCCCGGTCCAGGCTGGTGATCTGCTTCGACGCGCTCAGGCTGGTGCCGGTCTCGCTCGGCTGTCGACCCTGCCGGCGCGCGTCGCGGGCCAGGGCCCGGCGGCGCTGGTTGTCGCCCTCCATCTGCTTGCGCATGGTGGCACCTCGCTCCTGTCGGGGTTCGCCTCGTCCGCCGTCGCGTTCCCACCGCCCGGCGGAAGGTAACGGGCCGAACCCGGTCAGCGGGTTCACTCGCCGGGGGTGAGGGCCGCTCACCCGCCCCGGCCGCACGATCGGGGCGGACCGGAGGTCTTCCGAGGAACGCGGAAGGGAAGGTCGTCATGAAGAGGATCGTCGAGATCGTCCCCGCCCGACCCGGCTGGTACTCCCGGTGGCAGGTCGGCCCGGAGGCCACCCGCTGCTACCCGGTGAGCCTGTGGGCACTGGTCGAGGAGACCGACGGTTCCGGCCGCGAGGTGGTGGGCATGGACTGCGCCGGCCAGTGGCCCGGATCGGACGTCAACGAGGTCGGTGGGGACTTTGTCCGGTACCTGTTCCAGACGCCCGATTCCGGTCCCCCGGAGGACGCCGAACCACCGTCGCCGACCGACCTGCGCGAGGACGGGCCGCGCCTGCAACCGGCCGTGGCCACCTAGACCATCCTCCCGGCCCCCGACCCCTGGTCCCAGGGTCGGGGGCCACCCCGACCGGGAGGGCTCCCTCAGCCCGCCTCGCGCACCTCGTCGCCGACGGCGGGCGGGTGCTCCACCGCCAGCAGCTCGGCGAGCCCGGTGCGGTCCAGCAAGTGCTGAAGCTGCGGGTTGACGCCCGCCAGCCGGACCGGACCGGCCCCGCCACGGCCGATCACCACGAAGGCGCTGAGCCCGGAGGAGTCGCAGAGGGCGACGCCGGCGACGTCGATCAGCAGCTCCCGGTGACCGTCGGCGCGGGCCTGGGCGGCCACGGCGATCAGCTCCGGCGCGCTGTCGAAGTCGAGGTCACCGGTCAGCCGTAGCCGGGCGCCGCCGGCGTCGAGCCGGGTCACCTCGATGGACAACAGCTGACTGGGCCTGCACCCATGTCCCAGCTTCGCGCGATCGGGAAACGCCCGGGGCTCAGGCGGAGGCCGTCCGGCGGGGCAGCTCGGCTGCGGCGGGCTCGGTCCGGGCGGTGGGCAGCGGCCGGGCCAGCAGACCGGTGACGCCGGTCATGTCGAGGATGGTGTCCAGGAAACGTGGGGTGGCGCGCAGCCGGATGGCCGTGCCGACCTGCTGCCCCTCGCGCCACGCGTGGACGATCACGGACAGCCCGGTGCTGTCGATGAAGAGCAGGTCGGCGAAGTCCAGCACGAGGACCGGGGGACGCTCGGCGAGGGCCCGGTCGACCTCGGCGCGCAACGGCCCGGACGTGGTGAAGGCGAGGTCGCCGCCGACGGAGATGACGGGAGCCGCCGGGTCGGAGTGGTCGACGGCCAGGCTCAGCGAGGTGGCCTCGGGTTTCCTCCCGTGGGGCACGCGATCACGCCTTTCCGCAAGGGCTGCCGGTGGGGCAGGTGCTTCTGCCGGATCGTAACAACACCCGTCCGGCTCCGCCGCCGCTGCGGATCGAGGTCCCGCCCCGGCCGTGGGGTGGCGGTACCGGCGCACCGGCGTAGGGTGGGGCGCAGAGATTGGAACATACCCGCTGTTTCCGCCGGACCGTGGGTGTCGACACGAGGAGTGGGGCTCAGCTGGTGACTGCTGCCGACGTCAGGGGCTCGGACCCGGGCGACGGACGGATCCCCAGGCCGAGTGCCCCTCGGGCTCCGGCGCGGTCGTCCGACGTCGCCGGCCGACCCGGGTTGGCGCTGCCACCGCTCTCGCCCGACCGTGGCCACCCCGAGCCGGACTGGTCGGAGGTGATCGAGCACTTCCGCGAGGGTCTGATCGTCTGCGACGCCGACGGCGTGGTGCGGCATCTCAGTCCCGTCGCCGAGCGGCTGCTGCCCGAGGTGGTCCCCGGCCGGGCGCTGGCCGCCGCCGGCGTGGCCGCGCTCACCACCGGTGACGCCGGCGAGTTCGGCCACCGCGGCCGCCGGCTGCGGGTCCGCCAGGTGCCGCTCTCCGGGGCCCGGAGCTGTCACTACGTCGAGGACGTCACCGACAGCGTCAGCCGTGCCGACGCGCTGCTCGCCGAGCGGGCCCGCTCCGCATTCCTGGCGGTCGTCGGCGAGAAGCTCGGCAATCCGTTGCATCCCGACCGGGCCGCCGCCGCCGTGGTGCGGCTGACCGTGCCCACCCTGGCCGAGGTCGCCGTCCTGGTGCTCGCGCCCCGGGCCGGTCGAGCCCGCTGGTGGCGGGCGACCCGGGGCGAGGACGAGTCGGCGGCCGTGGACAGCGGCATGTTGTCCGCCACCGCCCTGCCGACAGCGATCGCCGAGGGGCTCTGCGGCACCGAGCCGCACGCGGTCGACTGGCTGGTCGAGCAGGCGGTGGAGGCCGGCTGGCTGCCGGGGCTGGAGGCCCGCGAGGCCGCCGCCCAGGTGGTCCCGCTGCCGGGCCGGGACGCCCCGGCCGGCGTGCTGCTGGTCGCCCGCCGCGCCACCCGCTGGTACGACGAGGACGACCTCGAGCTGGTCCGCGCCTTCGCCGCCCGGGCCGGTGCCGCGCTCACCACGGCGGTGCTCTACCGCGACCAGGCCGAGGTGGCCGACACGCTCCAGGCCAGCCTGTTGCCGGTCGAGCCGGTGACCGTCGCCGGCGTGCAGTGGGGCACGGCGTACCGGCCGGCGCAGGCGAGCCTGCGCATCGGCGGTGACTTCTACGGCTCGCACCGGCTCCCCGACGGCGGTTCCGTGTTCTTCCTCGGCGACGTCTCCGGCAAAGGGGTGGAGGCGGCCGTCTTCACCGGCCAGCTGCGCCAGTGCCTGCAGGCGCTGCACCGGGTCGAGTCGCACCCCGGCCGGTTGCTGAAGCTGCTCAACGACGCGCTGCTGGAGACCACCCTGGCGCACGGCCAGGGGCGGTTCGCCACCATGGTGCTCGGCGTCGTCCGCCCGCACCGCGACGGCGGCCTCACCCTGACCATGGCCGGTGGCGGCCACCTGCCGCCGCTGGTGCTGCGCGCCTGCGGTGAGGTCGAGACGGTGCCGCTGAGCGGCATGCTCATCGGCGTGGTGCCGGACCCGCGCATCGGCGGGGTGACCGTCCGGCTCGCCCCGGGCGAGACCTGCCTGCTCTACAGCGACGGGGTGACCGAGGCGCGCGGCGGCCGGCGCGGCGACGAGCAGTTCGGCCAGGATCGGCTGGTGACCGCGGTGACCGGCTGCCACCGGGTGCCGGCGCCCGCGCTGGCCGAGCGGGTCGAGCAGGTCACCTGCGACTGGCTGGCCCAGGGCGACCACGACGACATTGCGGTGCTGGCGCTGCGCGCCACCGGCCCCGGCGGGCGTCCGCCGCGGCACCTGCACGCCGTACCCGAGGTGGGCCGGCCCGGCGAGGAGAGGGAGACCCGTTCGTGACCGCCCCCACCACCCAGGCCGATCCGGCCCGGGCGTACCCCGAGTTCCTGGACGCGCTGGCGGAGGCGGACGAGTACGGCGCCGTCGACGTGGCGGTCCGGCTGCTCGACGCCGGGGTGCCGGCCGAGCGGGTGCTGCTCGACCTGGTCGCGCCCGCGCAGTCCGAGGTGGGGGAGCGGTGGGCGCGCAATGAGTGGAGCGTCGCCCAGGAGCACGCGGCGACCCACATCAGCGAGCGGGTGGTGGCCGCCGTGGCGGCGCACGCCAACCCGCGCCCGACTCGGGGGCGGGTGGTGGTGGCCTGCATGGACGGCGAGTGGCACGCCCTGCCGCCCCGGCTGGTGGCGGAGGTGCTGCGGCTGCGCGGCTGGCAGGTGACCTTCCTCGGGGCGAGCGTGCCCGCCGCGCACCTGGTGTCGTACCTGCACCGGCACGACGCGCACGCGGTCGCCCTGGCCTGCGCGCTGCCGATGCGGCTGCCGTACGCGCACCGGATGATCGAGGCCTGCCGCCGGTCGGACGTACCGGTGGTGGTGGGCGGGCGCGGCTTCGGCGACGACGGCCGCTGGGCCCGCACCCTCGGTGTCGCCTTTGCGCCGGACGCGCCGAGCGCGGCCGACCTGGTCGCCGACGAGCGGGCGCTGCGCCGGGTCCGCCCGGCCGAGCTGCCGCACCTCGCCGACGACGAGTACGCCAGCCTGGTGAAGCGGCGCGGTGAGCTGATCGATTCCGCGCTGGCCGACCTGCGCGAGCGGGTGCCGTCGGTCCACGGCTACACCCCCGCCCAGCTCGACTCCACGATCAGCGACCTCGGGTACATCGTGGATTTCCTGGCCGCGGCCCTGTACGTCGACGACAGCTCGCTCTTCACCGACTTCGTCGGCTGGCTGGTGGAGATCCTGACCAGCCGTGGGGTGCCGGCCGGCGCGGTCGGGCTGACCCTCGGCCACTACCACCGGCAGCTGCGCGACTTTCCCCGCGCGGCGCGGTTCCTGGCGCTGGGGGAGAGGGTCCTCTCCGCGCCCGGCGACGCCGCCCGGCGCTGATCGCGGCGGTGCCGGGCACCCTGCGTATACTTGCTCCACTGCAAGGGTTGGCCTGCGGTGCGAGCGAGAGGGACGACGTTGACGTTCACCGTCACGCACAGCCCGCGGGCTGGTGGTGGTGTGTTCCTGCGGCTCGTCGGCGAGCTGGACATGAGCACCGTCGGTCAGCTCAACGAGACGATCGACCGGCTGGCCGCCGACGGCGCCCGTCAACTGCTGCTCGACCTCGCGGACCTGACCTTCTGCGACTCCACCGGCATCGCCGCGTTCGTCCGGGGGGACAATCGGGCCGCCGCCGACGGCGGGTGGCTGCGGCTGACCGGGGCCACCGGCCGGGTGGACCGGGTGCTCCAGGTAACCGGGCTCGCGGACGTGTTGGCGTACCAACCGGACATGGCGGACCCGGCGTCGCAGGACGCCCCCTGATCGGCTAGATTTCCCCGCCAGCGGGTGACCGTGCGGTCCCCATAGCCCGAGATGAGACAGGTACACCATGGGCCAAGGCGCCGCGAACCCCGTCCGTATCCTCGTCGTGGACGACGACCCGGGTGACGTGCTGATGATCGAGGAGGCCCTGGAGGACTCCGAGATCGAGAAGGTCATCGACGTGGTCAGCGACGGCCAGGAGGCGATGGAGTTCCTCCGCCGGGAGGGCCGGCACACCGAGGCCCGCCGCCCGGACGTGATCCTGCTCGACCTGAACATGCCCCGGATGGACGGCCGTCAGGTGCTCGGCGAGGTCAAGCAGGACGAGGACCTGCGGACCATCCCGATCGTGGTGCTCACCACCTCGAACGCGGACACCGACATCGTCGGCAGCTACACGCTGCAGGCCAACGCGTACGTGACCAAGCCGATCGACCTGGACGACTTCAACGACGTGGTCCGCCGCATCGACGAGTTCTTCGGTCGGGTGGTCGTGCTCCCCAAGCGTTCCTGACCCACCCGGTGGCCCCCGCCCCGGGCCGGCGCTCAGTTGCTGAACATTTTTCCCGAACATCCTCGGCGCCGGACGGCAGCCGCGAGGATCGAACCTGGGGAAAGACGTACCAGCTGCCTGGGGGGCGACAGTATGAGGTTCTCCGTCGTTGAGACCGGCTACGACCAGCGGCAGGTCGATTCCTGCCTCGACGAGCTGGGAGTCCGGTTGACCCGGCTCGCGGCGCGGGCGGAGGTCGCCGCCGGCGCGGGTCGGGAGTGGGACCAGATCCGGCAGGAGGCGACCCTGCTGCGCGGCCTGGTCGACCGCCAGGGTTCGCCGACGGACGACGCCGCGGCGGCGGCCCGCCGCGCCGCCTCGGCGGTCGAGCGGGAGGCCGCCGAGATCCTGGCACAGGCCCGCGGCGAGCTCGACGCCGCGCGCGAGGAGGCCCGGCAGCTCCGCGAGCGGGTGTACGCCGAGGCGGTGCAGGCCCGCCGCGAGTTCGAGGCGGCGCTGCACGAGCGGCGGCGTCGGGAGGCCCGGGTGGACCAGCTCCTCGCCGGGATGGCGGCCGACGCGGTGCCGGCCGACACGCCCACCGCCGCCGCGTCCACGAGTGGTGTGCCCGCGACCCGGTCGGCCGCCGGCGCGCCCGAGGTGTCGGCGCAGCGGCCCGAGCCGGGCACCCGGGTGGCCTGAGCGCGCCGACTCAGCTCAGGTCAGCGCCGCCACCACCGTGGTCGCCCGCTGCTCGTGCCGGGCGTACGCGTCGGGGAAGGCCGAGACCTGCACGGCCTGCGCGGCGGCGGTCACGCTCATCTCCCGCCAGCCGGGCACCTCGGCCAGCGCCGTGTAGAACGCCCGGGCCGCGTACGCGGGACGCATCAGCTGGGCCACCGTGCCCCACCCGCTGCTCGGGCGCTGCTGGAACAGCCCGACCGAGTCGTGGTCGGAGCCGCTGCCCTGGTGCGGATAGTCGTACGACTCGGGCAGCACGTCGCTGGCCAGGTTGTAGAGGTTGCTCTCCTGCATCGCGGTGGCGATGGCGACGACCAGGCCGCGCCGGGGCACCTGCAGCTGCACGCCGACGTCCACGATCACCTTGGCGTTGTCCATCTGCGCCTGGGTGAGGCCGGCGACCGGCCGGGGCCGCCGGGGCTTGGCCGGCTTCTTCGGCTTCGGCGTGGCCTGCCGGATGGCCGACGGGCTGGGGCTGGCCGTGGGGATCGGCGTGACCGGGACGGCGATCGGTGAGGCGCCCCGGTCCAGCGATCGGGAGGCGCGGTCGGCGGCCTCGGCCCGGTCCGCCAGCACCTCGCTGACCGGGGTCCCGCGCGGGGCGGGGTCGTGCGCGCCGGCGAACGCCACCAGCCCGAGGCAGCAGGTCACGCCCCCGGCCAGGGCGACCCGGGCCGGGGTGGAGGCCAGTACGGCGCGCGCTCCGCGTCGGGGTGGCTCCGGGGCGCGGTGTCGGCCGATCCGCCGTTCGCCCGATGCGCCATCGACCGTACGGGTATGCGGTCGGGTTCCGGGCGGCTGCTGCTGGGGGGAGTCGTCGGCAAGCACCCGACGAGGCTAGAGAGCCCACCGCCGCTTGCCATCGGGGTCATTGGTGGCATGCGCCACAATTTGCGATGATCCGACCGGGCATTACCGGCGGTCGGTCAGGAACAGCGCCGACCTCGCCAGTCCTACTTATCCTTGATGTCGGAAAGAACCGGAGGAATCCGGCGCGACACGACCGCGCGGGCCCGAGCAACGGCCCTCCGCCGTTCGGGCGACGGCTGCCGGCCGTACCGCCGACCCACCGGCCCACCGCCCGGCGGACGCCCAGGTCACCGGCGGTCGAGGTGTTGTCGCCGCCGCCCCGGCGGCGGCTCGGTACGATTCGGACGGTGACCGACAGCATGATCGACGAGCCCGTCCGCGGTGCCGCCCACCGCCCCGGTGACCGGCGCGGACTCGTCCTGATGCTGCTCGCCGTGCTGCTGGCGGCGGTGCTGGCCGGCCACCGCGCGGTGCCCAACGTGCGCGGCCTGGGCAGCCTGCTCGACAGCGTGACACCGCTGCTCGGCCTCGGGGTGCCGGTGCTCGCCCTGGCCGCACTGCTGCGCCGCTCCCGGCGGGCACTGGTGGCCGTCGCGCTCCCGGCGGCCGTCTGGGCGCTGATGTACGGCGGCGTCTGGCTGCCGCCGGCCGCCGGCAGCGGTCCGGCCGGCATCCGGGTGGCCAGCCAGAACCTGCGCGCGGGCAATCCCGACCCCGCCGGCACGGTCGCCCCGCTCGCCGAGGCCGGGGTCGACCTCATCGCGCTCCAGGAGGTCGACGACGCCGGCCGGCTCGCCGCCGACCTGCGGCAGCGCTACCCGCACCGCGCGTCGGTCTCCACCGTCGCGCTGTGGAGCCGCTACCCCATCCGGGACTCCGCCGGAGTGGACACCGGGCTGGGCTGGACCCGCGCGCTGCGGGCCGTCGTCGCCACCCCGCGGGGCGACCTCACGGTCTACGTGGTGCACCTCGGATCGGCCCGGGCCGGCGATACCGCCACCCGGGACGAGACCGTCCGCACCCTGGCCGGGGCGGTGCGCGCCGACCGCGCCGACCGGCTGCTGGTGCTCGGGGACCTGAACACCGCCACCACCGACCGGGTCTTCGACCCGCTGACCCGCCTGCTGGGCGACGCCCAGGCCGACGCCGGCCGGGGCTTCGGCTTCACCTGGCCCTCGTCGGTGCCGGTCACCCGGCCCGACCACGTGCTCTACCGCGGCCTCACGCCCACCACGGCCGACGTGCTGCGCACGCCGGACTCCGACCACCGGGCGGTGACCGCCGGCTTCCGCTGGTGACTCAACGCCGCCCGTCGGCGGGCGTCACGGTCAACCGGTGCCGGCTGGCGTCGCCGCTCGAGAAGGGCCAGATCCGGTCGGCGTACTCGACCAGGTCGGCCAGCTGCTCGCGGGTCAGGCCCACCGACGAGATGGAGGCGTGCACGTCCGCCCGGTAGCGCCCGTCGTCGTCGCGGCCCAGCTTCGCCTCGGCGGTCACCTGCACGGTGTGCGCCTCGTCGGTGATCTCGCCGGCCGCCTCCACCGCCGCGTGGTGCAGGCAGGACGCGAACGCGGCGGCCAGCAGCTGCTCCGGCGTCAGGCCCGTGCAGTGCGGCGCGAGTGGGGACGCCAGCGCCGTGGACCAGCCGCCGTCGTCGGTGCGTACGTGGCCGCCCGAGGCGGTCGCGGTGGCCTCGTTCAGCCAGGAACTGGGATCCGGCATCGCGTTCCTCCCGTCAGTCACCGGCCCGGGTTCCCGGACTCGATCGGGTGAAACGCCGGTCAGGCCGACCCGGTGCGGGACCAGTCGTCGAGTGCGACCGCCTCCGTCGCCTCCGTCGCGGCGCGCTCGGTCCACTCGGAGACCGGGGCGGGACGGGGCCGGGGCACCGACGCCAGCATCGGCACGTACACCCGGGCGTCCACCACCTCGGCCAGCAGCAGCGCGGCCATCAGGCTGGTCGGCCGGCGGGACGGGTCGTCGGCGAGGCACTGGCGGCACAGCTCGGCCACCTCCGGCGGCAACCCCTCGATCGGGGGCAGCGGTTCCGCCGCCACCCGTCGCCGGGCACCGACCAGCTGGGTGGCGGTCGTCCCCGCCGCGTACGGCAGGCGGCCGGTGAGACAGTAGTAGAGGAGCACGCCGAGGGCGTACATGTCGGCCGCCGGGGTTGCCGGCTTCCGGTCGAACTGCTCGGGGGCCAGGTACGCCGGGGTGCCCACCACCATGCCGTCCGGGCTGTGGTCGGGCGCGCCGGCCGGCGTGGCGATGCCGAAGTCGAGGACCTTCACCCCGGACGGGGTGAGCATGACGTTGGCCGGCTTCACGTCGCGGTGCACGATGCCGTGCGCGTGCGCGGCGGCCAGCGCGGCCGCCACCTCCGCGCAGACCCGGACCGCGATCCGCCAGTCCAGCGGCCCGGCACGCAGGTGCGCGGCGAGCGTCTCGCCCTCGGCCAGTTCCATCACGATGTACGGCGCCTCGCGGCCGGGCAGCGTGGTCGAGGTGCCGAAGTCGTGCACGCTCGCCACGTTGGGGTGCACCAGCCGGGCGGCGTTGCGCGCCTCGGCGCGGATCCGCTCGACCGAGGTCTCTTCGCCCTGCTGCTCGGGGGACATCAGCTTCACCGCGACCGGCCGGTCCAGCACCAGGTCGTGCGCGCGCCATACCTCGGACATCCCGCCCAAGCCGATGCGCTGTGCGAGCTGGTACCGCCCGGCCAGCGTCCTCATCGACCAGCTCCTGCCTGTTTCGTGCCGCCTGCCCGGTGTGGCTGCGCTCCTTCGGAGCCGGTACCCGCGCTCCCAGCAGGGCAAACCCGTGGGCGGGTCGGCCCGGAGCGGGCTCGGGGCCACCGCCGGTGCGGTAGCTTGCCAGCCAGGGGGTCCGGCGTCCGGCGTACCGGCCGCGACGCCTGCTCGGCACCGACCCGGTGCGCCGGCGGACGGAGGGGACGCGGATGGGCGAGGTGACCGTGCGCTTCGTCGGCGGGCCGGCCCACGACGTGGTCCGGGAGGTGCCCGCCGATCCGGGCGGCGAGCCGCCGGAGCGGTGGATCATGCGGCACCCCGACGCCGAGCCGCCGCCGGGTGGCGGCGGTCCGGACCACCTCTACGCGCGGGACCGGCCCGACGGCAGCGGGGTCTGGACGATGCGGTTCGTGCGCACCTATCCGGTGGGGGCGAGCGAGTGACCGGTCACCGGCGCGCCGGGCGGTCGCCGACCAACGGGGCCGGTGCGCGGGGCGCGAGCCACACCGCGACGCACTGACCCGCCAACCAGTCCGGCCCGGCGGATCCCCGCACCCAGCGCGGCGATCGCGAGCATCGCCGCCCGGGTCGCGTCCGGCGCGGCCCCGGTCACCGCCCCGCGACCAGGTCCCGCAGCAGCGGGCCGACCGGCACCGGCCGCCCCGCCGCCCGGTGCGCCCGGGCCAGCTCGTCCTCGGCGCGGCGCAGCCCGGCCAGCAACCGGACCAGCGTCCGCCGCGCCTGGGGCAGCGCGGCCCGGTCGGTCACCGCGACCCGCGCCACCCGCCCTCGGTACGCCCAGCGGACCTCCTCGACCTCCATGGCCCGAGCCTGCCGTCGCAGCCTGGATCCGACGTGGGCCGGGCCTGTGCCCGCGCTGTGCGGCCCGACCCGGCGGCCGCTTCGCCCGGCGGGCCGGTTCGCCCGGCGCGACGTTGCCCGGCCCGGTACGGTCGAGCCGACCCGTGTCGGCGCGCACAGCCCACGCACAGGATGCGCACAGGGCAGCGCCAGGCACGGCGCCCACGATGGGGGCATGGTGATGGACGGGCAGGCAGCGCAGCAGCGGATCGAACTCCGTCGGCCCGACGGCGAGCCGGTCCGGGTCCTGGTGGTCGACGACGAGGCGACCCTGACCGACCTGCTGTCGATGGCGCTGCGCTACGAGGGCTGGCAGGTGCGCAGCGCCGGCAACGGGATGGCCGCGTTGAGCACGGCCCGGCAGTTCCAGCCGGACGCCGTGGTCCTCGACGTGATGCTGCCCGACCTGGACGGCTTCCAGGTGCTGCGCCGGCTGCGCGAGCAGACCCCGACCGTGCCGGTGCTCTTCCTGACCGCCCGCGACGCCGTCGAGGAGCGGATCGCCGGGCTGACCGTCGGCGGCGACGACTACGTCACCAAGCCGTTCAGCCTGGAGGAGGTCATCGCCCGGCTGCGCGCGCTGCTGCGCCGCTCCGGCTTCGCCGTGGCCGCCCGCGAGGACGCCGTGCTCACCGTCGGTGACCTCAGCCTCGACGAGGACAGCCACGAGGTGCGCCGGGGCGGCGAGCTGATCACCCTGACCGCCACCGAGTTCGAGCTGCTGCGCTACCTGATGCGCAACCCGCGGCGGGTGCTGAGCAAGGCGCAGATCCTGGATCGGGTCTGGAACTACGACTTCGGCGGGCAGGCCAACGTCGTGGAGCTCTACATCTCGTACCTGCGGAAGAAGATCGATGCCGGCCGGGCGCCGATGATCCACACGCTGCGCGGCGCGGGGTATGTCCTCAAGCCCGCGGAGTGACCCTGGCGGCCGGCTGCGCTCCTGGCTGGCCGGGCGGTCCCTGCGGAGCCGCCTGGTCGCCGCGGTGGTGGCGCTGCTCGCCCTGGTCAGCATCGCCATCGGTGGCCTGACCACGGTGGCGCTGCGGCACTTCCTGATCGCCCAGGTCGACAACCAGATCACCGCCGACGACCGCCGGCAGCAGGGGCTCCCGCCCTGGTACCGGCAGTTCGCCGAGCGGCAGCGGGCGAACGACCAGCGGGCGCCCGAGCCGCCGCCCGGCTTCCCACCCGACTCGATCGCGGTCAAGGTCGTCGACGGTGGTGTCGCGTCCGCGCGGATCCGCAGCAGCTCCGGGCCGACGGAGGCCCTCCCGGCCGCCGACGTGTCGGCGCTGACCCGGATTCCGACCGACGGGCGGCCGCGCAGCGTCGACCTGGGCGGGCTGGGCGACTACCGGGCGGTGGCCCGGCAGGCGCCCGACGGTGACGTGCTGGTCTTCGCCATCCCGCTGGCCGGGGTGCAGGAGACCGTCTGGTGGATGATCGCCGCCCAGGCGGGCGTCGCCGCCGCCGGCCTGCTGGTCGCCGGCGCCCTGGGCGCGCTGATCGTGCGGGCCACGCTGCGCCCGCTGAACCGGGTCGCCGCCACCGCCGCCCGGGTGACCGAGCTGCCGCTGGACCGCGGCGAGGTGGCCCTGTCGGTGCGGGTGCCCGAGAGCGACACCGACCCGCGTACCGAGGTCGGGCAGGTGGGGGCGGCGCTGAACCGGATGCTGGGGCACGTCGCCGCCGCGCTCGCCGCGCGGCAGGCCAGCGAGACCCGGGTACGCCAGTTCGTCGCCGACGCCAGCCACGAGCTGCGTACGCCGCTGGCCGCGATCCGCGGCTACGCCGAGGTGGCCCGGCGCGGGCGGGACCGGGTGCCGCCGGACGTGGCGCACGCGCTGCGCCGGGTGGAGTCGGCCAGCACCCGGATGACCAGCCTCGTCGACGACCTGCTGCTGCTGGCCCGGCTGGACTCCGGCCGGCCGCTGGCGGCGGAGCCGGTCGACCTGACCGCGCTGATCGTCGACGCGGTCAGCGACGCGCACGTCGCCGGACCGGAGCACCGCTGGCAGCTCGACCTGCCCGACGAAGCGCTCGACGTGCCGGGCGACGCCGTCCGGCTGCATCAGGTGGTGGCGAACCTGCTGGCCAACGCCCAGGTGCACACCCCGCCGGGCACCACGGTGACCACCCGGCTGGCCCGTACCCCCGACGGCGTGCAGATCAGCGTCGCCGACGACGGGCCCGGCATCCCGCCCGAGCTGCAGGGCGAGGTCTTCGAACGGTTCGCCCGCGGCGACAGCTCCCGGTCGCGGGAGCACGGCAGCACCGGCCTCGGCCTGGCGATCGTGGCGGCGGTGGTGGAGGCGCACCACGGGTCCGTCGAGGTCGAGAGCCGGCCGGGTCACACCGTCTTCCGGGTGCTGCTGCCGGCTTCCAGAGCCGAGGCATAGCCCGGTCACGGGGCCGGGCCAACCGGCCTCACCAGGCTTGCCGGCATGGACAGTCCTCCTGCTGCGCCTGGCCATGCCCCACCGCCGGCCGGCGCCCGGGGTCAGGGATTGAGGGCGGCGGCGAGGACCTCGACGAGGCGGCGCGCGTACCGCCCGTCGGGGTCCCCGTCGGCGTCGAGGTCGGCGACGCTCATCCCCAGCAGGCGTCCGGAGCGCACCAGCGGCGTGGTCAGCGCGAGCAGGTCGGCCCAGTCCAGGCCATCGGGCTCGGGGTACGTCACGGCCGGCAGCACCCGCGGGTCGAGCACGTCGACGTCCAGGTGCAGCCAGGCCGGCCCGGCGCCCTCCGCCGCCAGTTCGCGGCCGACCGCCCCGGCTCCCCGTCGCCGCAGCTCCGCCGCCGGCAGCCGGGGGATCCGCGGGTCCACCCGGTCGGCCTCCCGGCGGGCCTCCTCGTCGCGCGGCGGGCGGTGGCCGACCAGCCGGACCAGCTCCGGCGCCACCAGCGGCGCCGCCCGGTCGAAGAGGTCCGGGCCGTGGCCGGTGAGGATGGACAGCTCCATGTCGGCGCCCTCCCCGGTCGCCGAGCCGAACCCGTCGTAGAAGTCCGGGTGACCGTCCAGGAACCACAGCCCGCTGCCGGGCGGCAGGGCGAGGAAGACGCCGAGCAGGAGGGTGCAGTCCCCGCCCAGGACCAGCGGGTGCCGGCTGGCGGCGCGGACCGCCGCCACCTGCGCGGCGATCGCCCGACTGGCCCGGCGGACCTGCTCTGCCCCGATCAGCCCGGTCGCCGGATCCCGGGTGGCATCGTCGATCCGGGCGTCGACCGCTCCGCCGTCGTCGGCGCCCAGCGCGGCCAGCAGGCCGGCGGCCCGCAGCGCGCCGGGGCCGCGTTCCTCACCCCGGCTCCGGCCGGAGGAGTCCAGCGCCGCGTCCAGCACCGTCCATCGCACAGGCGCAGGTTAGCCCCGACGTGGCAGGCTGGGTGCGATGTACCGGGAACGTCGGGCGGCTCTGCGGGGCGCCGTGCTCTGGGCCGCCGTCAGCGAGGGCGCGGCCACCCGGGTGCTGCCGGACGGCTGTCTCGATCTGCTCTGGTCCAGCCGGTCCGGCCTGCTGGTGGCCGGGCCGGACCGCACGGCGTACCTGAGCGTCGCGGCGCCGGGGGAGCGGTGGCTGGGGCTGCGGCTGCCGCCGGGCACCGGCCCGGCGGTCTTCGGCGTCCCCGCCGACGAGCTGCGGGACCGCCGGGTGCCGCTCGACGCGCTCTGGGGCCGCGCGGCGGCCGAGGTCGCCGAGCGGCTGGGGGACCGGCCGACCGGGGCCGCGCTGGAGGCGGTCGCCGCCGCCCGGCTGGCCGCCGCCGGCGGTCCCGACCCGCTCGGCGCGCGGGTCGCCGCCCTGCTCGCCGCCGGCGCCACCGTCACCGCAGCCGCCGCCGAGGTCGGCCTCGGCCCGCGCGTTCTGCACCGGCGCAGCCAGGCCCTCTTCGGGTACGGCCCGAAGACCCTCGCCCGCATCCTGCGGATGCGTCGCGCCCTCGCGCTGGCCCGCACCGGCGTCGGGCTGGCCGAGGTGGCCGCGCGCAGCGGGTACGCCGACCAGGCGCACCTCACCCGCGACGTGCGCGAGCTGGCCGGCGTCCCCCCGACGACCGTGCTGCGGAGCTGACCCGCCGGCGGTCGTCTGTACGGTCGTGCAGGGCTGACCCGGCCGCGGGACTGGTCCTCCAGCGGTGACGGTCAGCCGGGCAGCGGGGCGTACAGGTCGACGCCGTTGCCGTCCGGGTCGTGCAGCACCGCGTACCGCTGGCCCCAGAAGGCGTCCCAGGGCGGCAGCTCGCCGTGGAAGCCGGCGCCGGTCAGCTCCGCCCAGTAGCGGTCCACCTCGGCCGGGTCGGCGCAGCGGAAGGCGAGGTTGACCCGGGGGCTGCCGGTCGGCGGCGTCCACCCCGGGTGGAAGGTGCGGACCATCGTCACCGCGTCCCAGGCCAGCCGCAGGCCCCCGGGGAGGGTGACCTCCACGTGGTCCTCCGCGTCCGCCTCGGGCGGGATGGCCAGTCCCAGCCGCCGGTAGAAGTCGAGACTGCGGGCCATGTCGGCGACGGCCATGCCGACCAGATCCAGGTGAAGTGCCATGGCGACACGCTAGGCCCGCAGCGGGGTCGGGGTCTTGAACGGAACGGACGGGGTCGCAGTGGTCGGTGTGGGCCGCACGACCGCCTCCGGCGGCGTACCGTGACCAAGGAACAAGTCCGGCCTTATGGGTGGAAAAGCCGCATCTCGGCGTGCCCGCAGCGCCGGCCCACACGAGGGCGAGGGAAGGGAGCGGTCGGTGATTCACCTGGCCTACCTGGACGCGGGATCCGGCAGCCTGATCGTGCAGGCGGTGGTCGGCGGGGTCGCGGGGGCGGCCGTCGCCGCCAAGCTCTACTGGCGCCGGCTGGTCGACCGGTTCCGCCGGCAGCCCACCGACCGCGGCTGAGCAGGGTCCACCCCCGATGGCGGTCCCCGACACCGGGATCCGGGTCGAGCCCGGCTCCTTCCGCGACCCGGCCAACCGGGTCTTCCACGCCGGCGACGAGGTGCTGCGCGGGCTCGGCCCCGACGGCGCCCGTGACTGGCGGGCGCTCTCCGGCAGCGCCTTCTTCGCCGAGCTGCTCGCCGAGGGCAAGATCTGCGGCACCGAGCCGGTCGACGCGACCCGGTTGCCGGGCTGGACGGCGGTGCTGCGGCACGAGCGGATCCCGTTCGTCTCCCACCCGTACGAGTGGTCGTTCGCGATGCTGCGCGACGCGGCGCTGCTGCACCTGGAGATCCTGCGCCGGGCGCTGTCCGCCGGCTTCACCACCAAGGACGGGTCGGCCTACAACCTGCAGTGGCGCGGCGCCAGCCCGGTCTTCATCGACGTGGGCTCCTTCGCGCCGCTCGCCGAGGCCGAGCCGTGGGCCGGCTACCGGCAGTTCTGCCAGACCCTGCTCTACCCGCTGCTGCTCCAGGCCCACCTCGGCCTGGACTTCCAGCCCTGGTTGCGGGCCCGCGTCGACGGCATCGAGCCGGACCAGATGCGCCGCCTGTTCCGGGGCGCCCGCCGGCTGCTGCCCGGCGTGCCGACCCACGTGCACCTGCACGGCGCCATGCAGGGCCGCAACGCCCGGGCCAGCACCACCGACGTCCGGGCCCAACTGAAGGCCGCCGGCTACTCCCGCGACCTGGCCCTGGCCACCGTACGCGGCATCGACCGGCTGATCCGCCGCTTGGACCGGCGCGACGAGGGCAGCCACTGGGTCGACTACCAGCGCACCTGTAGCTACACCGTGCGGGACCGGGAGGAGAAGGAGGGCTTCGTCGAGGCGGCGGTGGCCGCCGCCCCGGCCGGGCTGGTGCTCGACCTCGGCGCCAACGACGGCCGGTACGCCCGGATCGCCGCCCGGCACGCCGCGCAGGTGGTCGCCGTCGAGCAGGACCCGGCCGTGGTGGACACCCTCTACCGGGCCCTGCGCGCCGAGGGCGAACACCGGATCCTGCCGCTGGTGATGGACCTGGCCGACCCTTCGCCCGGGGGCGGCTGGCGGGGTGTGGAGCGGGCCAGCTTCGGCGACCGGGCCCGGGCCGACGTGGTGCTCGCCCTGGCCGTCGCGCACCACCTGGCCATCGGCGGCAACGTGCCGCTGCCCGAGGTGCTCGACCAGCTCGTCGCGTACGCCCGGCCCGGCGGCCGGCTGGTGGTCGAGTTCGTCCACCCCGAGGACCCGATGGCCCGCCGGCTGCTGGCCAACAAGCCGGACGGGATCTTCCCCGACTACCGGCGTGACGAGTTCGAGCGGCTGCTGGCGGCGCGCTGTCGGGTCGAGCGGCAGCGGGAACTGCCCTGCGGCACCCGCACGCTCTACCAGGCGGTGGTGGGTGGCTGACCCGGTCCTCGCGCCGCCGGCCGACCGGCGTGACCCCGGGCCGCCACCCGCGTCAACCCCGGCCACCGTTGGCCGGTGGCGTGCCGAGCTGGGCCGGCTGCTGGAGGTGGCGGCCCTGCTCGGCCTGGTGGTCACCCAGCCCCTGCTCGACGTGCTCGGGCGCAGCCCCGACTTCTTCCTGTTCCACCGCGCCGCCCCGCGCGACGTGCTGCTGCTGGTGGCGCTGATCGCGGTGCTGCCCACGCTCGCCGTCGCCCTGCTCGGGCTGGCCACCGGGCTGGCCGGCGGGCGGGTCCGGCGGGGCGCGCACCTCGCGATCGTCGGGCTGCTGCTGGCCGCGCTCGCGGTGCAGGTGGGCCGGCACGGCACGCCGCTGCGGGGCGTACCGCTGCTGCTGGCCGCCGTGCTGCTCGGCGGCGCCGCAGCGGCGGCGTACGCCCGGTGGGGCGGGTTGGGGCGGGTGCTGCGGGTCGCCGCGATCGGGCCGCCGGTCTTCGTCGCGCTCTTCCTCTTCGCCTCGCCCGCCTCGGCGGTCGTGCTGCCCCGGGCGCACGGCGGCGCGGCAGGGGTGGCCGGGCCGGGGGAGCACCCGCCGGTCGTCATGATCGTCCTCGACGAGCTGCCGCTGGTCTCCCTGCTCGGCCCGGACGGCCGGATCGACGCCGCGGCCTACCCGCACTTCGCCGAGCTGGCGGCCGGGTCGACCTGGTACCGAAACGCCACCGGGGTCAGCGGCTGGACGCCGTACGCGCTGCCGGCGATGCTCACCGGCCGCTACCCGGCGCAGCCGCTCCCCCCGCACTACTCGCAGTACCCGGACAACCTGTTCACCGCCCTCGGCGGCCTGTACGACGTCCGCGCCCAGGAGAGCATCACCCGGCTCTGCCCGCCCAGTCGCTGTGACCAGCCGACCGACCCGGAGCAGGGGCTCGGCGTGCTGGTCCGGGAGAGCGGCAAGCTGCTGCGGCAGGTCGCCGCGCCGGTGGACAGCCGGATCGACCCGGAGGAGTCGTACCGGGAGCGGACCCGCGCCGAGGCCGGCGTGAACGCCGCCGAGCCGGTCCCGGCCGACCCGAGGTTCCGCTTCGACAGCCTGGACGACAACCAGCCGGCCCGGTTCACCAGCTTCCTGGCCGGCCTGCGCCCGTCGTCCCGGCCCACGCTGCACTTCCTGCACCTGCTGATGCCCCACGCACCCTGGACGTTCCTGCCCTCCGGGGCGCGCTACGCCGCACCCGAGGATCTGCCCAACGACGGCACCGGCTGGGTCGAGCTGGCCCGGGCCCGGCATCTGGCCCAGCTGCGCTACACCGACCGGCTGGTCGGCGAGACCCTGCGCACGCTGCGCGCCTCCGGCCTCTGGGACAAGGCGCTGATCCTGCTCACCGCCGACCACGGGGTGAGCTTCACCCGGGACTGGCAGGGTCGGGGGCTGGACGCGATCGACCACGCGGCCGGCGAGGTGGCCTGGGTGCCGATGTTCGTCCGCACCCCCGGGCAGCGGGCCGGCCGGGTCGACGACCGCAACTGGGAGCACGTCGACCTGCTGCCCACCATCGCCGACGAGGCGCACGTCCGGATCCCCTGGCGGGTCGACGGGCGCTCCGCCCGCCAGGCCCCGCGCCAGAGCGCCGAGAAGCACTTCTACGACCGGCCGGGCCAGCCGCTGACCCTGCGCGGCGGGGTGCCCACCCGGCCGCCGGACCCGGCGCCGCACCCGCTGCTCGGCACCCAGGTCGGCGACCGGCCGACCGGCGGGACGGCCACCGTGGCGAACCGGGCGGCGTTCGAGCGCGTCGACCCGGCCGCCGGCGAGCTGCCGGCGCTGGTCTGGGGGACCGTGCCCCGGCAGGTGCCCGACGGCACGCTGCTCGCGGTGGCGGTCAACGGCCGCGTCGGCGCGGTCGTGCCGGTGGTGCCGCGGGACAAGGGGGGCCGCCGCTTCGCCGCCCTGCTCCCCGACGACCACCTCTACCGCGCCGGGGCCAACCGGCTCGACCTCTACCGGGTCGGTGCCGACGGCGACCTGCGCCGGCTCACCCTGTCGTAGCTTCGTCCCCGGCGTCCGTCATCGTCGGGCTCGCCCGCGCTCACCAGGGTTTCCCAGCCGTAAGGCCGGGAATCGGGTGACGCATACCTCACCACCGAACCACGGGCGGCGGTACCCCGGGGACCGTGATTACGGTAAAAGCGAAGGCAATTCAACGAAGATTCGCCGGCGAAGCGAGGAACCACATGACGGAAGTCAAGCTCGATCACCCCGGTGGGCAGCTTTCGATGCCGGTGCAGGCCGCGGTCGAAGGCCCCGCGGGCATCGGGGTGAGCAAGCTGCTGAAGGAAACCGGGATGACCACCTACGATCCCGGTTTCGTCAACACCGCGTCCTGTTCGTCCGCGATCACCTACATCGACGGCGACGCCGGCATCCTGCGCTACCGCGGGTACCCGATCGAGCAGCTGGCCGAGAAGTCCTCCTTCCTGGAGGTCTCCTACCTGCTGATCTACGGTGAGCTGCCCACCCAGCAGCAGCTCACCGAGTTCAGCGACCGGATCCGGCGGCACTCGCTGCTGCACGAGGAGATGCGCCGGTTCTTCGACGGCTTCCCGCGCGACGCGCACCCGATGGCCGTGCTCTCCTCGGCCGTCAGCGCGATCTCGACCTTCTACCAGGACAGCCTGGACCCGTTCGACTCCGAGCACGTGGAGATGTCCACGATCCGGCTGATGGCGAAGGTCCCCACCATCGCCTCGTACGCCTACAAGAAGTCCATCGGCCAGCCGCTGCTGTACCCGGACAACTCGCTGGGCTACGTGGAGAACTTCCTGCGGATGACCTTCGGCGTGCCGGCGGAGCCGTACGAGGTCGACCCGGTGGTGGCCCGCGTGCTGGACATGCTCTTCGTGCTGCATGCCGACCACGAGCAGAACTGCTCGACCTCCACGGTGCGGCTGGTCGGCTCCAGCAACGCCAACCTCTTCGCCTCGGTCTCGGCCGGCGTCAACGCCCTGTTCGGCCCGCTGCACGGCGGCGCCAACCAGGCCGTGCTGGAGATGCTGGAGAAGATCAACGCCGAGGGCGGTGACGTCCGCTCCTTCGTCCGCAAGGTCAAGGACAAGCAGGACGGCGTGAAGCTGATGGGCTTCGGCCACCGGGTCTACAAGAACTACGACCCGCGCGCCGCCATCGTGAAGAAGGCCGCCCAGGACGTGCTCGGCCGGATGGCCAAGCCGGACCCGATGCTGGACATCGCGATGCAGCTGGAGGAGATCGCCCTCGCCGACGATTTCTTCGTCACCCGCAAGCTCTACCCGAACGTGGACTTCTACACCGGCCTGATCTACAAGGCCATGGGCTTCCCGACCAAGATGTTCACGGTGCTCTTCGCGCTGGGCCGGCTGCCCGGCTGGATCGCCCAGTGGCGCGAGATGATCAACGACCCGGAGACCAAGATCGGCCGGCCGCGGCAGATCTACACCGGCTCCCCGGAGCGGGACTACACCGCGATCGCCGAGCGCTGAGCAACCCGTACCACGAAGGCCGCCGACCCCCTGCGGGTCGGCGGCCTTCGCCGTGCTCGGGGACCGCGGCGGCCGGGGCACGACGAGGGCCGCCGGCCCCGCGCGGGGTCGACGGCCCGGTCCGGGTACGGCTCAGCGCAGGCCGGCGGCGACCAGCAGGTTCCCCTCCGGGGTCGGCGCGGACACCCGACCCAGCGTCATCCGCAGCTGGGCGCGCTCGGTGGTGAACGACGCGTCGCCGGCGATCGCGGTGGCGTACGCGGTCGCGGTCCGGTGCGCGATCGCCGACCAGCCGTACTGCTCGTGCACCATGGCGCGGGCCCGGCGGGCGAGCAACTGGGCCCGCTCGCGGTCGGAGAGCAGGGCGTCGACGGCCTCGGTGAGCCCGTCCGGATCCTGCGGGGCGAAGGTCATCCCGGTGACGCCCGGCTCGACGATCTCGGCGAGCCCGCCGGTACGGGCGACCGCGAGGGGCGCGCCGGCCGCGGCGCCCTCCAGGGCCACCATGCCGAACGGCTCGTAGATGCTCGGCACCGCGAAGCAGTCCGAGGCGGCCATCACGGCCGGCAGGTCGGTGCCGCCGAGGAAGCCCGGCATGCTCACCGTGCCGGCCAGCCCGAGCCGGTGCACCTCGGCCTCCAGCGCGGCCCGGTACGGGCCGTCGCCGACGATCACCGCGCGCAGCCCGGGGTGCCGCTCGCGCAGCCGGGGCAGCCCGGCGAGCAGGTGCTGCACGCCCTTCTCGTAGACCAGCCGGCCGGCGAAGGTGACCAGCGGGCCGTCCCCGGCGAACCGGGCGCGGGCCGAGGCGACCGCGGCCACCGACACCCGCCAGCGGTGCGGCTCGACGCCGTTGGGCACCACGTCCACCCGGCCGGTGGGCACCCCGAACAGCGCGCCCACCTCGTCGCGCATGTATCCCGAGCAGACGATCACGCGGCCGGACTCGCTGGCCAGCCAGTGCTCGACGCCGTGGATGGTGCGGTTCATCTCCTCCGGCAACCAGCCCTGGTGGCGCCCGGCCTCGGTGGCGTGGATGGTGCTGACCAGCGGGACGTCCAGGTGCTCGCGCAGGGTCATCGCGGTGTGCGCGACGAGCCAGTCGTGGGCGTGGATCACGTCGTACGAGCCGGACTCGGTGGCGCGCAGCGCGGCCCGGGTCAGGGTGTGGTTGAAGGCCATGGTCCAGGCCAGCAGGGAGCCGGTGGCCAGCGGGAAGGTCACCGGGTCCTCGGCGGCGCGGACGATCCGCACGCCGTCGGCGTACTCCTCCAGGGGCGCGCCCTCGGCGTGCCGGGTGACGACGGTGACCTCGTGCCCGGCGGCGGCCAGGGCCACCGACAGCGCGTGCACGTGCCGGCCCAGCCCACCGACCAGCACCGGCGGGTACTCCCAGGAGAGCATCAGGATGCGGCGGGTGCGCGGGGCCACCCCGGCGCCGGTGCCCTGCGGCGGGATCTGCGGGCGGTAGGTGGGGGAGGGCCGGCAGGTCCGGTCCGGTGCGGTCACGGGCTGCTCGCCGACCCGCGGGGTGGTCACATCAATCTCCGTCCATGCACGAAGGGTCGCGCCGGCAACGGTGGCGGCGGAAAGAAGGTGGTGGGGTGGCCGAGGGCCGAGCGAAGGCGCCCGCGCGGGCGCGTCCACATCAAGCAAAGGGCATGACGCGGTCCCGCGCATCTCGAAAAGGCCTATCGTGACGGAGGACACCCAAAGGTCTGTCTCGGCATCAGGTGGGTGGATATCGGGTGCCCGCCGAACGGGTGGATTGGCCGGTGCCGGCGTGGGGCATTAGCGGCGTGCGCACCCCGTGGCCCGCCCGGTGCGCTCATGATCATGGGCCGAAGGAGCGACATGCAGGTCTGGCCGGGCGAGCGTTACCCCCTCGGGGCGACCTACGACGGGATGGGCACCAACTTCGCGATCTTCTCCGAGGTCGCCGAGAAGATCGAGCTCTGCCTCTTCGACGAGTGGGACACCGGCGCGGAGCGGCGGGTGGAGCTGCGCGAGGTGGACGCGTACGTCTGGCACGCGTACCTCCCCGGGGTGGAGCCGGGCCAGCGGTACGGCTACCGGGTGCACGGCCCGTACGACCCGGCCAACGGGGCGCGCTGCAACCCGCACAAGCTGCTGCTCGACCCGTACGCCAAGGCGGTCGACGGGGATGTCTCCTGGGACCCGGCGGTCTACGACTACGAACTGGGTGACCCGGACCGGATGTCGACCACCGACTCGGCGCCGTTCATGCCCAAGTCGGTGGTGGTGAACCCGTACTTCGACTGGGGCAACGACCGGCCGCCGCGCACCCCGTACCACCACTCGGTGATCTACGAGGCGCACGTGCGCGGGCTGACCATGCGCCACCCCGGCATCCCGGACGAGCTGCGCGGCACGTACGCGGCGATCGCCTCGCCCGTCATGATCGACTACTTCAAGCGGCTCGGCATCACCGCCGTCGAGCTGATGCCGGTGCACGAGTTCGTGCACGACCACCGCCTCGTCGACCTGCGGCTGCGCAACTACTGGGGCTACAACACCATCGGCTTCTTCGCCCCGCACCACGGATACTCTGCGCTCGGCCGGCTCGGCCAGCAGGTCCAGGAGTTCCGGGGCATGGTCAAGGCGCTGCACGCCGCCGGCATCGAGGTCATCCTCGACGTGGTCTACAACCACACCGCCGAGGGCAACCACCTCGGCCCGACGCTGAGCTTCAAGGGCGTCGACAACGCCAGCTACTACCGGCTCTCGGAAGAGGACCGCCGGTACTTCGTGGACTACACCGGCACCGGCAACAGCCTCAACGTGCGCAGCCCGCACTCGCTCCAGCTGATCATGGACTCGCTGCGCTACTGGGTGACCGAGATGCACGTCGACGGCTTCCGCTTCGACCTCGCCGCCACCCTGGCCCGCGAGTTCTACGAGGTCGACCGCCTCTCCACCTTCTTCGAGGTGGTCCAGCAGGACCCGGTGGTCAGCCAGGTCAAGCTGATCGCCGAGCCGTGGGACGTCGGCCCCGGCGGCTACCAGGTCGGCAACTTCCCGCCGCAGTGGACCGAGTGGAACGGCAAGTACCGGGACACCGTGCGGGACTTCTGGCGCGGCGAGCCGGCCACCCTCGCCGAGTTCGCCTCCCGCATCTCCGGCTCCGCCGACCTCTACCAGGACGACGGGCGGCGCCCCTTCCACAGCATCAACTTCGTCACCTGCCACGACGGGTTCACCCTCAACGACCTGGTCTCCTACAACGACAAGCACAACGAGGCCAACGGCGAGGAGAACCGCGACGGCGAGAGCCACAACCGGTCCTGGAACTGCGGCGTCGAGGGCGAGACCGACGACCCGGCGGTGCTGGCCCTGCGCGCCCGGCAGCGGCGCAACTTCCTCGCCACCCTGGTCCTCTCCCAGGGCGTGCCGATGATCGGCCACGGCGACGAGCTGGGCCGCACCCAGCGCGGCAACAACAACGCCTACTGCCAGGACAGCGAACTCGCCTGGATCGACTGGGAGCACGCCGACGACGAGCTGCTGTCCTTCGTGCAGCGGCTCACCGACTTCCGGGCCCGGCACCAGGTGTTCCGCCGCCGCCGGTTCTTCACCGGCCTGCCGGTCGGCGGCCGCGCCGCCGGCTCGGGCCTGCCCGACCTGGCCTGGTACACCCCGGACGGCCGGGAGATGACCGGCGAGGACTGGGGCAACGACTTCGGCCGCTCGGTGGCGCTCTTCGTCAACGGCGACGGCATCCGCGAGCGCGGCCAGTACGGCCAGCGCCACCAGGACAGCTCCTTCCTGCTCTGCTTCAACGCCCACGACGCCCCGCTGGACTTCACGCTGCCGGGGGAGGAGTTCGGGCAGCGGTGGGAGTTGGTGATCAGCACCGCGGAACCGGAACCGGAGAAGACCACGATGGTCGAGGCGGGCGGCGCGATCTGCGTGCCGGACCGCTCCCTGGTGGTCCTGGAGAGGACGGTCTGACCATGCCCGACACCCCTCGACCCGATCCGACGGCGGCACCGACGACGCGGGTGGGGTCGACCTACCGCGTCCAGGTGCGGCCCGGCTTCGACCTCGACGCCACCGCCGGCCTGGCCGGCTACCTCGCCGACCTCGGCGTCACCCACCTCTACAGCGCACCCCTGCTGACCGCCACCCCCGGCTCCGCGCACGGCTACGACGTGGTCGACCACCGGGCGGTCAACCCGGAACTCGGCGGCGAGGCCGGCCGGCGGCGGCTGGTCCGGGCGCTGCGCGCGGCCGGGCTCGGCCTGGTCGTCGACATCGTGCCCAACCACGCCGGGGTGGCCCAGCCGGCGGCCAACCCGGCCTGGTGGGACGTGCTGCGCCGGGGCCGGTCCTCGGCCTACGCGGACTGGTTCGACATCGACTGGGACCGGGGCCGGCTGCTGCTGCCGGTGCTCGCCGACACCCCCGACGCCCTCGACGACCTCAAGCTCGTCGACGGGGAACTGCGCTACCACGAGCACCGCTTCCCGATCGCCGACGGCACCGGCGAGGGCGGGCCGCGCGAGGTGCACGACCGGCAGCACTACGAGCTGGTCTCCTGGCGGCGTGGGGACAGCGAGCTGACGTACCGTCGGTTCTTCGCCGTCTCGGACCTGGCCGGGCTGCGGGTGGAGGACCCGGCGGTCTTCGACGCCACCCACGCGGAGGTGCTGCGGTGGGCGGCGGCCGGGGAGCTGGACGGCATCCGGGTCGACCACCCCGACGGCCTGCGCGACCCCGCCGGCTACCTGGCCCGGCTGCGCGCCGCCGCCCCCGACGCCTGGCTGGTGGTGGAGAAGATCCTGGAGTACGGCGAGGAGCTGCCCGACTGGCCCGTAGACGGGACCACCGGCTACGACGCCCTCCCGGCGGTCTGCGGGCTCTTCGTCGACCCGCGCGCCGAGGGCGACTTCACCGCCCTGGACGCCCGGCTGAACGGCCGGCACACCTCCTGGCAGGACCTGACCCACGCGACCAAGCTGGCCGCCGCCACCCGGCTGCTCGCCGCCGAGCTGACCCGGCTGGCCGCCCTCGCCCCGGACTTGGACCCGCAGGCCACCCGGGAAGCCCTCGCCGAGCTGGCCGCCTGCTTCCCGGTCTACCGCGGCTACCCGCCCGTGGGCGCCCGGCACCTGGCCGTGGCCCGCGCGGAGGCGGGACGCCGCCGCCCCGACCTGACCGCCACCTTGGACGCGGTCACCGCCCACCTGCGCGACCCGGAGCACGAGCTGGCGAAGCGGTTCCCGCAGCTGTCCGGCGCGGTGATGGCCAAGGGGGTGGAGGACACCGCCTACTACCGGTGGAGCCGGTTCGTCGCGCTCAACGAGGTCGGCGGCTCACCGGCGCACTTCGGCGTGCCGCCGGCGGAGTTCCACCGCGCCGCCGCCGCCCGGCAGGTCCGCTGGCCGGCCGGCATGACCACGCTCTCCACCCACGACACCAAGCGCGGCGAGGACGTCCGGGCCCGGCTCGCCGTCCTGTCGGAACTGCCCGGGCGGTGGGCCGAGCGGGTGCAGGACTGGATGGCCCGCGCGCCGCTGTCCGACCCGGCCTTCGCCCACCTGCTCTGGCAGACCGCCGTCGGCGCCTGGCCCGTCGAGCGCGAGCGGCTGCACGCGTACGTGGAGAAGGCCGCGCGGGAGGCGTCGGTCTCCACCAGCTGGGCCGACCCCGACCTGGCCTTCGAGCGCGACCTGCACGCCCTGGTCGACCGGATGTACGACGATCCGGCGCTGCACGCCGAGATCACCGCCTGCGCCGACGAGATCACCCCGGCCGGCTGGTCCAACTCCCTCGGGCAGAAGCTGGTGCAGCTCGCCATGCCCGGCGTGCCGGACACGTACCAGGGCACCGAGCTGTGGGAGAACAGCCTGGTCGACCCGGACAACCGCCGCCCGGTCGACTTCGCCGTACGCCGGGAGCTGCTGGCCCGGCTCGACGGTGGCCGGCGGCCGGCGGTCGCCGCCGACGGCGCGGCGAAGCTGCTGGTGGTCTCCCGGACCCTGCGCCTGCGCCGCGACCACCCGGAGCTGTTCACCAGCTACCGGCCGGTCGCCGCAGCCGGGCCGGCGGGCGCGCACGCGGTCGCCTTCGACCGGGGCGGCGCGGTCGCGGTGGCCACCCGCCTCGCGCTGGGGCTGGCCCGCTCGGGCGGCTGGCGGGGGACCACCCTCTCGATTTCCGGCAACAGTGTTACGGACGTGTTCACCGGTCGGGTCTACAGTGGGTCTGAGCTGCTCCTGGATGATCTGCTGAGCACCTATCCCGTCGCCCTGCTGGCTCCCACCGACTCCGTGGAGGCTGCCGCATGACCGAGTTCACGGTGTGGGCTCCCGAGGCCGCACGGGTCCGGCTGCGCCTGCCCGGCGTGGCCGACCACCACATGCGCTCCGGCCCCGACGGCTGGTGGCGCCTCGAGGTCCCCGACGCCGGGCCGGGCACCGACTACGCGTTCCTGCTCGACGACGACGAGCGGGCCCTGCCCGACCCCCGGTCGGCCTGGCAGCCCGCCGGCGTGCACGGGCCCAGCCGGCTCTACGACCACACCGCCTTCCGCTGGACCGACCAGGACTGGACCGGCCGGCAGCTACCGGGCAGCGTCCTGTACGAGCTGCACGTCGGCACCTTCACCCCCGAGGGCACCTTCGACGCGGCGATCGGTCGCCTGGACCACCTGGTCGACCTCGGCGTCGACATGATCGAGCTGCTGCCGGTCAACGCCTTCAACGGCGAGTACAACTGGGGCTACGACGGGGTCTGCTGGTACGCCCCGCACCAGCCCTACGGCGGCCCGGACGGGCTGAAACGGCTGGTCGACGCCGCCCACGCCAAGGGGCTGGGGGTGATCCTCGACGTCGTCTACAACCATTTCGGGCCCTCCGGGGCCTACGCGCCGATGTTCGCGCCGTACCTCACCGAGCAGAGCAACACCTGGGGCCGCACCGTCAACCTGGACGGCCCGCACTCCGACGGGGTGCGCCGCTACATCGTCGACAGCGTGCTGATGTGGCTGCGTGACTACCACGTCGACGGGCTGCGGCTGGACGCCGTGCACGCCATGCCCGACTCCCGGGCCACCCACTTCCTGGAGCAGGTGGCCACCGAGGTGGAGGCGCTCTCGACCCACCTGGGCCGGCCGCTGTCGCTGATCGCCGAGTCCGACCTCAACGACCCGAAGCTGATCACGCCGCGCGAGGCCGGCGGCTTCGGCCTGCACGCCCAGTGGAACGACGACGCCCACCACGCCCTGCACACCCTGCTCACCGGGGAGCGGCAGGGCTACTACGGCGACTTCGGCTCGCTGGAGTGCCTGACCGACGTGCTGAGCGGCGCGTTCTTCCACGCCGGCACCTGGTCCAGCTTCCGCAACCGCAGCCACGGGCGGCCGGTGGACCGGCAGCGGACCCCGGGGCACCGCTTCGTGGCGTACCTGCAGAACCACGACCAGATCGGCAACCGGGCCACCGGCGACCGGATCTCCGCCAGCCTCTCCCCGGCGCTGCTGCGGGTCGGCGCGGTGCTGCTGATGACCGCGCCGTTCACCCCGATGCTGTTCATGGGGGAGGAGTGGGCGGCCAGCACCCCCTGGCAGTTCTTCACCAGTCACCCCGAGCCGGAGCTGGCCACCGCCGTGGCCACCGGCCGCCGGCGCGAGTTCGCCGCGCACGGCTGGCCGCCGGGGGACGTGCCCGACCCGCAGGACCCGCAGACCTTCCTGCGCTCCCGGCTGGACTGGGCCGAGCTGGACAAGCCCGAGCACCGGGAGATGTACGAGTTCCACCGCCGGCTGATCGCGCTGCGCAAGAGCCGTCCCGACCTGTCCGACCCCCGCCTGGACCGCGTCGAGGTACGCCACGGCGACCGCTTCCTGCTGATGCGCCGGGGCGAGCATCTGGTGGTGGCGAACCTCGCCGGGAAGGCGCAGCGGATCAACCTGCCGGGGGTGGTACGCACCGTGCTGCTGGCCACCGGGACCGGGGTCACGGTGATGCGGGACGGGATCGAGCTGCCGGCGGAGACGGCGGCGATCGTGGCGCTCTGAGGTCGGCGGCCTCGGAGCGTGCGCGGACCCGGTTGGGGAGAACGCCAACTGTGATTGACGACGAGTTCTATGGTCTGTTGCCGAATTGACCTGTACTTAGATCAAGGCGCTCCGCGCGGCGCGGGGCGGGACGGTAACCGGCTCCTGCGGAGCCGCCGCCCCGGCCGCCTATGGCGCCGGGGCGGAAAGTCAGCCGGCCCGAAACCCACGCCCCGCCCCGCGCGTCACCCCCTGGGTCAGCAGGGGACCCGGTAACGAGTCCCCGGAGTTGACCGGGGCCAGGACGATAGCCTCTCCCTTCCGTCTCTTCCCACCTCGTGACGTCTCACCGCGAGGAGCGGTCTGCGGTCCGTCGGGCGAGTTGCCGAACGGAATGCGCCGGGCCGATCACGGGTCCGAGGTGTGGGAAGGAAGGGTGAAGGTGCCCGCTTCAACCTCCGTCCCTCCCCCGTCCGTCGTCTGGCATGGAGTTGCCGAACAGTTCCGGGTCCTTGGGTGGTGGGGGTGGCATGCCACCCCGCCAGCCACCGATCCAGGCAAGCCGAGCAGACCAGGGCCAGGGCGACAAGGTCGTTCGTCCGGTAGGGCGCTCCACCTTGTCCCCGTCCGGGGAGGCTGGACGGTCTACGACTGCCCGACGAGGAGATCCGCTGTTCCGAACGGCGTGGTCCCACCGCGTGAGTCGCTAGAACGTTGGCGGTACCTTGCCACCATGCGCGCAGAGGTCCGGCAGGTGCGTTTCCCAGACGTGGAATCAGGGGAGCCCTTCGATCCTTCGAACACCTCCCAGCTGGTGGAGGTGTACGTCGGGGCCGTTGGGGAGGCAGGCGAGGAGCAGTACCAGGTGACTGTCTGCACGCCTGCCGCTCTGGCTGACCTACTGCGGCGGCAGCCCTTCCTGGTAGGGCGCCATTGGTTGTTCGTAGAAGAGTTCTCAACCGCAGCCGTTGAGGCGGCGCTACGCAAGCTGATCGGGAACGTCGAGGCGGCCAGCCGGCCTGAGTTTGTAGAGAAGGTCGGCCGACTCGGGCTGTGGGAGTTCGAGGACTAAAAGAGCTAGGACGGACTCCCGCTCGCCCTGTCGCTGTACAGCCATTCGTACAGCCAAGCCCGTCCGCTGACGCCGACGCTGCCCGACAACCACGGACGGGCTGACCAGGAGCAGACCACCCGGCCAGGCATCCGCGATCTTCTTCTAACCCCCAGGCCGCTCCGGACCGCTCACGCCGACGCTTGACAACCGCTATTGAGACTCGTCCAGTAGGGCCCTCCACCGTGTCACCCTGGCCCTGGCCCGCTCCACGGTGTGTGGGTCGGCGGCAGACAGTGAGGATGGTGGGGTGGGTCGCCCTCGGACGCAGGTCAGTCAACGGCGGCGACCCGACAGCTGAAGATGGCTGAGGATCTTGGCCTTGACAGACGCTTTGACATCGATAAAAATCAGCAGACCTGCCGGTAATCCTGCTCGGCGGGGCTCGTGTCGACATTCAAAGGGGAATATGTGCGGCGTCTCGCAGCGTTTTCGGCTGTTCTAGTTGTAGTCTTGGCTGCCATCGCAGTCCCGGCGTCTCCGGCATCCGCATACAATCTCTTCAATTGTAAGTTCAATGCGGGCGGGAATACGCTCAAGTGGCAGCCCGCCATCACTGATTCTAGCTACTCCGCACCTGCCACTAATGCAATCAATGCATGGAATAGCGTAAGCACGCAGTTCAATTTCACCCAGGTGACTAGCGGCGCCAACGTGAGAGTGGCTGACGGCAACTTCGGCACCGAGTGGCAGGGCTTGAGATTTGCCGGGATCATCCTTGACACGTCGCAGCAGAATCCGGTGCTGCACTCTTGCAGCGGGGGAACGTGGGACACGACGATCGTCGCCTGGTGGAATAAGTCCTACACGAACAGTTACAGCGCCCTCAAGCGCCAAGCGGTCATGGTGCACGAGCTTGGCCACGCGCTAGGCCTCGCCCACTCAAACGGAGCAAACTGCTCCGACGGGCGCATCATGGCCACCGATGTAGTAGTCCTGTACGATTCGTGCGGGTACTGGACGCCTCGGACGGACGACATCAACGGCGCAAACGCGATTTATTGATGCGGTCGCTACTTGGGTATGCGTTCTTGGTTGTAGCGCTTTTTCCCCTCGGTGGGTGTGCATCTGCCGAGGTGGAAGAATCTCCGAGTCGGCCACCAAAAATTTCGGTCGATCGCATTAACCGGCCAGGCACACTGGCTGATCTGCGGGGCGGCAGCGTCGCGGTCGTTACCGGGCGTCCAGTCTCGCGCACAACCGCGACATCCCATGGCTTCCCGATCACTTTGACCACTGTGGAAGTAGAAAAGGTAATTGTCGGGTCTTGGGGAAAGAAGCATGCCCTGGTAAGTCAGCTCGGCACTGAGCAGTATGTGTCGGAAGATACGTCGCCGCTGTTGCAGCTGGACCAGAGTTATCTGCTGTACCTGAACATCGAGAATGATCCAGACGGAACCAAACGTACAGTCATCACTGGCGCTGATGGCGTATACAAGCTCAAGGGCAAGGTTTATGAGTACGCGGGTGGCCCAGGTAGTTCGCTGCCGAGCACGATCGAGCTGGACGATGTTATCTAGAAATCCAGCATGCCGCCTGCCCGACGGCCGCCGTTTGCTCAGGTAATCCTGACGTCGCTGCTCAGTGCCGTCTGAAGCCCTGCTATGAGCGGGACGGACGCGCGCTCGTCGTAGAGGCGGGCGCGCGTCTGTGCTTCCGATGGGCGAGGACGGCACCCTGCGGCCGCAGCACGCCCAGCGACTGCGGCACTGGCCAGGAACGACCGGAGCCCAAAACGGCTCGGATTGCTGCCGTCAGCCATTAGTCAGCAGAGGCTCGGTGCCAGCTGGTAACGGATGAGCTCCGACGGTGGCCAGGGCGCCCGCGACGACACCTGACGGCATCAGTTGGAGCGCGACGGCAGGCGAGATCGACATTCACACCGAAGAGGTCACTGGTTCGTTCCCAGTGCCGCCCACGCAGGTCAAAGGCCACTCCTCGGGAACGGGAGGTGCCTTTCTGCTGCCGTACGGCACCTTAAGCACCAATTGCCGAGGCGTCGCCGGCCGTGGCCTCATCGGGCAGCCGTCGTGGGCGGCTGACCGGTGTAGCGGCGGTGTGTCGATACTGGTCCCCATGGCGGAGGAGCAGGCGACGGAGCTGACCCGATGGACCATCCACGGTGAGCGGGTCGTCGACGACACTCGGCGGGCGCGGCTGAGCATCGCTGAGGTGGAGTTGCCCGACGGCGTGCGGTTCGAGCAGTACGTGATCCGGGCGCCCCGGTCGGCGATGGTCGCCGTCTTGGACGAGCGGCAGCGTCTGCTGCTGATGCGGCGGCACCGGTTCGTGTTCGACCGGTGGGTGTGGGAGCTTCCCGGCGGCTATGTCGATGATCGGGAGCAGCCGGTGGCCTGCGCGGTTCGTGAGGTGGAGGAGGAGACGGGCTGGCGTCCGCACGAGGTGGAGCCGCTGCTGTCGTTTCAGCCGTGGGTGGGTTCCGCGGACGCTGAGAACCTGCTGTTCCTCGCGCGCAGGGCGGAGTACACGGGCGTTCCGGTGGACGTGAACGAGGCCGAGCAGGTGGCCTGGATCCCGCTGGCCGAGGCGCGCGAGCTGGTGACCAGCGGCGAGATCGTCGGGGCTGGCACGGTGATCGCGGTGCTTGAGCTGGTCGCGAGGCAGGCGCGGGGCGCGTTGTAGGCGTCAGGTCCGGGCGCCGAGGACCGCGTCGACGCGGCGGATGAACTGCCGGACGGTGGGCCGCTGGCGGTGGGGCGCGAGCTGGGCTTGCAGATCGCGTACGTAGCGGACAGCTCGGGCCGACTGAAGTCGCGAGGTGAGCGACAACGCGTCGGTTCCGATGGCGCAAGCCCGATCCGGCTCGCCCCGCTGCGCCTGGACAGTGGCGAGCAGAGCGAGGTTGAAGGCTTTGCCGCGAACATAGCGCTCGTCCATCCGCAAGGAGCGGGCGGCGAAGCCCTCGGCCATGGCCGGCTTGCCGAGCGCGTGCAGGCAGTGACCGAACTTCGCCGACAGGTAAGCCTCGTCGAAGTAGCCGAGCCACTGGGGATCACTGCTTCGGTCGGCCCGGTCGAGGGCCTGTTCCGCCAGATGGAGGGCAGCCGCGCACGCCCGTTCGTCCTTGGTCACGGCATGCCCGTGGGCCTCCATGACGGACGCCTCCGCGGTCAGGACGGTGAGCCCGGCGCGCTGTGCCGTCTCCCGTGCGGCCCGCGCGAGGTCGACGCCCGTCGTGCCGTGCCCGAGGTAGGTGGCCTGGTGGCTCATGGCGGACAGGATCTCGGCCCCCAGGCCGGGATCGCCGGCGGCCCGGGCCAGGTCCAGAGCGCGGGTCAGGTAAAGCTGCGCCACCCCGTGGTCGGCCATGTCGTACGCCTGCCAGCCGGCAAGCTGCGTCAGCTCCGCAACCGCGCTGAGGAGTCGCCGCCCCGTCGCGGCGTCGTAGCGTCCGTCGCTGAGCAGCGGTGTGACCTCCTGGTGGAGGTATCGGGTGACGGCGGCCCGGGCGTGTCCGCCGCCGTACTGGTTGTCCAGTCGGCGGTAGGTGCTGGTCATCTCCCGGATGGTGTCGATGTCGGGCTGGCCGACAAACCGACGGCCGCCCTGCTCGACGGCCGGCGCGGCGGGTGCGGTGAACCAGCGCAGGGCCGGCAGTGTGTAGCCGGCGGAGGTGAACGCCACCTGCCGGATCACGTCTCGACGGTTCACATCGCCTTCCCACAACTGCAGGGCGGCGCGGACGTCCTCGCGCCAGGAACGGTAGACCGGCTGGTCACTCTGCCGCTCCCACGCTGGCGAAGCCATGCCCAGGAGACATGACGGATCCTGCGGTGCGAGCCCCAACGCCATTCGGGCCTGGTCAGGCATCCGGCAGCCTTCGGCGATGCGTTCCAGCACGTCGATGGACGTCACCTTCCGTCCCGCCATGACGCGGCTGACGTACCCCTGCTCCAGGCCGACGGCCGCACCGATCCGGGTCTGGCTCGCCCCGGTCAGTTGGCTGACGCGCCGAAACAGTGCGCCGACGTCACGTCGGGTCAGAGCATTGCGGACTACGGCGTCGGACCAGACGTCGTCCGGAATCCGAAGTGGATCGAGCAGCACAGCGGCTCCCAGCGTCGCGGACTGACTACCCAAGGTGCTCACCGCGGAGCCTAACGGCGAAGACGCGCAGGTCGAGGGACGTCATATCACCGTGACATGACTGCTCGACATGGTCGGCGACCGCTGCCGGACAGGACAGTCCAAGCATGCTCTTGACCGGCCGGCCTCCAGTGGGCAGTCGCCCCGCACCGTGTGTTGTGCCCCGTGGGGAGGCACCGTGAGGGCGGCCCGCAGGGAGCCATCGCGCCGAGTCTCGTACGACGAGTATCTGCTCGCCGTGGCGATGACTTTGGCCCGCCGCCACAGGCCGATCTGGTCGTGGCGGAAGTGGCGACACGTCTGCCACTGCGGCGCCGAACTTCCGTGCCGCGCCCAGCACCACATCCCGATCAACAGAGGTCACTGGCCGGTGAAGGATGAGCGGTGAACGACAATCAGGAGCAGCAGATTCTTGCCGCGCACCTGCCAGGGGCGGCCGGGATGTGCATCGGCTGCCGCATCTGGTGGGCGCGGATGGCGCCGTATCCCTGCTGCCAGGTGCAGTGGGCAACCAGTCGGCAGGCCCGGTCGATGACCGCACACTTCCTCGGCTGGATGCCGTGACCACCCACGGACCCGTGCTGCCAATCTGGAGTTGCGGAGGATGCGACGGCCCTTGGCCCTGCCCGACCCGCCAGCGTGAGTTGCGTGCGGAGTTCGATGGCGCGCCGGTGTCCCTGGCCCTCTACATGGGTGCCCAACTGGTTCGCGCCTCGGAGGATCTGACCTGGATGCCAGCCGGTAGCTTGCACCGGCGCTTCCTTGGGTGGGTGCGGTGAGCATCCTGCGGTGGGTGACGAGAAGTTCCACTACAGCGACGGGTCGCACAAGTGGATCCCCGCCGGACTCGGACTACGAGCAGGAGGTCTGGGACGAGCAGGTTCGCCAACACAAGTACCGGCACCTGACAGGAGAGCGACCAAAGGTTCGCCTGCAGCGGCTCGTGTGAGTCATAGCTGCGTCGGATTGAATGGCACCCTGCCAGGCGGAGGCGGGCGCTTTCATTGATATGCCTCTATGTCTTGCTTGGTGTCGAGTATGAAGGCAGGAGGCACGTCTGGGTGCTGGTCCCTTCGGGAGGAGCGACGATTGAAACATGCCCTGCGCCGCCTGCCAACGGCGGCGATCGTGGCGCTCTGAGGTCGGCGGCCCATGGCAGGATCTGCTGCGTGCAGATCGGGATGCTCGGATCGTTCGAGGTTCGCACGGACGACGGGGCCCTCGCCGACGTACCGGGCGCGCGGCTGCGCGGGCTGTTGATCGCTCTCGCGCTCGAACCCGGTCGGGTGGTCCCGAAGGCGACGCTCGTCGACTGGATCTGGGGTGAACACCCGCCCGCCGACGCGACGAATGCCCTGCACCGCCTGGTCTCCCGGCTGCGTAAGGCGCTGCCGGAAGGATCGGTCGAGGGGCAGCCGGACGGCTACCGGTTGACGGTGGAACCCGACGCCGTCGACGCCGTGCGGTTCGAACGCCTGGTCACCGCGGGCCAGGTCCGCGATGACGACCATCCACGGCGGGTACGACTGCTGCGCGAGGCCCTCGCTCTCTGGCGCGGTGCGGCCCTGCAGGACGTCGGCCTCCAGGGCAGTGCGGCGTTCGACGCGGCGGTCACCCGGCTCGAGGGGCTGCGCCTGAGGGCCTTGGAGGATCGGTTCGATGCGGAGGTCGACCTCGGCCACGGTGCGGAGCTGGTCACCGAGCTGACCGACCTGGTGGCCGCGCATCCGGTGCGCGAACGGCTCGTCGCCGCGCTGATGCGTGCCCTCGTGGCGGCCGGTCGGGGCAGCGAGGCGCTGCTCGTGTACCAGCGCACCAGAGAAGCCCTGGCCGACACGCTGGGCGTCGACCCCGCACCGGAGCTGTCCGCCTTGCACGTCGCGCTGCTGCGGGGCGAGGTGGGACGGCGGGAGGAGAACCGGAAGACCAACCTGCGTGCCGAGCTGACCAGCTTCGTCGGCAAGGACGGTGACGTCGCCGCGGTGCGCGAACTCGTCGCCGACCATCGGCTCACCACCCTGATCGGGCCGGGCGGCTCGGGGAAGACCAGGCTGGCCACGGAAACCGCGCGCACGCTGCTCGGCGACCTGCCGGACGGGGCCTGGCTGGTGGAGCTCGCCGCCATCGGCGCCGACGGTGACGTGGCGCAGTCGGCGCTCGCCGGGCTCGGCCTGCGGGATGCGCTGCTTGGCGAGGCACCGAACGCGGAGCCGACGGACCGGCTCATCGCCGCGATCCGCGAGCGCGAGGCGCTGCTGATCCTGGACAACTGTGAGCACGTGATCGAGTCGGCGGCGACGTTCGCTCATCGAGTGCTCGGGGAGTGCCGGCGGCTGCGGATCCTGGCGACGAGCAGGGAACCGCTCGGCATCACCGGTGAGGCGCTGTGGCTGGTCGAGCCCCTGGCCCTGCCGGCGAGGGACGCCAGCCCCGGCGAGATCGAGTCCGCGCCGGCCGTCCGGTTGCTGCGGGACCGGGCCGGCGCGGTGCGCAGGGATCTCGCGGTCGACGCCCACACGGTGTCGACGATGGTGCGCGTCTGCCGGGCGCTGGACGGGATGCCGCTGGCGATCGAGCTGGCCGCGGCCAGGTTGCGCACCATGTCCGTCGACCAGCTCGCCCACCGGCTCGACGACCGGTTCCGCCTGCTGACCAGCGGCAGCCGTACCGCGTTGCCGCGGCACCGGACGCTGCGCGCGGTGGTCGACTGGAGCTGGGAGTTGCTCACCGACGCCGAACGGACGGTCCTGCGCAGGCTCTCGGTGTTCTCGGGCGGGGCGAGCCTGGAAGCGGCCGAGCGGGTCTGCGCCGGCGACGCGGTCGAGCAGGAGCAGGTGCTCGAGCTGCTCACGTCGCTGACCGAGAAGTCGCTGCTCGTCGCCGATCGCGGCAGCGCACCGCGCTACCGGATGCTCGGCACGATCAAGGAGTACGCCGGGCACCGGCTCGCGGAGGCGGGGGAATCGGACCTGGCGCGCCATGCGCATCTCGCCCACTTCACCGAACTCGCCGAGACCGCGGACCCGCATCTCCGCCGCGCCGAGCAGTTGGAATGGCTCGCCACGCTCGGTGTCGAGCACGACAACATCAGTTCGGCGATGCGTGGTGCGCTCGCGGCCGGCGAGGCGAACGCGGCGATGCGGCTCGCGGCCGGCGCCGGCTGGTACTGGTGGCTCAGCGGGCACAAGGCCGAAGGCATCGAGCTGATCATCGCGGCCACCGACACGCCCGGCGAGGTGGCCGATGAGATCCGGGCCAGCGTGTACGCGCTCGTTGTGCTGTTCGTGAGCGCCGGGCGGGGCGACGAACACCATGCGGAGGAGTGGATCCACAAGGCATACCGGTTCAGCCGGCGCAGTCAGTCCCGTAATCCGCTGCTGGGACTGGTCGTTCCGCTGGAACGCATGTTGCGGGCGCCGGACGCGTTCCTGTCCGCGTGGGAACCATTGCTGGACGACGAGGACCCGTGGGTACGCGCACTGGCCCGGTTCCATCTCGGCAAGATGCGGATCATGGTCGGCCAGGGCGGGCGGGATGCGGATGCGTATCTCGAGTCGGCGCTCGCCGCGTTCCGCGCGATCGGCGAACGGTTCGGGATCTCGATCGCCCTGGCCGAGCTGGCGGACCGAATCGCCGTGCGCGGCGAGTTCGCCCGTGCCTGCGCGCATTACGAACAGGCGATCGCGGTCGTCACCGAGGTCGGTGCCATCGAGGATGTCATCCGCATGCGGTCGCGACAGGCTCAGCTGTACTGGCTGCTGGGCGACAAGGACTCCAGCGCGGCTGCCATGGCCGAGGCGCAACGGTGCGCGGAACGGGTCACCTGGCCGGATGCCCTGGCCGAACTGGCCCTCTCGAAGGCGGAACTCGCCCGCTGGCGCGGCGACGCCGAGGAGGCGTACCAGCAACTCGGCGTCGCGACGACCATGCTGGGCAACGACGCGGAGCAGGCGAACATCCGCGCGGTGAAACACGACCTGCTCGGCCACCTTGCCGACGATCTCAGCGAGGCCCGCACGCACCACGCGGCGGCCTGCCAGGCGGCCTCCGAGGCGGGGCACGCACCCCTGATCGCGCAGATCCTCGTCGGGATCGCGGACCTGGCACTACGCAGCGAAGAGTACGAGCAGGCCGTGCGGCTGCTCGCGGCGAGCACCGGCGTGCGCGGACTACCGGACCGTGCCCACCCGGATGTGGCCCGGATTGAGCAGGCCGCGCGGAGCCGCCTCGGCGACACACGGTTCGCCGAGGCGGCTCGGGACGGCACGCAGACGAGCTGGACTCAGTTGGTCACGGTCACGCTCGCCTCCTGAACGTGGCAAGCGCCCGTCAGCTTGCGGCGCGTTGGATGGTGATGTCGCCGTGCCGCGTGCGGGCGTGAACCGTGAGCTGGTTGTCGGACGTGCCCGGGTCTTCCTGGGGCGGTACGGAGTTGCGCACCGACCCTCGCTTGCTGTTGGCGTCCACCCGGGCAGCGGTGCCCTCGCTGATGCCGATCTCGATGTCTCCTGAGTGGTTCGCCAGCTCCGCCCGACCGCGGGTCAACCGGCCGATCCGGATGGCGCCGTTGCCTGTCTTGGCGGTGACGCTGCCGTCGGCGCGGTCGATGTCGAAACTGCCGCTGCCACTGCTGAGGTCGAGGTCGGCCGACGCGTGGCCGATCCAGATCTGCCCGCCGGAGCCCGAGAGCTTGACGGTGTCCTCGACCTCGCTGATCCGCAGTGCGAACGTGCTGCCGTCGATGGTGGCGCGCTCGGCGATGTGGCCGATCGTGACCTCACCGGCCGCGATGTTCGCCTGCAGCGCGTTGATGCGATCGAGCTGGACCCGACCCGATGCCATGTGCAGCTCGCACTCTCCCAGTGCGCCCTCAGCGTGAACATCCGAGTGCGCCAGGTAGGAAACCAGGCTGGAGCCGGCGGGCAGGTCGATCGTGATGGCGACCGAACCGTTCTTGTCCCCGGAGGCGGTCGTCTTGACCGACAGCTGATCGCCGGCGAAGTCGACCTTGGTCTTGTCGGCCACCCTGACGTCCGACTGGCTCGCCTTGTTGATGGGTTCGACCAGCACCACGGTGTCGGTCCGGTCGCTCGCGGTGACCCGCACCCGAGCACCGGCGACAACAACGGTGGCGACGATGGGTCCTGGCGTGGCGAATGTGGGCATGATGCCTCTCCTCCTGTCTCGTACGTGATCTGTTGGTGGGCGGCTCCGCCGCCCCAGCCGGTGAAGCATCGGTCCGCACGCCCACGGCGCGCGCTCGTTGACGGCGAGCGCGCGCCGGGTCAGTTCGTCGCTGGCGGCTTCGGGGTCAGCCCGATCACGGCCCTCGGAAGGCCATCGCCCGGGAGGTCACGCGCGCTTCGTGAAGGTGGAACGCGCCCACAGGTAGCCGACGAGAGCGATGCCGACGCACCAGGCGATGGCGGTGATCGCGTCGCTGGAGGACGGTGCGCCGTTGAGCAACCCGCGCATGGTTTCGATGATCGGCGTGAAGGGCTGGTATTCCGCGAACTGCCGCAGGCCCGGCCCCATCTTCTCCGCCGGCACGATCGCGCTGCTGAAGAACGGCAGCATGACCAGCGGCACGGAGGCCAGACCCGCCGTCTCCGGAGACTTCGCCGCCAGGCCCAGGGCGACCGTGAGCCAGCCGGCCGCGAAACCGAGCAGCACGACGATGCCGACCACGCCGAGCCAGTCGAGGGAACTTGCCGACGGGCTGAATCCCAGCAGGAAGGCCACCCCGACGAGCGCCCCGATGGCGAGCAGATTGGTCAGCAGACTGGCGACGACGTGACCGGTCAACACCGCACCACGGGAGACGTCCATGACCTTGAACCGGTTGATGATGCCCTTCGTCATGTCGGAGTTCACTGACGTGGCGGTGGCCCCCAGCCCGTAACAGACGGCCAGCAGCATCAGTCCCGGCGTCGCGTAGTCGATGTAGTCGACACCGACGTTGAAAGCGTCTCCGAACATGTAGACGAACATCAACATGATCACGATCGGCATCAGGATGGCGTTGAACACCGAGGTCGGATTCCGGGCGATGTGCTTGAAGTTGCGACGCAGCATGACCATCGCATGGGACTTGGTGCTCATTTCGCGACCACCTCCGTGGTGTGGGTGTGGGTGTGGCCCGTCAGGGCGAGGAAAACGTCATCGAGGTCCGGTGTGTGGACGGAGAGCTCTTCGGCGCTGATCGAGTACTCGTCGAGCCGGTCCAGCAGGGCCCGCAGCGATCTCGTCCCGCCGTCGCTGGGAACCCGCAGGGCCAGTGCCTCGTCGTCGCGCGTGGCGTCGGTGAGGACCCGCGCGGCCGCGTCGAGTTCGGCGACGTCGGTGAACCGAAGCCGGACATGACTGCCGGGGACCTGGCGTTTGAGGTCGTCGGGAGTGCCCTGGGCAACCAGGCGGCCCTGGTGGAGTACCGCGATCCGGTCGGCGAGCTGATCGGCTTCCTCGAGGTACTGAGTGGTGAGGAAGATGGTGACGCCGTCGGCCACCAGCTCGCGGACGATCTCCCACATCGTGCGGCGGCTGCGCGGGTCCAGTCCGGTCGTCGGCTCGTCCAGGAAGATGATCCGTGGCTTGCCGACCAGCGTCATCGCCAGATCCAGCTTCCGGCGCATGCCGCCGGAATAGGTCGACACCGGCTTCTGCGCCGACTCCACCAGATCGAACCGCTCCAGCAACTCCGTGACGACCCGCCGGCCCTCGCCGGAGCCCATCCGCTTCAGATCCGCCATCAGCTGCAGGTTCTCCTGCCCCGTCAGCAGCTCATCCACCGCCGCGAACTGACCGGTGACCCCGACCACCGCGCGCACCGCCTTGGTCTCGGTCGCGATGTCATGCCCGGCAACCCGTGCCGTCCCACCGTCGGCCTTCATCAACGTGGTCAGCACGTTCACCGTCGTCGTCTTGCCCGCCCCGTTCGGACCGAGCAGGGAGAAGACTGTGCCCGCACGAACATCCAGATCGATGCCGTCGAGCACGGTCTTGTCCCCGAAAGCCTTTCGTAGCCCGGAAACCTCAATCGCTGAACTTGTCATGCGCCCACGATCGGCGGCCGACCTGTCACCGGCCTGACACGCCCCTGACACGGCCACTGACATGGTGTTCGCCCAGGTGACCGGCAGTTCTTCCGGATGACCGCAGGCATCCTCATGTGTCTTCTGCGGGACGACGGGGACCGGCCGTGCAGCCGCGCGGACCACTTCGAGCAGTCCGCGACCGCTGGTCCCTGGCCCCTCTACCACCGTCCTGCCCGGTGCGCCGCGCGCTAATCTGCCGCGCATGGTCTACCGCGTCGGGGACGTGCTGCGCATCTCCTGCCCGTTCACGCCAACGGTCGTCACCGGCGTCGACGAGGCGCACGTCAGCGTCCGCTGGCCCTGGTGGGAGATCGACCCGGACGCGGAGGGCTCGCGCTGGAATGGCGAGGCGGCCCTGGGCCGCGCCGATCCGAACGAGCTGTACGCGACCGACCCGCCCTCCCTCCGCCTCGCACCCGGCGATACCTGCCGGGTCGGTATCCCGGCGCGGATCATCCACGTCATCGAGGTTCACGAGTACGACCCGCCGCAGGAGTCGGGCTGGCTGCCTCGCCCGAGCCTGAGCCCGCTCGTTCTGCGCGCCGGTGAGGCTCCGGACGCGGCATCGGAGTTCCAGGGCACGAGCATCGAGCCCGGCGGCGGGTGTTCCGTTCACGCTCGAACTGGTCTTCCGCCCGTACGCCTTCCTGGAGGCCGGCGACGACGTCGCCGACGCCGACGGCCGTGCGTGGCGCTTCGACGGTCCATGGACCTGGGCCGCGTACGACGGTGCGGGCGGCATGCCGGCCTGGCCCCTGACTCTACTGACCGGCGCAGCAGATCCGGCGGCGGTCGCGGCCGCGACCGCCGCCGGATCACACGAAGCCGAAGTCACCCGCTGGCGCCGAGCGGCCGCCTTACAACACGAGGCCCAGCACCGCTGAGCAGGCCACGGCGCCCAGAGCTACCGGCGGCCTGCCCAAGTATCCGGATCTGCCGATGTGCGCGCCTCGCCGGTCTCGTCCGGTAGAACGGTGAGCGACCGCGACTGGTGTGGGCGAAGGAGCAGGTGAGTTGTTGTGGAGAACCCAGACGTGGGTGCGGCCGCCATATCGCGGGTTTACGTCGACATGGTTGGAGACCTGTTCCACGCGGGCCACGTGTCGCTCCTCCGGGAGGCGCGCCGCCATGGTGACTGGCTGGTCGTCGGCGTGCTGTCCGACGACACCGCAGCCTCCTACAAGCGTCGTCCCATCATGACCCTTGCCGAGCGTGTCGCCGTGATCGAGTCGTGCAGGTACGTCGACGAGGTGATTGAGGACGCCCCGCTCCAAGTGACCGAAGAGTTTCTTGCCGAGCACGGGATCACCACCGTGGTGCACGGCGACGACTTGTCGCCCGAGGGGGCCGAGTTCGTATACGGGCCCGCTGCAGCAGCCGGGAAACTCACTTACGTTCGGCGCACGGGAGGAATCTCAACCACCCAGTTGATCCAGCGGGTGCTCGACGCGGCCGCCTCGCGAAATGAATGACCGGATCTGCCGCGATCCGGTCACTACGGAGGGTGGCGGTTGTCTCGACAGGCGTAGGCGTAGCGCCGAGGAGCGCCAGCGCTGCAGGCCACCCGTCGACCAGGTGATGGGAGGACGTCGACCGGATCCCTGATGGCCCGTAGTCGCGGACGTCCGACATGATGACCGCATGGACGTCGAGGAACTGATCGCGCGCCATCCGCAGGTCTTCCACACGATGTCGGCGACCGCGTGGCCATCGGTGCAACGACACGGTCTCCTGTCCACGCAGCAACTGATCGATTTGTTCGACCTCGACGCTGCCGAGCGTGACCGACTCCTGAGCGCCCCTCGCAAGCAGTCCACCGTTCTGCGCGCGCCCGGCCTGCCGCCTGCCGTGATCCGCGATCAGAAGCCGATGAAATTCGTCGCGGAGAAGATTGATCCAAACTCCTCGCTGACCGAGTACCTCGCGGCCATCAACTCCCGGGTCTTCTTCTGGGCCAGCGCTGAGCGGCTGGACCGGCTGCGTCAAGCGAAGGAGTACCGCACCGAGGACCAGGTGGTCCTGCACGTCGACACCCGCGCCCTTGTCGAGCGACACGGCCCACGAATCGAACTCTGCCGGCTCAACTCCGGGGCCGTGACGCAGAAGAACCACCCCATGCGGGGGCATCGATCCTGGCTGCCGATCGCCGACTACCCCTACGCCGAGTACCGCCGCCGGTACGGCCGCGATGGCGCCTTGGTCGAGATCACCGTGTTGGACGCCGTCCCTGACATCCTCGACCTGACCGACAAGATCGAAGGCACCATCGACTGAGATCCACACCCATCGCGGTCACAGGACTGCATTGCGCTCCACCCCGCAGGCAGGCGCTCGTACACCTGCTCGGGATCAGCCTTCACCAACCCGCCGGGGCTTCCTCGTCCTCTACGACTCCAGTGACCACCACTGTCGGGACCGATAAGCGGGCAGGACGCGGCGTTCATCAGCCCTACAAGCCCGGCCCCGCGTGCGGTGCGGCCCGACTGAATTGCAGTCCTCGACCGATCTTGACATCCGGTTATGCCGCGATCCGAGCGCTACGGGGCGTCACGCCGAGCTGGCCTGGTTGCCGTCCGGACGTGCCGATGGCACCGCGTTGGCTCGGTCCTGCATGTCGTCTCAGCGTTAGAGGTTGTCTCACGTGGCAAGTTTCGCGAGCTTCTTGTAGCAGGTCAGGGCGGCGGCCATGGCCAGGCCTCGGCTCTGCCAGTCGTTGCGGACCACGTACGGGATCTTGAGACCACGAGCAGCCCATGGCAGGCTCATGCCGCATGATCGACGAATTCGCGAAAGACAACCTGTACGGGAGACTGCGGCGGGACCGCAAGGCGCTGCTCTGGAAACTCGACGGCTTGTCCGAATACGACGCCCGCCGACCTTTGACAGCGACCGGGACCAACCTCCTCGGCCTGGTCAAACACGTGGCCACCGTCGAGGCCAGGTACTTCGGCGAGGTCTTCGACCGCCCTTCCCCGGAACCGCTGCCCCGGTGGCAGGACTCCAACGGCAGCGATCTGTGGGCGACTGAGGACGAGACCCGCGATCAGATCATCGGGTTCTACCGGCGCACGTGGGAACACTCGGACGCGACGATCAACGAGCTTCCCCTCGACGCCCCCGGCCACGTGCCGTGGTGGCCGGAGCCTTATGCCGACACGAACCTGTTCGCCATCATGGTCCATGTCCTCGGCGAGTCCATCCGGCATGCCGGGCACGCCGATATCCTGCGCGAGGGCCTCGACGGCCGGACCGGGTTGCGCGCCGAACACGAGAAGCAGATCGACGAGGAAGCCCGTGCAGCCTACTGCGCGAAGATCGAGCAGGCCGCCAGGTCGGCCGCACCAATCAAGGCTTAGAAGTTGTCTCACGTGACTTGATGTTCGTGCGGCATGATGCCGGTCGTGGGTGCTGATCTATCGAAGCGTCTGGTTCCTGATGAACTCTGGGAGCTGGCCGCCCCGTTGCTGCCGTCGTTCGCTGCTCGTCCGTAAGGTGGTGGGACCGCTCCGTGTGACGAGCGGGCCGTGTTCACGGCAGTGGTGTACGTGCTGACCAGCGGCTGTGCCTGGCGGCATCTGCCGCCGACGTTCGGCACGTCGCCCGCCACCGCGCATCGCCGCTTCACGGTATGGACCGAGGCCGGCCTGTGGCGTCGGCTGCACCGGGCGGTGCTGGACGAACTCGGGGCCCGGGGCGAGGTGGACTGGACCTCGGCGATCGTCGACGCGGCCTCCGTTCGCGCCAAAAGGGGGGATCGCTGACCGGGCCGAACCCGGTCGATCGCGGCAAGAAGGGCAGCAAGCTGCACGTGGTGTCCGATGCCCAGGGCATCCCGCTCGCCGTCGCCGTGTCCGGCGCGAACATGCACGACAGCCTCGCCCTCAAGCCGCTCATCCGCGGCATACCCGCCGTCCGGTCCCGCCGGGGACCACGGCGGCGCCGACCCGTCAAACTCCGCGCGGACAAGGCGTACTTCTCCGCCGAACACCCGGCCTGGCTGCGCGAGCGCGGGCTCGGCGCGCGCATCGCGCGGCCCGGCATCGAGTCCGGCGAACGCCTCGGTCGGCACCGCTGGAAGATCGAACGGTCGATCGCCTGGCTCTTCGGCTACCGCCGCCTCACCGTCCGATACGAACGAAAGGGCTCGCACTTCCTCGCCTTCCTCGGCCTGGCCGCCGCCCTGACCTTCTACAAGAAGCTCGCGAAACTTGCCACGTGAGACACCCTCCTAGGGACACGAGCATGACCGATGAAGAGGCTCGCGAGGTCGCATTTGCCTTCCTCGCTGACCGCATTGACAAGGTTCGCACCGGTGAATGGGTGATCATCGGTGCGTGGGAGCACGAGACCGCATGGTCCGTGGGCTACCAGTCCCGCACCTTCATCGAGTCAGGCGACATACACGATTCGTTGGTAGGCAACGGACCTGTGGTCGTGCCCAAGTCCGGCGTGGATCCATGGCTGGCCTGGTCCGGTCGGCCGGTGGAAGAACAGATCGCCGAGGGGCGACCCACCCTCGGCTGAACGCACTGACATGCCGCCGACCGGGCGTCACGGTGCGTCACCAGCGGTCAGTAAGTGAACACCTGCTCCGGTCGACGATTGTGCGCCGGAGGCGCTAGGCCCAAGGTGGGATGTATCGGCCCACGTAGTCGCGAGCACGGGGGAGCGGGTCATGCCAATACTGGTTCGGCATGCGGTGGTGGTGCTCCTCGCAGAACTCAGCGAGACTGTCTATGATCTTGACGCGCTCTAGCGGGTGGCCTTCAAAGTCTGTGTTGGCCATCAGCAATTGCGGCTCGGGATTCCAGCCAGAGTGGTCGAACGCCCAGCCCTCCCAGGTCGCGTAGGTGTGGAAGACCTGCCGGTCGCCCGCGAAGCGCACCGCCGCTATCTCGATCGGCCGGTTTGGGTAGGAATCTCGGCAAACCCAGGCGAGAATGTGACACGCTCCGGCGGCGAAGAAGGCCTGGTCGGTCCGTTCCCATGCGACGCGCTGATCTGATCGCTCGATCGCCGTCCGACGAAACGCTCCCGCTGCTTTGGCTGCCACAACCCGGACCTTAGTGGATGGCCCGACGCATCCGCTCATGCCGCGATCCGCGCTGTTGTGGCTCCTGGCGACATTGCGGAGGGCGTGGTTAGCTCGGCCGGTGAGAGCCGACTTCGAAGACTGGGCACGCCGGACGTTCTCAGGATGGAACGCCGTCCCGTTGCTGCCACCATCCTCGGCGTGCTCCTGCTCGCAACGGGGTTCGTGATGGCGTCGAGGTGAATTGGCCTCGTGACGTCTTCTCGTGGCGCTGAGCGCGCCATTGAGCTCAACTTTTCGTGGGACGCGAGCGTCGTCGTTGCTTATCTGTTCGTCCCCGGTGCCGATTGATGAGGTCGGGTGGCCGAGCCGCCGGCGAGGTACACCGGAGCCCGTCGGGCTCGGGCACCTATCGCTGCGCGGACTCGGGGGGCGACGTTGCCTGGGAGGCGCTGCTCGGCCTCAGGAGACGAGAAGAAGGCGACGTCTTCCAGCTCCTGTTCCGGGAGGTGGAAACCGTCAAGGTCGGTAGCGATCCCGCAGTCGAAGGTGAAATGGATGAGAGCGCGTGGCCGCAGCCCGGCGGGCGGTGCCCAGTCCACGACGAGCAGATCGCCCACTCCAACAGCGACGCCGAACTCCTCCCGGATCTCGCGCGCGCAGGCTTGATGGGGGTATTCGCCCTCGTCAACGTACCCACCCGGGAAGGCCCAGTGGTCGCGGTATGTGGGTTTGACGAGCAGCACTTTGCCGGCCGGGTCGGTGATGAAACCTGCTGCAGCGGCGTAGAAGGCGGGCAGGTTGTCATACCAGGTGGCGGGCTCCGTCCAGGTCACGTCGGTGACGCTAGCCGACGTGTCTTGAAGCGACCTCGTGCTAGTCGGTCGGAGTCGGGATCGGGAGAGCCCGCAGGAGATCGTTGACCTGCGGCACTGCTTGGTAGGGGCGCAGCGCGGAAGCGAGTTCGCGGACTCGGTGTGTCACGCGGGCGGAGTGGACGTCTGGTGCGTACCGCACCAACTCCCTTCCCCAGCCGCAAGCGGTGTCCACGTCACCAACCTGGGCGTGGGTGGCGGCGATGAGGGCGGTGTGCAGTGCGCGTGTCCGGGTGTTGCGATCGGCCAGAGTGATCGCATCAGGTGCGTGTCGCAGGGCCTGACGGTAGCGGCGCAGGTCGCTCAGACATTTCAGCGCGGCGCCCGCGAAGTGCGCCGGGCTGAAGTAGTTGACCCAGCGCGGTCCGCCTTCTGGGCTCGATCGGTCGATGGCGCGTTCGGCCTTGGCGAGTGCGGTCTGGCAGGCGCGCCTTTCGCCCGCTCGGCCGTACGCGCTGGCGGCGGTGGTGTAGAGCCGGGCCCGGACGGCGGCGGGGGCGCGCCCTGCTCCGTCGATCGCTGCTTCCGCGAGCCTGGTCGCATCCCGATCGTGACCGAGGTAGACCGCCTGGGTGGCGAGGTTGGCCAGCAGGTGGGCGCCGTACAGGCGATCGTCGGCAGCCCTGGCGAGCCGCAGGGCGATGGTGAGATGGCGTTGGGCCGTGCCGTGGTCAGCTGCGTCGTATGACATGAAGGCGAGCTGACCGGAGAGCGTCGCCGCTGCGCGCATGAGATCGCGGCCGATGGCGTCGGGGTAGGTGCCGTGCAACATGGGAACGACCTGACGCACGAGGAGGTCGGCCATGAGTGCTCGGGTGCGCGGAGAAGCGCCGCCGTGACGTCGGTCGAGGTCGGTGAAGTGGTCGGCGAGCACGTACAGCGACTGGATCTCGGCGTTCGTGACAGGGTGTCGGCCGCTGCCAATCACCGTCTCATCGGGAAGGTCATACCGCCAAGCGAGCGCGGCCTGTAGGGCGGTCGCGCTCTGGAACGTGCCGTTGGCCTGCCACTCAAGTTGCTTGGTGAGCATGGTCCAGAGTTGCTCCGCCGAGTCGATCGCGTGACTGACAGACGGGGGGTAGGCCGCGTCGACGATGACGCCGATGTTCGTGAATCCCAACTCCGCGACGGCGACGGGGCGACCGAGCTTGCGCGCGATCGTCTCACCCATGATGGCTTGGACGTGCTCGGCGGGTCGGCGTCCCCGGAGCCACCAGTAGACGCTGGCGGCGTCATAGCGCCAGGACCCGTGGCTGCGGCCGGCATGGTTGAGCTGGCGGGCGAAGGCAGCGTGGGCATTGCCGTAGCCCGCTGCACTGAGCAGTGCGTCGAAAGCGGCATTGGTGACCGGCCGCACCATGTATGTGCCTCCAGGCATCGAGTGACTACCGCCAGTCACGAGCCTACGCGGTGCTGTGGCCGGTACGACGCCCCGCGCAACCCCGCGCAACTCCCTGTCTGGGCAGCGCAATGGCACGCACGCCTCGCCATCTGGTCGGTCTGTCGGGAGTGAACTTCGCTGACATCGGATGAAGCGGTGACCGGGATTTCCTGAGCTTGTCACCGCTTCCTTTCGAAGGAGGTGGGGATGCGAGACCCGGGCCATGAGCCGGCGGCCAGCCGGGGCGAGCAGGTGGAGGAAGCCGAGCGGGAAGCCGCGAAGCGGCGGCTCCTCGCGCAGGCCGACGCGGAACGCATACCGGTTGAGGAGACGACTCAAGCGAGACCGGACCGGCGGTGGCGGCGTGACCGGTGATGGCGAACCGATCGGTCGCCGGGTCGCCCGCTGGCGGGTGCGGCGGCGGATGACCCAGCAGATGCTCGCCGACCGGCTCGGCAAGTCGAAGAGCTGGATGGACAAGGTCGAGCGGGGCGTCCGAGCGCTGGACCGGTACTCGGTGGTCCACGAGATTGCCGAGGTGCTGCGGATCCATCCGGCGGTGCTGCTCGGCGAGCAGGGTCTGAAGGCAGCGTCGACCACGCTGGACGGGGTGGACGGGATACGCGCCGCCCTCGCCCGCTACGACTTCTGCCGGAGCACGGTGTCAGTGGCGGAGATGAGCCGGCATGTCGCGCACGCCTGGCTGACCTACCAGCACGCGCACTACGCGCAGGTGGTGCGGCTGCTGCCGGGGCTGCTCGCCGTCGCCCAGGGGCTGCCTGAAGCAGAGCCGGAGCTGCTGGTGCAGACGTACCGGATCACCTCGTCGTTGCTGGTGAAGCTCGGCGAGGCTGACCTCGGCTGGTTGGCCGCAGACCGGGCGGTGACCGTGGCGGGCGGCGACCCGGTGCTGGCTGCGACGGCGACCGTGCCGATCGGGCAGGCGCTACGCGCGCTGGGCCGGGGACGGCTGGCGATGGAGGCAACCGTCGCAGCCGCCCACCGTCTGCCGTCGACATCGGAGGGGGCCGGATCGGTGTGCGGCACTCTGTTGCTCCAGGCCGCCCTCGCCGCCGCCGAGTGTGGCGACGCCCGCCGCGCCGAGGAGCTGATCGACCAGGCCGCCGAAATCGCGGCACAGGTCGGAACCGGTGACGACCGGCATCGAACCAGTTTCGGACCGGTCGCCGTCGACCTGGCCCGAGTGGTGAGGGCGGTCGAGCTGGGTGACGCCGGGGAAGCGGTGTACCGGCACGAGCAGACGACCCGGCGGGAGGCGTGGCGGTCGTTGCCGGCCGAGTACCGTGCCGCGTACCTGGTGGACGCCGCGCGGGCGTACCTCCAGATCGGTGATGTGCCCGGGGCCGCACGCGTGTTGATGGACGCGGACGGCATCGCACCGGCTGAGGTCCGGTATCGGCGGGCGACGCGTACGGTGATCGCCGAGATGGCCCGGGGCCACCCGGCGCCAGCCGGCGTAGCGCGCCTGGCGACGCTGGTCGGCCTGACCCGGTGACGCCTGGGACCGAGCCGCTGCGCCACGTCCTGACGGCCGGCGGCGGGGCCGAGATCACCTCGGCCCCGCCGCTGTCAACCGAACAGGGTAGGGGCGCGGTCAGGCGCCGACGTAGGCGGCGAGGTGCTCGCCGGTGAGGGTGGAGCGGGCGGCGACGAGGTCGGCGGGGGTGCCCTCGAAGACGACCCGGCCGCCGTCGTGGCCGGCGCCCGGACCGAGGTCGATGATCCAGTCGGCGTGCGCCATGACGGCCTGGTGGTGCTCGATGACGATGACCGACTTGCCGGAGTCGACGAGCCGGTCGAGCAGGCCGAGCAGGTGCTCGACGTCGGCGAGGTGCAGGCCGCTGGTCGGCTCGTCCAGGACGTAGACGCCGCCCTTCTCGGCCATGCGGGTGGCCAGCTTGAGCCGCTGCCGCTCGCCGCCGGAAAGCGTGGTGAGCGGCTGGCCGAGGCTGAGGTAGCCGAGCCCGACGTCGGCGAGCCGCTGCAGGATCGCGTGGGCCGCGGGGATCCGCGCCTCGCCGGCGCCGAAGAACTCCTCGGCCTCGGTCACCGACATCGCGAGCACCTCACTGATGTCGCGGCCGCCGAGGTGGTATTCCAGCACCGACGCCTGGAACCGCTTCCCCTCGCACTGCTCGCAGACGGTGGCGACCCCGGCCATCATCGCCAGGTCGGTGTAGATGACGCCGGCGCCGTTGCAGGTGGGGCAGGCGCCCTCGGAGTTGGGGCTGAACAGCGCCGGCTTCACGCCGTTGGCCTTCGCGAACGCCTTGCGGATCGGCTCGAGCAGTCCGGTGTACGTCGCCGGGTTGCTCCGCCGGGACCCGCGGATGGCGGTCTGGTCGACCGCCACCACACCGTCCCGCCCGGACACCGAGCCGTGGATCAGGGAGCTCTTGCCGGAGCCGGCGACGCCGGTCACCACGGTGAGCACCCCGAGCGGGATGTCGACGTCGACGTCCTGGAGGTTGTGGGTGGCGGCGCCGCGGATCTCCAGGGTGCCGGTGGGCGTGCGCACCGTCTCCTTGAGGGCGGCCCGATCGTCGAAGTGGCGGCCGGTGATGGTGTCGCTGGCCCGCAGCCCCTCGACGGTGCCCTCGAAGCAGACGGTGCCGCCCGCCGTACCGGCGCCGGGGCCGAGGTCGACGACGTGGTCGGCGATCGCGATCGTCTCCGGCTTGTGCTCCACGACCAGCACCGTGTTGCCCTTGTCCCGCAGCCGCAGCAGCAGGTCGTTCATCTTCTGGATGTCGTGCGGGTGCAGCCCGACGGTGGGCTCGTCGAAGACGTAGGTGACGTCGGTGAGCGAGGAGCCGAGGTGGCGGATCATCTTGGTGCGCTGCGCCTCGCCGCCGGACAGGGTGCCCGAGGGCCGGTCGAGCGAGAGGTAGCCCAGCCCGATCTCCACGAACGAGTCGAGGAGGTGTTGCAGCCCGGCGAGCAGCGGGGCCACCGAGGGCTCGTCGAGTCCGCGGACCCAGTCGGCCAGGTCGCTGATCTGCATCGCGCAGACGTCGGCGATGTTCTTCCCCTTGATCTTCGACGACCGGGCCTCTTTGCTGAGCCGGGTGCCGTCGCACTCGGGGCAGGTCGTGAAGGTCACCGCCCGCTCCACGAAGGCGCGGATGTGCGGCTGCAGCGCGTCGACGTCCTTGGACAGGAACGACTTCTGGATCTTCGGGATCAGCCCCTCGTACGTCAGGTTGATCCCTTCGATCTTGATCTTGGTCGGCTCCTTGTAGAGCAGGTCGTGCAGTTCCCGCTTGGTGTACTTGCGGATTGGCTTGTCGGGGTCGAAGAAGCCGCAGCCGCGGAAGATGCGACCGAACCAGCCGTCCATGCTGTAGCCGGGGATGGTGAGCGCGCCCTCGTTGAGCGACAGGCTGTCGTCGTACAGCGCCGACAGGTCGAAGTCGGTGACCGAGCCCATGCCCTCGCAGCGCGGGCACATGCCGCCGGTGATGGCGAAGCTGCGCCGCTCCTTCACGGTCTTGCCGCCGCGTTCGACGGTGACCGCCCCCGCCCCGCTGATCGAGGCGACGTTGAAGGAGAACGCCTGGGGCGATCCGATGTGCGGCTGGCCGAGCCGGCTGAAGACGATCCGCAGCATCGCGTTGGCGTCGGTGGCGGTGCCGACCGTGGACCGGACGTTGGCGCCCATCCGCTCCTGGTCGACGATGATCGCGGTCGTCAGCCCGTCGAGGACGTCGACCTCGGGCCGCGCCAGCGTCGGCATGAAGCCCTGCAGGAAGGCGCTGTAGGTCTCGTTGATCATCCGCTGTGACTCCGCGGCGATCGTGCCGAACACCAGCGAGCTCTTGCCCGAGCCGGAGACGCCGGTGAACACCGTCAGCCGGCGCTTCGGGATCTCGATGCTGACGTCCTTGAGGTTGTTCTCGCGCGCGCCCTGCACGCGGATCAGGTCGTGGCTGTCGGCAACGTGCGGCGCGGGCGACCGCGGGTCCGTCCTCGTGGCCATGCTCATCGTGTCTCCATCTGTGTGGCGGGGCCGCTGCGCGGGCTCCGTCGGCGTCGCGCTCGGCGCGGGAACCACGGTATCCAGGCTGCTCCGGCCCGGGCGCCCCGGTGGCCTCGGCCATTCGGCGGTCCGGCCGATGCGTCGGAGCAATCAGCCCTCGCGCATCAGCTCGTGGTCGGGCACCGTCACCGCGCTGGAAGCCGGACGGCTCAGCACAGCTCGTTGATCCGGGTGAGGTTGCCCGTCAGACGCGGAAGGCCAGGGCGGCGTCCGTGTCGGTGTGCGGGAGGAAGGCGTGGTGAACGCTGATGTTCATGGCGGTCACGCTAGTTGCGGCTACGTGGCCCGTGCTTCTCGATTCCTGACCGGTCTGGTCACCTGTTTCGAGATGCACGGCGGCATCTCCGCCGTCGCGCGAGCCTGCTCGGCCCGATAGGTGCTCGGCGGCACCCCGACCAGCTCCGTGAAGCGGGTGCTGAAGGTGCCCAGCGACGAGCAGCCGACCGCGAAGCAGACCTCGGTGACGCTCAGGTCGCCACGGCGCAGCAGCGCCATGGCGCGCTCGATGCGCCGCGTCATCAGATAGGAGTACGGCGACTCGCCGTAGGCCTGCCGGAACTGGCGGCTGAGGTGACCGGCCGACATGTTCGCGCCGCGGGCGAGCGCCTCGACGTCCAGCGGCCGCGCGTACTCCCGGTCGATCCGGTCGCGGACCCGGCGCAGCCGCGCGAGGTCACTCAGACGCTGCGCCTCGGGGGATCTGCTGGTCACCTACCAGATCGTGCCACATCCGGCGGTGTCTGGAGCACGGCCGACCGCCGGGCGACCCGGAGGTCCGCCCGGGTTTCGGGCTGATTCGGGGTTCCTGGGGCGATTCGTGGGCATAGCGTCAGGCGTGGCGGCTTCCGGCCGCCGGGCCGTCCCCGTGGGCGGTCACGGCCGAGCGACGGTGGTGCGGACGTGGACAGGACCGAACCGACGGTGCTGGACGAGTTGGAAGGCAAGGGCCGGGGCACCGGACTGCCCCGGCTGCTGGGCGTGGTCAGTCTCGCCCTCGGCGCGGGCGGCCTGCTCGCCCCGCGCGCGGTGGCCCGGCTGACCGGGGTGGACGACTCCCCGCAGGCGGTGGGTGTCATCCCGGCGGTGGCCGCCCGGGAACTGGGGCACGCCGCCGGGCTGCTCACCGGACGTCGCCCCGGCGGCTGGGCCTGGACCCGGGTGGCCGGGGACGCGGCCGACCTCACCCTGCTCGGCCGGGCGCTGGCCGACCGGTGCGGTGAGCGGCGTCGGCGGGTCGCTGTGACCACCGCCGTCGTCGCCGGCATCGCCGTTGTCGACCTGCTCGCCGCCGTCCGCGCCGGGCGGGCCCGCCGGGCCCGGGAACGGCTGATCCTCATGGAGGTCGGCGTCACCGTCAACCGCCCGGCGTCGGAGGCGTACCGGTTCTGGCGGGACCTGGAGAACCTGCCCCGCTTCATGGCCCACCTGGAGTCCGTCCGCGCCGACGACCTGCGCCGCTCGCACTGGACCGCACGCGGCCCCGCCGGCCGGCTGGTCGGCTGGGACGCCGAGATCGTCGAGGACCGTCCGAACGAGCTGATCGCCTGGCGGTCGCTGCCCGGCGCCCAGGTGCCCAACGCCGGCCGGGTCCGCTTCGTGCCGGCCCCCGGCGACCGGGGCACCGAGGTCCGGGTGGAGCTGGGGTACGCCCCGCCGGCCGGGCGGCTCGGCCGCGCGGTGGCGAAGCTCTTCGGCGAGGAGCCGGAGCAGCAGATCCGCGACGACCTTCGCCGGTTCAAGCAGGTGCTGGAGACCGGTGAGGTGGTCCGCTCCGACGCCAGCCCGCAGGGGATCACCCTGCACCAGCAGCTCAAACAACGTCCCGCCCAGCCGCTGCCCGCCCGCTGACCGCCACCGCGAAGGAAAGACGATGAGAGCCACCACCTGGACGGGCACGGACAGCGTCAAGGTCGTCGACGTGCCCGACCCGCGCATCATGAACGCGCGGGACGCCATTGTGAAGATCAGCTCGACGGCGATCTGCGGCTCCGACCTGCACCTCTACCACGGTTACATCCCGGCCATGCGCAAGGGCGACATCCTCGGCCACGAGTTCATGGGCGAGGTGGTCGAGGTCGGTCCGGAGGTGGACAACCTCGCCGTCGGCGACCGGGTGGTGGTGCCGTTCCCGATCGCCTGCGGCAACTGTGCCTCCTGCCAGCAGGGCCGCTACTCGGTCTGCGAAAACTCCAACCCCAACGCCGGCATCGCCGAGAAGATCATGGGCCACTCGCCGGCCGGCATCTTCGGCTACAGCCACCTGCTCGGCGGGTACGCCGGCGGCCAGGCCGAGTACGCCCGGGTGCCGTTCGCCGACGTCGGCCCGATCAAGATCCCCGACGAGGTGCCCGACGACCAGGCGCTGATGCTCGCCGACGCCTTCCCCACCGCCTACATGGGGGCGGAGATGTGCGACATCACGCCCGGCGACGTGGTGGCGGTCTGGGGCGCCGGGCCGGTCGGCCTCCTCGCCGCCGCCAGCGCCCGGCTGCTCGGCGCGGAGCGGGTCATCGTCATCGACCGGTACCCGTACCGGCTGCGGCTCGCCGCCGATCGGGCCGGCGCGGAGACAATCAACTACGAGCAGCTCGACGTGCTGGACGAGCTGAACCGGCTCACCGCCGGCCGGGGCCCGGACGCCTGCATCGACGCGGTCGGGCTGGAGGGGCACCACGGCAACGCTGCGATGTACGCCTACGACCGGGTGAAGCAGGCCGGCCGGCTGGAGACCGAGCGGCCCTTCGCGCTGCGCGAGGCGATCCTGGCCTGCCGCAGCGGGGGAGTGGTCTCGGTCATCGGGGCGTACGGCGGGTTCGTGGACAAGTTCCCGATGGGCGCGTTCATGAACCGCTCGCTGATCATGCGGACCGGGCAGTGCCACGTGCAGCGCTACACCCGGCCGCTGCTGGCGCGGATCGTGAAGGGCGAGATCGACCCGAGCTTCGTCATCAGCCACCGGATGCCGCTCAAGGACGCGGCCAAGGGCTACAAGATCTTCCAGAAGAAGCAGGACGACTGCACCAAGGTGGTGCTCAAGGTCTGACGGCCCCGGGGCCTGGTCCGCCGCTCAGGGCAGTGGCCACTCGTGCACCGGGCGGTTGCTGTGCATCAGGTCCACGTAGTGGCGGACCACCTCGCGCAGCGCCGCCGGCCGGTCCAGGTGGTCGGCGGACTCCAGCCGGTGCAGGGTCTCGACCTGCCAGGTCGCCCCGTTGCGCCCGGTCAGGCAGCGCTGCTCGATGATGCTGAGCAGCCGGTCGCGCTCGGCCGGGTCCACCCCCCACCGGTCCAGCCCGTGGTACGCCAGCGGCAGCAGCCGCCGCAGCACCAGCTCGGTCACCGGCAGGTAGCCCAGGCCCGGCCAGTAGACCTGCGCGTCGATCCCGTGCCGGGCGCAGTTGGTGAAGTTCTCCTCCGCGGCGCTGAACGACATCTGCGACCACAGCGGACGGTCGGACTCCGCCAGGGCCCGGACCAGCCCGAAGTAGAACGCGCCGTTGGCGACGGTGTCCAGCACCGTCGGCCCGGCCGGCAGCACCCGGTTCTCCACCCGCAGGTGCGGGCGGCCCTTGAGCACGTCGTAGACCGGCCGGTTCCACCGGTAGACGGTGCCGTTGTGCAGCCGCAGCTCGGCCAGCTTCGGCACCCCGCCGGCGGCCAACGCCTCGGCCGGGTCCTCCCGGTCGCAGACCGGCAGCAGCGCGGGGAAGTAGCGGACGTTCTCCTCGAACAGGTCGAACACGCTGGTGATCCAGCGTTCGCCGAACCAGACGCGGGGGCGTACCCCCTGGGCCTTGATCTCCTCCGCCCGGGTGTCGGTGGCCTGCTGGAACAGCGGGATGCGGGTCTCCCGCCACAGCTCCCGGCCGAAGAACAGCGGCGAGTTCGCGCCGAGCGCCACCTGGATGCCGGCGACCGCCTGGGCGGCGTTCCAGTGGTCGGCGAACTGCGCCGGGCTGACCTGGAGGTGGAACTGGGTGCTGGTGCAGGCCGCCTCCGGGGTGATGGTGTCCGCGGTGGTGGCCAACCGCTCCACCCCGTTGATCGAGATCCGCAGGTCCTCGCCCCGGGCGGCGAAGATCTGCTCGTTGAGCAGCTCGTAGCGCGGGTTGTGCGACAGCGTCGCGGCGGTGAGGTGCTCCGGGCGCAGGGTGGGCAGGATGCCGATCATCACCATGTGCGCGCCGACCGTGCGGGCCTTCTGCTCCGCCGCGTTCAGGCTGGCCCGGACGTGCTCCTCGAACTCGGCGGTGCCGGTGCCGGCGAGCCGGCGGGGCGCCACGTTGATCTCGACGTTGAACTGCCCCAGTTCGGTCTGGAAGCTGGGGTCGGCGATGGCGGCCAGCACGTCGGCGTTGCGCATCGCCGGCATCGACTCCTCGTCGACCAGGTTCAGCTCGATCTCCAGCCCGGTCATCGGCCGCTCCACGTCGAACCGCGACTCGCGCAGCATCTCGGCGAAGACGTCCAGACAGCGGCGTACCTTCTCGCGGTAGCGGGCCCGGTCCTCTCGGCTGAAGGTCCGCACGCCGACGTCTTCGCCCATTGGTCACCACCCTGTCACCGTTGGTTCCCCCAAACCTCGCACGTTCCGGCGTGGGCGGGGAAGACCCGAAGGGCTCTTACCTACCCATTCGCGGCCTCCGTGATCCCCGTCCCTCCGCTGCGGTTCCGCCCCGGGTCGAGCGACCCGGCTGGTTAGCATGGCCCGATGCGTGAGAAGACGACCCGGCTGTTCGTGGCGGCGGCGATCGCCGAGGCGTGCTCCTGGCTGGCCCTGCTGGTCGGCATGGCCGTCAAGTACGGCCCACCGGCCAACGAGATCGGCGTCAAGATCTTCGGACCGATCCACGGCGGACTCTTCGTCGCCTACGGACTGCTGGTGCTGGTGATGGCCCGCACCCACCGATGGAGCCTGCCGGTCACCGCCGTCGCCCTGGTCAGCGCCGTGCCGCCGTTCGCCACGCTGTTCTTCGAGCGCTGGGCCCGGCGGCGGGGCATGCTCCGCACCGTCCCCGAGCCGGCCCGCCCGCTCACCCCGGTCGGCTAACCGCCTCGGTCGCCAGGAACGCGCCCAGCACGGCGGCGAGCTGCTCCGGCGCCTCCTCCGCCATGTGGTGCCCGGAGTCGACGGACGCCACCCGCAGGTCCGGGGCCCACTCACGCCAGATCGCGGCCGGGTCGCCGTACAGCTCCGCCATGTCGTCACGGCTGGAGAAACAGAACAGCACCGGGCAGCCGATGCGCCGCCCGGCGGCCCGGTCGGCCTCGTCGGCCGCCCGGTCCGGGCCGAGGCCGGCCCGGTAGTCCTCGCACATCGCGTGCACGGTCGCCGGGTCGTGGATGGCCCGGTGGTAGTCGGCGTACGCCTCCGCACCCATCTCGGCCGGGGAGCCGCCGTACCAGGCGTCCGGATCGGCGTTGATCACCCGCTCGGCCGGCTTGGCCGACTGCGCCAGGAAGAACCAGTGCCACCAGCGGGCGGCGAAGCGGGCGTCGCACCGGGCCAGCGCCTCGCCGATCGGCACCCCGTCGAGGACGCCGAGCCGGCTCACCCGGTCCGGGTGGTCCAGCGCCGTGCGCATCGCCACGTAGCAGCCCCGGTCGTGGCCGACGACCGCCGCCCGGTCGTGGCCGAGGGCGTCGAGCAGGCCGACGACGTCGGCCGCCATTGCCCGCTTCGCGTACCCGGCGTGGTCGGGGCCGGGCGGCGGCTTCGACGAGCCACCGTAGCCGCGCAGGTCCGGGCAGATCACGGTGAACCGGTCGGCGAGCAGCGGCGCCACCCGGTGCCAGGTCGCGTGGGTACGCGGGTGCCCGTGCAGCAGCACCACCGGCGGGCCGGACCCGCCGTGCCGTACCCGCAGCCGGACGGGGCCGACGTCGATGTGTTCCAGGGCGAATCCGGGAAACATGGCGTCCCCGGTGCCCGGGGCGGCGGGCCGGGAAACCCCTCAGCCGGTGACCACCGAGCAGGCCGCCACGCCGGCGAGCAGCAGCGCGCCGATTAGCGCCTGGAGCAGCAGCGGCGGCCCCAGGTGCGACCAGACGGTCGCGGTGCGCGGGGTGAGCAGCTGCCCGGTGGTGACGTTGACGATCCGCTCCACCCGGGGCGGCAGGTCCCGGTCGGGCTGCCGGCGCAGGGTCAGCTGCACGTGGTCGGCCGGGTGCAGCGCGCTCTGCGGCAGGTGGCCGTGCAGCTCCACCTCGTAGAGCAGGCCGGCGGCGTCGCGCACCCGCAGCGGGGTGACCAGGAACTCCGGGCCCTTCTTCAGGTCCTTCCAGCCGCGCCGGGCGCCGCCCCCGCCACCGGTGGAGAGCAGGCTGCGCACCAGCAGCATCAGCAGCCCCACCACGCTCGCCGCGGTCACCACCGCCACCAGCACCGGCTGGCCGACCCGCACCTCGCGGGGATATCCCTCCAGCAACCGGACGACCCGCCCGGTGAGGATCCGCTGCGTCGGATGCACGACGCGGAGCCGGAGATCGCTGTCCATGGCCACCACCGAGAGTCCGGATACGTGCACTGATGGTAGCGGTCGCCCCGGTCGAACGACGTGAATGAACCCCGGTCACGCGGACGTGCCGGCGAGGTGACATCCCCGGTGGCGCGGGTAAGCGTGCGGCCGAGCTGGAAAGGGGTCTTGAGCATGCAGCTGTCCTTCCTGCGCCCGCTCTACGACCGTCCCGGGCCGTGGTGCTCGGTCTACCTGGACGCCTCCAGGGACACCCACGACGCCCACCCCCAGGTGGACCTCCGCTGGCGGGACCTCAAGGGGCGCCTGCTGGAGCAGGGCGCCGACGCGGTGACCGTCGAGGCGATCGGGCAGGTGGTGCGCGGACACGACCCGATGCCCGGGGACTACGGCCTGGCGATCTTCGCCACCGGTGGCCGGGTGGTGCTCACCGAGTACCTCAGCGCGCCACCGTTCAAGAACCTGGCCGTCTGGTCCGCCCTGCCGCACACCATGCCGCTGGTCGCCCAGCGAGGCGAGCAGATCGCCTGGGTCCGGGTGCTGGCCGACCGGACCGGCGCCGAGGCGATCGCGATCAGCGCCGGTGGGGTGCCCCGCCGGGCCCAGGTCGCCGGTCGGGAGAGCGGCCAGCTGCGCCGGGTCCAGCCGGGCGGCTGGTCCCAGTCGCGCTACCAGCGCTCCGCGGTGGAGGCGTGGCACCACAACGCCGGCGACGCCGTCGCGGCCACCGTCCAACTGGCCGAGCAGGTCGGCGCCGAGGTGGTGGTGGTGGCCGGGGACGTCCGGGCCACCGGCATGATCGCCGCGCAGCTGCCGACCCGCTGGCAGGACGTGCTGGTGCGTACCGACGCGGGGGCGCGCGCCGGCGGTGCCGACCCGCAGCTGATGGACGACATCACCGTGCAGGCCATCGCCGAGGTCGCCGAGCAGCACATCAATGCCGCCCTCGACCGCTTCGGCATGCAGGAGGACGTGGGCGCCGGGCTGGAGGCCGTGGTGGCCGCCCTGCAGCGCAACCAGGTCGACACCATGCTCATCGTCGACGACCCGTCGGCGACCGGTCAGCTCTGGATCGGTCCGGAGCCGACCGACATCGCCATCGAGCCGGGGCAGCTCCCCGCGGTGCGCGACCCGCAGCAGGTCCGCGCCGACGCGGCCCTGGTCCGCGCCCTGGTCGGCACCGACGCCGAGCTGGCCGTCCTGGGCCGGGACGAGGCACCGGACCTGACCGACGGCATCGGCGCGGTGCTGCGCTACGTCGACGCCGGCACCCCCGGGCGCGGCAATGGCTGACCGGACGGTCGCGGACCTGGTGGTGGACCGGCTGCGGGCCTGGCGGGTGCCCCGCGCCTTCGGCTACCCGGGCGAGGCCATCGCCCCGCTGGTCGAGGCGCTGGACGCCGCCGGGGGTGACCCGGAGTTCGTGCCGGCCCGCCACGAGGAGACCGCCTCGTTCATGGCCACCGGGCACGCCAAGTACACCGGTGGGATCGGCGTCTGCCTGGCCACCCAGGGCCCCAGCGCGGTGCACCTGCTCAACGGCCTGTACGACGCCAAGCTGGACAGCAAGCCGGTGGTGGCGATCGTCGGCGAGGACGTCACCGGCCCGCTGGGCGGCGCGCACGAGGAGATCGGCCTGAGCCGGCTCTTCGGCGACGTGTGCAACCAGTTCGTCCGGTACGGCCGCACTCCGGGGCAGGTGGTGGTCCTGCTGGATCAGGCGTTCCGGACCGCCGCGGCCACCCGCAGCCCCACCTGTGTGGTGCTGCCCCGGGAGTTGCAGGAGAGCGCCGTACCCGATCTCCAGCCGCAGGCGGCCGGGGTGCTGACCGCGACGCCGGGGGAGCCGCTGGCCCGGGTGCTGCCGCACGACGCGGACCTGGACGCCGCGGCCTCGCTGCTCACCATCGGGCAGCGGGTGGCGATCCTGGTCGGTCAGGGCGCCCGGGGCGCCGAGGACGAGGTCGTGGCACTGGCCGACCGGCTCGGCGCCGGAGTGGCCACCTCGCTGCTCGGCAAGCCGGTGCTCGACGAGCGGCTGCCGTTCCACACCGGGGTGCTCGGCGAGGCCGGCACCACGGCGGCCGCGCAGCTGATGGGCGGCGCCGACACGCTGCTGCTGGTCGGCACGAACGACCCGTGGACCGACTACTTCCCGATGGCCGGGCAGACCCGGACCGTTCAGATCGACATCGACGGGCGGCGGATCGGCACCCGCTACCCGGTGGACGTGCCGCTGGTCGGCGACGCCGCCGAGACGCTGCGCGCGCTGCTCACCCGGGTGCACGACCAGCCGAACCGGCAGTGGCGCGCCACCGTCGAGGGCTCGGTGGACCGCTGGCGGCAGGAATCGATCGCCCGCGCCGAGGCGCCCGCCCAGCCGGTCAACCCGCAGCTGGTGCTGCACGAACTCTCCAACCGGCTGCCCCGGCGCGGCGCGGTCGCCGTCGACGTCGGCTCGGTCATCTACTGGTACGCCCGCCACCTGGAGCTGCCGCCCGGGGTGAACGCGCAGCTCTGCGGCACGCTCGGCTCGATGGGCTGCGCGCTGCCCTACGCCCTCGCCGCCAAGCTCGCCCACCCCGACCAGCCGGTGCTCGCGTTGCTCGGCGACGGCGCCATGCAGCTCAACGGCCTCGCCGAGCTGATCACCGTGGCGCACCGCTGGCACGAGTGGGCGGATCCGCGGCTGGTGGTGCTGGTGCTCAACAACCGCGACCAGTCCGGCATGGGCGGCGGCCGACAGGTCACCGACGCCACCCACCGCCGCCCGGACGTGCCGTACGCGGGCTGGGCCCGGCTGCTCGGGTTGCACGGGGTCCGGGTCGACCGGCCGGACCTGGTCGGCGCGGCCTGGGACGAGGCGCTCGCCGCGGACCGGCCGTGCGTGCTGGAGGCGGTCGTGGACCCGGAGGTGCCGTTGCGCCCGCCGGAACCGGCGCTGGCCGACCTGCGGGGGGTCTTCGCCGACGGCGACGCCGCCCGCCGGGTCCGCGAGCGGATGCTCGCCACCCGGATGACCGTGGAGGCGGAGGACCTCGTTTAGGGCAATCGGGGCAGGGCATCAGGAGACCCCCAGTCGTCACCGGGAGGTTCCATGTCCGACTCCGTCGACCGCCGCTACGGCCCCGCGCCGCTGCCGCAGCCCCGGGGCCCGGTCTCCACCGCCGTGATCGAGGCGCTGGTCCGGCCGCCGCACGAGCTGCCGGCCGGGCTGGGCGCGGAGCTCGACCCGGCGGACCCGGTGGTCGACGAGGACCTCCAGCTCACCCTCTTCCTCTGCTACGAGCTGCACTACCGGGGCTGGCAGGGGGTGGACGAGGACTGGGAGTGGCAGCCGTCGCTGCTGGCGTTGCGGTCCGTCGCCGAGCGGCCCTTCGAGGCGGCGCTGCGCCGGCTGGTCGGCCGGCTGCCGGCGGTGCTGCCCGGCGGGGTGCCGCGCGCGCTGGCCGACCTGGTGGCCGCCGCCGACGGCCCGTCGCTGGCCGCCGCGCTGCAGCGCCGGGCGACGCTGGCCCAGTTCCGCGAGTTCGTCACCCACCGGTCGATCTACCACCTGCGGGAGGCCGACCCGCACAGCTGGGGCCTGCCCAGGTTGGCCGGTCCGGCCAAGGCCGCGCTCGTGGAGATCCAGATGGACGAGTACGGCAACGGCCGGCTGGACCGGATGCACGCCGAGCTGTTCCGTCGCACCCTGGACCGGCTCGACCTGGACACCGGGTACGCGGCGTACCTGGACCTGGTGCCCGCCGTCACCCTGGCCACCAACAATGTGATCTCGCTGTTCGGCCTGCACCGGCGGCTGCGCGGCGCGCTGCTCGGCCACCTCGCCGCCTTCGAGATGACGTCCTCGCTGCCCAACCGCCGGTACGGCAACGGCCTGCGCCGCCTCGGGCTGGACGAGCCGGCCACCCGCTTCTACGACGAGCACGTCGAGGCCGACGCGGTGCACGAGCAGATCGCCGCGCACGACCTCTGCGGTGGACTGGTCCGCACCGAGCCCGGCCTCGCCGCCGACGTGCTGTTCGGCGCGGCGGCCGCCCTGGCAGTAGACCGGCTCTTCGCCGGCCACCTGCTGGACACGTGGGCGACCGGCGGCTCGTCGCTGCGGGCCGTCGCCGAGCCCTCCCGGGTGGCCGTGGCCGCCTGAGCCGACCGGCAACCACGCCGCGCGCCCGCCGCATCGCTGAGCGGGCCTGCCCTCCGGGCGGTGGGTCAGCCTTCGCGGTCGGTGCCGGCGCGGAAGTTGATCGCCTTGTGGGTGCCGTCGCAGAACGGCTTCAGCGCCGACTTGCCGCACCGGCACAGCGCCACCGTGCCCCGCCGGGCGTCGATGTTGCGCCCGTCCGGGGTGACCAGCGCGAAGTCGCCCCGGACCAGCAGCGGTCCGTCCTCGTAGGGGGTGATGGTCGCCGCCGCGTCGGCGGTGGGGTGCTCGGCGCTCATGGGACCGGATGTGCCCCTGCCGGCCCGGCCGAAACCCGCCGGGGCGGCCGGACGCCGGTGGGCGTCGACTCACCCGAGCGCCCCGGACCGGCGTACCGCCGCCCACCCGAGCATTGCCCCCAATGCCCGTTTAGACCCCATCCGGACGGGAAGCCGGGTCGCGTGGTGAGCGAACGAGGCAAGGTGGGGCCGGTGCCCAAGGTGCAGAAGGGGCTGACGGCAGACGGCGCCGGCATGGCCGGCGACCGGGTCGTCGCCGCGGGCAGTACGGCGCGGGTGCTGGTGGCGGCCACCGCCCGGGCCCTGCGCGGCGTCGACTGCGGCGACCTCGGCCAGGCGACGCCGCTGTCCCGGTTCACCGCGGCGCCCGAATCGGTCCGCCGCGCCGCCGCCGCGCGGGCCGCCGGCCGGGTCGCGCTCACCCCGGACCAGACCGCCGAGGTCGACGCCGAGCGGGTCGCCCGGTGGATCGTCGACCAGTACCCCCGCCGCCGGTACCCCGGGGTGGTGCTGGGCTCCCCGCACGCCTCGGCGGTGCACCTGGCGGTCGCCCTGGGCGTACCGTGGCTGCCTGCCGCCTTCGAGATGACCGCGCACTGGACCCGCGGCGCGGTGGACCGGCCGCGCGCGGCCCTGGACCACGGCGCGGCGCTCGCCGCCCGGGTGCTGGCCGGCAACCCCGAGCTGCACCTGCGGCAGGTGCACTGCCCGGCCAGCCGGGGCGCGCTGGCCGGGTCCACGGTGTCGCTGGTGGCCCGCTGGCAGGCCCTGCCCCGGGCGTACGCCCGCTTCCTGGCCGACCGCCTGGAGCCCGCCGCGTCGCTGGTGGTGGTCCGGGACGCGCGCACCTGGCCGGTCAGCGACGAGGGGCAGGGGCACAGCTTCCAGCTCGGCTGCCCGGGCAGCGGCCTGGAGCCGGTGGACTTCCACCCCGACTCGCACGCGCTGCGCCAGGTGCTCCGCTCGGCCGGCGGCGACGGCGGGCACTGGGAACCGCCGGAGGTCTCCGCCGCCGGGGAGCACGCCGAGCACGGGGTGGAGCCCGGCTTCGTCGACGGGGCGCGGCACTGGGGCCGGCGGCACGGCCACGGGCTGCACGAGGTGCACGTCCCGCAGCCCACGGCGCTGAGCGCGGCCGTCGCCGACCTGTACCGGCGCTGGCTGCGGCGGGCCGGCAAGACCGGCGACCGGCTGGTGGTCGAGTGCGGCCGGCTGCTCGACCCGTGGCAGGTGGTGCGGGCGGGGCTGGTGCCGTACTGGTGCGAGAACGCCACCCGGCGCAGCGTCGACGGGGTGGAGTTGTGGCTGGCCGGCAGCGAGCCGTTCAGCTCGGTGGACGTGCTGCCGGAGTCGCCGGGGATGCGCTCGCCCGCCCTCGCCGGGCTGCCCCAGTGGCTCGCCGTGGCCGCGTTCGGCCGCCGCCGCCGGGCGCTCGACCGCACCGCCGCCCGGGGCTACCCGATCGCCTCGGTGCCCACCCGCCGGGCCACCGAGGTGCTCCGCAACCAGCCGTACGACCTGCCGGTGCCGCCGCCGATCGGGGTGGCCGAGGCGGTCGCCGCGCTGCGGGAGGACGGTGCTCCGATGGGCCTCGCCGTCTCCTGAATCCGGCGGGAAACCGGACGTCCGGCGGTTTCCCGCCGACCCGCCGGACCGAGCTGGCGAAACATCCTCGCGAACCCGGGGTCGCGTGATTGAGTACCTACGGAGCGGGAACACCGCTCGCTGCGACGGATCGAGCACGCCGCGTAGCGTGCTGTCGTCGCTCTCGCGCGTCCGGTGACACCGGCGCGGCACGTGACCCAACTTCCGGCCCGGTGCGTGGCCCGACCACGCGCACGACCGGCTCCCATCCGGGCGGGGGACCTTCCTGAGGGAGGCGCGGATGTTCGGACAGACCACCACAACCACACCACCGCCGACGGAACGCGGCCTGGAGGACCTGGACGCGGCCGCGCTGGCGTACGCGGCGCGAATCGCGGGCCTGCCACCGGAGCGTCGGCAGGAGGCCCGGGACGACCTCGTCCGGTTCGCCCTGCCCTTCGCCGGCCGGCTGGCCCGCCGCTACCGGGGGCGCGGCGAGCCGCTGGAGGACCTGGAGCAGGTGGCCCGCCTCGGCCTGGTCAACGCCGTCGACCGGTACGACCCCGAGCGGGGCTCGTTCACCGCGTACGCGGCGATCACCATCGTCGGCGAGATCAAACGACACTTCCGGGACCGCACCTGGGGGGTGCACGTGCCCCGCCGGCTGCGCGACCTGATCCTGGAGGTCGGGCAGGCCACCGCGGCGCTGACCAGCGAGCTGTCCCGGGCGCCGAGCGTGGCGGAGCTGGCCGCGCGGCTGGAGACCCCGGAGGAGGAGATCCTCGCCGCGCTGGAGTCGGCCGCCGGCTACAGCCCGGCCTCGCTGAACGCGCCGGTGGGCGGGGAGAGCTCGGCCGAGTTCGGCGACCTGGTCGGCGAGTCCGACAACGCGCTGGAGTCCGTCGACGACCGGGTGACGGTCAGCGGGCTGCTGCACCGGCTGCCCTGGCGGGAACGGCGCATCCTGGCCATGCGGTTCTACGGCAACCAGACCCAGGCGGAGATCGCAGCCCGGTTCGGCATCTCCCAGATGCACGTCTCCCGGCTGCTGTCCCGGGCGCTGACCTGGCTGCGCCAGGCGATGCTCGCCGACGCGCCGCCGCCCTGGCAGAACGGCGCCGCCGAGTGCGAGACCGGCCGGAACCGGATCGCGCTCAAGCGCACCGGCGACCGGGTGGTGGTCGAGGTCGGCGGCGAGATCGACCGGGACGGCGCCGACCAGCTGCGCCGGGTGATGCTGGAGGCGGTCACCGGCCAGCCCCGCGAGGTGGTGGTCGACCTGGACGGCGCCGGCGGGGTCGACGCCGGCGGGATCGCCGCCCTGATGGCCGGCCGCGACGCGGCGGCGCGCACCGGCGTCCCGCTGCGGCTGACCCGGGTCCAGCCCGCGGTACGCCGGTCGCTCACCGCCGCCGGCCTGCCCGCCACCGCCGACGCCTGATCACTGCCGCCCCGACCTCGGCACGGCGCGCCCGTGCCGGGATCGGGGCGGCTGCCCGCTGTGGCGCGAGGGAAGCAACGGGAGGCGACACGGTGCGGCCGCCACCACCGAGTCGCGGTGGTGACGGCCACGTGCCCGTCGGCGCGGCGAGCGCCCGGTCACTGCTCCTCGGGGTCGCCCTTGGTGTGCGGATGCCGCCAGCGCTCGTCCGACTCCGGGCGCGCCTGGGCGCCGAGCGGGTTCCCCTCCGGCTCGTCGGTCTGCTCGAAGCTGGGCCGGCGCACCACCTCCGGCTCCGGTACCTCGACCGGCCGGGCCCCGGACTGCGGGGCGGGCTGGTACTCCACCGCCTCCCGGGCACCGTGCGCGCCCTCGGCCGCCGGCGACTCCGGGACGTGCCGCTCGTGTCGCAGCTCCTCGCGGAACTCCTGGGGCGGGAGGGTGGTGCGCTGCGGCAGGTCCCGGCCCAGGTCGGCGACGTGCGGGCCGTACTTGGCGTCGAACGCCGGGCGCTCGGAGCGGATCCGGAGCATCCGGTCGAAGTTGCGCAGCGGGGGCGGGCAGGTCGTCGCCCATTCCAGGGAGTTGCCGAAGCCCCACGGGTCGTCGACGTTGACCATCGCCCCGTACCGCCAGGTTTTCCAGACGTTGTAGATGAAGAACAACGTGGACGCGCCGAGCACGAACGAACCGATGCTGGAGACCATGTTCAGCGTGGTGAAGCCGTCCTGCGCCAGGTAGTCGGCGTACCGGCGGGGCATGCCCTCGGTGCCCAGCCAGTGCTGCACCAGGAAGGTGGCGTGGAAGCCGAGGAACATCGTCCAGAAGTGAATCTTGCCGAGCCGCTCGTCGAGCAGCCGGCCGGTCATCTTCGGGAACCAGAAGTAGATCCCGCCGAAGGCGGCGAAGACGATCGTGCCGAAGAGCACGTAGTGGAAGTGCGCCACCACGAAGTAGGTGTCGGTGGTGTGGAAGTCCGCCGGCGGGCTGGCCAGCAGCACCCCGGTGAGGCCGCCGAGCAGGAAGGTGACCAGGAAGCCGATGGCGAAGAGCATCGGCGTCTCGAAGGTGATCTGTCCCTTCCACATGGTGCCGATCCAGTTGAAGAACTTCACCCCGGTGGGCACCGCGATCAGATAGCTGAGGAAGCTGAAGAAGGGCAGCAGCACCTGGCCGGTGCCGAACATGTGGTGCGCCCAGACGGTCATCGACAGCACGGTGATGGCGATGGTGGCGAGCACCAGACCGGTGTAGCCGAAGATCGGCTTGCGGGCGAAGACCGGAATGACCTCGGTGATGATGCCGAAGAACGGCAGCGCGACGATGTAGACCTCGGGATGGCCGAAGAACCAGAACAGGTGCTGCCAGAGCATCGGCCCGCCGGTGGCCGCGTCGAAGACGTGCGCGTTGAGCAACCGGTCCGCGGCGAGCGCGAAGAGGACGGCGGCCAGCAGCGGGAAGACCAGGATCACCAGGACGCTGGTCAGCAGCAGGTTCCAGGTGAAGATCGGCATCCGGAACATCGTCATCCCGGGCGCCCGTAGGGTGAGCGTGGTGGTGATCAGGTTGACCGCGCCCAGGATGGTGCCCAGGCCGGAGAGGGCCAGCCCGACCACCCACATGTTGGCGCCGACGCCCGGGGAGTTCTCCACGTCGCTGAGCGGGTTGTATGCCGTCCAGCCGAAGTCGGCCGCCCCGCTCGGGGTGGCGAACGCGGCGACCACGATGGCGCCGCCGAACAGGTAGAGCCAGTACGCGAGGGCGTTCAGGCGGGGAAAGGCGACGTCCGGCGCGCCGATCTGCAACGGCACGATGTAGTTGCCGAAGCCGAACACCAGTGGCGTCGCGAAGAGCAGCAGCATGATCGTGCCGTGCATGGTGAAGGACTGGTTGTACTGCTCGGCGGAGAGGATCTGCAGGCCCGGCCGGGCCAGCTCGATCCGGACCAGCAGCGCCAGCACTCCGCCGATGATGAAGAAGATGAATGAGGTCGCCAGGTACAGCAGGCCGATCTGCTTGGCATCGGTGGTGCCGAGCAGCTTGATCAGTTTGTCTCCGGGCAGCGCCGGCCGGAGCGGGCCGGGAAAGCCGCCGAACCGAGCCGGCGCCAGGATGGCGGGTCCCCGGTCTCGTGCCGGCTCCGTGGTCACCCGTCTGGGCATTGGCTTCTCACCCCGTCGTCACGACAGAAAGGACGGGCGCGACTACCCGCCCCTCTGCCCATGTAACCAGGCGAGAGAGGGAATTTCGGTCAATTCGCCGGCACGACCGCCCAGACGACCTTTCCGTCGGCGAGCGGGGCGCTGCCCCACCGCTGCGCCAATTCCCGGACCAGCATCAGCCCGCGCCCACCCTCGGCACGCAGCCCCTGGTTGTTCGGCCGTGCCGCGCTGCGGCTGCCGTCGGTCACCGCCACGTGCAGGTACGGCCGGCGCAGCGTCAGCGTCACCTGCATCGGCGTGTGCGCGTGCCGCACCACGTTGCCGACCAGCTCGCTGAGCACCAGCGAGGCCGGGCCGACCAGCTCCGGCGCGTTCCACCGGCCGCAGGCCTCGCCGACCAGCTCCCGGGCGCGCCGGCAGGCGGTCGCCACCGGCTCCAGCCGGGCCCGTAGCCGGGGCGCGGCGACCTCGCCGGCCAGCCGGGTCGCCTCGGCACAGTTCCGGTGCACCGGCACTACCCGGCAGGCGGTGGACTCGGCGAGCCAGGCGGCGGCGTCCGACGGAGGAGCGCAGAGCAGCACCGGCACGGCCGGCCACCCGGCGGCCTCGCGGGCCGTGGCGGCGAAGACGGACAGCGCGAGCCGGTCGGCGACGGTGACGTCCGCCAGGTCGATCACCAGCGCGTCGGGTTGGGCGGAGAGGCAGCGGTCCAGCACGGTGTGCACCGACCGCATCGTGCCGAGGTCGAGCGCGCCGTGCAGGTGGACGACGGTCACGGGGGACTCGTCGCGCACCTCGCAGCTGATCCGGCTCGCCATCGGCCCCTCGATTCCGCTCGCATGCCCAGATCCAGCCAGGTACCCGGGGCTTCTCCGGGTGAAACCGGACCGACCGGATACGGTGGCCGGGTCAGTGGCGATCCCCGTCACGTCGGGTGAGCACGCCGAGCGCGAGCATTCCCGCGCCGAGCGCGAGGTGCAGGGCGTCGGCGGCGGGGTTGACCGGGATGAAATTCGCCGCGCTGCGCTGGTCGACGGCCAACCCGTAGAGCCACAGCACCAGGTAGACCGCCCCGCCGCCGACCAGGTAGGCGCGCGCCAGCCCGACGGTGCGCGACAGCGCCAGCCCCGCCACGCCGAAGGCCAGGTGTAGCAGGTTGTGCAGCACCGACACCTGGAACAACCCGAACAGCTGGGCGCCGGACTGGTGCCCGGCCAGCCGCAGGTCGGCGTAGTCGCTGGTGATCCCCGGCACGAACCCCAGGGCCCCGATCAGGAGGAACACCGTCCCGACCGTGGCGGCGGCCCGGCGTACCGGCGCGCGGCCGTCCGCCGGGTTGCGCCGGGCCCGGGAGTGGGCCATCGGACCGGCCATCGCGCGCTCCCTCCGTCGCGCCGTGGCGTTCCCGCCTCCCGGCCCGCCAAACGGGCCCGGACCATGCCGGTCCGGGCCCGTGAGAGCAGGGGGTACGCCTCAGGCGACCTGCAACTGCCGGGCCCGGGCGCCCTCGCGGACCCGCTCGTACAGCTCGACGTAGCGCTGCGCCATCATCGCCGGGGTGAACCGGGTCGCGGCCTCCCGCCGGCACTCGTCCGCGTCGAGCAGACTGGCCGCCAGCAGCAGGTCGCCGAGCTCGTCCTCGTCGGTGGTGAGCAGGCCGGTGCGGCCGTGCTCGATCAGCTCGGGCAGGCAGCCGCGGGCGGTCGCCACCACGGGGGTGCCCAGCGCGAGGGACTCCACCACGGCGGTGCCGCCCGGTTCCTCCCAGCGCAGCGGGAACAGCGAGGCCTTCGCCCCGGCCAGCAGGTCGTCGCGGTCCTGACCGGCCACCGTGCCGACCCAGCGGACCAGCTCGCCGTCGACGTGCGGGGCCACCTCGTCGTAGAAGAAGCGCACGTCGGGGTTCTGCCGGGCCTCGTCGCCGGCGGCGGCCAGGTCCTCCGGCCGGTGGTACGGCCCGACCGGGCCGGCGAGCACCAGCGGCACTCCGACCAGCTGGGCCAGCCGGGCGCCCACGTCCTGCCCCTTGCCCGGGTTGATCCGCCCCAGGATGATCGCGTAGTCGCCCTTCTCCGGGCGCGGCGTGCGGTCCGCGCCGACGGCCAACGGGGTGGACAGGTGCACGTGCCCCACCGAGTGCTCCCGCAGCGCCCGGGGAGCGCGGGCCAGCTGGGAGGCGGAGACACCGTTGACCCGGACCCGGTCACCGGCGTCCAGGTTGCCGTAGAGCTCGGGGTGCTTGGCCAGGTCCCAGTGCAGGGTGTGCAGCACGGGCGGGCCGTCCGGCCCCATCGCGGCCAGGGTGGCCAGCCCGACCGCCTCCACGTGGTCGTGCACCAGGTCGATGTCGTCGCGGTGGTGCAGCTGCCGGATTACCCCGTTGAGGTGGGCCTGGGAGACGCCGCACACCTGGTTGTAGGGGCGTTGCAGGGCGTGGAACTGCCCGTCGGGAAAGACCGAGAACTTCTCGTCGACCGGCAGGGTGCTGCTCTCCACCGAGGCCAGCACCACCCGTACGCCCAGGCGTCGCAGCTCCGGCACCAGGGTGGCGATGACGTTCTCGATCCCGCCGTAGCCGGGGGGCGGCACCGACAACCAGGGGCCGGCGTTCATCAGGACGGTGAGGCTCATCGCGTTGTGGTCCTTCCCTCGGCGGAGACCCGATGGGTCGTCCGCTCTCCGCCCCCGGCCGGCTCGTGCCGGCCGTCGGGTACCCGTCGCGGCGACCCGCCGCTCACGCCGCCACCCGCCGGCGCGGCACCCGGTGCCGCAGCTGGGCCAGCGGCGGGCGCTCGTCCACGGAGACGTCGCTGACCACGATCTCCCGGTCCAGGTTGGGCAGCGCGTCCGAGCCGCCCCGGCGGAACTGGGTGAGCATGGTGGCCGGCATGGTGCCGGGGCTGGCCCAGCCCCGGCGCTGCAACCGCGACCAGGCGGTGTGCATGATCTGCGCGGACATCCGGCCCAGGGCCGCGGTGTCCTGGTGGCGGTGCTTGCGCTCGCCGAGGTCGACCTGGGCGAGGGCGTCGAGGCCGACCAGCTCCAGCAGGTCGATCAGCATCGCCGTCTCGACCCCGTAGCCGGAGACGAACGGCACCTGCTCCAGCACCTCCCGGCGTCCGGCGTACTCGCCGGCGAGGGGCTGCACGAAACCGGCCAGCTCCGGCCAGAAGAGGTTGAGCAGGGGGCGGGCCATCAGCTCCGTCACCCGCCCGCCACCGTCGGCCTCCACGCTGCTCGCGCCGACCAGCGGCCGATGGTAGAAGCCCTTCACGAAGTCCACCGACGGATCGGTCAGCAGCGGGCCGATCAGGCCGGTCACGAAGTGCGGACGGAACTCGCGCAGGTCGGCGTCGATGAACGCGACCACGTCGCCCTCGGCGGCGGCCAGACCGGCCCAGAGCGCGTCGCCCTTGCCGGTCAGTCGGGGCAGCCCCCGGGTCATCGCGTCCTGGCTGACCACCTCCGCGCCGGCGGCCCGGGCCACCTGCGCGGTCCGGTCGGTGGACCGGGAGTCCACCACGATCAGCTCGTCGACCAGGGCGACCCGGTCCATCAGGTGTTCGCGGATCGTCGACACGATCGCGCCGACGGTGACCTCCTCGTTGCGGGCCGGCAGCACCACACTGACCCGGGTGTCACCCTTGGCCCGCATCAGCCGCCGCGTCGGCCAGTCGTTGGCCGAAGTCGTCCGGTAAGTCGCCCATGCCTCCACCACTGGTGAGACGATCGAATCTGTATCCCGCACTGGCACACCCCCAGATCGTGGCGGAAAACGCGGAGTTGGTTTTCCCATCTCCGCCCGCGCGCTAACCGGATCATGCCTAACAGCTTGATCACGGGCCGTGCACCAGCCGGTTCCCGGCAGATGAACGGTTCGTTGCCGAACGCACGGGGTTTCGCGTTCGGGCGGTGGGGGGAGTGCTGTTCCCGCGAGTCGGAGAACAGCGTCGAGAGGGTCGGTGGAATGCGCACGTGCCGGGTGGGACTGGTAGGGGCCGGTGGGGTGGCACAACGCCACGCCCGCGTGTTGGGCGGTTTCGAGGACGTGGAGCTGCTCGGGGTGCACGACGTGTCCCGGGACGCGGCGGCGGAGCTGGCCGGCGCGTACGGCGGCCGGAGCTTCGTCGACGTGGACGAGCTGCTCGCCGCCGGACCGGACGCGGTGTACGTCTGCGTGCCGCCGTTCGCGCACGGGCCGGTGGAGGAGGCGGTCATCGCCGCCGGTGTCCCGATGTTCGTGGAGAAGCCCGTCGCGGTCGACCTGGAGACCGCCGAGCGGATCGCCGCGCTGGTGCAGGAGAAGCGGCTGCTCACCGCCGTCGGCCACCACTGGCGCTACCTGCACGTGGTGGAGCGGGCCCGCGAGCTGCTGGCCGACCGGCCGGTGCGGATGGTCAACGGTTCCTGGCTGGACAAGGTCCCCCCGGTGGCCTGGTGGGCGGTGCGGGACCGCTCCGGCGGCCCGGTCGTCGAGCAGGCCGCGCACGTGCTGGACCTGGTGCGGTCGCTGGTCGGCGAGGCGGTCGAGGTGACCGCGTACGGCGACGGGAACCCGCCGCCGGTCGAGGGCGCCGACATCGACTCGGTGACCGCGGCCACGCTGCGCTTCGCCAACGGGGCGGTGGGCACCCTCGCCGCGGCCTGCGTGCTGACCTGGAAGCACCGGGCGGGGCTGGAGATCCTCGCCGACGGCCTGGCGCTGTCGCTGGCCGAGGACGGCCTGGTGATCTGCGACGCCGACGGGGAGCGCCGGATCGAATCCGATCCGGACGGTGCCCGGATCGCCGTCGACCGGGCCTTCATCGACGCGGTGACCGGCGTCGGCGACGACGTCCGGGTGCCGTACGTCGAGGCGATGCGGACCCAGCGGCTGGCCCTCGCGGTCGCCGAGTCCGCCCGTACCGGGCGTGCCGTGACCCTGCCGACCGGCCCGGCGTCCGTGCCGCTGGCCACCGCGGGGGTGAGCGTCGATGCGTGACAAGGTCGTGGTGGTCAGCGGTCCCGGCGCCGTCGAGCTGGCCGAACAGGACGCCGCCGAGCTGCGCGAGGGCACCTTCCGGGTGGAGACCCTCTACAGCGGCGTCTCCGCCGGCACCGAACTGAGCTTCGTCAAGGGCACCAACCCGTACCTCAACGTCACCTGGAACACCGACCTCGGCCTGTTCCAGCCCGGTGCGGCGAGCACCCCGTACCCGGTCACCCGGCTCGGCTACATGCAGGTCGGCCGGGTGGTGGAGAGCCGCACCCCGGCCGTCGCCGTCGGCACGGTGGGCGCCATGACCTACGGCCACCGCACCGGGTACGTGGCCGACCCGGTAGCCGAGCGGTTCGTCCCGCTCCCCGACGACCTCGATCCGCTGCTCGGCATCTACGTCGCGCACATGGGCCCGATCTGCGCCAACGGCCTGCTGCACGCCGCCGCCGACCTGTGTGGCACCGACGTGCGCTCGCTCGGCGACGGGGTGCGCGGCCGGCGGGTCGCGGTGGTCGGCAGCGGCGTCGTCGCCCTGCTCACCGCCCTGTTCGCCAAGCGGCACGGCGCCGCCTCCGTGGTGGTGCTGGACCCGACGCCGCAGCGCCGCCAGGTCGCCGAGGCGCTGGGCCTGGAGACGCTCGACCCGGAGGCCGACGACCCGGCCGTGGTGCTCAAGACCCGGTGGAACCACGCCGCCGGGGACCGGGGCGCCGACGTGGTGTTCCAGTGCCGCGGCCAGGCCTGGGCGCTGCACCTGGCGCTGCGCCTGCTGCGCCCGCAGGGCACCGTGATCGACCTGGCCTTCTACCAGGACGGCGCGGACGCCGTCCGGCTCGGCGAGGAGTTCCACCACAACGGGCTCTCGCTGCGCTGCGCCCAGATCGGTCGGGTGCCGCGCGGCCTGACGCCGACCTGGGACCGGGAACGGCTCTCCGCCGAGACCATCGAGCTGCTGCGGCAGTACGGCGACGTGATCCGCAAGCACCTCGTCTCGGCGGTGGTGCCGATGGAGGAGGCGCCCGCCCTGCTGACCGACCTGGCCGAACGTCGCCGGCAGGAACTCCAGGTGGTGCTGACCGGCTGAGCCGGGCAGCCGGCACCCGGCACCCGGCTGGGCGCGGGCGGCTACGGTCGGCCCATGACCACCGCCGCCGCCCGCCGGCCCGCCGGCCTGGCCGCCCTGCTGCCGTACCTGCGCGCCCACCGCGGCACCCTCGCCGTGGTGGGCGCGTTGTCGTTGGCCGGCGCGGGCGCCGCGCTGGCGCAGCCGCTGCTCACCCGCCAGGTGCTCGACCAGATGGCGGCGGCCCGGCCGGTCACCGGCCTCGTCGCGGCGCTGGTGGCCCTGGTGGTGGCCGGCGCCGCCCTCGGCGGCCTGCGCGACTTCCTGCTGCAACGCACCGCCGAGGGCGTCGTGCTGGGCACCCGGCGCCGGCTCGCCGGGCACCTGCTGCGGCTGCCCATCGTCGAGTACGACCGGCGCCGCACCGGCGACCTGCTCTCCCGGGTGGGCTCGGACACCACCCTGCTGCGGGCCGTGGTCACCTCCGGGCTGTTCGAGACGGTCACCGGCGCGGTGATGGTCCTCGGCGCGGCCGGCGCGATGGCCCTGCTCGATCCGGTGCTGTTCGGGGTGACCCTGCTGGGGGTGGCCGCCGGCGTCGGTTTCGCGCTCACCGTGGCCCGCCGGGTGCGCGGGCTGTCCCGCGCCGCCCAGGAGCGCGTCGGGGAGATGACCTCCGCCGTCGAGCGGGCCATCTCCGCCGCCCGGACCATCCGCGCCGCCCGGGCCGAGCACCGCGAGGCCGAGGCCGTCGGCTCCAGCGCCGCCCAGGCGTACGCGGCGGGGCTGCGGGTGGCCCGGGTGCAGGCGGTGGTCGGCCCGGTCAGCACGGTCACCATCCAGGGCGCGTTCCTGCTGGTCCTCGGCGTGGGCGGGGCCCGGGTGGCGGCCGGGGCGATCACCGTGGGCGACCTGGTGGCCTTCGTGATGTTCCTGTTCTTCCTGGTCCTGCCGCTCGGCCAGGCGGTGCACGCGTACACCCAGCTGCAGACCGGGCTGGGCGCGTTGCAGCGGATCGAGGAGGTGCTGGCCGTACCCGCGGAGGACGCCGGGGACGGCGCGGACCCGGCGGCGGCCCCGCCCGCCGGCCGCCCGGCGGCGATCGAGTTCGACCGGGTGGGGTTCGGCTACCCGGACGGCGCCCCGGTGCTGCACGAGGTGAGCTTCACCGTGCCGGCCGGCAGCCGCACCGCCCTGGTCGGCCCCTCCGGAGCCGGCAAGTCGACCCTGCTCGCGCTCGTGGAGCGCTTCTACGAGGTCGACTCCGGGTCGCTGCGGCTCGACGGCGTCGACGTGCGCCGGCTGCCCCGCGACGCCCTGCGGGCCCGGCTCGGCTACGTCGAGCAGGAGGCCCCGGTGCTGGCCGGCACGCTGCGGCAGAACCTGCTGATCGGCGCCCCGGACGCGACCGACGCCGCGCTGCTGGCCGTCCTCGACGAGGTCAACCTCGGCCACCTCGCCGAGCGCACCGACGCCGGGTTGGACGTGCAGGTGGGGGAGGGCGGGGTGCTGCTCTCCGGCGGCGAGCGGCAGCGCCTGGCGATCGCCCGGGCGCTGCTCGCCGGCCCACCGGTGCTGCTGCTGGACGAGCCGACCAGCAACCTCGACGCGCGCAACGAGGCGGCGCTGCGCCGGGCCATCGACGCGGTGGCCGTGCGGCGCACCCTGCTGATCGTCGCGCACCGGCTCGCCACCGTCGTCGACGCCGACCAGATCGTGGTGCTCGACGGCGGCCGGGTGGTCGCGGTCGGCAGCCACGACGAATTGACCGTCACCAGTCCGCTTTACCGGGAGCTGGCCGCCCACCAGCTGCTGGTGAGCTGACCCGACCCGGCGCCCCTGACCTGCGCGGACGCGCCGGAACGGGGACACCCGGGACGCCCCGGACGAGCCGGGCAGCGACAGCCCGGCCGGTTCGCGTACCGTTGCCGCTCATGGGTGTGTCGCAACGGTTGAAGAGCAGGTTCCGGCGGTTCCTCCAGCGCCCGGGGACGACGGTCGACCTGGCCCCGCTGGAGAAGTTGCTGCCGAAGATCGCCGCGCGCGAGGACGAGCTGTCCGCCCTCGACGACGCCGAGCTGACCGAGGCCGCCGGCGCCGCCACGGAGTACGCGGAGATCTGCGCGATCGGCCGGGAGGCCGCCCGCCGCGGGCTGGACCAGCGGCCGTACGACGTGCAGCTGCTCGGGGCGATGGCGCTGCTGTCGGGCAAGGTCGCCGAGATGGCCACCGGTGAGGGCAAGACGCTCACCGCCACCATCGCCGCCTACGGGCACGTCCGGTTGGGCAACGGGCCGGTGCACGTGCTCACCGTCAACGACTACCTGGCCCGCCGCGACGCCGAGTGGATGGCGCCGGTCTACCGGCTGCTCGGGCTGACCGTGGGCTGGGTCAACGAGGCCTCCACCCCCGAGGAGCGGCGCGCCGCGTACGCCTGCGACGTGACCTACGTCGCGGTCAGCGAGGCCGGCTTCGACTTCCTCCGCGACCAGCTCGTCACCGACCTCGCCGACCGGGTCCAGCCGCCGCTGAAGACCGCGATCGTGGACGAGGCCGACTCGATCCTGATCGACGAGGCCCGGGTGCCGATGGTGCTCGCCGGCGCGGTCGCCGGCGAGCAGGACCCGGCGCACGCCGCCGCGGCGCTGGTGCGTGGCCTGCGCAAGGGCACGCACTACACCGTCGCCGAGGACGGCCGCAGCGTGGCGTTCACCACCGCCGGCCTCGCCACCGTCGAGGCGAAGCTCGGCGACATCGACCTGTACGACACCGAGCACGTGGGGCAGCTCTCGGCGGTCAACGTAGCGCTGCACGCGCACGCCCTGCTGCACCGCGACGTCGACTACATCGTCCGGGACGGCTCGGTCGAGCTGATCGACGAGATGCGCGGCCGGGTGGCCCAGCGCCGCCGCTGGCCGGACGGCCTGCAGGCGGCGGTCGAGGCCAAGGAGGGCCTGGACGCCACGGCCGAGGGCGAGGTGCTGGGCACCATCGCCGTGCAGGCGTACATCGGGCTCTACCCGACGGTCTGCGGGATGACCGCGACCGCCGTGCTCGTCGGCGAGCAGCTGCGCGAGTTCTTCGGCCTCGAGGTGGCGGTGATCCCGCCGAACACCCCCTGTGTCCGGGAGGACGAGCCGGACCGCATCTACGCCACCCGGGCCGAGAAGGAGGAGGCGCTGATCGACGAGATCACGCGCTGCCACCAGGCCGGCCGGCCGGTGCTGGTCGGCACCCTGGACGTCAAGGAGTCCGAGGGGCTGGCCGCCGGCCTGCACGCCGCCGGGGTGCCCTGCGTCGTGCTGAACGCGAAGAACGACGACGAGGAGGCGGCGATCATCGCCGAGGCGGGCGCGTACGGCGCGGTCACCGTCTCCACCCAGATGGCCGGCCGGGGCGTGGACATCCGCCTCGGCGGCAGCGACCAGAGCGACCGGGACCGGGTGGCCGAGCTGGGCGGCCTGTACGTGATCGGCAGCGGCCGGCACGACAGCCGCCGGGTCGACGACCAGCTGCGCGGCCGGGCCGGCCGGCAGGGCGACCCGGGTGGCTCGGTCTTCTTCGTCAGCCTGGAGGACGACCTGGTGGTCCGGCACGCCGGCGACACCGTGCCGGCCTCGCCGCGGATGAACGCCGACGGCCTGGTCACCGACGAGCAGGTGGACTACGCCGTGGAGCACGCCCAGCGGGTGGCCGAGGGCGTCAACCACGAGATCCACCGCAACACCTGGCGGTACAGCGTGGTGATCGAGCAGCAGCGCAAGGCGCTCGCGGAGCGCCGCGAGCGGCTGCTCACCAGCGACGTGGCCGCGCTGATGCTGCTCGACCGGGTGCCGGACAAGGCCGGCGAGATGGACGAGGACCTGCTCGCCCGGGTGGCCCGGTCGATCGCCCTCTACCACCTCGACCGGCTCTGGGCCGAGCACCTGGCCGAGCTCTCCGAGGTCCGCGAGGGCGTGCACCTGCGGGCGCTGGGCCGCCTCGACCCGCTGGACGAGTTCCACCGGGCGGCGGTGCCCGCGTTCAACAACCTCGTCCCCGAGATCGAAACCCGCACCATCGCCACCTTCACCGAGACCGAGTTCGACGCCGACTGGGAGCCGGACGCCGCCAAGCTGGTGCGGCCGAGCGCCACCTGGACGTACCTCGTCCACGACAACCCGTTCGGCTCCGAGCTGGACCGGCTGATCGCCTCGGTCGGCCGGCGGCTCTCCGCCGCGCGCTGAGCGGTCACCGGGGCCCCTTCCGGCGCGGACCCGCGCCGGAAGGGACCCCTTTACGCGGTTTCGATCCTGGTTTGCGAGGGTAGAAGCCCGGGGCTCATGAGTCAGGGGAGATCACACGATGGGACAGGCAATGGGGCCGGTCGACGGGGTCGGTCGACGCGCGGGGGCCGTGCGCCGGTGAACCTGGACATGCGGGAGCCGACGATCGACACCCTCGGCGTGCTGGAGACCGCCGGCCTGCTGCGCGAGCTGACCGCCGGCCTGATCGCGGCCGATGACTTCGACGAGGCGCTGGCCCGGCTGGTGCGGATCGCCCGGGACGCCGTACCGGACGTGACCTGGTGCGGCTTCACCGCGCTGCGCGCCGGGGAGCCCGCCGGGGTGGCCGCCTCCGACCCCGGCCTGGCGGAGCTGGACGACCTGCGGCACGGCCCGGAGTCGCCGGCGATGAGCGCCATCGGGCGCCGGGAGATGACCGTCGCGCAGGATCTCGCCGTCGAGGAGCGCTGGCCGGGCTGGACGGCCCGGGCGCGGGGCCTCGGGGTGCGCGGGGTGATCTCCGCGCCGGTCGACGTCGACGAGCAGGCGATCGGGGTGATCAACCTCTACACCGACTCCGCCGGCACGTTCACCACCCGGCACCAGCTCACCGCGATGCTGCTCGCCGAGCACGCGGGCCTGCTGCTGGCTGCCGTGCGTGACCGGGTCAAGCAGGCCGAGCGGGCCGGTGAGCTGGACGAATCGCTGCTGGGGGAGGGCGTCGTCGGCCAGGCGGTCGGGGTGATCATGACCCAGCGCGGGTGCCCCGCGCCGGAGGCCCTCGACGTGCTGCGCAACGCCGCGTCCTCGCTGGACATCCCGCTGCGCGAGGTCGCCGAGCGGCTGGTCGCCACGGTGTCGCGTCCCCGGGAAGGTTGAGCGCGCCGTTTCGCCGGACTGGTGCCCGGGTAGCACCCTGGTTTCGTGAGCTGACACGAAATCTGGGGAGGAACCGATGGAGAGCCGGCTGCGGGTGCAGGGGCATCCGATCCAACCGATGCTGGTGACGTTCCCGTTCGGGCTCTTCGTCAGCGCGGTCCTCTTCGACCTCGCCGACGTGGCCGGCGGGCCGGCCTTCCTCGGCGAGGTGGGCTACTGGACGGCGGTCGCCGCCCTGGTCGCCGCCGGGCTCGCCGGGGTCGCCGGCATGGTCGACCTGTGGGACGTCCGGGCCGGCCGGACCCGCCGCACCATGGTCACCTTCAACCTGGCCAACGCCGGCATGGCCGCGCTGTTCCTGCTGGCCTGCCTGATCCGGGCCGACGCGCCGCAGCGCGGCGCCACCGCGGTCCTGGTGATCACCGAGTTGGTCGCCCTGGCCGTGGGCGCGGTCGGGGTCCGGCTGGGCGCCCGCCTGATGCGCCAGTTCGACGCCGGCCGCCGGGAGCCGAGCGGCTTCGAGGCCCTGGAGGGCGTGCCGGCCGCCGGCGCCACCGTGGAGATCATCCGCCCCCGCGCCTGACCCCGCCGCTCGCGCCGGACCGCCCGCCGGCCCACGTCGGCGACGTGGCGGTGTCCCCCAGGGCGGCCTTCTCCCCGATCCGGGGTCGACGCGGCCGGCGGAATCCGGTTGTCGGTCACCCCTCTGGCCCGGCAGGGTGGCCGGATGGCACAGCCCGCCTTCGCCGAACTGGTCGCCGAGGCGGCGGCCGCGCCCGTGCACGGCTGGGACTTCTCCTGGCTCGACGGCCGGGCCACCGAGGAACGCCCGCCGTGGGGCTACGCCCGGCTGGTGGCGGCCCGGCTGGCGGCGGCCTCCGCCGCCCTGGACGTGGACACCGGCGGGGGAGAGGTGCTGGCCGAGGCGCCGGCCCCGCCGCCGCTGCTGGTCGCCACCGAGGCCTGGCCGCCCAACGTCGCGGTCGCCCGGCGTACGCTGCGCCGGGTCGGCGCCACCGTCGTCCAGGTCGGCCCGGCGTCCGGGCTGCCGTTCCGGGACGCCTCCTTCGACCTCGTCACCAGCCGGCACCCGGTCGCCACCGAATGGACCGAGATCGCCCGGGTGCTGCGCCCCGGTGGGGCGTACCTGTCCCAGCAGATCGGCCCGGGCACGATGCGGGAGTTGAGCGAGGCGATCCTCGGCCCGCTGCCGCCCCCGACCAGCCGGCAGCCGGAGCGGGCCGTGGCCGCCGCCCGGGCCGCGGGCCTGTCCGTGGTCCGCCTCGAACAGGCCACCCTGCGGGCGGTCTTCCACGACGTCGGCGCGGTGGTCTGGTTCCTGCGCAAGGTCGTCTGGACGGCGCCGGGCTTCGACGTGGACCGGCACCGGCCGCAGCTCGCCGCGCTGGACCGGCGGATCCGCGCGGAGGGGGCCTTCGTCGCCCACGCCCGCCGGTTCCTGATCGAGGCGGTCCGGCCGGCCTGAGCGGCGTCAGTGGGCGCGGGCGTGGTGGGCGGCGAGCACGTCGGCGCCGAAGTCGCCGGCCGGGCGGCGCAGCACCGTGTGCGCGTGGTTGCCGTCCTCGGTGGTGTTGTCGTACTCGATCAACAAGTTGTCGCCCTGCACCCGGTAGTAGTGCCGCCCACCCGGTCGGGTCGACCCGGCCCAGGCGAAGTGCAGCACGCCGCCGGCGAGCCGGTCCGCCTCGCGGACCGCCAGCTCGGCGGGGAGCCGGTCCAGGTAGAGCGCCACCAGCTGGTCGAGCAGGGCGCGGCCGGTGACACCGAGCCGGTCGCCGGGCACGCCCAGCGGGGTGAGCGGCCCGTCGACCGACGGCCGGGTGGCGCTCACGATGTCCGCCGGGGCCTCGTCGGCGATGATCGCGGCGGCCCGCCCGGCCGACCCGATCGCCTCCAGCAGCTCCCGGCCGAGGTCCTCCTCGATGCCGAGCGGGCGGGAGACGGGCCGCCCGGCGTGCCGGACGGTGGCCGGGTTGGCGCCGAGGAAGAGCGGGGCGGGGGAGACCTCGTCGTCGACCACCGTCATGCTCACCGACAGGTGGTGCCCCTCGAACCGCCACGCCCAGCGGTCGTCGCGGGCCGGGTCGCCGTAGAGCGCCACCCAGTAGTCGCCGCTGTGCCGGCCGCGTCGCCACTCCTCGGCCCGGTCCAGCACCTCCTCCAGCGCCACCACGGTCATCGCCTGGGCGTACGCCGGTGGGCTCAGCGCGGTGGCCAGCAGCCGGTGCGCCGCCTTGCGCCCGGCGCGGTCCAGGTCGGCCAGGCACACCCCGGGGCGGGGCCGGGGCCGGTACTCCAGCCACCGCCGGCCCTCGTCGTCGAAGGCGTGCCCGGCGGCGGCGCGGGCCGGCTCGTCGAGCGTGGCCAGCAGCGCGCCGGCCGCCGTGCGCATCCGCTCCGGTACGGGATCGTCCATGGTGCCGCCTCAGCGGGAGTTGAGCAGGGTGTCGCCCTGGTCGTTGGTCATGTTCACCGGCGGGCCGACGTCGACGTGGCCGATGAGCTCCTCGGTCTCACCGGCGCGGGCCAGGTCGAACATCCGATGGGCGAAGGCCAGCGTCTCGACGTCGAGGTCGTCGTCACCCGTCCAGGCTAGTCGGCCGCCGCGTTCGGCGGACTGGTAGCTTGCCAGCCCACGACGGGAGGGTCATGGACGACGTGTACGTCGGCAACGCGGGTGTGGACGGTGCCACGAACGCCGGTTGGCTGCTCGGGCACTTCATGCCCGTCGGCGACCCTCGGCACAGTGCCGAGGTCGAGGTGAAGTGGGGCGTGCACCCGCCGGGGGAGGCCCGCTCGCGGTGGGCCAGCCAGGAGCGGCGGATCGCGTTGCTGGTCCTGGTGAGCGGCCGCTTCCGGGTGGAGTTCCCGGACCGGACGGTGGTGCTGGGCACGCCGGGCGACTACGTGGTGTGGGGCCGCGGCGTGGACCACTGCTGGTACGCCGAGCAGGCGTCGGTGGTGCTGACCGTGCGCTGGCCCTCGGTGCCGGGCTACCGGGTGGACCCGCCGGTCTCGCGCTGATCCCCGGCATTCCGGTTGCCGTCCCAGCATCCGGTATTACCTACTAAACCTATAGGCTTTGACTCCTATAGTGGTGGCCGGACGCATCACCACGGGAGACCGCCATGACCGACCCGCACACCGACCTGCTCGCCGTCGCCGCCTCGTACGCCGACCCGGCCCGCTGGCCGGTGCCGCTGCGCTTCGACCCGGTCGAGCGCTGGTACGCCCGGCTCGCCGGCACCGACACGCACGAGGTCTGGGCGCTGAGCTGGCTCCCCGGCCAGGGCACCGACCTGCACGACCACGGCGGCTCCTCGGGAGCGTTCCTGGTCGTCGCCGGTGAACTCACCGAGGAGACGGTGTCCGGTGCACGGCTGCGCCCGCACCGCCTGGCCGCCGGGGCCGGGCGACGGTTCGGCCCGCGGCACGTGCACGTGGTGACCAACCGCGCCCACCAGCCCGCGGTCAGCGTCCACGTCTACCGGCCCGCGCTGCGCCGGATGACCCGCTACCGGCTCGACGCCGGCCGGCTGCGGGTCGCCGACGTGGCCGAGGCCGGCGTCGCCTGGTGACCCCCGTCGCCCCCACACCCACCCGCCGGCTCGTTCCTGGAAGGACCGCGAGGATGTCGCAGCAGCACCACCACCCGAGTACCGACAGCCCGCCGGTGCCACCACCGGGATCCCGGGGCATCGACGAGATCCTCGCCGCCGCCCGCGCCCGGCTGCGCCGGCTCGACCCCGAGGCGGCGCACCTGGCGTACCGTGCCGGGGCCCTGCTGGTCGACATCCGGCCGGCCGCCCAGCGGGCCGCGCACGGCACCGTGCCGGGAGCGCTGGCCATCGAGCGCAACGTGCTGGAGTGGCGGCTCGACCCGCGCTGCCCGGCCCGGCTGCCCCAGGCGGTCGGCTACCACCTGCCGGTCGTCGTGATCTGTCAGGAGGGCTACACGTCCTCGCTGGCCGCCGCCGCGTTGCAGGATCTCGGCCTGCACCGGGCCACCGACGTGGTCGGCGGTTTCGTCGCCTGGCGCATCGCCGGCCTGCCCGCGCTCGGCCCGACCCCGCCGGCCGGCTCCCCGGCCACCGCGCCCCCGGTGACCGCCGGCCGGGCGCCGCGCTGACCGCCACGCTCCACCGGGCGTGGCGGACGACCCGTCATCTCAGGAGGCACCGATGTCCGTCGTCGCCATCACCTCGCGCCCGCACCCGCCGGGCCGCTCCGACCGGCCCGGGCCGCCCCGGCCCCGGTCCGCCCCGACGCTGACCATCACCCTCGACCTGGCCGCCGCGCCGCTGACGCCCCGGCTGGCCCGCCTGGTGGACCTGCTCGGCGAGCTGGCCGAGGCGGGGGAGGGCGTGGTCCGGCTGGCCGAACCGGTGCCGGTGCGGGCGGGCACGGCCGTGCCCGCGCCGGCCCCCGCCGACGAGCACCCGGACACGCTGCGGATCCTGGCCGGCTCCCGGGTGGTCCGGCAGGGCGACCGGGAGATCCCGCTCACCCGGATCGAGTTCGACCTGCTGCTCTTCCTCGCCGAGCACCCGCACCGGGTCTTCACCCGGCTCCAGCTGCTGGGCAGCGTCTGGGGCTACGAGCACGCGGTGGCCCGGACCGTGGACGTGCACGTGCGCCGGTTGCGCGCCAAGCTCGGCGCCGACACCCCGCTGGTGACCACCGTGTACGGCGTCGGCTACCGGCTGGCCGACGAGTCCCGGGTCCGGGTCGACCGGTTCCGCTGACCGGGTGCCGGCGCGGCGGGCCCGGGGGACCGTCCGCCGTGGTGCGTCGGGCCGGACCGGCCAATGTGAAACGAGCGGGTACCCCCCGTATCCGACCGCCCCGGCGACTCTGCTGTAATCATCTGGCTCGTACGCAGAGCGAGGGTTCGGCTGCGATGTGTTCGTCAATTGTCACATTCATGCAACGTGGCCGCCCCTTGACCCTCGCTCAGGGGCCGGGAAGCATCGATGAAGCGGCGTCCCGGGCCGTGGGTTTACCCGGACCAGCCAAGGAGGACCATGTCGGTCAGCCCCGCCTCGTCGCGCGCCGGATGGCATACGTCCCAACCTGCGGTTCCCGGTCGTCCCCCCGGCGGCCAGCGCCGCCCGGCGAACACGGCCGCACCCGTGCTCACCGTGACCCTGTCCATCCCGTTGGCGTGTGAGGAGTCGTTGACCCCGCCGGCCCGCCGGCTGCTCGAGGCCGCCCGCGAGATGTTGGAACGCGGCGAGGGCACCATCATCACCAACGGTGTCCCCGCCGAGCGGCGGCCCGAGCCGCTGCCCGGCGGCCGGTCCCCGGCCCGGTCGCTCGCGCCGACCATCCCGGCGCTGCACATCCTGGCCTCCTCCCGGTCCGTGCTGCGCGACGGCGAGCCACTGCCGCTGACCCGGCTGGAGTTCGACCTGCTGCTGCACCTGGTGGCCCACCCGCGCCGGGTCTTCACCCGGTTGCAGCTGCTCAACGCGGTCTGGGGCTACGAGCACGCCGGGGTCCGCACCGTCGACGTGCACGTGCGCCGGCTGCGCGGCAAGGTCGGCGTGGACGTCCCCCTGGTGACCACCGTCTACGGGGTCGGCTACCGGCTCGCCGACGACGCCCGGGTCACCATCGACCGCACCGGCTGACCGACCGGCGCGCCATCGACCGCATCGGCTGGCCGACGGGCGCCATCGACCGCACCGGCCGACCCGGCCGGGTGACCATCGACCGCGCCGGCCGACCGGCCGGGGCACCATGGTCGGATGCGCGTCCGACCCATCTCGCCCGAGCGGCTCGTCGCCGAGCTGACCGAGCGGCTCCTCGCCGCCGCCACCGAGCCGGGCCTCCCGGCCGCGACCGGTGCCGGCCCCGACGCTCCGGCCGACCGGCCCGGCCGACTGCGGGTCGCCGTCGACGGCCCGCCGGCCGCCGCGCCGCAGCGCCTCGCTGAGGCGCTGGTCGACCCGCTGCGCGCGCTCGGCCGTCCGGTGCTGCACGTGCGCGCCGAGAACTTCCTGCGGCCCGCCTCGATCCGCTTCGAGCTGGGTCGGACCAACCCGGACGCGTACTACGAGAGCTGGACCGACGAGCCCGGGCTGCGCCGCGAGGTGCTCGACCCCGCCGGCCCGGGCGGCTCCGGGCGGGTGCTGCCCTCCCTCTGGGACCCGGCGACCGACCGGGCCAGCCGGGCCGCGTACGTCCCGCTGCCGCCCGGCGCGGTGCTGCTGGTCAGCGGGGCGCTGCTGCTCGGCGGCGGGCTGCCCTTCGACGTCGCCGTGCACCTGGCGCTCTCGCCGGCCGCCCTGGCCCGGCGCACCGACCCGGAGCTGCGCTGGACCCTGCCCGCCTTCGCCCGGTACGCCGACGAGGTCGACCCGGCCTCCTTCGCCGACGTGGTGGTCCGGGCCGACGACCCGCGGCACCCGGCTCTCGTCGAGCCGGACGAACCGGTCGACTGAGGCCGGAAAAACTCGTCGGTTTGATCCACTGCGGAGGTGGGTATTCGCCCGGCTCACAGAGCACGGGTGATCTCGCCCGTGCGGACCGTATCCGGGCGACCGGCCGAGCCGGCCGGAGCCCCACGAAAGGCAGGCAGCGATGCTCGTCCACGACACCGTCGGTACGGGCCGATCCCAGGCGGAGATCGACCAGATCCGACTCTCCCTGCAGGCCCGCTACGACGAGCTGTCCGCGGAGTACGAGCAGGCCGTCGCGCAGAGCCAGGTGCTGCGGCTCGTGGAGGTCGGCGACACCGCCGGCGACGACCAGGCCGACAGCGGCACCAAGACCGCCGAACGGGACACCGCGCAGTCGCTGCTGCGCACGATCCTCGATCGTCGCGCCCAGTTCGAGCACGCGCTGACCCGCCTGGACCAGGGCACCTACGGCTTCTGCGAGGGCTGCTCGGCGCCGATCCCGGTCGAGCGCCTGGAGATCTTCCCGTCGGCCACCTCCTGTGTGGCCTGCAAGCAGACGCGGGAGCGGCGGGCCGCCTGAGCGGCGGGCGTCGCGGTTGCCGGTCAGGTCCGGGCGCGGTGGACTCCTTCCATGGGTGACATCAAGGTGGGCACCGCGTCCTGGACCGACCGGACCCTGCTGGAGTCGGGGTGGTATCCGCAGACCGCGGACACCCCGGAGAAGCGCCTGGCGTACTACGCCCGGCGCTTTCCGCTGGTCGAGGTGGACGCCACCTACTACTCGCCGCCGGCCGAGCGGACCGCCCGGCTGTGGGCCGAGCGCACCCCGGCGGGGTTCACCTTCAACGTCAAGGCGTTCAGCCTGCTGACCGGGCACCCGACGAAGGTGTCCGCGCTCTACAAGGACCTGCGCCCGGAGACGGAGAAGAAGAACCTCTACCCGGACGACCTGCCCGCGCAGGCGTACGAGGAGGTGTGGACCCGGTTCCTGTCCGCGCTGGACCCGCTGGTGGCGGCCGGCAAGCTCGGCGCGGTGCTGTTCCAGTTCCCGCCCTGGTTCACCATCAAGCGGGAGAACAAGGAGTACCTGCTGGAGGTGGAGCGGCGCTGCCGCCCGCTGCGGGGGGTCTTCGAGTTCCGGCACGCCTCCTGGTTCGACGGCGCCAACGCCGACGAGACGGTCGCCTTCCTGCGCAAGCACCGGTTGCCGTACGTCTGCGTGGACATGCCGCAGGGCCACCGCTCCTCGGTACCGCCGGTGCTGGCCGCCACCGCGGACCTCGCGGTGGTGCGCTTCCACGGGCACAGCGACAAGTGGACCAGCAAGGACATCCACGAGAAGTTCGGCTACCACTACTCCGACCGGGAGTTGCGGGACTGGGCGCCGAAGCTGCGCGAGCTGGCCGACTCGGCCGGGCAGACCCACGTACTGATGAACAATTGTTACCGCGATTTTGCCCAGACCAACGCCGCCACCCTGGCCGGCCTGCTCGACGCCGGCGGCTGACGCGGTCGCCGGAGTTCACCCGGGCGGGGTGACGCCGGCTCACCCGGTCGCCGCGCAGCATGGGCGGTGTCTGCGGTCCGTCGACCGACGGAACCGTGAGGCCGACAGCGACGGAGGTGGCCCATGGCGGTTCGCGTCGTGACGGACAGACGACGTGGCGGGGTGCTGCACGTGGTCGGAAGGGCCGACGGCAACGCCCGCGAGCGACCCGGTCGGATCAGGCCGACCCGGCTGTGGCGGGGGCCGAGCGGGCCGCCGCGCCGCACTGACGACCGACGATGGGAAGACGACGCACGGGGGTGGACAGATGGCTGAGCAGCTGCAAGCGGCGTTCGAGTCCTCTTTGGAGAAGACGAACCTGATGCTCAAGGACATCGAACAGGCGTACGGTTGGCCCAAGGAGCAACGCAACCAGTCCTACTGCGCGCTGCGCACTGTTCTGCACCTGCTGCGCGACCGGATGCCGGTGCAGGAGAGCGTGGAGTTCGCCGCGCAGTTGCCGGTGCTGGTCCGCGGGATCTACTTCGACGGCTGGAAGCCGATGGACGTGCCGATCAAGCTCAATCGGGACGACTTCCTCCTCGAGGTCCGGCGGCACTTTCCGTACGACGTCGAGGGCGGCACCGAGCGCGTGGTGCAGGTGGTGCTGGACGCCCTGAGCCGGCACGTGACCCAGGGCCAGTGGGACGACGTGAAGGACAACATGCCCAGTGACCTGCAACGGATGATGCCGTGACCGGATGACCCATGGCCCGTCCCGCCCGTCCGGTGGGGCGGGCCGCTTCACTGCGTCCGGCTGACCGGCCGGCCCGCCCGCCGGGCCAGCCTCGCGAAGGCCATCGCGTCGACCACGGCGGCCCCGCCCGGGTCGTTGTTGAAGTAGACGTACGCCGGCTCGGCGTCGTCGAAGACCTCGGCGAGGCGGCGTACCCAGGAGGCGAGCGCGGCCCGTCCGTAGCGCGGCCACGGTTGGGCGCGGCCCTCGTGCAGCCGCAGGTAGCCGAAGTCAGTGGTGCGCCACAGCGGGGTCACCGGCCGGCCCCGCCGGTCCGCCCAGACCAGCGCGGCCCGCCGGCGTTCCAGCACCTGCCGCACCGGCGCCGTCCACCAGGACGGGTGCCGGGGTTCCACGGCCACCCGCACCTCGGTCGGGAAGAGGCGCAGGGTGGCGTCCAGCGCCTCCGCATCGGCGGGCAGGTTCGGCGGGAGCTGCACCAGCACCGGTCCGAGCCGGTCGCCGAGCGCGGTGGCCCGGCCCAGGAACCGGGCGACCGGCTCGGCCGGGTCGCGCAGCCGTTTGATGTGGGTCAGGTAGCGGCTCATCTTCACCGCCACGCAGAAGTCGTCCGGGGTACGCGCCCGCCAGGCGGCGAAGGTGTCCCGCTCGGGCAGCCGGTAGAAGGCGTTGTTCACCTCGACGGTGGCGAACCGGGTGGTGAAGTGCTCCAGCCAGAGCCGCTGGGGCAGCTTCGGCGGGTAGAAGCGCTCCCGCCAGTCGCGGTACTGCCATCCGGAGGTGCCGACCAGGATTATCGCTTCCGCCTAGTGCAGGCCCAGCGGGAAAACCTCGAACGCGGCGCCGTAGCGGACCCCGAGCCGGGTGCCGACCGGGCGGCTGATGCTCTCCAGGAACTCCGCCGGGTCGAACCCGCCGTCGCCGAGGCCCCGCAGGTAGGCGTCGTGCGCGCGCAGCGAGGCCAGCCCGGCGTCGAAGGTGGCGGTGACGTCCACCCCGTGCCGGGACAGCGGCGAGGCGGCGGCCCACACCTCCCGGACCCGGTTCCACGGCGCCACGCCGCCGGCCAGCTGCTCCGGGAAGATCCACCGGTTGCCGGCGTCGCGGGCCGCGTCGAGCACGGCCCGCCCGGTCGCGATGTGGTCGGCCTGGTTGAGCGCGTACGCCCCGTCCCAGGTGTCGCGGAAGTTGTTGGTGATCACCACGTCGGGGCGGTACCGCCGGATCACCTCGGCGATCGCCCGGCGCAGCGGCACGCCGTACTCCAGCAGCCCGTCCGGCTGGCCGAGGAACTCCACCGTGGTCACCCCGACCACGGCGGCCGAGGCCCGCTGTTCCTCCTCGCGGACCACCCGGGCCCGCTCCGGGGTGGTCCCGTCGATGCCGGCCTCGCCGCTGGTGACCAGGCAGTAGACGACCTCCTTGCCCTGCCCGGTCCACCGGGCGACGGCGGCGGCCGCGCCGAACTCCAGGTCGTCGGGGTGGGCCACCACGGCCAGGGCGCGCTGCCAGTCCTCGGCCAGCGGCGTCAGCGGTGCGGGCTGCGGCTGCCCCATGGTGACCTCCCTGCCGGACGGGCCGTCCCCCCATCCTGGCACCGCCGTCGCCGCCGCGCCCGGTTCGCGGCGCGCCGATGAGCCCCGGCGGGCCGGGCGAAGTGTCCCGCTCGCCGGGTCCCGCCGTCTACGGTGTGGTTAGAGAAGATCGCGCGTGGGGTACCACCCGCTGCACGACGGACCCCGCCTGTGGCGGGGCGGCACACCCGAGGGAGCACCCATGGCACTCAACGACGACGACATGCAGACCACCAGCGGCGGCGGCCTCGAGGGCCCGGCCGACGGTGGCGCGACTCCGGGTCAGCAGGACGGCGGCGCCGACGGCGGCGCGGACCGTGGTGCGGAGCGCGGCGCCGACCAGGGCGCCGACCGGGGTGCCGAGGGTCCGGCCGACGGTGGCGCCACCCCCGGCCAGCAGGACGGTGGCGCCGACGGTGGTGCCGAGGGTCCGGCCGACGGCGGCGCGACCCCGGGCCAGCAGGACGGCGGCGCCGACGGCGGCGCGCGCTGACCAGCTCATGACGATCATCGACCCGCCGGGCGGTCACCGCCGCCCGGCGGTTCCGTCCGCCGCCGAGGCCCTGGCGCGCTGCGTCAGCGTGGAGCCGGCGAAGTTCGCCGCCGCCCACTGGGGACGGGCCCCGCTGCTCTCCCGCGCCGACGAGCTGCCCAACCCCGACGGCTTCACCGACCTGCTCAGCCCCGCCGACGCCGACGAGCTGCTCAGCCGCCGGGGTCTGCGTACCCCGTTCCTGCGGGTGGCCAAGGACGGCCAGCTCGTGCCGGCGGCGCGCTACACCGGCGGCGGCGGCGCCGGCGCCGAGATCACCGACCAGGTCCTCGACGAGAAGGTGCTGGAGCTGTACGCATCCGGCGCCACGCTGGTGCTCCAGGGACTGCACCGCACCTGGCCCGCCCTGGTCGACTTCGCCCGCGACCTCGGCGCGGCGCTCTCCCAGCCGTTGCAGGTCAATGCCTACCTGACTCCGGCCGGCAGCCAGGGCTTCGCCACCCACTACGACACCCACGACGTCTTCGTGCTCCAGGTCGACGGTCGCAAGCACTGGCGCATCCACCCGCCGGTGCTGCCTGACCCGCTGGAGCAGCAGCCCTGGGGCGGGCGGGCCGACGAGGTCGCCGCCACCGCCGACGGTCCCGCCGCGCTGGACGTGGTGCTCGCCCCCGGCGACGCGCTCTACCTGCCGCGTGGCTGGCTGCACAGCGCGCAGGCGCAGGAGTCCAGCTCGCTGCACCTGACCGTCGGCATCCGTGCGCTGACCCGGTACGCCATGGTGGAGGAACTGCTCACCCTGGCCGCCGAGGACCCCCGGCTGCGTGCCGGGCTGCCCTTCGGCACCGACGTCGCCGACCCCGACGCCGTCGAGCCCGAGCTGACCGAGACCGTGGAGGCGCTGCGGGACTGGCTGCTGCGCGTCGACCCGGCGGCGGTCGCCGCCCGGCTGCGGCAGCGCGCCTGGCCCGCCGCCCGGCCGGCCCCGATCCGGCCCCTCGCCCAGGCCGCCGCGCTCGCCGCGCTCGACGCCGACAGTCGAATCGCCCCGCGGGCCGGGTTGCGCTGGCAGCTCACCGCCACCGACGACCACCGGGTGGCGCTGCGGCTGCCCGACCGGACCATCACCCTGCCCGGCACCTGCGAGCCGGCGGTGCGCACCCTGCTCACCGACACCGTCACCCGGGTGGGCGACCTGCCCGGCCTGGACGACGACGCCGACCGGCTGGTGCTGGCCCGCCGGCTGCTGCGCGAGGCCGTCGCGGTCCCTGCCTGACAGCCGCTGCGCCTCGGCGGGTCCACCGAGCCGACCGGGCGGCCCGCCGCCCGGTCCCGCCGGACCGCCGGGTTCAGCGGGTCGACACCAGCAGGGCCACCGTGGTCGCCACCCCGGCGACCAGCACGATCGCCATCGGCCGCGGCCCCAGCAGGGCGTGCCGCCGGTCGGCCAGCCGCTTCGCCGGCGCCAGGCCGGCCAGCGGTCCGAGCAGCGTCACGACCAGGGCCAGCACCGGCATCCCCACCGCCAGGTCACCGCCGTAGCGGTGGCCGAGCGCGCGGGCGCCCACCCCGAGGCCGTACGCCACCAGCGCTCCCGCCACCCCGCAGAGCGCCAGCAGCGGGTTCACCGACGCGGGCAGCTCACCCGGCTGCCCGGCGCGGTCCAGCAGCTCCCGCACCCCGCGCAGCGACGACACCGGGTCACCGGCCGCGTCCCGGGCCGGCCCCGGCGCCGGGCCGAGCCGCCGCCCGCCCAGTCCCAGCCGGCCCCGCAGCTCCGCCCAGAGGTGCCCGACCTCGGCGTCGACCCGCTCCACCATGGACCGGGCCTCGGTCACCTCCGCCTCGGCCCGGCGGAGTTGCGCGGTCGCCTCGGCCACCGCCCGTTCGGCGGCGGCGCACTGCTGGTCGTGCCAGGCCTGCGCCTCGGCCCGCTGGGCCCGGACCCGGCCGGTCAGCTCGGCCAGTCGGCGGACGTGGGCGGCGTACGTGTCACTGGCGACCGGTTCGTTCATCGCGACGGACCATAAGGGATGATCACCTGTCCGGTGCGGTGCACCGCCCGGTCGAAGAAGAGCCCGCGCCACGGACGGGGGTACCAGTCCGGGCCGCCGGTGCCGGGGTAGAGCGAGGAACCCAGCTCCGCGCCCTGCACGTCGAGGGCGACCCAGGCCCCGATCTGGTCGGTGCGGGCGGCCGGGCCGCCGAGGTCCACCCGCATCCGGGCGATCCCGCGCCACCAGGCCAGCACGTGGGTACGCCGCTCCGGCCCGTCGTGCAGGATCCGGCGCAGCTGCTCCAGCCCGCTGCGCCCGCCGGCGGGCGCAGCCAGCCGTCCGGCCGCCGCGTCCACGGCGAACAGCAGCAGGTAGTGCGGGGTGCTCGGGGTGCCCGGCCGGCCCAGCGCCTCGGCCGTCTCGGCCATCAGCTCCGGCACCGTCTCCTCGTCGTACCAGGCCGCGTCGTCGGCCAGGTCCTCGTAGAGGGCGCGGGCGGCCGGGTCGGCGTCCGGGTCGAGGCAGGCGATGGAGAACCGGGCGGTACCCGGCCGGTGCTGGCGGGCCAGCGACCGGGCGGCGGCGTCGAGCACCGCGCACGCCTCGTCCACCCGGGTGCCCAGCACCGCCAGGTTGCGCCCGGGGGCGCGGGGCAGCCGCAGCGCCGCCGAGCGGGCCTGCACGTCGATGATCTCGCCGAGCAGGGCGACCGGACCCCGGGGCGGCGGGGTGTCGCCCTGCGGGGTCAGCGCACGGTAGTCGGGCGCGTCGACCAGCCGGGGGACGGCGTCGCCGTCGAAGAGCCGCGCCGGCGCGGCGTCCTGCGGCCGCATCCGCCACAGCCGGTGCTGCAGTTCGCTCCAGGTCTCCCAGTCGCTGGCCGACGGGATCCGGGCCACCTGGTTGCCCTCGGTCATCCCGGACTCGGCGTTGACCACCGCGTGGTGCCGGGGCAGCGCCTGCGCCGCGTCGTTGCGCTCGGCCAGGATGCGCAGCGCCTTGGGCAGCGCGATCCGCAGGGTGAACTGCGCGACCAGCGCGGGCCGCCCCCAGAGCGCCTCGATGCCCCGCACGTCCTGCGAGGCGAGCACCAGGTGGATGCCCTGCGACCGGCCCCGCCGGGCCAGGTCCTCCAGCAGGTCGGCGGCCTCCCGGGCCACCACGTCCCGCCCGGCCAGCAGCGCCTGGAACTCGTCGACCACCGCCACGATCCGCGGCCAGTGCCCGGTCGGGTCCACCGCCCGCAGCTCGGCCAGCTTGGTGACCTCGTGCTTCTTGGCGGCGTCGGCCCGCCGGCGCAGCTCCTCGGCGAGGAACCGCAGCAGGGCCAGGCCGAACTCCCGGTCGGTGTTGACGTTGATCCCGACCAGCCGCATGTGCGGCAACCAGCTCGGGTCGCGCCGGCCCTGGGCGAACCGGGCGAAGGACACCCCCTCCTTGAAGTCGAGCAGATAGAACTCCAGCTCGGCGGGGGAGTAGCGGGCGGCGAGCGCGCCGATCCAGGCGAAGATCAGGTTGGTCTTGCCGGTGCCGGAGGGGCCGCCGATCAGCGCGTGCGGCGGGTAGTCGCCCAGGGTCAGCAGCACCGGTCGCCCGTGCGGGCCCTCGCCGATCGGCGCGGTCAGCCCGTGCGCCGAGTCCTCCTTCCACATCTGCTCCGGCGGGGGCAGCAGGTCGGTGAAGGGCGCCGGGGGCGGGCCGGCGTTGACCCGGGAGGCGATCTCCCGGCAGGTCTCGGTGACCAGCGTGGCGGGCGGCGGCGGGTCGAGGCGTACCGGCAGGCCGGGCGGGGCGCCGACGCGGGCGTCGCCCGGCTCGGCGACGACCCGGGTGACCGTCGGGTCCTCCGGCAGCGGGATGCCCCGAACCACCAGGTGCACCCCGCAGGCCGCCCCGGTGCGGACCACCCGGTCCAGCTGGCCGCGTTCGTGCCGGGACAGCTCGTCCCCACCGAGCAGCACCGCCACCCGCCACGGCTCCGGCCGGCGACCGGTCGCCGCGGCCAGCTCGCGCAGCGAGGCGTACTCGCCGGCCAGCACCGTCTCGTTGATCCGGCGGATCTGCTCCACCAGGTCGTCGAGCAGCCGGCCGAGCCCGCCCGGACCGACGAAGGTGAGCAGCCCGGCGGTGCCCAGCGGGGCGAAGCCGGCCAACCCGCCGCCCAGGTGCTCCGGGTCGTAGCCGTACAGCCGCACCGCGCCCGGGTCGGCCCGACCGACCCCGCGCAGCAGCAGCGCGCCGACCACCGCGTCCGCGCCGTCCCGGTCGCCACCGGACAGGTGCACGTGGCCGGCGTCCAGCAGCGGGACCAGCGCCGGGACCGGTTCCGCCCCGGCGATGCGCAGCGTGCCGACGCGTACCGGACCGACCGGCTCGCCGCGCCCGGCCGGCGCCGCCCGCCAGGCCGTCCACGACGCGGACGCCGCGCCCGGCGCCTCCCGCAGCGCAGCGGCGGCGGCCCGGCGGGCCAGCTCGGCGATCCGCGCCGCGTGCCGGTCGTCGATCTCGGCCAGCCGGCGGTCGCGTTCCGCGCCGACCCGCTGCGGCACCGCCGCGGCCGCCCGCCGCACCCGGACCAGCCGTTCGCGGGCGGCGGTCAGCTCCGTCTCGGCGCCGGCCAACCGGGTACGCGTCGCGCCGAGGGCCTCGGAGAGCATCCCCCGTACCCGCGTGACCAGTTGGCTGCGCAGGTCAGCCACGGTGCCCACCGTCGGGCCGGCGCCCGGCGAGCGGCGCGGCGGCGGCCGGCGCCCGGCGGGCGTCGGGCTCGTCGCGGGGCAGGTCCCGACCGAGCCGGGCCAGCAGCACGCCGGTCACCACCCCGGCGGTGACCGCCGGGTCGGCGGCGTGCGGCTGCTCGCCGGCGCGGGGCGGGGGCATCCGGCAGACCCGGGTGAGCAGGGTGTCCAGCACCGGCGGCGGCAGCCCGGGGAGCAGGTCGCGGACCTGGCCGTCCAGCTCGCGCCGCAGCCGGCCCAGGTCGTCGGCGCGCGGCGGGTGCCCGAGCAGTTCCCCGGCCAGGTCGCGCAGCAGCGGCGGGGCCACCGCGGCCAGCCCGAGGCCGACGTCGGCGTGTGCCGTGCGCAGCTCCCGGTGCAGCCGGTCCCGGTCGCCGGAGCGGACCCCGGTGACCACCCGGCGCAGCAGCTCCCGGGAGTCGGCGATTCGCTCGTCCGGCTCCTCCGGCGGGCCCTCCCGGCCTCCGGTCAGCTCCGCCACCCGTACCGACCACCAGCGCTTGACCGTCGGGTCGGCCGGTGGCTGCGGTGCGGGACCGCTCGGCGGCGCGGCGTCCCCGCGGGGCGCGTCGTGCCTCGGCTCGCGGCGGGCCGGCGCCGCGGGCGGCGCGCCGTCGGGGGCCAGCCCGATCGCGGCCAGGTACGCCGACAGCTGCTCCTGGGCCACCCGCAGCGCGTGCCCGGCGGCTTCGGCGTGCTCGGTGGCCGCGGAGAGCTCCGGCACCCCCATCGGGTTGGCCGACTCCTGCCGGACCCAGCGCAGCCGCTCGGTGGCCTGGCCGAACTTCTCCAGCGCCTGGGCCAGCGGCGCCAGCGGCAGCTCCTCGGCGGCGGCGCGCACCTGCGCCCCGACGTCCTCGATGATGGACACGGCCGCCCGCTCAGAGCGTCGAGACGTAGAGCTGCGCCTGCTCGACCGCGACGAGGGTCGCGGCGAGGCACTCCTCCAGCTCCTGGCCGGCCTGGGTCAGCGAGGCCTGCGCGCTCTCCACCGTCTCGTGCCCGCTGCCCTCCAGCGCCCCGGCCAGGGTCTGCTGCGCCTCGGAGAGCTTCTCACCGGCCGCCTGCACGGCTGTCTGCCCGTCACCGATCTGTTGGAGGGCGACCTCGATGGCTGCCTTCAGCTCGGCGACGCTCGCCACGGTGACCTCCTGGGGGCGGGGAGACGTCCATTACAACGCATACCCGTGGGTAGCGAACATCCGCCCTTGTCGCCGTTCCCGCCCTGGTGTCCGGTTACCCCCGTGACCTGCGGGAAAGCGCCCGCCGCCGGACCGTCCGGTCCCACCAGGGGATCCCCCGGTCCCGCCGACGGGACCGTCCGACCGCCGCGCGAACTCCCTGCTCACGGGGGCGGGCCGGCGGATCAGGTGGTCGGGTGGGTGTGCTCGCGCAGCCAGCGCGGGCCGTGCAGCTCCGCGCCGAGGGCCGCCACCCGGTCGCGCAGCTTCCGGTCGGAGGTGACCACCAACCGGCGCCGGTCCGGCGCGTCGCGCACCAGCGCCACGATGGCGTCGTCACCGGAACCGGGCGCCGGCACCGTATGCACCCCGACCACCCCGGGCACCTCCCGCGCCGCGCCCTCCACCACCAGCACCACCTCCACCGGCGGCGGCAGCTCCGGCGGCAGCCCCCGGTCGGCCAGCGGCGCCAGGGCGTCGCGCAACCGGGCCGCCGCCCCGGCCCGGTCCCGCCACCAGCCGTCCGGGCGGGAACCGACCACGTTGGCACCGTCGACGATCAGCAGCGGGCGGGAGTCCATGCCCCCAGCCTGCCACCCCCTGGCGTTTGTCGCGCCGGCCGCCGGGTAGCCACCGGCGACCGTGCCGCGCCCGCGGTGTCGCCCTCGGCGACCGTGCCGCGCCCCGACTGCGGAGGACAGAGATGATGGGACCCGGTGACTACGGCTCCGACCCCTGGGACGAATTCCTGGCCCGGTACTTCGGCCGGGGTGAGGGCGGACGCCGACCGGCCCACCGGGTCGACATCACCCGGCTGATGACCGCCGACGCCCGGGAGATGCTGGCCGACGCGGCCCGGCGGGCCGCCCAGAAACACAGCAACGACCTGGACACCGACCACCTGCTCTGGGCGGCGCTGCAACGCGAGCCGCTGCGCGACCTGGTACGCCGGGCCGGCGCCGACCCGGACGCCCTGGTCAACGCCCTCGGCGGGCGGGGCGACGGCGCGCCCGGGGGCGAGGTGCCGACGAACCTGTCGCTCACCCCCGCCGCCAAGCGGGCGCTGCTCGACGCCCACCAGCTGTCCCGGGCGATGGGGGCGAACTACATCGGCCCCGAGCACATCCTGATGGCGCTGCCGCTCAACCCGGAGTCGCCCGCCGGCCGGATGCTCGCCGCCGGCCGGATCCAGCCCGAGTCGTTGCAGGCGGCCAGCGCGGAACGCGGACCGATGGGCGGGCCGAAGCCCGACCGGGGCACCCCGACCCTCGACCAGTACGGGCAGGACCTCACCGAGCTGGCCCGGATGGACCAGATCGACCCGGTGATCGGGCGGGCCGACGAGATCGAGCAGGCCGTGGAGATTCTGTCCCGGCGGACCAAGAACAACCCGGTGCTGATCGGTGAGGCCGGCGTCGGCAAGACCGCGATCGTGGAGGGGCTGGCCGAGCGGATCTGCGACGGCGACGTGCCGCAGACCCTGCTCGGCAAGCGGGTGGTGCAGCTCGACCTCGCCGGCCTGGTCGCCGGCACCCGCTACCGCGGCGACTTCGAGGAACGGCTGAAGAAGGTCATCGAAGAGATCCGGGCGCACCGGGACGAGCTGATCATCTTCCTGGACGAGATCCACACCCTGGTCGGCGCGGGCGGCGCCGGCAGCGAGGGCGGCATGGACGCGTCCAACATGCTCAAGCCGGCGCTGGCCCGCGGCGAGCTGCGGGTGATCGGTGCGACCACGCTGGACGAGTACCGCAAGAGCATCGAGAAGGACGCCGCGCTGGCCCGCCGCTTCCAGCCGGTCCTGGTGCCCGAGCCCAGCGTCGAGGACACCGTCACCATCCTGCGCGGCCTGCGCGACCGGTACGAGGCGCACCACCAGGTCCGCTTCACCGACGAGGCGCTGGTCGCGGCCGCCGAACTCGCCGACCGCTACGTCACCGACCGCTTCCTGCCGGACAAGGCGATCGACCTGATCGACCAGGCCGGCGCGCGGGTACGGCTGCGCACCCGCACCCCCGACGCCGACGTGCGCGAGCTGGAGCAGCAGCTCGACGAGGTGCGCCGGGACAAGGAACAGGCGGTCGCCGACGAGCAGTACGAGCGGGCCTCCGCGCTGCGCGACCGGCTCGCCGAGGTCGAGGAGCAGATCCGCCGCGCCCGGGGCGACGAGGGCATCGGCCGCGTCCCCTCGGTCGGCCCGCAGGAGATCGCCGAGGTGGTCTCCCGCGCCACCGGCATCCCGGTCAGCCAGCTCACCGAGGAGGAGCGGGACCGGCTGCTGCGGCTGGAGGGGCAGCTGCACGAGAAGGTCGTCGGCCAGGACGAGGCGGTCACCGCGGTGGCCGAGGCGGTTCGCCGCTCGCGTACCGGGTTGGCCGACCCGAACCGGCCGATGGGCAGCTTCCTCTTCCTCGGCCCCACCGGCGTCGGCAAGACCGAGCTGGCCCGGGCGCTGGCGGAGGCGCTCTTCGGCGAGGCCGACCGGATGGTCCGGGTCGACATGAGCGAGTTCCAGGAGCGGCACACCGTCGCCCGGCTGGTCGGGGCGCCCCCCGGCTACGTCGGGTACGAGGAGGCCGGCCAGCTCACCGAGGCGGTGCGCCGCCGCCCGTACGCGGTGGTGCTGCTCGACGAGATCGAGAAGGCGCACCCGGACGTCTTCAACATCCTGCTCCAGGTGCTCGACGACGGCCGGCTCACCGACAGCCAGGGCCGGACGGTGAACTTCAAGAACACCGTCCTGATCATGACGAGCAACCTGGGCTCGGAGCTGATCACCGGCACCACCCGCGCGGTGGGCTTCGAGGCCGGCGCGCCCGGCGGCACCCAGGAGAGCGACGAGCTGCGCGAGCGGCTGATGCGCCGCCTCCAGGAGAACTTCCGCCCGGAGTTCCTCAACCGGATCGACGAGACGATCATCTTCCGCCGGCTCGAGGCCCAGCAGCTGCGGCAGATCACCGAGCTGCTGCTGGAGGAGACCCGCCGCCGGCTGCACGCCCAGGACGTCCAGATCGAGTTCACCACCGCCGGCGTCGACTGGCTCGCCGAGCACGGCTACCAGCCGGAGTTCGGCGCCCGGCCGCTGCGCCGGGTGATCCAGCGGGAGGTCGACAACCGGCTGTCCCGGATGCTGCTGGAGCACCAGATGTCGCCGGGGCAGAAGATCACCGTCGACGCGCGCGACGGTCAGCTCACCTTCGACGTGGCCGCGGGAGAGCGGGGCTACAGCCCGGCCTCGACGTCCCACCCGCGATGACCCGGAGGACGGAGATGACCGAACCCGAGGAGAGCGACGAGGAGACCGACCGCACCGAACCGATCCTCGCGCCGCCGACGGCGAACCCGGCCCGGGTGCAGGTGCCGCCGGAGGGCCTGAAGCAGCAGACCGACGACGGGAGCCCGGCGCCGTCCGGGCCACCGGAAGAGGAGGCGTGATGGTACGCGAGCAGCGACTCGACCCCGAGGTCGAGGTGATCTGGGACGACTTCCACGCCGAGGTGAACGTCCCCTCCGAACAGTTGCGGCAGTGGCTGTTGACCCGGGGCTCGGGGGAGGAGTCGTTCGGCCCGAATCCGAGCATGGACCTGCCCGAGCCGGGCCGGCAGATCCTGCGGGTGCTCAGCAAGCGCAAGGTGGACCTGACCCCGGAGGACATCGAGGTGATGCGGGAGGCGATCGACCGGATCCGGGCGCTGACCGCGGAGAAGCCGCGCGGCGGCAACGCCGACGACGAGTGGCGGCACGCCCTGCTCGACCTGGGCCACGACGTCCTGGTCGAACGCTGACGCGCACAGGCGGCGGCACCCGGGACGCTCTCCCGGGTGCCGCCGCCCGTCGGTGTCGCCTCGCGCTACGGCTCGGTGCCGAGGCTGGGCAGCTCCAGGCCGGCTGCGGTGGCGGCGGCCTGCCGCTCGGCCCGGGTCTGCTCCTCCTGGGTGACCAGGTTGGCGTACTCGGTGATGTCGGCCGGATCGGGCACCGCCGGCAGCCGACGCAGGAACGCCTCAAGGTCCCGGACGGCGGCGGAGTGCGCGGCGGCGGCCTGACGCAGCAGTTCCCGCTCGTCGACGTCGGGGTAGCGATCGGTCATGGGGTCCAGGTACCCGCCGTCAGGCGATTCGCACCCCGCCGACCGGTCGGGCCCCGAACTCCGGGTGGCGTAGCAGCCAGGCCAGGTAGTCGGGGTGCGGCGCCAGCGAGTCGGTGTACGCCGCCACCGCCGTCTCCAGCACCGCCTCGGCGACCCGGGCGGCGGGGGACTCGGGGTGCCAGCCGAGCAGCAGCCGCCAGCGCAGCGGCACGCCGGCCAGCCGGCGGGTGACCAGACCGTCGACCGGGCGGAAGGTCGCCTGGCACAGCGCCACCGCCTCGCCGGCGTCGACCAGGTCCACGCAGCCGCGCACGTCGGTCTCGTACACCTTGCGGGGGGTGAAGCCGGCCCGGGCGCAGGCGGCGGCGAAGCAGTCGCCGAAGCAGCCCTCGCCCGGCGCGGCGACCCACTGTTCGCGGCGCAGCTCGGCCAGGTCGATCTCCTCCCGGCCGGCCATCGGGTGGCTGGCCGGCAGCAGCACCAGCACCGGGTCGACCGCCACCTCCCGCCAGCAGAGCCCGAACTCCGGGGACGGCGTGGCGTCGCCGCAGACCCCGGTGAGCGCGAAGTCGAGCCGCCCGCCGGCCACCAGCCCGGCCAGCTCCGCGGCCGACCAGGAGGCGTACGTGGTGATCTGCGCCTGCGGCTGCTCGGCCACCAGCCGGTGCACCAGCCGGCCGAGGATCGGGCTGTTCACCCCGCCGAAGCGGTACCGGCCCAGGCTGTCGTCCGCCCCGGCCAGCCGGGCCGCCTCGTCCTGGAGCCCCTTCATCGCCGGCAGCAGCACCCGGGCCCGGGCCAGCACCAGCTCGCCCAGCGCGGTGGGCCGGGCGCCGCGCCGGTCGCGTTCGAACAGCGGGCCGCCGAGGGTGCGCTCGATGCGCTGGAGCTGCGCCGTCAGGGCCGGCTGGGCCAGGCCCAGGGTGGACGCGGCCTTGGTCACGCTCCCCGTCTCGGCGATCGCGCAGACGACCCGCAGGTGTCGCAGCTCCAGATTCATAACGTGACGGTAGGACCACGGCACGGGCCGGCGGAAGGGCCTGGGCGGATCGGCGTCGGACGATGGATCAGTCCCGCGCGTCCCGCTTCAGGTCGGCCAGGTACGTCCGCCGCCCGGTGACCGCGTCGCGCACCTTGTCCACCACGCCCAGCGCCGGCTCGACCACCCGGTTCCACGGCGGGGTGGCCGGCGTACCCGGGTGCGGGCGGGTGGGGGCCGCCTCCTCGGCGATCTCCCACCGGTTGCCCAGCCGGATCAGCTCCGCGTCGGTGGCCACCTCGCGCAGCGGGGTGATCAGCGCCGACACCGCCTCGACGTGCCGGCGGACCCGCGCGGCGACGTCCGCCAGCGCCGGGTCGTCCGGCCCGCCGAGCGACTTGAGCGCGGCCAGCAGCGCCGCGTGGGCCGCCAGTTCCCGGTCGACCCGCTCGGCGCTCTCGGGCAGCGCCGCCCGCGCGGCGGGCAGCAGGTACTGCTCCTCGGCGGAGAGGTGCCGCGAGATCGCCGCGGTCAGCACCTCGGCCACCTCGCGGCGCCGCTCGGGGCTCAGCCGCTGGTCGGTCACCTGGTCGGCCAGGCCGAGCAGTTGCCGGTGCTCGGTGTCGGCGATGTCGGCCATGCTGCGCCCGCCGGGCCGGTAGGCGTCGTCGGCGGTGGGCGGCAGGGGCGGCAGCGGGACGGTCATGAGGCCCTCCTCGACGGGCGGCCGGAGCCTGGCGACGGCCGGCGCGACGGGCGGTGCGGGGTCGCCGACTGCGGTACCCGTACCGCAAGATCGTGAAACGGGGACGGCCCGGGAGTGCCGCGCGGACCCCGACGCGCGCGAGCGCCGGCCGGGCCGCCGCGACAGCTCGCCCGACTGGTAGAAAGAGGCGATGACGAGCGACCCCGCCTCCGCCCGACCCGACCCCACCGACGAGGTCGTGGAACTCTGCCGCGACCTGCTGCGCATCGACACCACCAACACCGGTGACAACGCCACCAGCGCGGGGGAGCGGCTGGCCGCGGAGTACGTCGCGGAGAAGCTGGCCGAGGTCGGCGTCGAGTCGCAGCTCCACGAGTCGGCGCCCGGCCGGGCCAACCTCGTCGCCCGGATCCCCGGCACCGACCCGGGCCGGGACGCCCTGCTGGTGCACGGCCACCTGGACGTGGTGCCCGCGGACGCCGACGAGTGGTCGGTGCACCCGTTCTCCGGGGAGATCCGCGACGGCTACCTGTGGGGCCGGGGCGCGATCGACATGAAGGACTTCGACGCCATGGTGCTGGCCGTGGTGCGGCACTGGCAGCGCACCGGCGTGCGCCCGCCGCGCGACATCGTGCTGGCCTACACCGCCGACGAGGAGGCGGGCAGCGACTACGGCGCGCACTTCCTGGTGCAGCGGCACCGGGAGCTCTTCGACGGCTGCACCGAGGCGATCGGCGAGGTCGGCGGCTTCTCCTACGCCATCGACGACGCGTCCCGGCTCTATCTGATCGAGACGGCCGAGAAGGGGCTGGACTGGCTGCGGCTGCACGCCAAGGGCCGGCCCGGGCACGGCTCGTTCATCCACGACGACAACGCGGTCACCGCGCTCGCCGAGGCGGTCGCCCGGGTCGGGCGGCACCGCTTCCCGGTCACCGTCACCCCGACCGTGCGGGCCTTCCTCGAAGAGGTCTCCGACGTGCTCGGCGTCGAGCTGGACCCGGACGACCCGGAGGCGGCGATCGCCAAGCTCGGCCCGATCGCCAACATCATCGGGGCGACCATCCGCAGTACCGCCAACCCGACCCGGCTGGCCGCCGGCTACAAGGACAACGTCATCCCCGGTCGGGCCACCGCCACCATCGACTGCCGCAGCCTGCCCGGGCAGTCGGAGATGCTGGAGCGTCAGCTGCGCGAGCTGGTCGGACCGGACATCGACATCGAGTACATCCAGCGCCAGCCGGCCCTGGAGACCACCTTCGACGGTGACCTGGTCGAGGCGATGTCGGCGGCGCTGCGCGCGGAGGACCCGGGCGCCCGCCCGGTGCCGTACATGCTCTCCGGCGGCACCGACGCCAAGGCGTTCTCCCAGCTCGGCATCCGCTGCTTCGGGTTCGCGCCGCTGCGACTGCCGGCCGACCTCAACTTCTCCGCCCTGTTCCACGGCATCGACGAGCGGGTACCGGTCGACGGACTACAGTTCGGCGTGCGGGTCCTCGACCGGTTCCTGCGCACATGCTGACCGGGTCCGTCGCCGGACCGCATCCTCCCCATCGCGAAGGGACTCCCTCATGACCGACCAGCACGGTGAGCTGGACGCTGCTCTGGAGCGCGTGATCGACGCCGCCCGGGCCCACCTGACGGCCGTGCGCGCCGCCCAGGGCCGGATCGACGACGACGGCGTCTGGCAGGCGTACGTGGCGTTGAACAACGCCTCGTACGCCTACGACGAGCAGCTGCTCGACGCGTTCGGCGAGGTCACCCCGTGGGACGTCGAGTCGATCGACCCCGACGAGGCCGACGAGCGGTTCGGCGGCGCCGAGGGTGTCGAGGCCAGCGACCCGCACCCGGCGGTGATCTCGGTGCGGCAGCGCCGCGACTACCGGGTGCCGAGCGTGTCTGCGCTGATCCGGGTCGCCGAGGCGGCCCGCCGTGAGGGCACGCCGGAGGAGGACGAGCCGGCGCCCGTCGAGGGGGTCGGCGAGGCGGTGCTGGAGCTGCTGCAGAGCGGGGACGGCTCGCTGAGCGCGCTGGACGTGCCGGAGCTGGAACCGCTCGACGGCGTGGTGATGGTCAGCGAGGTGGGCACCCCGGTCGACCTGGAGTCCTTCGACGACGACGACCCGGTGGGCCCGTTCCAGCCGGCCGCCGACGACCGTCTCGTCGGGCGGCTCGACGAGCACCCGTTCCTCGACGAGGACGAGCACGACCACGCCGGGCACGGCCACTAGGCCCTGGGCCGCGACGCCCCCGGGGCCCGACCGTGCGGTCCGGCCCCGGGCGCGTGGGCAGCCGACCCGGGTACGCCGGGCGGCGTGCCCGCCGTCAGTAGGACAGACCCGGCTGCGGCTGGTTGACCCGCCGACGGCGCAGCACGACCTGCCGCGTGCCGTCCCGGAACAGCCGCACCCGGGCCAACTCCCAACCGGAGAACTCCGCCTGGATCGCCAGCTGCGCCGCGGCGGTCAACCGGTCGACGTTCGGCGGCAGCCGCAGCGGCGCGTATTCGTAGTCCATGGACCTATGCTGCCCAGCCCGCAGGCCGTTCGCCACCCCCTCCCGCGTGACCCGCGCCGCTGGCCGGCCGCCCCGGCACCGCCACGGCCCCGGACGGCACCGCTCGCCCGGTTTCCCCAGCTATGCGTGCGGCGTCCCTCGGGGTACCCGCCCGCGCCGCCGCACCCCTGTGGTGCGTTTCGTGGCGACCATGCGGCTCGAGCCGGGCACCTGGTCGCAGGAAAACGCGGCGGCCCTGACGGCGGGCCCGACGAGCCCGCCGTGGTGGGTCGAGGCCGCCCGTTGGCGGCGTCGTGGTCCAGCGTCGCAGCGGTGCCGTGCCGGCGAACGGCGCGGCCGGCCGCCGCCGGCCGGTACCGACGGGGGGTCTTCGCCCCGCCGCGCCCCGCGTACCATGCGCCGGTGCCGCTCACCATGATCGTGACCCCACCCCGCACTGGCCGCGCCGCTCCGCTGCTCGCGCAAGTCGTCGCCGGGCTGGTGGCTACGTTGCTCCTCGCCGGCTGCGGCCTCGTCGTCCGGCCCCGCCCCGCCGCCGCGCTGCGGTTCGAGTTCGCCCCCACCACCGGGGACGGGTACATGAACCAGGTGCTCACGATCTTCAACGAGGGCACGCAGGTGCTCGCGCCGACGCTGGAGTTCACCGCGCTGGACGCCGCCGGGCGCGCGCTGCCCAGCGTGCGGGTCGCCACGGTCTTCGGCAGCGACCGGGGCCGGCTGGTCGTCCCGCCAGGCGCCGGCGTCGACGTGCTGACCTTCACCGGTGCCGGAGCCCGGGCGGCCGAGGACGTGACCGTCTCGGTGCGCACCGCGGAGCCGGTGGACGCCCCGGCCGTCGACGTCGAACCGGTGGTGACCCCGGTGGACGACGGCGGCCGCGTGCTGGACCGCAACAGCCGGTTCACGGCCGTGTCGGTGCGCAACGACGACAGCGAGCAGATGAGTGTCCGGCTCGTGTACATCATCTGGACCGACCCGCCGGCCGACCAGCGGCAGCAGGCCGAGCGGGTGGTGCCGGTCGGCGACCTGATCGTCCTACCGCCCAAGCACACCACCCTGGTGCCGGTGACCGGGGAGGCGCGGGCCGCCGTGGCGGATGCGGCGGGCCGTGTCCCGACCAGCATCAAGGCGTACCTGTCCCGTTGACGTTCTCCCCGCCCTGAAGGACGGGGGGTCCCTTCGTGCTGCGCGTGGAACAGCGCGCAGCGGGCGGGTGGATTCCTGCTTCCTCGCGCGGTGCCGGCACGGGTGCCGGGCTTACCTGCGCTCCACAGGCGTTCAGGCTCTCGGCGCGTCCCGCCGCGAGCACGTTGATGGCCGCGTTGACGTCCCGGTCGTGGACCGCTCCGCGGGGGCAGGTCCACGACCGGATGTTCAGCGGTTTGGGTCCGTCGAGCCGGCTGCACACCGAGCACGTCTGCGACGTGGGCGCGAACCGGTCGATCTTTGCGAAGGTGCGCCCGTGTTTCAGCACGGGCCATGACCGGGCTCGGCCGGCCACGGCGGGAGCGCCGCCGGTCGGGGTGCCGACGGTGGGGTCACCCCGGTCGGGCGCCGACGACGCGACCAACGCGAGCGGCCGGTAAGGCGACCGCGCCGATCCGGCGTGACCCAGGTGCGGCGGGGACGCCGGTCAGCGGGAGGTGGTGCCCGGTTCCTCCACGGTGGCCGGAGCGAGGGGTCCCGGCGGATCGGTCGGGTCGTTCGCGGCGAGCAGCGCGGCCAGCGCCGGGGCGGTCAGCGTCAGGCCGTGGGCGGCGCCCGGGTCGACGGCGAGGCCCCAGCCCGGGTCCGGCCAGTCCGCCAGCAGGTCGGCGGCGGACAGCGCGATGAACGGCACCCCGACCCCGGCGAAGGCGGTCAGCGCGTCCGCCGAGGTGAAGACCGGCAGCAGCGGCCCGCGGTCCGCCCCGACGACGACCGTCCACGGAAAGTCCCGGTCGGGCGACGGTTCGCCGGCCAGCGGTACGCAGACCGGGCCGGCGGCGAGCACCCCCAGGTAGCGGGGCAGGTCGTGCGCGGCCGCCGCCCGGGCGAGCAGTTCGGCCGGCTCCGGCTCGGCCGGGCGCGACCCGCCGTCGTCCGCGACCGTATCCCCGGGGGAGACGGCGTCGGCGGCCGACGCGTCGGCCCCGGCGCCGCCCTCGAGCGGCGAGGGAACGCCGGCGCCGGCCTCGATCGGCACGGCGACGCCGACGCCCGCTGGCACGGCGACGCCGACGCCGGCCGGTGCGGGCGCGCCGACACCGGACCCGGCTCTGTCGGTCACCTCGACGCGGGTTGCCGTCGGCGGTTCCGCCCCGCCGTCGAGCGGGAGCACCCGACAGGAGAGCGCGGCCGGGTCGGCGGTCAGCGCGACGGCGGCGGTCCGGGCGGCGAAGCCGCTCCACCAGTGCAGGCCCTCGGCGGTACGCGGGGTGGCGTACCACCAGTCGCCGTCGTCGGCGGGCCGCCAGCCCAGCTCGGCCAGCCGCTGCCCCTCGTACCCGGGGCAGTGGCCCTCGACGGTGTCGCGGCGCACGGACAGCCGGATCCGGCGCGATCCGGCGCTGAGTTCCAGGTCGGTGTCCCGGTCGCAGGCGACGAGCGTGCGGTGCAGCCGGGCCACGATCTCCGGCCAGCCGGTCGCGGTCACGCCGGCGGCCTCGGCAGCCGGGCGTCCAGGGCGCCGAGCCGGGCGACGGCCTCCTCCAGACGGCCCAACGCCGCGAAGTCGCCCGGCTTGCCGAACAGCTCGGTCAGGCCCGCCCCGAGCGTCGCGTCGAGACCCTCGGTGCGCTCGTCGAGCTGGGCGGTCGCCGCCGCCCGGGCCCGCCGGTACGCCTCCAGCACCATCCTCGCCAGGTCGGCGCTGCCGGAGCGCAGCGCCGCCGGCTCGAAGGTCAGGTCGGTGAGCCCTCCGGTGGCGTCCACGGTGGCCGACACCAGGCCCGTGTCGTCGGTGGCGGTGCCGTCGACGTCGTCGAGGCCGGCGTGCAGCCCGGCGAAACGGCGTTCGATGTCGGCGAGCCGGCCGGCGAGCGCGTCCAGACCGGACAGCGGATCAGTCATGCGGGCTTCCTCCCCCTTGGTTGCTCCTCGGGCCGGGGTGGCGGCCGGAGGCCGGGGAATCGTATCTTCGACCCGCGTCGGATGCGGGGGAGGAACGGCGATGGCAGCTGACATCGAAGTGGACGTGACGGCCGTGAAACGGCTGGAGGCGGCCGCCACCGGAGTGGCCAACGCGCTGGGCGCGCTGGAGAGCCGGGTGGTGGCCGCGGGTGACCTGCCCGACGGCGCCTTCGGTCACCTGCCGTTCGCCAGCGACATGCTGCGCGCCAAGTACGCCGAGCAGGTCGCCGACGGCACGACGCTGTTCCGGGCCGGTCAGGACGCGTTCACCCGCGTCGGGGCGGCGCTGGGATCCACCGCCGAGTCGTACGAGCGCAACGAGCAGGACATCGACTCCGGCTTCCGGGCGATGCGCGAGGGGATGGGCCGGTGAGCGGACCCGCCGGTAGCGCCGTCCAGCTCTGGAACGGCATCGACAACGCGCTGTCCGGTGTGGAGGACGTGGTCGACAGCGTCTGCCGCACCCTCGCCTGGCCGCTCATCCAGCTGGTCGACATGGTCGACGGCGAGCCGGAGGCGCTGCGCGCCCGGGCCGGTGACTGGGACGCCCTCGCCGCCCAGGTGCGCGAGCTGGCGCTGAGCCACCGCGGCGTGCGCGAGGCCGAGCAGCCCGGCTGGCGGTCGCCGGCGGGGGAGGCGTACGGCAAGCGCCTCGCCGAGGTCGAGCAGCAGCTGCTGGACGTGGCGGGGCAGTTCACCGCCACCGCCGAGTACCTGCGCGGGGTCGCCGAGGCCCTGCAGATCGTGCACGAGGTGCTGGTCGACCTCTGCGTCGAGTTCGTCAACTGGATGCTGGTCACCCTGGTGACCGCCCTGCTCATGGCGCCGTTCACCGCCGGGGCGTCGTGGGCGGCCGGCCTGGCGGTCACCGTGACCCGCGGCATGATCGTGCTCACCCGGTCGCTGAAGATCATCCGTCCGCTCGCCACCCACCTGCAGAAGGTCATCCGGCTGCTCCAGCGGGTCATGCTCTACCTGCGCAAGCTGCGCAACCACCTGGACAAGCTGGTGGACAAGCAGAAGGCGCTGCGGATGGGGCAGAAGGCGATCGACAAGCGGCGCGCCGCCGGCAAGGCCGACAAGTGGTTCCACAAGATCACCGACCCGGCGCAGGGCACCTTCAAGCTCGGCAAGTCCGGGTCGCCGTTCGACATGGGGATGCTGGAGCGGGCCGGCGCCCTGCGCGCGCACGGCCTGGCCGACGGCGGCCGGATGATCGCCCAGAACTGGGCCACCAACCTGCCCTGGAACGTGCCGAACTCGGTCGTGCACGGGGCGGTGTGGGGCGGCACCGCCCTGGTCAGTGGCCTGTCGGTACCCGGCTCCGACCTGGTCAAGGACGAGATCGGCGACGTGGTGCAGGGCGGCGCCGACTGGATCGACCAGAATGTCTTCGGGCAGCCACCCGCCGAGCAGCAGCCGGCGGGCCGCTGACCGGCGACGGAGGAGGTACGGCGTGACGGGTGCGTGGGGACGGCTCGGGCGGCTCGGCGACGCGGTGCGCGACGGCGCGCGGGTGGCCCGCGACCGGGCCCGCGCGCTGCGGGACGAGTTCCGCACCTCCGACGAGCCGGAGCGGGCCCTGGTCGCCCCCCTGGTGACCGGGCAGGAGCTGCGCTACGTCGGCCTGGCCCCGGTGCGGGCGCACGAGACGCACCGCGCCGGCAGCCAGTTCGTCGACCACGTCGGCACCGAGGTCGCCGAGGCGCTCGATCCTCGGGCGCTGTTCGGGCTGCTGAACATCGTCAACCCGGTGGCCTGGGTGGAGGCGGTGCTGACCCCGGTCCGGATCGTGGCCGGGGTGCTGCTGCTGCCCGGCAAGGCGGCCGCGCTCGCGGCGGGGCTGCCCGAGGCGGCCGGTCGGGAGGTGGCCGTCGAGCCCACCCCGGCGGTTCCGCAACCCCGGCCGGTGCTGCCGCTCACCGCTGAGCAGGAGGCGTTCCGGGCGCTGTTCCGGCTCAGCCAGCACCGCCCGCTCGCCGACCAGCTCGCCGAGATCGCCTACCGCCGCCGGTACGTCTTCAGCGGCGACCTGGCCACCCTCGCCGGCAGCCTGCTGCTGTTCCTGGAGCGCTACACCGGCACCCCGCTCGCGGTCACCGACACCCACCTGCACCTGCTGCGGATGGGGCGCCGCCCGGACGAGGGCCGACCGGACCGGCGCGAGCCGCGGCTGCTGTGGAGCGTGGAGCGGCGGCGGATCACCCGGATCGACTGTGACCACGGATCGGCGCGGCTGATGCAGTTCCCGGCGACTCTGCACTTCGACGACGGCTCGTGGATCCGGATCGTCAACCCGGCCACCCGCGACGACCAGGCCCGGTTCCTGGCCGCCGTCCGGGAGATCCCCGGCGACCGGCCCACCCTCGACTGATCCGCCCACCGACGCGCACCGGCCGGCCTGCCCGCCGGCCCCGGACCGGCGCCTCAGCCGTCGCGTTCCGGGTAGCCCACCGGCACCGCCGAGACGTCGTCCAGCGCCGTGGTGATCTCCGCCGGCAGGGTCATCCGCTCCACCTGGAGCGCGCCGAGGAGCTGCCCCACCGTCCGGGCGCCCAGGATCGGCGCGGTGACGCCCGGCCGGTCCCGGATCCAGGCCAGCGCCACCTCCGTCGGCGACACGCCCAGCCCGCCGGCGGCGGTGGCCACCGCCTCCACGATGCTGGAGCAGCGCGGCTCCAGGTAGGTGGCGACGAACCGTTCGAAGTGCGGCGAGGCGGCCCGCGAGTCGGCCGGCCGGCCGTGCCGGTACTTGCCGGTGAGCACCCCACGGCCCAGCGGGGACCAGGGCAGCACGCCCAGCCCGAGCGCGCCGCAGGCCGGCAGCACCTCCCGTTCGACGCCCCGCTCCAGCAGCGAGTACTCCACCTGCGCGGCGATCACCGGGGCGCGCCCCGGCCAGGCCGCCTGCCACGCGGCGGCGCGGGCGGTCTGCCAGCCGGAGAAGTTCGACACGCCGACGTAGCGGACCCGGCCGCTGGCGACCGCGTGGTCCAGCGCCGCCAGGGTCTCCTCCAGCGGCGTGTCCGGGTCGTACCCGTGGACCTGCCACAGGTCGACGTGGTCGGTGCCCAGGCGGCGCAGCGAGGCGTCCAGGGTGCGCAGCAGGTGCCCGCGCGAGCCGTCCCGGCGCCGGCCGCTGCCCGGCCGCAGCCCCGCCTTGGTGGCGATGAGCAGCTCGTCCCGGGGGACCAGGGCGCCCAGCAGCGAGCCGAGCACCGACTCCGCGTCACCGTCGCCGAAGACATCCGCGGTGTCGACGAGGTTGCCGCCCGCGTCGAGGTAACTCTTCAGCTGGGCGGCCGCGTCGTCGGCGTCGGTGTCCCGGCCCCACGTCATGGTGCCGAGCGCGAGCCGGGAAACCGCCAGCCCGCTTCGGCCGAGCGGTCGCTGTTGCATGGGTGAACCTTATTTCGAACCTGGCGTCACGGATATCCTCGCTCCCGTCATCTCTGCCCGCCACGTCGCCGATCCGACCGTGGCCGGGCCCCGCGCTGGTCGCCGGGCACCCCGGCGGGCCCGGGTGAGCCGGTGATCGGGTCCACCGCCGCCATTGCGTACCCTGGTGCGACCTGTGGTGCGGATGGGGGAGGATCCAGTGCGACTCGGGCTCAGCCTCGGATACCAGACGGCGTGGAGCACGCCCGCCGACCACCTGGCACTTGCCCAGGAGGCGGACCGGCTCGGTTACTCGGTGGTGTGGGCGGCGGAGGCCTACGGCTCCGACTCGCCCAGCATGCTGGCCTGGATGGCCGGCCAGACCCAGCGGATCGACGTGGGCAGCGCGGTGATGCAGATTCCCGCCCGGACCCCGGCCATGACCGCGATGACCGCGGCCACCATCGACGCGCTCTCCGGCGGCCGGTTCCGGCTCGGCCTGGGCGTCTCGGGGCCGCAGGTCTCGGAGGGCTGGCACGGCGTGCGGTTCGCCAAGCCGCTGGCCCGCACCCGCGAGTATGTCGACATCGTGAAGCTCGCGGTGGCCCGCAAGGAGGTGGCCTACGACGGCGAGCACTACACGCTGCCGCTGCCCGACGGTCCCGGCAAGGCGCTGCGGCTGGGCTTCCACCCGCCCCGCGAGCACATCCCGATCTACCTGGCCGCCGTCGGCCCGAAGAACCTGGAGCTGGCCGGCGAGATCGCCGACGGCTGGCTGGCCGTCTTCTACGCCCCGGAGTTCGCCGAGGAGCAGCTCGCGTCGGTGCGCGCCGGCCGGGCGAGGGCCGGCAAGGAACTGGCCGGCTTCGACGTGGTCCCCTCCGTGCCGGTGGTGGTCGGCGACGACATCGCCACCTGCGCCGAGCTGGTCCGCTGGTACGCCGCGCTCTACGTCGGCGGGATGGGCAGCCGCCAGCAGAACTTCTACAACCAGCTCGCCACCCGGATGGGCTACGGCGACGCCGCCCGCGAGGTGCAGGACCTCTACCTGGCCAAGCGCCAGCGCGACGCGGCCGCCGCGGTGCCGATGGAGTTCATCGACCGCACGTCGCTGCTCGGCCCCAAGGAGCGCATCGCCGAGCGGCTGCGCGAGTACGCCGCGGCCGGGGTGACCACCCTCTCGGTGACCCTCTTCGTCGCCGACCGGGACAGCGGCGTGCAGACCCTGCGTACCGTCGCCGAGGCGCTGGAGCTGTCCGGGGTCGGCGAGTGACCTGGGTCGAAGCCATCGTCCTGGGCATCGTCCAGGGACTCACCGAGTTCCTGCCGGTCAGCTCGTCCGGACACCTGCGGATCACCTCCGCGATCTTCTTCGACCGGGACGCCGGCGCCTCCTTCACCGCGGTGACCCAGCTGGGCACCGAGGCGGCGGTGCTGATCTACTTCGCCAAGGACATCTGGCGGATCACCCGCACCTGGCTGCTCGGCCTGCGGGACCGCTCGGTACGCGCCAGCCTCGACTACCGGATGGGCTGGTACGTGATCGTCGGCTCGATCCCGATCGGGCTGTTCGGCTTTGTGTTCAAGGACCAGATCCGCACCGCCGGCCGCAACCTGTGGGTGGTCGCCACCACCCTGATCGTGTTCGCCTTCGTGCTCGCCTTCGCCGAGTACTGGGGGCGGCAGACCCGCACCCTGGAGAACTTCCGGATGCGCGACGGCGTGGTGATGGGTTTCGCCCAGGCGATGGCGCTGATCCCCGGGGTGTCCCGCTCCGGCGGCACGCTCACCGCCGGCCTGCTGCTCAACCTCACCCGGGAGGCGGCGGCGCGGTACTCGTTCCTGCTGGCCATCCCGGCGGTGGTGATGTCCGGGATCTTCAGCGTCGGTGACGTGTTCGAGCCGGCCGCGCCGGGCACCTCGGTGCCGAGCGTGGCGCAGATGGTGGTGGCCACCGCGATCGCCTTCGCCATCGGCTACGCCGCGATCGCCTGGCTGCTGCGCTACGTGGCCCACCACACCCTGTACGTCTTCGTGCTCTACCGGGTGGCGCTCGGCACGTTGGTGCTCGCGCTGCTGCTCACCGGCACGATCAGCGCCACCTGAGGCGTACCGGCGACGACCGCCGGCGACGGCCCCCGACACCTCGGTGCCGGGGGCCGTCGCATGCGCGGCCTGCGCCTAGGGTGGTGTCGTGGCGACCCTTCTGCTTCTGCGACACGGCCGGACGACGGCGAACGCCGACGGCGGGCTGGCCGGCCGCCAGCCGGTCGAGCTGGACGACACCGGCCGGGCCCAGGCCACCGCGGTCGGCGAGCGGCTGCGCGCCCTGCCCCTGGCCACCGTGGTGACCAGCCCGCTGATCCGCTGCCGGCAGACCCTGGAGCTGGCGTTGCCGCAGGTGCAGCCGGTGGTCGAGGAGGGCCTGATCGAGTGCGGCTACGGCGCCTGGGAGGGGCAGCCGCTGAAGAAGCTGGCCAGGGAGCCGCTCTGGCCGGTGGTGCAGCAGCACCCGAGCGCGGTGGTCTTCCCCGAGGGCGAGTCGATGGCGGCGATGGCGGCGCGGGCGGTCGCGGCGGTGCGCACCTGGGACGCCGCGGTCACCGCCGAGCACGGGCCCGAGGCGGTCTGGCTGGCGTGCAGCCACGGCGATGTGATCAAGGCCATCGTGGCGGACGCGCTCGGCGTACACCTGGATCTCTTCCAGCGCATCGTCGCGGACCCGGCGTCGGTCACCGCGATCCGCTACACGCCGCTGCGGCCCTTCCTGGTCCGGCTCAACGACACCGGCGGTGACCTCGGCGGGCTGGTGCCGCCGCCGCGCAAGCGGCGCCGGCGGGCCACCCGGCCGACCGACTCGGACGCCGCGGTCGGCGGCGGCGCGGGGGCGGCCGGGTGAGGCGGCCCGCCACGCCCGGCGCGGCGCGAGCGGCTGCGGGCGTTTCGCCCTCGGCTGAACCACCCTCGGTGCGGTGCGCGACGCCTCCGTGTGCCGGATAGGGTCGTGGGTATGACCCACCAGGTGCACGCCTTCGAGCCGCCGGAGCGGTTCGTCGCCGGGACCGTCGGGCCGCCGGGAGAGCGGACGTTCTTCCTCCAGGCGCGCGGCGGAGGCCGGCTGGTCAGCGTCGCGCTGGAGAAGGTGCAGGTGTCCCTGCTCGCCGAGAAGCTGGAGGAGCTGCTCGCCGAGGCCCAGCGCCGGTTCGGCGTCGACCTGCCCGAGGCCGCGCCCACCCTCGTCGGCGACAACGACCCGCTGGACACCCCGGTCGACGAGGAGTTCCGGGTCGGCACCCTCGGCCTGGCCTTCGACGTCGACAGCGCGACCGTGGTGATCGAGGCGATCGCCGCCGGCGAGGCGGAGGTCGAGGTCGAGCTGGGCGACGAGGAGGACGACGACGAGGACGACGTCGAGGAACCGGACGAGGACCTCGACCGGCTCCGGGTGCGGCTGACCCCCGAGGCGACCCGCGAGTTCATCGAGCGGGCCCGCCGGGTGGTCAACGCCGGCCGCCCGCCCTGCCCGCTCTGTGGCCAGCCGCTGGACCCCGCCGGGCACCTCTGCCCGCGGCACAACGGTTACCACCGGTGACGTCGTCGGAGTTGCAGCCCCGCCAGGACGGCAGCGCGGCGCTCCGGCTGCTGCGCGACGGTGAGCTCGCCCTGGAGGGGCGGCTGGTCGACGCCTCCAACACCACCCTGCGCGGAATCCTGACCCTGGGCGGGCGGACGGCCCGCTGCGTCTACAAGCCGGTGCGCGGCGAGCGGCCGCTCTGGGACTTCCCCGACGGCACCCTGGCCGGCCGGGAGGTCGCCGCCTACCTGGTCTCCCGGGCCACCGGCTGGGATCTGGTGCCGCCGACCGTGCTCCGCGACGGCCCGTTCGGCCCCGGTTCCTGCCAGCTCTGGATCGACGAGCCGGACGACGCGGAGCCGCTGGTCGGCTTCGTACCCGCCGAGGCGGTGCCGCCGCGCTGGTTCCCGGTCGCCGCGGCCCGCGACGACGACGGCGCCGCGTACGCCCTGGCGCACGCCGACGACCCGCGGCTGGCCCGGCTGGCGGTGCTCGACGCGGTGCTGAACAACGCCGACCGCAAGGGCGGCCACGTGCTGGTGGGCCCGGACGACAGCCTCTACGGCGTCGACCACGGCGTCTGCTTCCACGTGGAGGAGAAGCTGCGCACGGTGCTCTGGGGCTGGGCCGGCCGGCAACTCCCGCCGGACGCGGTGGAGATGCTCGACGTCCTGGCCGGTCAGGTCGCCGGTGAGCTGGGCGAGGAGCTGTCCGACCACCTGACGCTCGGGGAGATCGCCGAGCTGGCGGCGCGGATCGACCGGCTGCGCGAGACGGGGTGCTACCCGCAGCCCCCGCAGGACTGGCCGGCGATGCCCTGGCCCCCCATGTGAGTCGCTGTCACGTTGATCACCCGTGGGGTGCCTGCCCGCCGCCTGACGGCTCGTTAGGCTGACGGTCATGGAGTCTTGGGCGGGACACGAGGTGCCACGGCTGCCGGGCGGCGGCGGGCCACTGGGCTTGTACGACTCGGCGCGGCGCGGCCTCCACCCCAGCCGCCCCGACGGCGCGGCCACCATGTACGTCTGCGGCATCACTCCGTACGACGCCACCCACCTCGGCCACGCCGCCACCATGATCACGTTCGACCTGGTGCAGCGGATGTGGCGCGACGCGGGCCTGACCGTGCGGTACGTGCAGAACGTCACCGACATCGACGACCCGCTGCTGGAGCGCGCGGCGCGCGACGGCGAGGACTGGAAGGTCCTGGCCATGCGGGAGACCGCGCTGTTCCGGGAGGACATGGAGGCGCTGCGGATCATCCCGCCGGCGCACTACGTCGGCGCGGTGGAGTCGATCCCCGACATCGCCGAGAAGGTTCTCGTCCTGCTCAAGGACGGCGCGGCGTACCGGCTCGACGACGGCACCGGCGACATCTACTTCGACGTCAGCGCCGCCCCGGAGTTCGGCTACGAGTCGAACCTGACCCGCGAGCAGATGCTGGAGATCTTCCCGGAGCGCGGCGGCGACCCCGACCGGGCCGGCAAGCGCGACCCGCTCGACCCGCTGCTGTGGCGCGGCGCCCGCGAGGGCGAACCGTCCTGGCCCGGCGGTGAGCTGGGCGCCGGCCGCCCCGGCTGGCACATCGAGTGCGCGGTGATCGCGCTGAACCTGCTCGGCGACCGGATCGACGTGCAGGGCGGCGGCAACGACCTGCTCTTCCCGCACCACGAGTGCTCCGCCGCGCACGCCGAGCGGCTCACCGGCCAGGCGCCCTTCGCCGCCCAATACGTGCACGCCGGCATGATCGGCCTGGACGGCGAGAAGATGTCGAAGTCGAAGGGCAACCTGGTCTTCGTCTCCCGGCTGCGCGCCGACAAGGTCGACCCGATGGCGGTGCGGCTGGGCCTGATGTCCGGGCACTACCGCGCCGACCGCGCCTGGTCCGACGACCTGCTCCACACCGCGCAAGCGCGCCTGGACCGCTGGCGGCGGGCCGCCGCCGCGCCCGCCGGGCCGTCCGGGACGGACTTCCTGGCCGGGGTACGCGCCCGGCTCGCCGACGACCTCGACACCCCCGGCGCCCTGGCGCTGGCCGACGACTGGGCCGACCGCGCCCTGGCCGGAGCCGGCGACGACCCGCAGGGGCCGGCCCTCTTCGCCGACACCGTCGACGCCCTCCTCGGCATCCGCCTCTGAGCCTCGGCCGGCGGCAGCCGCCCCGGCGGTTGCCGCCCCGGGTCGCAGCCCGATGATCCAGTCGCATCCACCGACACGACACGCCGTCGGCGGTGTCGGTGAATGCGACTGGATCATGAGGGTCACCGGGCCGTCACCGGGTGCGGAAGGGGTCAGCCGAGCACCAGGCCGGGGTCGGGGTCCTGGTCCGGGGTGGGGGCGGGGATCTTGTACTCCTCGGTGAGGGTGGTCATCGGGCCGGGCCAGGTGGCCTGGGCGACCTCGATCGGCTTGCGCTTCTCGTCGTAGGCGACGTGCAGCAGGTGCAGCACCGGGGTGTCCGGCCGGATCTGCAGGGTCTCCGCCTCTTCCCGGCTGGGCTGGCGGGCGCTGATCGTGTCGGTGGCCGAGACGTACCGGCGGCCGGTGGCCTCCTCGGCCTCCTGGTAGAGCGGGCGGCCGAACGCCTCGGCCCGCTCCAGCGAGGTGCCCGCGGTGTCGGCCGGGAGGAACCAGGAAGCGCCCACCTCCACCGGCGAGTCCTCGGTGCGGACCAGGTGCCGGCGGCAGAGCAGCTCGGTGCCGTCGGGCACCCCGAAGGCGTCGGCGACCTCCGGTGGGGCGGGGGAGCGGCCGACGGAGACCAGCTGCTGCCGGTACCGGGCGGCCAGGTCGGTGTGGTAGCCGCGGAAGCCGCCGTAGCGGCCCCGGGAGAGCCGGTTGAGCCGGCGTCGGGTGCCCCGCACGTACGTACCCGAGCCGGGCTTGGTGATCAGGATGCCCTCGACCCGCAGCTGGTCGACGGCGCGCTGCACGGTCTGCTTCGCCACGCCGAACATCTCGGCGATGGCCGGGATGGACGGCAGCCGCTCGCCCGGCGCCCAGTCGCCGCGGCGCACCTGGGTCTTGAGCTGCGCGGCGATCTGCCGGTGCGGGAACTCGGCGGCCCCCGGGTTGATCTGCACACCCGCCTCCTCATACCACTAGGTTCCTAGGATGCCCTACGCGGCGTGACCCGCGCCACCCTGGACACGCACGGAACGGCCCCGGACGCAAACGTCCGGGGCCGGTGACTCGGTGGGGGAGGTTGTTACCAGGAACCGGCCGTGGGGCCGGCGGAACCGCCCCGGCGGCGCAGGTACTTCTCGAACTCCTGGGCGATCTCGTCCCCGGTCAACGGGGTGATGCCGGCGTCGCCGACCCGCTCCTCCAGCTCGCGGACGTACTCACCGAGTTCGGCGTCCTGCTCGGCGGCACCGCGCACCCGCTGCTCCCACTCGGCGGCCTCCTCGGCCAGGTCGGCCATCGGCACCGGCAGGTCGAGCACGTCCTCGACCCGGTGCAGCAGGGCCAGGGTGGCCTTCGGGCAGGGCGGGTTGTTGGCGTAGTGCGGCACGTGCACCCAGAACGACACCGCGTCGACCTCGGCCCGGGTGCAGGCGTCCTGCAACACCCCGACGATGCCGGTCGGCCCGTCGTAGCGGGTGGGGGTGAGCTGGTAGCGCTGGGCGGCCTCGGCGTCGGAGGCGCTGCCGCTGATCGGCAGGGGACGGGTGTACGGCACGTCGGCCAGCAGCGCGCCGAGCAGCACCACCCGCTCGACCTCCAGGCTGTGGCAGATCTCCAGCACCTGCTCACAGAAGGTGCGCCAGCGCATGCTGGGCTCGATGCCCCGGATCAGGACCACGTCCCGCTCGGTGCCCTCCGGGCTGGCCACCATGAACTTCGTGGTGGGCCACTCGACCCGCCGGGTCTCACCGTCAGCCATCGTGATGGTCGGGCGGCTGACCTGGAAGTCGTAGAAGTCCTCCGGGTCCAGCTCGGTGACCGGGCGGGCCTGCCAGACCTGCTCCAGGTGCTCCACGGCGGCGGTGGAGGCGTCCGCGGCGTCGTTCCAGCCCTCGAAGGCGGCGATCGCCACCGGGGACCGCAGCACCGGCAGCCCGTCGAACTCGGTCACGCCGTCACCTCACCCTGCTCGTCGCCGACGGCGCCGGGCGCCGACCCGGTCGTCCGCCCGCCGTGCACGGTGGCGTCCCTGATGTCCTTCACGTCCGCCAGCCTACGTGGCGGCGCCAGGTGCGGCCCGTCGGCCGCGCCGGTCCGCCGCGCCGGCGAGCCGCCCAAAGGGTACGAAAGGGATGGGCGTTCCCGCTGGCAGAATGTGGGACCGGCTACGGCTGTGGACCGACGGGCGCATCGTCGCATTAACCTGAACCCGTGCGGACTTCGTTGCTGGATGTGCTGGCCGACCGGATCCTCGTCGCCGACGGGGCGATGGGGACGATGTTGCATGCCGCTGACCTGACCCTCGACGACTTCGAGGGCCTGGAAGGGTGCAACGAGATCCTCAACATCACCCGCCCCGACGTGGTGCGTGGCGTGCACGAGGCGTACCTGGCCGCCGGGGCCGACTGCGTGGAGACCAACACCTTCGGCGCCAACCTCGCCAACCTCGCCGAGTACGACATCCCGGAGCGGATCCGGGAGCTCTCCGCGGCCGGCGCGCGTCTCGCCCGGGAGGCCGCCGACGCGTACGCCACCGGGGAGCGGCCCCGGTTCGTGCTCGGGTCGATCGGGCCGGGCACCAAGCTGCCCACCCTCGGGCACACCGCGTACGCGACGCTGCGCGACGCGTACCAGGAGAACGCCGCCGGCCTGATCGAGGGCGGCTCGGACGCGCTGATCGTGGAGACCTGCCAGGACCTGCTCCAGGTCAAGGCGGCGGTGGTCGGCTGCCACCGGGCGATGGCCGAGCTGGGCCGGAAGGTGCCGATCATCTGCCACGTGGCGGTGGAGACCACCGGCACCATGCTGGTGGGCAGCGAGATCGGGGCGGCGCTGGCGGCCATCGAGCCGCTGGGCGTGGACCTGATCGGGCTGAACTGCTCGACCGGCCCGGCCGAGATGGGCGAGCACCTGCGCTACCTGTCCCAGCACTCGCGCACCCCGCTGTCGGTGATGCCGAACGCCGGCCTGCCGGTGCTGACGGCGGACGGGGCGTACTTCCCGCTGACCCCGGTGGAGCTGGCCGACGCGCTGGAGCGGTTCGTCGCCGAGTACGGCGTGGCGCTGGTCGGCGGCTGCTGCGGCACCACGCCGGAGCACATCCGGGTGCTGGCCGAGCGGCTGCACGGCACGACCCCGGTGCCGCGCCAGCCGCGGCACGAGGCCGGCGTCTCCTCGATCTACCACCCGGTGCCGTTCGCGCAGGACGCCTCGGTGCTGATGGTGGGGGAGCGGACCAACGCCAACGGTTCCAAGGCGTTCCGCGATGCGATGCTCGCCGCCGACTGGCAGGCCTGTGTGGAGATCGCCCGCAGCCAGGCCCGGGACGGCTCGCACCTGCTGGACCTCTGCGTCGACTACGTCGGCCGGGACGGCACCCAGGACATGCGCGAGCTGGCCGCACGTTTCGCCACCGCCTCCACGCTGCCGATCATGCTGGACTCCACCGAGCCGGCGGTGATCGAGGCGGGGCTGGAGATGCTCGGCGGCCGGTGCGTGGTCAACTCGGTGAACTTCGAGGACGGTGACGGGCCGGAGTCCCGCTACGCCCGGGTGATGCCGGTCGTCAAGGAGCACGGCGCCGCCGTGGTGGCGCTGCTGATCGACGAGGAGGGGCAGGCGCGGACCGCCGAGTGGAAGGTCCGGGTCGCGGGCCGCCTGATCGAGGACCTCACCGGACGGTGGGGGATGGACCGCTCCGACATCCTGATCGACGCGCTGACCTTCCCGATCGCCACCGGGCAGGAGGAGACCCGGCGCGACGGCATCGAGACGATCGAGGCGATCCGGGAGATCTCCCGCCGCTACCCCGGCGTCAACTTCACCCTCGGCATCTCCAACGTCTCGTTCGGGCTCAACCCGGCGGCCCGGCAGGTGCTCAACTCGGTGTTCCTGCACGAGTGCCAGCAGGCCGGCCTGACCAGCGCCATCGTGCACGCCAGCAAGATCCTGCCGATCAGCCGGATCCCCGACGAGCAGCGGGAGGTGGCGCTGGACCTGATCTACGACCGGCGCCGCGAGGGGTACGACCCGGTGCAGCGGTTCATCGAGGCGTTCGAGGGTGTCGACGCGGCGTCGGCGCGGGCCGGGCGGGCCGAGGAGCTGGCCGCGCTGCCGCTGGACGAGCGACTCAAGCGGCGGATCATCGACGGCGAGCGCAACGGCCTGGAGGCCGACCTGGACGCGGCGATGGCCGGCGGCCGCTCGCCGCTGTCGATCATCAACGACCTGCTGCTCGACGGCATGAAGGTCGTCGGCGAGCTGTTCGGCTCGGGGCAGATGCAGCTGCCGTTCGTGTTGCAGTCCGCCGAGGTGATGAAGACCGCGGTGGCCTACCTGGAGCCGCACATGGAGACGGCCGAGGACGGCGGCAAGGGCCGCATCGTCCTCGCCACCGTCCGGGGCGACGTCCACGACATCGGCAAGAACCTGGTCGACATCATCCTGTCCAACAACGGCTACGAGGTCGTCAACATCGGCATCAAGCAGCCGATCACCGCGATCCTGGACGCCGCCGAGGAGCACCGGGCCGACGCGATCGGGATGTCCGGCCTGCTGGTCAAGAGCACCGTCATCATGAAGGAGAACCTGGCCGAGATGGCCTCCCGAGGGGTGGCCGAACGCTGGCCGGTGCTGCTCGGCGGGGCCGCGCTCACCCGCGCGTACGTCGAGGACGACCTGCGGTCGATGTTCCCCGGCCAGGTGCACTACGCCCGCGACGCCTTCGAGGGGCTGTCCCTGATGGACCGGGTGATGACCGCCAAGCGCGGTGGCGCGCCGGTCGTCGACCCGGAGCGGGAGGCCGCCCTGGCCGCCCGGCGGGCCCGCCGGGAGCGGCAGCGCACCATGGTCACCGAGGCGCTGCCCGAGCTGCACGACGCCTCGGTCCGCTCCGACGTGGCCACCGACGTGGAGGTGCCCACCCCGCCGTTCTTCGGCACCCGGGTGGTCAAGGGAGTGCCGCTGGCCGACTACGCGGCGCTGCTCGACGAGCGGGCCACCTTCCTCGGGCAGTGGGGGCTGCGCGGCGCCCGGGGCGGCCAGGGCCCGTCGTACGAGGAGCTGGTGGAGACCGAGGGTCGGCCCCGGCTGCGCTACTGGCTGGACCGGCTGATCGCCGACAAGGTCCTCGAGGCGGCGGTGGTGTACGGCTACTTCCCCGCGTACGCCGAGGGCAACGACCTGGTGGTGCTCGACGAGAACGGCAGCGTCGAGCGGGCCCGGTTCTCCTTCCCCCGCCAGCGGCAGGAGCGCCGGCTCTGCCTGGCCGACTTCTTCCGCCCGAAGGGCGACCAGCTGGACGTGGTGGCGTTGCAACTGGTCACCGTCGGGCAGCCGATCAGCGAGTACACCGCGAAGATGTTCGCCGGCAACGAGTACCGCGACTACCTGGAGGTGCACGGCCTGTCCGTGCAGCTCACCGAGGCGCTCGCCGAGTACTGGCACCGGCGGGTGCGCGCGGAGCTGACCCTGCCCGGCGGCCGTACCGTCGCCGACGACGACCCGGCCGACCTGGCCGGCCTGCTGCGCACCGACTACCGGGGCTGCCGGTACGCGTTCGGCTACCCGGCCTGCCCGGACCTGGAGGACCGGGCGAAGATCGTGGACCTGCTGGGCGCGGAGCGGATCGGGGTGCAGCTGTCCGAGGAGTTCCAGCTGGTGCCGGAGCAGGCGACGGACGCGATCGTGGTGCACCACCCGGAGGCGAACTACTTCAACGCCAAATAGCCTCAGGTGGCTGGAGTTGGCCTCTGACCTGCGGAAATGCAAATCACGCCCCGACGCTTGGGCGCACCGTGGGCACATCGCGCCGGAAGACGTCGTCAATCGCCTGCCGGGTCCGGTCGTCGTCCTCAGGCCAGAGGTGCGAGTACACCCGCAGCGTCATCGCCGGGTCGGAGTGCCCCAGCCGGTCGGCCACTACCTTCGGGCTGTGACCGGCACCGATTAGCGCGCTGGCGTAGAAGTGCCGCAGGTCGTGGCACGTCGCCTCGGGCAGCCCGGCGGCGGTCCGGGCGGGCAGCCACACGTCCTTATTGAACCGATTGCGGTGCAGCGGCGCGCCTGCCTCGTGCACGATCGTTGGGGTCAGCTCACCTCGACGATCTTGCAGCGTCCGGACGTCGTCGGGACATCCAAAATGGTCGACTCTTCGCCGCGCACCGTGTCTCCCGGCGCCACGTTTCGCACGTACGACGTTGTCGTGTCCAGACGGGCGCCAGCCGAGTCCCGATACTCAATCTTGAGGGTGGCGCTGCGAGTCTGGTCCCCGATGTTCTTCACGGAGAACCCAACCTTCGCGACCGAGCCGAACACCTCGCACGAGGTGACCCGAACCTCCATCTTGGAGACGGCGGCCCTGTCCCCCCTGTCCCCGATCACCGCGAGCAAGACCAAGGGCGTGCACAGCACGACCACGACCACCAGTGCGAGCGAGCCGAAGACGATGGTCAGGATCCCGCCCGTGGAAGACCAGAAACTCTTCCTCTTCGGCGGGACAGGCGCGGGATAGAAGGGCATCGGCCCGGCTGGTGGGTACGGCGGCGGCCCGCCGGTCGTTGGACCGTACTGAGGCGGCCCACTCGGCGGGTATACCGGCGGGCCGCCGGAAGTGGGGGTGTACTGCGGCGGCGGGTATGGGCTCATCGGCTGCACTGGCTGAGTCGGCGGCTGCGACGGATCCAAGGGACCGTGGGTCATTCGAGCACCGTACTTTGAGTAGCTTAGATGGCGACGGCCGCGTGCAGGGCAATCAGCACTACTGGGCAGGTAGATGTGTCCGTCCTGGTTGACCAAGGACAAGATCCTCACCCTGATCGGCGCTGTGGTGCTGGTGGTGGCCGCCTGCTGCGGGCCGAGCTTCTACGACATGACCACCCGCGCGAGCACCTAGTGTGACGGCATGCCAGGTCAGCCACAGCTACGCGAGTCGGGGCTGCTGCACGGCGACGACCCCGACCGCCCGCTGGCGTTGGTGCGCCTTGAACAGCGAATGGACGGGTCGGGGATCTGGGATGTCCTGCTGAACCCCGGCGGACACCCCGACGCAGCGGGCCGAGCATCCCGACGAGCAGACCGCCCGCGCCGAGCTGGAGAGGGTGTACGAGTCTGGCCGCGCGTTCGGCCAGTGGACGATCCGCCGACCCGGCGAAGGTCACCCGGCACCGTCCACCGATCGACTCCGATAAGCGCCGTCGGGGGTGCGATTACCAAGTCCGGCGTGGGCACATTTTGGGCACAGGCCACCGAGAAAACCCGTGAAGCAACGGGAATGTACGAGCGTCTATTTACGCAGCTCAGCAGCGAGAGCCCGACGTTTTCGCAGGTCGCGGACTCGTCGGGATCTCTCCAACGCCAAGTAGTCGGTGCGGGCGGGCAGGCCGTTGTCGTGACCGGGCCGGGGTGGGCGCCGGCCGCGCCGCCCACCCCGTTCCAACCGGTCAGAGCCCCTGCCGGTGCAGCCAGTCGAGGCTGGTCTGCGCGACCTCGCGCCAACCCTGGTCGATGGTCAGCGTGTGTCCACGGTCGGGGAACCGGACCACGTCGGTCACCGCCGGGGACTTCCGGTACAACCGGGCCGTCCCCTCGACGATGGCCGGCGGTACGGTGCGGTCCCGGCCGCCGGCGGTCAGCAGCAGCGGACCTCGCCCCTGGTCGGCCGTGTCGATCCTGGTCGCGGTGCCCACGAGGTTGGCCAGGGCGGCCTCGAAGAGCGGGCGGCCCGGGGTGGGGATGGTCCACCTCTCGTAGAGTTCGGCCGACTCGCGCTCGGTGAGCGCGTTGCCGAAGCCGTACCGGAACTGGGCGGGAGTCAGGGCCACCGCCCGCCGCCGGTTGGCCGGGTTGCGCACCGCCACCGACGCCACCCGCAGCGCCGAGAGCGGCAGCGCGAGGACGCCCTTGGCCGGGGCGGGGTCGAGGGCGATGGCGGCGCGGGCCAGGCCCCGCCCCAGCAACTGCTGGGCGATCAGGCCGCCGAACGAGTGACCGATCACCACGGGCTTGCTGGGCAGACCTCGGATGATCTCCGCGAAGTGGTCGGTGACGTCGGTGACGCCGTGGTCGCCGTAGCGCTCGGGTACGGCGCGCGCCTCGGCCACGGTGTCCGGGATGCCCGGCCACTCGGGCGCGACGGGGGCGTAGCCGGCCTCGCGGAACAGATCGACCCACGGTTGCCAACTGGTCGAGTGCAACCAGAGGCCGTGGACGAAGACGACGGGAACAGCGGTGCCGCTCATGCCTGCTCACTCCTCGTGACGCATCAAGTAGAAGGAACGTTCTATCTGCTAGGCTGGGAACGTACACCGAGCTTCGAACGACCGGCAAGGAGGAGCAGCGGATGGGTGACGCAGCCGACTCTCGGGCCACCAGCCGGGCGTCCGGCGGCAGGCCGTCGGCCGCCCGCGAGCGCATCCTGGCCGCCGCTGACCGGCTCTTCTACCAGGAGGGCATCCGCGCGGTGGGGGTGGAGCGGGTGATCGCCGAGGCGCAGGTCACCCGGGTCACCTTCTACCGGCACTTCCCCGCCAAGGACGACCTGATCGCCACGTACCTGTCCGTCCGCTCACAGCGCGAGCGGGAGGCGCTGGCCGAGGCGCGCAGGGCACTGCCCGGCGATCCCCGGGCGGTGCTGAGCGCCATCGTCGACGCCCTCATCGCGGAGGGCCGATCGCCCGGCTTCCGGGGCTGCCCCTACGTCAACGCCGCCGCCGAGTACGCCGACCCCGACCACCCGGTCCGGCACGTCGTCGCCGAGCAGCGGGCGTGGTTCACCGGCCAGATGGCCGAGCTGCTGACCGAGCTGCACCATCCGGATCCGGAGCTGGCCGCCCAGCAGCTGATGATGCTGCGCGACGGTGCAATGACCGCGGCGTACCTCGACGACCGGCAGCGCGTCGCCGCCGCGCTGCTCGGTGCCGGCCGGGCGATCGTCGGCTACCGGGAGGGGTGACCGGACCGGCGCTCAGCCGGCGGTGAGGTCACCCAGGGCGATGCACGGGCCCGGCCCAGGATCGAATGATCCCGGGCCGGGCCGGATTCGTCCGCCGATCAGTTGAAGACGGCCGCGAACATGCCGGGCTCGTAGGAACCCCCCTGCTGGTGCACGATCACCGCGAGCCGGTTGGCCGCGTTGATCACGGCGACCAGGGAGACCAGCGCGGCGATCTGGTCGTCGTCGTAGTGCTTGCGCACCTGTGCCCAGGTCTCGTCGGACACGCCGTGGTGGGCGTCGGCGAGCCGGGTGCCCTCCTCGGCGAGCGCCAGCGCGGCCCGCTCGGCCTCGGTGAATACGGTGGACTCGCGCCAGGCGGCGACCAGGTGGAGTCGGACCGGGGTCTCACCGGCGGCCGAGGCCTCCTTGGTGTGCATGTCGATGCACCAGCCGCAGCCGTTGATCTGGCTGGCGCGCAGCGACACCAGCTCCTGCGTGGACTTCGGCAGCGGCGACTGATGGATCACCAGGCTGGCGTTGGCGAACCGCTTGAAGAATTTGACGGCGATCTCGTTGTCGAGCATGTTGAATCGAGCGTCCATGATTCCGCCCTTCCTCGTGGTGTGGCACTGGACGAACACGAGATGCCGGCGATCAGATCCCTGTGACAGGTGTGGTTACGTGACGCCCACCACAACGAGGTCTCGGTGTCACACGACGGCGGGGCCCGGCATCTGGTGGGTGACACAGTCGCGAGTGAACAGGAGTCACCCATGGTCGGCACGTCGCAGAACGCACCCGACGATCGTGACAGCGGTCGCGACGAGCGCCCGGACCTCGCCACCGAGGCGTTCCTCGCCCACCGCAACCTGCTCTTCACCGTCGCCTACGAGATGCTCGGCTCGGCCGCCGACGCGGAGGACGTGCTGCAGGAGACCTGGTTGCGGTGGGCGGGCGTCGATCTGGGCGCGGTGCGGGATCAGCGTGCCTACCTGGTCCGGATCACCACCCGCCAGGCGCTCGCCCGGCTGCGTGCGCTCGGCCGCCGCAGGGAGTCCTACGTCGGTTCCTGGCTCCCCGAGCCGCTGCTCACCACGCCCGACGTGGCCGAGGACGTCGAGTTGGCCGACAGCGTCTCGATGGCGATGCTGCTGGTGCTGGAGACGCTCACGCCGACCGAGCGGGCGGTGTTCGTGCTGCGCGAGGTGTTCGACGTCGGGTACGACGAGATCGCCGAAGCCGTCGACAGGAGCCAGGCCGCGGTCCGCCAGATCGCGCACCGGGCACGGGCACACGTCGCGGCGCGCCGGCCGCGCGGGGCCGTTTCCGCGGCCGAGACCCGAGACGCGCTCGAGGCGTTCCGGCGGGCGGCCGAGACGGGCGATCTGCAGAGCCTGCTCGACATCCTCGCACCGGATGTCGTACTCGTGGGTGACGGTGGCGGAGTCAAGCAGGCCGTCCCGCGGCCCGTGGTGGGGGCCGACAAGGTGGCCCGCCTGCTGGTTGCCGGGCTGGGCAGGCTTGCCGACACCGCGTCGCTGCGGCCGGCACAGGTCAACGGCTACCCGGCGCTGATTTTCTGGCAGGCCGGCGAGCTCGACACCGTCGTGGCGGTCCGTATCGACGACGGCCTCATCACCGGGCTCTACGCCGTGCGCAATCCCGAGAAGTTGTCGCACATGCTGCGGGAGACCGCCCTGCGCCGCTGAGGCGTGCCGTCGGCGGCAGATCCGGCTGCCGGATCAGAGGCCGAACGAGGCTCGGCAGGCGTCCATGCCGTCCACCGTCACGGCCGGCAGCTTGTGCTGGCGCCACCGCTGCAGGGTCAGCCGCAGGCGGTCGGAGACGACAGCCTCACCGTCGCGCGCATCGACCGAGATCCCGTCGTGCTCGTAGCCGAGTTTGCGCGATACACCCTGCGAGGAGTGGTTGTCCTGGAACACCTCGGTCAGTGCGGCGGTGGCGCCGAGATGATCGAAAGCAAGGGTGAGCAGTCCGGCTCTCGCTTCCGTTCCATAGCCTCTGCCCTGATGATCCATGCCGAGCCAGGCCGAGGTCGTCACCTGTCTGACGACCGGGAAGTCCCGTGCGCGAAGCGTGACCTTTCCGATCGGCTGGCCCGCCCGGAAGACGCCCATCCCGAGCTGCCACGCTGCCACGTCCCAGGAGGCAAGCTGGTCCCAGTGTCCCTGCAGGACGAACCGCGCCCGGTCCGCATAGCTGCCGTCGGTCCACGGGGTCAGGAACGGCCGCTCGCCGGGACGATGCACGCCCTGGCCGGCGAGATCGGCGAGCTCAGCCAGTTCCTCCTCGCGTGGCAGGCGCAGCTGCAGGTGCGGTGTGACGATGGTGAGACCGTAGAGTGGCCACAGGTCGGCGAGCATATTCCGCATCCTGTCGGTCAAGATTCGTCCGGGCAACCGAGATACATCGACGCACTGGCCCCGGCAGAAAGCGGATGGCCGGCTCGCTCGGCCGCCCCAGGAGCAGAGCGCGGTCAGCGAGCCAGGGGATAACGTCCACCGACGTCAGGGTCGGTCCTCCGGGCGGTATGGCCGGCGTTCGCCCTCATCCGTGGCCGCAGACCCGTCCGAGCGCTGCCGTCGAACGAACTCCACCGCCGCGACTCCCAGCAGGACGATGATGGCGCCGAAGCCCAGGACCAGGTTCGACAGGTGCGGAGCGGCCGGCGCGAGGGCGACGGCGACGACGACACCGACCACGTGCGAGAGCGGGATGCGTCCGAGGACCTCGTGGTCGAGGGTGGCCCGCCCGACCAGGAACAGCGCCGTGCCGCCCAGGATGAGCGCGGTCATGGTGTCGTGCGGCCGCTCCGTGGGATGGTCGATGATCCGCATGAATCCGGCGGCGATGCCGACCACGCCCACCACCATGAGCCAGTGGACGTACGGGTTGGTCTGGACGAGCCTTTCCCGGTGCGGGGACCGCTCGATGGCGGTACTCAGCCTGGCGCCGGCTCCCCGGGCGTAGCTCCACCACAGCAGTACCGCCGCGACGAACGCGGTGGCGAACGCGGTGATCCGGTCGACGCTGAACGGCCTGTCGCTCAGGGTGAGGACGGTGACCAGGATGAGCTCGCCCAGGGTGAGGACGTAGATCTGCTGGTACCGCTCGGCCAGGTGCTCCGGCACCACGTCGTACCTGGGCAGTGGCGGTCGGCCGGGGATCGGGAACCGCAGGCCGAAACCGAGGTAGTCCACGGTCAACGCGGCCAGCCACACGGCGAGACGGATACCGGGGGAGGCGACCAGGCCGCCGATGATCCACAGGGTCCCGGACACCGTGGTCCAGAGCAGGACCCGCTTCGAGCGTTGCTGCTCCGGCCGGCCCCGCAGCGACGGGATGACCACCAACGCCCGACCCCAGTTGATCCCGGCCCAGGTGGCGCCGAACACCAGGCCGTGGTTGTCGAACGCGGTCGGCAGGGCGGCGGACATCAGCATGCCGCCGAACATGATGCCCAGGATCACGAGCTGCACGGCTCGCGCCTGCGGGCTGTAGAGGTCGGTGAACGACGTGGTGGTCACCCAGACCGCCCAGAGCGTCGACAGGGCGAGCAGTGCCTGGGCGATGGCCGTCCAGCTCTGCTCGGTCGCCATCTTCTCCGAGGTCAGGATCAGGGTGGCGATGGCCGCGAGGTCGAAGAAGAGCTCCAGCAGATCGGTCCGCTGGGCCCCGCCCGGCACCCGGGTTATCAGCCGGCGTCCGCCATCCATCACTTCGGCCTTCTCGATCTCGCGACGCCGGGCCGCCCTCTCGGATCTCGGACTGATCCCCGGGTGTCGCCGACCCTCGGCGCCGGGACAACTGACAGCCGCGTCGCGCAGCTCGGGCGCCGGAGGGAACGTCCAGGTCCGTTGGCCGACCTGGCCCTCCCGGGTACGCGACAGGGCAGGGGCGGGTGCTTTCGCGTGGCTTCACACCGCCCCGCTCAACGCTAGTCGGCGCGAGGTCGGGCGACCGGCGATTGTCGAACTGCGTACGCGAGGCCCGCAGCACTCAGCGAGCCCGGACGGCCTCGTCACGACGACGCGCCGTTTCTCAGCGGACCGACGTGACCGCCAACCTCATCGCCGGTCGCGGTTCACGCCCGCGCCGCCGTGTTCAACAGCTGGTACGTCGCTTCGTCGAAGGCGACCAGGCGGACGCACTCGACCTGGGTCGGCGTGGCCCGGATGGTCGAGATCGCGATCGTCGCCGCCTGCTCGGGCGGGAACCCGTACACGCCGGTGGCGATGGCGGGGAAGGCGACGCTGCCGGCGCCGACCTCGTCGGCGACGGCGAGGCTGCGCCGGTAGCACGAGGCCAGGGTGTCGGCCTCGCCGTGGCCGCCGCCCTCCCACACCGGGCCGACGGTGTGGATGACGTGGCGCACCGGTGGGTCGAGGTCGAACGCCGGTGTGGCGACCGCGTCGCCGGCGTCGCAGGGCGCCAGCGCGGCACCCGCCCGGGCCAGTCGCGGTCCGGCCGCGCGGTGGATCGCCCCGTCCACACCGCCGCCGCCCAGCAGCGATTCGTTGGCCGCGGTGACGATGGCGTCGACGTCCTCGGCGGTGATGTCACCGAGCACCACTTCGATCGCGGGCATGCCCCATCATGTCACCGCCGACGGCATGCGGCTGGTGGTCCGACGCCGTCCAGCTCAGACGCGCCGGATGTCCAACGCTCGCGACGGTGCCGCCCAGGTCTGCCAGTAGGCGCGGACCGGGCACGACACCTCCAGCGCCACCGTCTCGTCGTCACCCACTCCGACGGTCAGCGCCTCGCTGCGCGTCCAGTCCAGGCTCGCCTGGACGACGTGCTGACCGGGCTGCACGGTCACGCTCGCCGAGCGGCCCGGCCGGAGCCCGGCAACCCGGCGTCCGTCCACCGTCACCCGGATCCGCCGCAGCAGGGCCGAGTCGTACGGCGGTCGGCCGAGGATCAGGGTCGCCATCAGATCTCCGCTCTCACCCGGACAGGTGTCCGTCAGGATCGCACAGCGCTCAGTCGGCGGGCTTCTCCCAGACCGAGACGTGCTGGCGGCTCTCGCTGGTGAACGGCGCCCGGTTCCATCCGTCCCAGCGGTCCCGCAGCCGCAGCCCGGCGAGCTGGGCCATCAGGTCGAGTTCCGCCGGCCACACGTACCGGAAGGGGATCGACCGGTACTCCCCGCGACCGTCCACGATGCGGACGTAGTTGGAGCTGGTCGCCTGGGTGGCGACGTCGTAGACGTCGTACGACCATTCGGTCGGGGAGACGTGGAAGGGCACCACGTTCTGGCCGGCCGGGAGCCGGCGCAACTCGGGGACCAGTACCTCGATCACGAAGCAGCCACCGGGGGCCAGGTGCACGGCAGCGTTGCGGAAGCAGGCCACCTGGGCCTCCTGGCTGGTCAGGTTCATGATCGTGTTGAAGACCAGGTACGCCACGGAGAAGGTCCCGTCCACCCGGGTGGTGGCGAAGTCGCCGATCGTCAGGCCGATCGCGTCGCCGCCGGGCTTGGCGCGCAGCCGGTCGACCATCGCCCGGGACAGGTCGATGCCGTGTACCGGCACGCCGCGGGCGGCCAGCGGCAGCGCGACGCGTCCGGTCCCGATGCCCAGCTCCAGGGCCCGGCCGGCACCGGCGAGGTCGGCCAGCACGTCGACCGTGCTAGCCACGACCGCCGGGTCGAACTCCTCCGTCGTCGGGTCGTCGTAGGTCGCCGCCACCGCTTCGCCGAAGTACCCGTCCGCGTCGTCCATTGCCGGACCGTACCGCCGAGGTCCGCGCGGAGGCCTGCCATTTACCGGTCACGCGGTCCAGGTGCGCCATCAGCCCGCTCGCGAGAATGTCGGGCGTGCCGGGCATCATCCTGCACGTCGCGTACGAGGAGATTCCACAGAGAGGGACGTGGCATGGCTGAGGTGCTGTTGTTCCATCACGCGCAGGGGCTGACACCGGGCGTCCACGATTTCGCCGACCGGCTGAGGGGGGACGGGCACACCGTGCACACCCCGGACCTCTACGACGGGAAGACCTTCGAGACCCTGGAGCAGGGTCTGGATTACGGCCGGCAGGTCGGCTTCGACGTCATCCTGGAGCGCGGCCGGCTCGCCGCCGAGGGGCTGCCCGCCGGGCTGGTGTACGCGGGGTTCTCGCTCGGGGTCATGCCGGCGCAACTGCTGGCCCAGACCCGACCGGGCGTGAAGGGCGCACTGCTGTTCCACAGCTGCATCCCGACCTCCGAGTTCGGCGGGGAGTGGCCGGCCGGGGTGCCGGTGCAGGTGCACGGGATGGACGCCGACGAGTTCTTCGTCGACGAGGGCGACCTCGACGCCGCCCAGGCCCTCGTCGCGGCGGCCCCGGACGCCGAGCTGTTCCTCTACCCGGGCCCGCAGCACCTGTTCGCCGACCGCAGCCTCTCCTCCTACGACGAGCCGGCCGCCGCGCTGCTCACCGAACGGGTGCTGGCCTTCCTCGGCCGCGTGGGGTAGGCCCGCGCTGCCTGCGGGACGCCGCGTCCGCGCCGCCCCGGTCACCGGCTAGTTGGTTTCTGAGTGCTTCGTAATGCATGCCGTCGGGTCTGGTCCTGCCGGCGAGTGCGCGGCCGTCGTCCGCGCCAGGCAGGCACGAACGGCGGCCGCCGGTGGGTCAGGCCGGCAGGCGCCAGACCTGGTTGGCGCCGCCGAAGCAGTCCCAGATCTGCAGCCGGGTGCCGTTGGCGGAGCTGTTGTCGGTGGCATCCAGGCACTTGTTCGATTGCGGATTGCGCAGCGTGCCGTTGGCCTGTGCCTGCCAGATCTGGGCGCCGGTGCCGTTGCAGTCCCACAGCTGGACCTTGGCTCCGTTGGCGGTGGAGCCGCTGGTCACGTCGGCGCACTTGCCCAGGGCTTGAAGCGTGCCGTTGGTGGCCACCGTCCAGGTCTGCGCGGCGGTGCCGTTGCAGGTGTAGAGCTGGATGGGGGTGCCGTTGGCCGTGTTGGCCGCGGCGACGTCGACGCACTTGCCGCCGATGCCGGTGATCGGGCCGGTCGGTCCGCTCGGGGTGGTGCCGCCCATGACGGTGTCGTAGATTGCGCTGACCAGCGAGGTCGAGCCGGTGGTGTCCTGGGAAAGTTCCCAGTTCATCATTCCGCCGGCGTTGGCCAGTGCCCACTGGGTCTTGCGCTTGATTGTCGGGATGCCGTTGTAGCACTCCTGCACACCTGCGACGGTCGTGCAGTCCCGATTGGCGTTGGCCGGGTCCATGCTGACCAGCGCGGAATAGGTGTAGTAGCCGGGCCGGCTGTAGAACGGCACCCCGAGCACCGCCTTGCTGGCGGGCAGGCCGCGCGACTTCCACAGGTTCATGCTGCTGATCGACCAGTTGTAGTTGGCGTGAGGGCTGCCGCCGTCGTACGCCATGATGTTCAGCCAGTCGACGTAGCCGAACACCGCGGTCGGTACGCCGTCGACGTAGTAGCCTTCCGCGACCACGGCGGCGGTGAGGAGCTTCCCGCGGCTGTGCAGTGCGCTGCTGAGCTGCTGCATCAGCAGGGAGTAGTTGTTGGCCGAGGCGCCCGGGTCGGGGTACTCCCAGTCCACGTCGACGCCGTCGAGGTTGTACTGGTTGACGAAGCTGATGACGTTGCTGACGAATGCGTTGCGGGTGCCGGAGTTGGCGGCGAGCGCCTCGAACGCGGAGTCGTTGCCGTCGTTCCAACCACCGATGGCGATCGACACCTTGACGTTGTTGGCGTGGCCGAGCGACACGAGCGAGGAGAGCTTGCTGGGGTTCTCCACCGGGCGCAGGCTGCCGTCGTTGTTGGGCAGCACGAATGCGTAGTTGATGTGGGTGAGCTTGCTGTACTGGACCGTGTTGACGTTGCCGGCCCAGGACGGCATGTAGCCGACGCTCTTGAAATTGTTGGGCAGGACCGCGGCTTCGGCCGCGACCGGGGCCACGGTGAGGGCCGCGCCGCCAGTGATCAGCGCGAGCAGTCCGGCGGCCATGGCGAAGCGACGGCGGGGACGTGGTGAGGACATCGAGGGCCTCCCGGTGGGCGGGTTGGACATCCTGCCGCCCCGGCCGGCGCTGCGTGGGACAGCCGCCGGGACGGGCGTACGGCAGGACAGGGACGGGCTCCTCGAGGCAGGCAAATCCTAAGGACTATTAACTAAAAGCGTCAACATGCTCGTCGATGAGTGGATCCTCGGACGCTGCTCACCGAGCGGCTGCTCGGCTTCCTCAACCCCATCGAGTAGGCGCGGACTTGCAAGTGCGCGAGGACGCGGTGGTGACAGATACCCCGCTCGTCAGCAGCGCGCTGACCTGGGGGCAAGATGATCGCCGCTGACCGGTGGCAGCGCGTCGGGCAGCCCGAACCCGGGGAAGTGTTGGGCTCCCAGGAAGGACGTGATCCCGGCGATCCGCCCGTCGCGCAGCGTCAGCACGTTGACCGACCAGGGAAGGTACGCCCCGGCGTCCTCGGTGCGCAGGTACGACGCCACCGCCGGCTGCCCGTTCGCGCTGGTCGTCCGGTGACGCCAGCTCCCGCACCGGGTCATCGGCAGCTCGCGGGCGAAGTCGCTGACCGCCGCCAGCCCCCGGTACCACTGCGGCAGCGGCGGCATCGACCAGGTGACGTCCTCGGTCAGCAGCGCGACCAGCGCGTCGGTGTCGCCGTTCTCCAGGGCGGTCGCGTAGCCGGTGACGATCTCCCGCAGCCGGGTGTCGTCGACTCGGCGCAGGGTCCGCTGCTGGCTGACCGGCGGCACCCGGTCGGCCACCAGCCGCCGGGCGCGCGCCAGCGCGGAGTTCACCGAGGTGACCGAGGTGCGCATCATGGTGGCGATCTCGGCGGCGGAGAAGCCCAGCACCTCGAAGAGCAGCAGCGCCGCCCGTTGGTTGCCCGGCAGGTGCTGCAGGGCCGCGACGAAGGCCAGCTCGACGGCCTCGCGCTGCTCGTAGCGTACGTCGGGGGTGGCCGGACCGTCGGCGAGCCCGGCGTCGGGGTAGGGGCCCAGCCACGCGACGTGGCCTGCCGGGGCGCTGTCCAGCACCGCCCGTTCGCTGGCCGGGCCGAGGTCCACCGGGAGCGCCCGGCGGGCGCGACCGGCCGCCGCGTCCAGGCAAGTGCGGGTGGCCACCGTGTACAGCCACGAGCGCAGCGAGCTGCGTCCCTCGAAGCGCGGCAGTCCGCGCCACGCCCGCAGGAGTGCCTCCTGCAGGGCGTCGTCGGCGTCGTGGGCGGAGCCGAGCATCCGGTAGCAGTGCGCGTGCAGCTCCCGGCGCAGCGGCGCCACCAGGTCGTCGAACGCGGCCCGGTCGCCCTCGCGCGCCCGGTCCAGCCCGGCGTCGCGGGCGTCGTCGGCGGCGCGCGGAGAAACAGCCCTCACGAGCGACGATTCTGCCGTACGACGGAAGTCTGCACTCTGAACGCGCGCACGCCACGATCCGGGAGGACTCGATGAGCAGCACATCCACCGCACCTGTCAGCACCGCGACCCTGGAGGTCCCCGACGGGCGACTGCACTACGAGGTACGCGGACGGGGGCCGCTGGTGGCGCTGGTCGCCGCCCCGATGGACGCCGGGGCGTTCGCGCCGCTGGCCGACCTGCTGGCCACCGATCACACGGTGCTCACCACCGACCCGCGTGGCATCAATCGCAGTCTGTTGCACGACCCGCACCAGGACTCGACCCCGCAACTGCGCGCCGACGACGTCGCCCGGCTGATCGCCCACCTCGACGCCGGCCCGGCCGCCGTGCTCGGCTCCAGCGGCGGCGCGGTGACCGTCCTCGCCCTCGCCCAGGCCCACCCGGAGCGGGCGCACACCGTCATCGTGCACGAGCCGCCGCTGCTCGGCCTGCTCGACGACCGCGAGGACCGCTTCGCCCGGGAGGACGCCATGATCGCGACGTACCTGGCCGGGGACCGGCTGGGCGCGGGGCGGCAGTTCCTCGCCAACGCGAACATCGACCTGCCCGAGCCGGTGGTCCAGGGCATGTTCGGCGGCGAACCCGCCCCGCAGGCCGCCGCCGACGAGCACTTCCAGTACGTCCACATGATCCGTGGGACGACCCGGTTCCAGCCGGACGTCACCGCGCTGCGGGGCGGCCCCACCCGGGTCGTCGTCGGCCTGGGCGAGGAGTCGACCGGCCAGGTCTGCGACCTCACCTCCCGGGCGCTGGCCGAGGCGCTCGGCACCGCGCCGACGATGTTCCCCGGTGGCCACATCGGCTTCGTGGAGGACCCGGAGCGGTTCGCCGCCCGCCTGCGGGAGGTCCTCGCCGAGGACTGACGGCGGCCACGGTCGGCCGGTCGGTCCTCGGCCGGCTCACCGACCGGCCACCCGGCCGCCTCACCCGGCCGCCTCACCCGTCCAGGCGCTCGGCGGCCGCGGCCCGCACCTCGGCCGTCTCGATCGGGTCGTCGCGCAGGTAGCGCAACCGTTCCCGGGCCGTGCCGTCGAGCACCGCCCGCCGGGCCGACAGCAGCCGCACGTCCGCCTCGCAGTCCCACAGGCCTTCGGCGAAGGGCCGGTGCACCCCGGCCGGGTCCAGCACCGCCTGCGCCCTCAGGTAGGCGGCACGTTCGTAGGAGTGCGGGCTGAACCAGAGCCGGCGCAGCCTGGGCAGGACCTCGCGCGCCCGCGCCCCGCCGATCCGGGCCAGCCCCTCGACGAGTTGGTCGTAGCCGCACCGGTCGTCGTGCGTGTCCAACCAGTCCAGCCCGCACAGCAGCGCCGGGACGTCGCCGGCGTCCCCGTGGGCGGCGAGCAGTTGCAGGGCCGGCCAGGTCAGCGGGTGGGCGTCGGCGCGTACCCACGCGCGGGCGGCCGGCAGGGCCGGCGGGCCGACGGCGAGCAGCGGTCGGCTCAGCGGACCGGCCAGCCCGGCGGTGGCCAGCTCCTCCGCCACGTCGAGCAGGGCCGGCTCGGGTGGGCGGAAGCCCAGTTCGCGCAGGACCATCCGCCACTGGGCGGAGCGGTCCCGGTCGCGCAGTATGTCCAGCAGCACCGCTGACGGCTCATCCCGCCCGGGCCGGTGCGGCCGCTGGGGTCCGTCGTCGCGCGCCGCGTCGGCGATGCGCGGGTCGCGGTCCGCCCAGGCCCGCCAGGGCAGGCACCGCCGCCACTCGCGGGCCTGTGCCAGCGCGTCCGGCCGGCGCATCACCGCCGGGTACAGGTCGTCCCACCAGGCCTCGGGCCACGTGCGCGCCACCTCCGTGAGTGCCTCGTTCCACCGGGGCCCCTCCCGGACGTACCGGCGCACCCCCTCGACCGCCTCCTCGACGCCGGCCCGGCCGAGCACCTCGAGAACCTCGAGGGTCCCGGTGAAGGCGTTGTCGTCGTCGTGCTCCTCGTCGGGCGAGTCGTACCAGTCGCGCAGGATCGGCTCCAGCGGCAGTGCGAGGTCCCGGACCAGGCGGGCCAGGTAGACGGCGCGCTCGTCCACCACCCACCAGAACCGCCGGTCGTGGCGCAGGCAGTCGCGTACCAGGTCGGGGGCCGCCGGGTCCACCATGGCGCGGTGCGCGCCACGGCCCAACCCGCGTTGCAACGCCCCGGCCAGGGTTCTGGACGGGGCGTAGTGCCAGCCGTGCGCGTCGCCGTCGCTCATCGGGCGAGAGTGTGCCGCCTGCGCGCCGTGGCGGCATCCGGATTATCCGGCCTGCACCAACATTCCTCGGCGGCGCGCAGACTGAATCCACGCCGGATCCGAGTCGGGACCGCAGGAGGTGGATGTGCGTCGCGTGGTGGAGCTGCTGTACGAGGCCCAGCGCCGGCTGTACCCGGGTGGCCGCTCCAGCCGGCTGGCCCGGGTGATGAACCGGGTGGACGCCGCCCAGTTCGCCACCGGGGTGCTCGCCCCGCGCCGCGCGGTCACCCTGGAGGTCCGCGGGCGGAAAACCGGCCGGAGGATCGCCGTGCCGGTGGTGGTGGCCGACCTCGACGGTGACCGCTACCTGGTGTCCATGCTCGGCGAGAACGCCAACTGGGTAAGCAACGTACGGGCGGCCGGTGGGCGGGCGGTGCTGCGCCACGGCGGGCGGGAGCACGTGCTGCTGCGGGAGTTCGACGTGGCCCGGCGCGCCCCGGTCCTGCGCCGCTACCCGGGGTGCGGGCCAGTGCTCCGCCCTTCAGGGCGGGGTGAAGGCCCGCGCTGGGAGGGCCGCCAAGGCCCGAGCAGTGCCTTAGAGCGTGTTTGAGAGGGCTTGATCAGGCCCAGGTGAAGGTGCGGCGAGCTTGACGGCGGGCGGGGTGACCGCGGGTGATCCGGCGGGTGATGCCGGCGATGGCGGTCCAGCGGATGATGGCTTCGGAGACCTCTGGGTGGCGTTCGTAGTCGCGGGCCAGGCGGCGGCAGCCGGTGAGCCAGGCCAGGGTTCGTTCCACGACCCAGCGGCGAGAGGAACCCGTGCTGGTAGGCGGGCTTGCGGACGATCTCCAGCGTGGTGCGGAGGATGTTGTGGGCCCAGTCGACGAGCCGTCCGGCGAAGCCCTGGTCGGCGAAGACGTGCCGGATCGGGGTGGCCATGTAGGCGCTGAGCAGGGCGGTCTTGGCGCCGTCACGGTCCTGCCAACTCGCGGCCAAAACGGTCACGGTGAGCAGCAGGCCGGCGGTGTCGGTGACGATGAACCGCTTCCGGCCGTTGATCTTCTTTCCGGCGTCGTAGCCGCGGCTGTCCCGGCCGACGGTGTCGGCGCCCTTCACGCTCTGGGAGTCGATGATCCCCGCCGACGGTTCGGGGTCACGGCCCTGCTGCACCCGTGCCTTGATCCGCAACGCACGCAGGAGCTTCTCGGTCACGCCGACGTCCTCCCACCGGGCGAAGTACCAGTACACCGTCTGCCACGGCGGCAGATCCGCTGGCAGATACCGCCACGGGCAACCAGACCGGACGACGTACAGGATCGCGTTGACGATCTCCCGCCGAGGATGCTTCTCCCGCCGCCCGTCTGTGTTCGCCTCCGGCAGCAGCGGCTCGATCAAAGCCCACTGGGCGTCGGTCAGGTCCGAGGGGTAGCCACGACGAGCAGACACCGCGCCAACCTGCCCGCCCCCACCGCCGATGTCATGCCGCCACGCCGTCCACATCAGACCATCTAAAACACGCTCTTAGACCGGGCGGTTCTGCTGTTCGATGTACTGACGCACGGCACTCAGCGGTGCGCCGCCGACGGAGCCGGCGAAGTAGGAACCCGACCAGAGCTTGTTGGCCCGGTAGTAGTGCCGCCGCAGGTCGGGGAACTCCTGCCGCATCCGCCGGCTGGACACGCCCTTGAGGCTGTTGACCAACTTCGCCAGGGCGACCTTGGGCGGGAAGTTGACGAGCAGGTGGACGTGGTTGTTCTCGCCGTTGAACTCGACCAGTTCGGTCTCGAAGTCGGCGCACACCGCCCGCATGATCTCTTCCATGCGGGCGAGGTGCCGGTCGCCGAACACCTTGTGCCGGAACTTCGTCACGAAGACCAAGTGAGCGTGCAGAGCGAACACGCAGTGCCTACCAGTGCGGATGCCTTCGAGTTCAGCCATAAACCAATGGTATTCTGCGCTCGTGCAGCTCCGTTACAACTACCGCGTGTATCCCACGCCGAGTCAGCAGGCTTCGCTGGCTCGGGCGTTCGGGTGCGCGCGGGTGGTGTTCAACGACGGGCTGCGCGCACGGCAGGAAGCCCGCGAGCAGGGTCTGCCGTACCTGTCGGACGCCGAGCTGTCCAAGCGGGTCACCGCGGCCAAGGGGACCCCGGAACGGGCATGGCTGGGCGAGGTCTCGTCGGTCGTGCTGCAACAGGCGCTGGCCGATCTGAACGTGGCGTACCGCAACTTCTTCGCCTCGATTACCGGCAAGCGCAAGGGCCGCAAGGTGGCACCGCCGCGGTTCCGCTCCCGCAAGGACAACCGGCAGGCGATCCGGTTCACCGCCAACGCCCGATTCAAGGTGCTGGACAACGGCCGGCTGCGCCTGCCGAAGATCGGCGACGTGGAGGTGCGCTGGTCGCGGGGTCTGCCGTCCGAGCCCAGCTCGGTCACGGTGATCCGGGATGCGGCGGGCCGGTACTTCGCCTCGTTCGTCGTGCAGACCGCAGACGAGCCGTTGTCGCCGGTGGAGTCGGAGGTCGGTATCGACCTGGGCCTGACCCACTTCGCGGTCCTCTCGGACGGTACGAAGGTGGCGGCCCCGAAGTTCCTGCGCCGCGCGGCCCGCAAGCTCAAGCGGTTGCAGCAAGACCTCTCCCGCAAGACCAAGGGGTCGAACAACCGCAAGAAGGCCGTCGTGAAGGTCGCTCGGGCGCATGCCCAGGTGGCCGACACTCGGCGGGACTGGCAGCACAAGCTGTCCACGGCGATCATCCGCGACAATCAAGCGGTGTACGTCGAGGACCTGTGCGTCGTCGGTCTCGGCCGGACCCGGCTGGCGAAGTCCGTGCACGACGCCGGTTGGGCGTCGTTCACGGGCATGTTGGAGTACAAGGCCGCCCGGTACGGGCGTACCTTTGCCCGGGTGGATCGGTTCTACCCGTCCACCCGGATGTGCTCGGACTGCGGCCGGATCAACGACAAGATGGCGCTCGACGTCCGAGCGTGGGACTGCCCCTGCGGCAGCACCCACGACCGGGACGTCAACGCGGCCATGAACGTCCTCGCGGCGGGACGCGCCGAGAGCCTAAACGCCTGTGGAGCGCAGGTAAGACCGGCATCCGTGCCGGCACCGCGCGAGGAAGCAGGAATCCGCCCGGACGCCGCGTGTGCCACGCGCAGCGTGGAGGGAATCTCCGTCCTTTAGGGCGGAGAGATCGTCAACTCCACCTGGCCCCCGGCGCCCCGGCCGCACCTGCCGGTCGACCGGCGCGCCCCGCTGGCGGAGTTCGAGGCGGTCGCCGACCGGTACCCGGTGTTCCGGGTGGAACCCGCGCCGCGACCCTGACCGGTCTCGATCAGGTCGACATCGTGCGTCGGATCGCAACCTTGCGTTGACGGCGCCGCCGGCCTCGGCTTCGCTGTGCCCGAGGCGGTCGGCGACCGCCCGGAACGGGGGAGACGGGGATGGAATCCACGGTGGAGGAACCGACACCGCACCGGGGACGCGGGCGCGGGTGGCTCGCGGTGCTCATGGCCGGGGTGCTCGCCGGCGGCGCGGCCGGGGTGCTGAGCCTGCGACCGAGCACCGACGGCCCGTCGGCGGAGGCCACCGCTCCCGCCGTGGCGCCCCGGGACCTGCTGGCCGGCCTGCCGGCGCGGGTGGTTCCGCCGCCCGTCCTGGCGGACCTCCCGACCGACCGCGCGGTCGGTCCGGCCGCCTTCCTGTATCACGTCGAACTGCCGGGCGGCTTCGACGAGGCCACCCGCACCTCCCGCCAGCACGACATCCACCTCGTCACCCGCACGGGCCAGCAGTTCCGGGTCGGGCACACCCCGGCCACCATTGGCCCGGTGAACCAGTCGCTGTCCCCGGACGGCCGGTGGCTGGCCGTACGCCGGAGCGGGCAGTGGTGGATCCGGGACCTGACCGACACGACGGAGCGGGCGGTGCCGACCGGGTACGAGCTGTGGCGTTGGTCCACGGATTCGGGTGCGGTGGTGCTCGCCGAGCTGTCGCAGTCCAGCCGCGCCTTCGCGGTGCTTTCGATGCGCGACGGGTCGTTGCGCCGGCTCGACGTGGCGGCCACCCCGCTGACCGACGCGGTCACCCTCGTCGACGGCCGGCACCTAGTCCTGGTCGAGCTGACCCCGGCCGCCCCGGGCGGCAGGGCCCGGCCGAAGCTGGCCGTCGCGGTGCGGGACATCGACACCGCTGCCACCCGGACCGTGCCGGTGCTGCGGCCCGGGCAGCTGGGTCCCGGCGAGTCCTTCACCGCGATCGTGCCGCTGCTGGACGGCGGCGGAACGCCGGCCCGGGTCTGGGTGCAGCTCGGCCGGCCGGACCTGCAACCGACTGACCTGCCCGAGGGCCTGCCGGCGATCCCGGCGAGCTCACTGATCGGGGTCGACGTTCGTTCCGGTCAGCCGGCCGGGCGGATCGACCTGTCCCCGGCCGGGACGGGCTCCGCCGAGGTGTACGAGGGCGTCGTCGGCGCCGATGTCGTGCTGACCCGACGGACCCGGGAGCGGACCGAGCTGGTCGCCGTCGAGCCGGGCGCCGGGAGTCGCCGGGTGCTGACCACGCTGCCCGACGCCACCAGGGTGCTGGTGCCCGGCCGGCAGTGGTGAGACCGGCTCACTCGGCGTCGGCCAGGCGGGCGGCGCGGACGTACAGGTAGCGCTGCTGCGGCAGGTTCATCGACCGCCGCGCCGCCTCCTCGTACGCCGCCCGCGCCGCGCCGAGGTCGCCCGTGCGTTCCAGCAGGTGCGCGCGGGCGGCGGGCAGCCGGGGGTCGGCGGCGAGCCGGGGGTCGGCCGCCAGCCCGGCGAGCAGGTCGAGCCCGGCGGGGGCGCCCCGGGCCATGGCCACCGCGACCGCGTGGTTCAGCGCCACCACCGGGTTGTCGGACAGGCCGGTCAGCACCGCGTAGAGCGCCTCGATCTGCGGCCAGTCGGTCTCCTCGGCGCTCGGGGCCTCGTCGTGCAGCGCCGCGATCGCCGCCTGCACCTGGTACGGCCCGACCTCACCGCGTGGCAGCACCGCGCTGACCAGCGCGACGCCCTCGGCGATCTGGTCGGCGCGCCAACGGCTGCGGTCCTGCTCGGCCATTGGGACCAGCTCGCCGTTCGGCCCGACCCGGGCCGGCCCCCGCGCGTCGGTGAGCAGCATCAACGCCAGCAGCCCGGTCACCTCGGCGTCGTCGGGGAGCAGCCGGTGCAGCATCCGGGTGAGCCGGATCGCCTCAGTGGACAGGTCCACCCGGCGCAGCAGCGGGCCGGCCGTGCTGGCGTACCCCTCGTTGAAGATCAGATAGAGCACGTGCCGGACGGCGGCCAGGCGGGCCTCCCGGTCCGGGCCGGCAGGCAGGCCGAACGGCACGCCGCTGTCCCGGATGCGCTGCTTGGCGCGAGTGATCCGGCGGGTCATCGTGCCCTCCGGGACCAGGAACGCCCGGGCCACCTCGGCGGTGCTCAGGCCGCCGACGGCCCGCAGCGTCAGTGCGATCTGCGCGGCCGGGGGCAGCTCCGGGTGGCAGCAGAGGAAGAGCAGCACCAGGCTGTCGTCCTCCGGCGACCGGCGGTCCGCCGGGGGAGCGAGCCACTGCTCGGGCGGCAACCGCCGGGCGACGTCGTCCTCGCGTCGCCGTCGGGCCTGCTCGCTGCGGAGCAGGTCGGTCAGGCGACGCGCCGCGACGGTGATCAGCCAGGCGCGCGGGTCATCGGGTACGCCGTCGACCGGCCACCGGGTCGCGGCCGCGAGCAGCGCCTCCTGGGTGGCCTCCTCGGCGGTGTCGAAGTGCCCGTAGCGGCGCACCACCGCGCCGAGGACCTGCGGCGTCAGGCGGCGCAGCAGGTCCTCGACGGGCTCGGCGGTCATCAGCCGTTCAGGTCCTCGATGCCCTCGGCGACCGGCCGCACGTCCACGTACTCGCCCTCGGCGTCCGGGTTCACGAACCGCGCGGCGATCTGCGTGGCCCGGTCGAAGCTGTCGCACTCCACGATCGTGAAGCCGGCCAGCACCTCCTGCGTCTCCGGGTAGGGGCCGTCGGTCACCACGGGCGCACCCCCGCGCAGTCGGACCCGCCGGGCGTGCACCGGGGCGGTGAGTCCCCGGCCGTCGACCAGCTCGCCCGACTCCGCGATCTCCTTGTGCACCGCCTCCATGTGGGCGTGCATCGCCGCGACCTGCTCGGGCGACATCGGCGGCCGGTCGTCGGCGGGACGGCCCGCCATCGCGTCGTAGTCCCGCTGCGAGCCGTACAGCATGATCATGTACTTCACGTTGTCACTCCTCTCGGCCGGCCCGGGTGGGCCGTCACCGGGAACGTCGGAGCCGCCGGGTCGACGCGGACAGCGAGGCGGTCAGGGCCGCGCGGCGATGTGGGCGACAAACGCGTGCCAGGCGGTGGGAGTGAAGGCGAGGGCCGGTCCGGTCGAGTCCTTGGAGTCGCGGACGGCCACCACGCCGGGGAGGTTGTCAGCAACCTCGACACAGTTGCCGCCGCTGGTACCGCTACGAGTGGACTTCCTCCACTGTGCACTGGTTAGGTCCATTGATTCGCTGCTTCCTTGATCAGGTCCAGTGACTGCCGCCGCGACAGTGCCTCGTTGCGGACGCTCTCCCACCGCTGGAAGAGCGTATCCAGGTCCGACGGCCGGTCTACGACATCGCCGCCGAGCTGGCTTTCCAGGTGGCCGACCCAGCTTCCGTCGGCCAGGTGTGCCAACGACAGCGGGCCGGACAGGCCCGCGTGAAGGCCGACCTCCGGTGAATGACGTGAATGCTGACGCTGGGACGCTCGGCGCAGGCTACAAGCTTCAACATCTGCTCACCCATTAATTTCTCGCAGCCGTCCCCGACGCGTCGGACAGCCGCCTCGTCGACGACCACGACGAGTTGAGGCGGCGCCTCCCGGCCCAGAATCGTCTGCCGCTCGATGCGCGCGGTCACCCGGCGTTCGACCTCGTCGTCGGTGAGGCGTGGATCCAGCCGTAACACGGCGCGGGCGTACGCCTCGGTCTGCAGAAGACCCGGGATCAGGTTCGGCTCGAAGTACCGAAGCTGCGTCGCCCCGCGCTCGGCGTCGAGCCACGGCAGGAACCACGACGGTGCACCCAGCTTGGACACCAGGCGCTCGAACAGGCCACCGCTGGTCAGCGCGCGGTCGGCGCCCTTGATGAAGTCCATCGTCAGGGCGCGAGTGCCGCCTTCGACGGCGCTGACGTGTGACGCGCTGAAACCCGCAGCCCGGCCGAATGCCTCCTGTGTCAAGCCGCCGGCCCCGCGGGCCCGGCGGATCTCGCTCACGATGAACGCGGCGAGCGGACTGGGAACATCTGCCATTCAAGGTGCCCCAAACTGGTGATCAACTAATCATGCCGCCACAGGTCTGACGCTCGTTCCGCCAGCTCAGCCCGGACCGGCGAGACGCCTTCCGAGCGTAGTGCCCTCCACAGCAGAGTGTCACCAGCGTTACCGCTGGCGCAGTCCGAGCCGCCAGCGGAACTTGCTCGGGGCCGCCCCCGCGATGAAGCGGGGCCGTCCCTCCCGAGATCCCGAGGAGGCCCGCTGTGCTGTTCCGTTTCCGACGCCGCAAGGCCGAGACCCCGATCCCGATTACCTGCTTGATGCCGGACAACGCGCGACCCAGGCGGGCGAAGCCGTCGAGCGCCCTGTTCCCGACTGCGGACCAGACCCGGGCCGGCAACCAGACCCCGGCAAGCCGCTGGCGGGCGAACGGAGGCCGCTGGTGACCGTCGGCGACCTGATCACCGTCCACGAAGGCTTCTACCGCTTCGGCACCGGCCCGCTGCTCATGCGGATCACGGCCGTGCTCAACCGGCGGATGGTCGAGGGTGCGCTGTGGGTGGAGCTGAGCGGCCAGGACGTACGCCCTGACGGCTCGACCGACTTACGGCAGCGCTTTGCGCTCGTCCGCGCCGATCGGACAGTGGTGGTGGGAAGGTGAGCGGGCCATCGCGACCCCACCTGCCGATGCGCCCCCTGTGGCGGTGTCGGGCCTGCGGCGCGGAGTGGCCCTGCCAGCCGGCGCGGCTGGCGCTGCTGGTGGAGTACCGCGAGGACCGGGTCGCGCTGCTGGTCTACCTGAGCACCCTGATGGCGGAGGCCGGCGCGCAGCTCTCCCAGCTCAACGGGCACGCGGTGCCGGAGAACCTCACCCAGCGCTTCCTGACGTGGGCCCGAGCCCGTTAGTCGGCACGGGTCAGCTCACCACACCGGCGGCGAGCAGCGCGGCGGTGGGCAGGGCGAGCAGGCCGTCGGCATCCCGGTAGCGGGCGGAAAGTTGCAGGTAGCGGCGGCGCAGCGCCTCGCGGGTCGCCGGCGGCTGCCGCTCCGGCAGCAGCCCCGGAATGCCGAGGCCGCTGGCCGGGCCGGTCCACCACTCGTCCGGGTCGGCCCGGTGCGTCCAGGTCAGCGTGCGGCACCGCACGTCGTCCAGCCCCGCCCCGGCGAGCAGCCCGGTCAGCCCCTCCTCGGTGCGCGGGAAGTCCCGCTCCGCCGCGAGTTTCGGCAGCTCCCACCGTCCACCTCGGCGAACACCTCACCCCAGAGCCGTTGCAGGGGCGGCTGCGGCCAGGGCCAGACGGTGACGGCGATCGGGCCGCCGGGGCGTACCGTGCGGCCCAGCCCGGCCACCGCGGCGGCTGGGTCGCCGACGTGGTTCAGCACGAAGTTGGCCACGGCGGCGTCCACTGCGCCGGTGATCAGCGGCAGGTGCGGCAGCGCGGCGCGGACCAGCCGGGCGTCGGGCACGGCCCGCCGGGCGCTGGCCAGCATCGACGCCTCGGCGTCCACCGCGACCACCGTCGCGCCGCGCCCGGCCGCCAGCGCCGCGACCGTGCCGGTCCCGGTGCCCACGTCGAGCACCCGCATGCCGGCCCCGGCGCCCGCCGCGTCCAGCAGCGCGTCCGCCGGGTACGCGCAGAGCCGGGCGAAAGTGCGCTCGTACGCCGTCGCGCGTCCCGCCCAGCGTTCCCGTTCGTGATCGTCGAAACTGGTCCCCGTCATCGGTGCGCAGCCTAGGCGACCCGGGTCTACCGTGGATGCATGACGACGGCATGGGTGCTGCTCGGGGCGTTCGGCGCGGTCGTGGCGTCAGCGGTCGCCTGGGTCGCCTGGCGCGACCGGCAGCGGACGGCCTCGGCGGAAAACCCGGGCGCCCGGCAAGCGGCGGTGGTGGAGCAGCAGTGCTACGAGCAAGGCCGGCACGTCACGCAGAACGACTGGATCCATGGCGGCGGCCTGGGCTGATGATGATCGCGGCGGCGCGTCCCGCCCAGCGTTCCCGCTCGTGATCGCCAAAGTGGTCCCCGTCATCGGTGCGCAGCCTCGCGATCCAGGTCTACCGTGGATGCATGACGACGACCTGGGTGATACTCGGGGTGTTCGGTGCGGTCATGGCGGCGGCAGTCGGGTGGGTCGCCTGGCGCGACCGGCAGCGCACGGCCTCGGCGGAGGACCCGGGCGCCCGGCGGGCGGCGGTGGTGCAGCAGCAGCGCTACGAGCAGAACCGGCACGCCTCGCAGAGCGACGTCATCCGTCGAGGCGACGGACGCTCCTGATGATCGTTATCCTCCGCGGGTGACGAGATGGACGCGTCGGGTGCCGTGGCTGCTGGCCGCCGTCCCGGCCCTGGCGCTGCTGGCTGCCTGCGGTGGCGTCGCCTGGCTGGTCGGCGGGAGGTCGCCGCCGACCGGACCTGTCCCGACCAGTTGGCCGCGGACACGGCCGAAATCCGCACCGATCGCGGCTTCCCCGCAGAGAACGTGCCCGGCCTGGGCGACTTCCTCGACGTGCACTGGCAGGTCGACACCGAGGCGAACCCGTGCTCGCGGGGACCGGGGCCCACGGACTGGGTGTACCAGGGGGTGGTGCGGCTGCGTCCGGCCGACGCGCGGGCGCTGGCCGCCGCGTACCCCTGGGAGCCGGCGACCGCGGAGCCGGCGGTGTGGCCCGGGTTGTCCCCGTACCTGCCGGCGGGCGTGCGGTGGCGGCACAGCACGCTCTACGACGAGAGTGCCGCCGGCAGCCGGCACCTCGAACTCCACCTGGACCCGGACCGGGCGGTGGCGCTGTTCCACCTCTGGGACAGCTGAGCCCCGGCCGTCCGCCCATGGTCCCGACGGTCGCCGCCCGGCATGATCAATCCACGGTCGGGGTACACCGACCGCATCGGCCGCGACGCCTGGGAGGGCAACTGTGACGGCACGCTCGGGATCGCAGTCGCGCGGCTCGCTCGCCGCGGCCGTGGTGGCGCTGGTGGTGGCGGCCGGTTGCGCCGTCGGCGGGGTGGGGGAGAGCGGCCCGCAGGAGCCGCGCGAACCGGCGCCGGGCCGGTCCCGGCAGGCCGCCTCGCCGGGCCCGCAGACCACCCGGGCCGACGGCACCACCAGCGTCGAGGAGTTCAAGACCGACATCGGCGACGCGGTGAACATCGCCGAGGACTACTGGGGCGCTCAGTTCAAGGCCTCCGGCCAGCAGTTCCGCCCGATCCGCCGGATCGTTCCGTACCAGCGCGAGGGGGAGGTCGCCTGCGGCGGCCAGGCGCTGCCGCGCAACAACGCCGTCTACTGCTCCCAGGGCGACTTCATCGCCTACGACGTCAACTGGTCGGTGGCCGCGTTCCGCCAGGTCGGCGACGCGTTCGTGTTCTACCTGCTCGGCCACGAGTACGCCCACGGCATCCAGGCACGCCTCGGCATCCGCTCCAACTTCACCATCCAGCAGGAGTTGCAGGCCGACTGCATGGCCGGGGCGTACCTGGGTGACTCGGTCCGCTCGGGCGTGCTGAAGCTGGACACGGGCGACCTCGACGAGTTCCGCGAGGGGCTGCTCGCCGTCGGCGACGACCCCGACCAGCCGTGGGGTCGCGGAGGGCTCGCACGGCACCGCCGAGCAGCGCACCGACTCGTTCTTCCGCGGCTACGAGAGCTCCCTGGACGCCTGCGACCTCGGCTGAGCGGGATCGCCCACATCACCTTCGGCGGGGAGGGCGGCGGGCCGCCCGGGTCGGGCTGAGAGGATCGCCCCGACACCACCCCGGCCGGAGGAGGCCCCCGCTGAGCAGCCCACATCCCGCCGCCGTGCTCTTCGACATGGACGGCACCCTGGTCGACAGCGAGAAGCTGTGGGACGTCGCGCTGCGCGAGCTGGCGGCCGAGTACGGCGGCACGCTCTCCGACGCCGCGCGGCGCGCGGTGATCGGCACGAGCATGGCCGAGTCGATGCGGATCGTGCACGACGACCTCGGCCAGCCGGAGCGCGATCCGCAGGTCAGCATCGACTGGATCAACGCCCGGATCCTGGAGCTGTTCCGCACCGGGCTGCGCTGGCGGCCCGGCGCGCTGACCCTGCTGCGGGCCGTACGCGCCGCCGGCATCCGCACCGCGCTGGTCACCTCCAGCGGGCGGCCGCTGGTCGAGGTGGCCCTGGACACCCTCGGGCGGGACAGCTTCGACGCGGTGGTCTGCGGTGACGAGGTGGACCTGGCCAAGCCGCACCCGGAGCCGTACTTGACGGCGGCGCGGCTGCTGGGCGTGCCGATCGGCCGGTGCGTGGCGATCGAGGACTCGCCGACCGGGGTGGCCAGCGCGCTCGCCGCCGGTGCGGCGGTGCTGGCGGTGCCCGCGGAGGTGCCGATCGCGCCGATCGACGGCGTACACCAGGTGGAGAGCCTGACCGCGGCGGACCTGGAGCTGCTGGCCGCGCTGCTCGGCGAGCCGCCGGCCTGACCACGCGAAGGGGGCCCCGCCGACCGGCGGGGCCCCCTTCGTCGTCCCTGCTGAGGATCAGTCGTGCGCGATGGCGCCCAGCACGTTGATCCGCGCGGCGCGCACCGCGGGCAGCACCGCGGCGACCACCCCGATGATCGCGGCCAGCCCGAGGAAGAGCCCCATCTGGCCCCAGGGCAGGACCAGGTCGGTGATGCCCTCGTCCTTGAGCGCCTCGACCACCGCCGCGCCGAGGCCGGTGCCGACCACCACGCCGAGCAGCGCGCCGAAGACCGAGATCACCACCGCCTCGACGGTGATCATCCGCATGGTCTGCGCCCGGCGCAGCCCGATCGCCCGCAGCAGGCCCAGCTCGCGGGTCCGCTCCAGCACCGACAGGGCCAGGGTGTTGATGATGCCCAGCACCGCGATCACGATGGCCAGCGCCAGCAGGATCTGGATCATCCGCAGCGGGGTGTCCAGCTGGCTGGTCTGCTGCTTGATGAAGGCGGCCCGGTCGGCCACCGACACCTCGGGGCTGTCGGCGAGCAGCGTCTCGACCTGCGGCTGGACGTCGGCGACCCGGGTGCCGGGGGCGAGCTGCAGGAAGCCCTGGATCGGCTGCGGGATGGCGAAGTCCCGTGCCGCCTGCGGCGGCAGCACCACCGGGTTGGTCAGCTGCGAGCTCTCGTAGATGCCGCTGACCGTGTACGTGCGGGCCTCGCCCCGGGACAGCTGGACGCTGACCGTCGAGCCGACCGACACGTTGCGGGACTTCGCGGTGTCCGAGCTGAACAGCATCTGATCCGGTGCCAGCCTGCTGATGTCACCGGCGGTGGCCTTCGCCCCGAAGATCCGCTCCAGCGCCGCGACGTTGCTCGACGCCGCCACCCAGGTGCGCTCGCCGTTGACCACGGCCATGTCGCCGTACTCGCCGTCGACCATCTGGACGCCCGGGATGGCGGCGGCCTTCTCCAGCACCGCCGGGTCGAAGCTCGGCGGGCGGGGACCGCCCTGCACCCCGGCGATCACCAGCTCGGCCTTGATCTGGTCCTCGGCCAGCGCGCTGATGCTGCCCTTGGCCGAGTCGAGGATCACCGTCACACCGGTGACCAGCGCGATGCCGACCATCAGCGCCGCCGCGGTGATCGCGGTGCGGCGCGGGTTCCGACCCGAGTTGAGCCGGCCGAGCTTGCCCGGCACCGACCAGGCGAACAGCGCCCCGAGCAGGGACACCACCGGCCGGCTGATCAGCGGGGTCAGCAGCGCCACCCCGATGAAGGCGAACAGCACGCCGCCGAGGATGGTGGCCAGGGTGTTGTCCCCGGCGTTGCCGCTGAGCCCCAGGAAGAGCAGCGTGCCCCCGATCCCGGTGACGATCGCGCCGGCCACCGTCACCTTGGTCAGCGGGCGGTCCGGGGTGGCCACGTCCTGCATCGCCGCGATCGGCGGGATCCGCGACGCCCGCAGCGCCGGCAGCAGCGCCGCCACCACGGTGATCACCAGACCCACCGAGAACGCGCCGATCACCGCGGCCGCCGGCACGCCGATGCCGGCCAGCGCCAGCCCGCCCGCCAGCTTGCCGAACAGGTACGCCAGCAGCGCGCCGACACCGATGCCGGCGCCCAGGCCGAGTACGGAGGCGATCAGGCCCACCGCAATGGCCTCCAGCACCACCGAGCCGATGATCTGCCGACCGCTGGCCCCGATGGCCCGCATCAGGGCCAACTCCCGGGTGCGCTGCGCCACGATGATCGAGAAGGTGTTGAGGATGAGGAAGGTGCCGACCAGCAGCGCCACCGCGGCGAAGCCGAGCAGGATCTTGTTGAAGAAGGAGAGCCCCTCCTTCAGCCCCGCCGAGGCGTCGGCGGAGAGCTGCTCGCCGGTCTTGACCTCGTAGTCGCCGCCGACCGCGGCGGCGATGTCGTCGCGCAGCGCGGCCTCGCCGACCCCGTCGGCGGCCTTCACGCTGATGTTGGTGAACACGTCCGGCTCGCCGAGCATCAGCCGCTGCGCCACCGGGGTGGTGAAGGCGATCTCGTTGGCCCCGCCGAGGGAGTCCCGGTCACCGCTGTAACCGAAGACGCCCACCACGGTGAACTCCTTCTTCGGCTCCAGGGTCAGCACGCCGACCCGGTCGCCGACCTTCACCTTCGCGGCCTGCGCCAGCGCCCCGTTGACCACGATCTCGTCGTCGGCGCGCGGCTCGCGGCCCTCGCGCAGCTTGACCAGGTCGCTCTCACCCACCCAGTTCTCGCCGAGCTGCGGCGGACCGAACGAGGTGACCACCTTGCCGTTGCTGCCGATCAGGCGGGCGCCGTCCGCGGCGACGATCCCGGTGGCCTCGGCCACCCCGCCGACCGTGCGGACCTTCTCCAGCGTCGCGGCCGGCATCGCCGCGGGCACCTGCTCACCCTCGGTCTCGCTGAGGGCGATCTTCGGCTTGGCGGAGACGTTGACGTCGACACCCTCGTACGCGTCGGCGAAGACGGCGTCGAACGAGCGGCCGAGCGTGTCGGTCAGCACGAACGCGCCGGAGACGAACATGACGCCCAGCACCACGGCCAGGCCGGAGAGGATGAGGCGCACCTTGCGCGCCAGCAGGCTCTTCCACGTCGCGCGGAACATCAGCGCGCCACCTCGGCCGGCGTGTCGAGCTTCTTCATGGTGTCCAGCACGGTGTCGGCGGTCGGCTCGATCAGCTCCGAGACGACCTGCCCGTCGGCCAGGAAGATCACCCGGTCGGCGTACGCGGCGGCGGTCGGGTCGTGGGTCACCATCACGATGGTCTGGCCGTGCTGGCGTACCGAGTTGCGCAGGAAGTTCAGCACCTCCGCGCCGGAGCGGGAGTCGAGGTTGCCGGTCGGCTCGTCGGCGAAGATCACCTCGGGTCGGGCGACCAGCGCCCGGGCGCACGCCACCCGCTGCTGCTGACCGCCGGAGAGCTGCGCCGGGCGGTGCCCCAGCCGGTCCCGCAGGCCCACCGTGTCGATCACCGTGTCGTACCAGGCCTGCTCGGGCTTGCGGCCGGCGATGGAGAGCGGCAGCAGGATGTTCTCCTGGGCGGTCAGCGTCGGCAGCAGGTTGAACTGCTGGAAGATGAAACCGACCTTGTCCCGCCGCAGCTTCGTCAGGCCGGCGTCGCCGAGCCCGGTCACCGTCGTGTCGCCGATGTGCACCGTGCCCTTGGTGACCGAGTCCAGCCCCGCCAGGCAGTGCATCAGCGTGGACTTGCCCGAACCGGACGGGCCCATGATCGCCGTGAACCGGCCACGCTCGAACTCGGCGCTCACCCCCCGCAGCGCGGCGACCTGCGCCTCGCCGCTGCCGTACACCTTCCACACGTCGCTGGCCCTGGCCGCGGCCTGCGCCTGCCGGCCTACCGTCGCGGTCACGTCATCTACCTCTTCCGTCTGCTTGCGGTGTCCCCGCCGCCCCCGCTGGTCGGTGGGGCTGGTCCCATCCTCCGTGCCGTGCCCGCCGGATCCGTCCGCCCAGGGGCGGACGCGGCGCGGATTTCCCGCTGCGGGTCGGCCCGGAGCCCGGCTCAGGGTTGCCCCTGAGCCGGCGCCGATCGAACGTGTTTCCACCCGCCGGGACGGCGGCGGAACCGACGCTAGGACCTGACGCCACGTCATGGTCAACCGCGCCGCGCCGTCTCCCGTCACGGTAGGTGACGACGGCAACAGCGCCGTCACCCCGCCGGCGACTCCTCGCGTACGCTCCGCGACGTAGCCGCCGGCCACCCGCCCGGGTGGGGCCGGCCATCGCGAGCGAAGCCGACGTCGGCAGCGGTGTTCGTGGTGGGGCGGGGCTGCCGCGGAGCCGGCATGTCGGCTCCTCGTGCGGTCCGGACGGCCGCACGTCCGGTTGCCACCGCGCAGCGGTCAGCGCCGCTCGCGGCGGGCGCGTCCCAGGGCGCCGGCCCGGCCCCACCGGCCGGGAATGCCGAGCAGCTCGATCCGGCCCATGCCCGGGGGCACGGCCGGCCTGGTCACCAGGTGGTCCCCACGGGGTTCCATGCCGAGCATGGTCCGCAGCAACAACAGGGGGGCGCCCGTGGACCACGCCTGCGGACTGCACGCCGTGGGGTACAGCACGGGATACCGGGTCAGCGTCCGGTCGTATCCGCCGAAGGCCTCCGGCAGCCTGCCCTGGAAGTGGTGCGACGCGTCGATGATCCCCTCGGCGATCCGGCCGGCCTCCTGGCTGAAGCCGTAGCGGCGCAGCCCCCAGGCGATGAACGCGTTGTCGAAGGGCCAGACGGTGCCGACGTGGTAGCCGATGGGGTTGTAGCGGGCCTGTCCCTCGGCGAGGGTGCGCACTCCCCAGCCGGAGAAGAGGCGGGGGCCGAGGAGGTGTTCGGCGATCCTGGCCGCGCGGGACTCCTCGACGATGCCGCTCCACAGCAGGTGGCCGATGTTGGAGGAGAGGGCGTCGACCTGGCGGCCGTCGCCGTCGAGGGCGAGGGCGTAGTACTCGCCGTCGGCGACCCAGAAGTCGCGGTTGAAGCGCTGCTTGAGGTCGGCCGCTTCGCGTTCGAGCCGGTCGGCGTAGTCGGGGTCGTTCCAGAACTGTCGGGCCAGCCGGGCGCCGCGGATCTTGGCGTCGTAGGCGTAGCCCTGCAGCTCACAGGTCGCCCGCGGTAGCGCGGCCATGGTGCCGTC